>CAJAUM010000098.1 GCA_903945175.1 uncultured Bacteroidales bacterium | reverse complement strand
GATGTAGACAAGGGCATCCTGGATGGGTGTGGTGAAATAGACCACCCCCTGTGTTCCGGCGCAAAATTCAGTTGCCCCGGTAATGTTTCCGGCAGGGCCCGGCATCGGGTTGATGGTAATGTTGAGCAGAGTAGCCGACTGGGCTGCACAGCTGTTCTGGTTGGTATAGGTCACCCCGACCCACTGCGCTCCCATGGTGTTCCATATCACCCAAATATCGTTTCCGGTGGGAAGGGTTGAGTATCTTCCTGTAAGGCCATGCTCCTTGAATTGGTATATCCTTCGACAGGATATTCCGCCCCTGTTTTACCCGATCTTAAAAAGTCACCACGCCTTCAATGGTTCGATACCGGTCTTGTAAATTACTGCAATGGTATTCAAAAGGAAATATCCGGTTCTGGGCAAAACCCATGCAAACAGATCTGGTCAAAACATTTGACGGAAAAGAATTCAATCTTATGAGTCTCCCGTTTTATCTCGCCGGCCTGCTTGACAAGGTGCTGGCGATGGTGATAAGCAAGGTGTAGACTCCCGGCGCTGCAGAGCTGATGTGCCTGCTAAGGCTTGATGGCCAGGCTGTTGGACTGGATGTTTCGGGAAGTGATTTTGTAGACGGTTTTGTTTTTATCACCTGACCGGATAAAATAATTCATGTCAACACCCTTTTTTATGTCGCGGCTTGCTGTTGCGGTTGATATGTTTTTAAAAACATTCATGTAATCCTTTCTGCTGAATTCTTGTTTCCCCTGCGTGACAAAGAATTCAATACGTTCAATGTCGTTAAGAATTCTATTGTTAAAATTCAGTAACTCCGCCAGAGAACCCTCAATAACCTTAAGCATATACTCAATGAACTCCGTCGATTCACCCTTTTTATCACAGTTTGATAATACATGGTAATATTCTTCCTGCGACTGGCTGATCAAAGTTTCGAAAGGTAAAAATTCAAAAACAGGATACGCTTTTAATAAAATAACAGTTTGCCAAAGCCTTCCCATTCTTCCGTTCCCATCAAGAAAAGGATGAATGAACTCCGTCTCATAATGAAAAACACAACTCTTTATCAGGGTCGATTCATCTTTGATCTTCAAATAGCGGAACAAATCCTGCATCAAGAGTGGAACATTTTTCGCTGGAGGCGCAAGATGAGCCACTCTTGATCCCTGGAAAACACCTACTTCCTGGTTTCTGTATTTTCCCGGATTGTCAATTAAGCCATGCATTAACAGTTCGTGCGCAGTAAGAAATGACGTTGATGAATAAGCGTCAAAGGCGGTCAGTTTATCATATACTTTAATGGCATTGAGAACTTCGAGAATATCCTTTTTTGGCCCGGTTACTTTTTTATTCTCAATCAAGGCTGTAACCTGTTGCTGAGTAAGGGTGTTCCCTTCAATTTTAAGTGAAGAATGAATCGTTTTTATCTTATTTTGCTTTCTTAATTGAGGCGATGGTTTGTTTAAATAATTGGCTTTAATTTCACCAACCTTCTCTGATACAGAGGCAATTTGTTTTATAATTAACGGGGTAATAGTGTACGGAGGTTTCATTGATACTATCATTTGATACTATCAAAGTTACGAATAATATAATTCATGGTAACACCCTTATTAATGTCGCGGCTTCAATTACCAATGATGATCCTTCGGAGGATCTTCTGCCCGTTGGTGGTAATGAGTACGGTGTAAACCCCCGGGCTATTTGTTTCATGCTGCAAAATAAGCAAATCTTGCAGAATATCAGACGATTACACATTAAGCGTATGAACAAATTTATTAAAAATCATAGAGTTATAAATGAAAAAAGAGGATGTCTCGGCTTTTGAGACATCCTCTTAACAATCAACCGGCCTTTACCGGCAAGACCAGATCAATTTCCCTACTTTGACCAGATGTTATAGGTTCCATTGTAAATCACCTGGGAATACCAGATCATTTCACAATTATTGGTATGACCCGTCTCATCTGGATTTTTTACATAAAAGCCGACATTAAAAGTATGGTTACCGTCAGAAAGATTGGCCGTGGCTGTACCGGATTGAGCGTATTTTGTCGAACTGTTTGACAGATAATCAAGCAGACTTTTATTCGTCCAGGTTCCATGCATTCCGGAGAAATTTTCATCCGTCATTTCGGTTCCACAAAAATAACTCTCGGTGGATCTGCTCCAGTTAAATGGGATTACTTCATAAGATAGGTACATAGCCATCGTGGGGGTATTTTGTACTGTATTCTTACCCACTATAATAGGGGCTGATCTCAGTTCTCCGATCCACAAATAATCGCTTCCGGAGGTAGTGGGAAAAGTTCCGGAATATCCAAGAGTATAATCTCCATGGGAGAAGTTTCCTCCATAATGTGGTATGTGCCCCCCGCCTCCAGCGGAATACATCATCGGCGAAGGAAAACCCTTAAGATAATCAACGGGGGGAAACTGCCACAGGACCTCTGGTTCATCCAGCATATTATTCATGATGTTATCGTTGAGCCAAAGGTAACCCCAGTACCAGCAAACTGAGGCTGATCCGAAGCAAAGGCTATAAGTTGAGGACCATGCAGATTGGGGAGCGGCAGAAATATCTTTCGGGTTATAGTAGCCGATGGGTATACTCCCTGCTAAACTGACGCGTACCCTCCATGGTATATCCAATAATTGAACCCCGATGGATGACATAGTAACATGGTTACTTCCACCTATTCCTTCATTTGACCTGTAGAATGTAACCGAATTATCAGGGGAGCAGGTCCCGGTTTGGCCTGCCGGAGCATTCCACCCGGTATAGGGAAATTGACTTGGCATTGCTCCGTTATTGTCAATAGCAAATGGATAGGGATTGAGTGCAGTCCATTGAAGCTGAGCTGAATTACTATAGTTTTTAGGAACAGAGATGGTCACGTAAATATCTTTCGTTGGTTGTCCAAGGGCATGATTCACCAATTGATTCAGCATATTGGCACGCGCAATAACGGGAGCAAATAAATCATCGGGTTTTAAACCGTAATTGAAGTACCTGAGGTCAGTTGTAAGTGAAAATCCACCACCTGCTCTGTAGTCAAGGAGGTTGACACTGAGATAATCGGTAACTGTAAGGAACATGGATAATTCCTGCTGGAGAATTTTTGCAAAGGATTGAAGGTAAAGATGATAGTCGTAATTGGCCGCAACAGAATCAGTTTCCGTCCTGTACAAAGCGTTGCTGTATATGGTAAAAGCCCTGAACTGGGCATTTAACGTTATAAGAAAATAATTCTCCAGCACTTTATAACAATTCATGGCATATGCAGGGCTATGTATCGGGCTTTGCTGGGCCAGAATGATCCCGTCGGCAAACTGTTTGATGCTGCTTTGGGAAAATGAAGTGCCGGTGGTAGACCCCAGTAATAGAGACTGCAGCCCATTAATTTTAGTTTGCATCAGAGTACCACTATTTGCCTGAGCGAAAGACAATGCATGCGCATCCAATTCTGCCCATGTAGGAGCGCCTGGGGTTCCTTTCTGTATCACGGTTGCCGTTTTTGAATAATATTGGAGTCCTGACGGACTTGAACTATCCCATGCAGTATTTATGTCAACTATAAGTTGATTTGCAAACAAGGAATTGAGTTTATTGATGATATTGGACTGGACCAGATTTAGTTGCTGAGACAGGCTATTGATTTCACCTTTCAGATCTGTGATCTGTTCAGAGATGCCTTCAAGTTCGGTATTGATTTTCTCGAACTGGGTTTCGGTATGTTGGTAATCATAAATATCCCAAAGGGTCTTCACTACTTCGCCGTATGGGATCTCAGGACCTTCTTCGCCCAACAATCCCGAGCCTACCGTGTAAAGAAAGCTTCCACCGTACGTTGTTTGATTGTTGATCTCTTCATCGGTTATCATTTTATGATAACCTGAGTGAAACAGATTGGCAGGAGGAGGGGTGGGAGGAGTCTCAACAGGGGTTGGAATTTCATCGGTTGTTTTCTTGCAGGATATGGCAACTGCAAGGACCAGCGCCAATGCAATGGCAGAGGCGGTTACCCTTTTGAAATGGTTACATTTTATTTTCATATTTTGGAGATTGGGTTCATTGTTTTTGTTTTCGGTGACTTTTCATGCAAGTTCGATAAGCTGTTGCGCATCAGGCATTCATTTCTCTACTTTGACCAGATATTATACGTTCCATTATAAATAACCTGAGAATACCAGATGATTTCACAATTATTCGTATTACCAGTTTCATTAGGATTCGCCGCATAGAAGCCGACATTAAAAGTGTGGTTGCCTGCCTTAATACTGGTTTTAGAATTTATATTTTCAAAGTATTTGCTTCCTGGCCCGGTTTTGTAATTAAGCATATCTGCGTTTGTCCACACCCCCTTTTTTCCTGCAATCCCGCACTCCTGCATTTCTGTTCCGGCAAAGTATATTTCAACGGATTTTGACCAGTTAAATGGGGAAACAGAACCAGTAAGAAACATCGCGATTGTGGGGTCATAGGTCGTATTACTATTATTAACCACCATAGAGGCTGATCTCAGTTCACCAACTAACAAGTCTTCGCCACCTGAGGTAGTCGGGAAGGTTCCATAATATTCAAGATTCCAATCTCCATGGGAGAAATTTCCTCCATAATTTGGAATGTGATTCGAATTTCCATACATCATCGGAGAGTTGCCTAGATGGCCCGGATCATTGTCGCTAGGGTAAATACTCTGCCATAAGACATCTGTTGCTTCCTGCATGTTATTCAGCATGTTATCGTTAAGCCAGAGGTAACCCCAATACCAGCAAACTGAGGCTGATCCGAAGCAAAGGCTGTAAGTTGAGGACCATACAGATTTGGGGGCGGCAGAAATATCATTCGGGTTATAATAACCTACGGGGATACTGCCTTCTAAATTGACGCGTACCCTCCATGGTATATTCATTAATTGAACCCCGATGGATGACATGGTAACATGGTTACTTCCACCTGTTCCTTCATTTGACCTGTAGAATGTAACCGAATTATCAGGGGAGCAGGTTCCGGTTTGCCCTTGCGCAGTGCTCCATCCGGTATAGGGATATTGACTTGGCAGTGATCCATAGTTGTCAATAGTGAATGGATAGGGATTAAGTGCAGTCCATGTAATCTTAGCTGAATTACTATAGTTTTTAGGAACAGAAATAGTCAGATACACATCTTTCGTTGGCAGTTCAAGGGCCTGGTTCATTAATTGATTCAGCATATTGGCCCGGGCAATAACGGGAGCAAATAGATCATCGGGTCTTAAACCGTAATTGAAGTACCTGAGGTCATTTGCAGGAGAGAATCCTCCTCCCGCTCTGTAGTCGAGCAGGTTGATACTGAGATAATCGGTAACCGTCAGGAACATGGACAATTCCGACTGGATAATTGCTTTAAAATTTGTCAGGTAATCATGAAAAATTTCATTGCCAATAATCGTATCCTTTTCCCTGTACAAAGCATTGCCATATACGGTCAAAGCCCTGAACTGGGCGTTTAACGTTAAAAGAAAATAATTCTCCATCAATTTATAACAGTTCATGGCGTATGCGGGACTCTGTACCGGCTTGCCCTGCGACTGAATAATCGCATCAGCAAACTCTTTGATACTGCTTAATGCAAATTCGGGCTTGTTGGCTGACCCCAATAAAAGCCTCTGCAAATTACCAATGTCATTTTGCATTAAAATTGAGCCATGAGAGCCATATTTCGAAATGAAATCTGAAATTGCGGTATTATCCAACTCTTCCATTGTCATTTTCGATGTTCCATTCGCGATCTCAGTGGCTTTTCTGGGATACCACAGGAGGCTACTGGAGGAATTATTGTCCCAGGCAGTGTTTATTTCTACCATGACTTGCCCTTCAGTCAAAGAATTGAGCTTATTAAAGATATTGGTTTGGACAATGGACAGCTGCTGAGATAAATAGGTAACTTCATCAGTCAAATCTTTCATCTGTGAACCAACGCTGTCAAGTTCGTTGCTGATTTTATCAAACCGGGTTGAGGTAGTCTGGTATTTTTGAATAGACCAAAGGGTCTTGACTACTGTACTGTATGGGAAACCAGAAACATTTTCTCCCGTTAAACCTGAGCCTACCCGGTAAAGATAGCTTCCGCCGAACATTTTGTGATTCATGATCTCTTCATCGGTCATCATTTTATAAAAACCTGAGTGAAACAGATTGGTAGGAGGAGGGGGGTAAGGTGCTGGAGGGGTTGGAGCAGGAGTGTCATCGGTTTTCTTGCAGGAGATGGCAACTGCAAGGAGGAGCGCCAGTGCAATGGCAAAAGCTGTGATTCTTTTGAAATGGTTACATTTTGTTTTCATAGTTTGGAGATTTGGTTTATTGTTTTCGGATATCATTAATCATGAAGTACAGGGCTGAGGAATTTGTCGAGCAGGACTTCAAATGTTTTTGGTTCAATGGGGTTTTGCAAAACCTGGTCACAGCCAACCATGGCTGCCAGGTTGATGGTCTCACGGGTACTGTAGTTCACCAGCAGGATAATGGGAAGATTCGGGTTTAGTGATCTTGCAAGCAGCGTTGTATCAAAGCCGTTCAGCCCCTCAAGATCTGCGCTTAATACAGCCATCCTGAAATCGGGGTGATCTTTCATGAGGCTCATCGCCTCCTGGCCTGAAGAAGCCATCAGAACTTCCAGGTCGTTGCGCTTCAGAAGGAGGGAAATGTCTTCATTGCCGGTTCCCTTGTTACGGGCTATCAGAATTTTATTTCTTCTGTGAAGAATGCTGGACATAAGGTATATTTTTGACCCGGGGCAAAAGTAAGTCCAGTCTTTTTCATAAGTCAATAATACGGGGCACAAAAACCTTTACATAATCTTTCGTATGGAGATATCCTTCTGAAATTCAATGCAGTAAATCCGCTGCAGCGCGGATTAAAGCTTGCCGTCTGATCGGATCTGGATTTACAACAGCCTCATCAACTGACAGATAAAATAAAATGAAAGGAAAGCAAAAGGTGGGTTTCAGGCTTAAAAAGGCCGGATTTCCGGCATTAAATTGCCATCAGGAAGGAGGTGAGGTTGTCCTTTTGTCCGAGGTTCAGTTTCTGCCTTATCCGGTGACGGGTCATCTCGACGCTTGTGGCCGAGAGGTTCATCATGCGGGCTATGTCTTTTGTGGAAAGGTTCATTCGTATCATGCCACAAACCTGCAGTTCGCTTTTTGACAGGGTACTGTAGTGTCCGATCAGATTCTCGTAAAAGGACTTATGAAGCTGGGTGAACAGGATCTCGAAATCGGCCAGGGGATCTCTGCCGGCTTGCCGTGTAATTTCCTGTATGACCTGCATGAATTCGGACTGGTCTTTTTTGCTGG
Organism: uncultured Bacteroidales bacterium; assembly: GCA_903945175.1. Taxonomy (GTDB): domain Bacteria; phylum Bacteroidota; class Bacteroidia; order Bacteroidales; family FEN-979; genus CAIVAT01. The sequence goes on along the minus strand of CAJAUM010000098.1, from coordinate 107,083 downwards.
AAAATTTCAGATTGAAGGGGGCCAGTTTTTCCTGTACCGAACGGTTTATCTGTGTGAGGTCCACTCTCAGCATGGACTGGTAAACCAGTTCCTGGTCCTTGAGCTGAAGTTCGAACGATATTTTTTCCAGTTCAACCTCCTTAAGTTGTTTCTCATGCTCGGTCTGTTTGTGTTTCAGCTCCAGGTTCCTGCGCTTGAGGTTCAGTAATAAAATAATGAGGAAACTGGTGAGGAGGATTGTAACAATCAATCCAGTCAGCAATTGCTGTCTCATTCGGGAAGTTTTGATGTCCTGCCTCAGGATCTGGTTCTCAGCCTCCTTCTGTGCACTCTCGAAGCCAATGGTCAACTCTTCGGTCATCCTGGCATTTTCCTGCAGATGCAGGGTGTCGCTCAGCGCTGAATATTTTTTAAAATATTCCAGGGCGAGCCTCTCCTGCCTCAGGGTGTCGTAAACGAGGTAATAGGTATGGAATATCTGGGCCTGCGCATCGGGGTCCCCTGCTGTAATATTAAGCGAATTTGCCGTGGCCAGGTCGATGAGCGATTCATTGAATTTTCCAAAATTGTATTGCAGAACTGCCCTGTCGATGAACAGGCTTGCTTCGGCCCAGGTATTGTGAATTTCCCTGACCAGGGGAAGGGCCTTGGCAAACCAAATTTGTGCATTTGCATAATCCTTTTTGGCTTCGTACAACTTTACAAGGTTGGTTGTGGCCACGGCCATTCCGTAAACGTTATGATTCTTTTCATAATAAGCCAATGCTTTTTCAAAACATTCCCGGGCTTCATCAAAGCGTTCCAGTGAATGGTAACTCAGCCCGAGGTTCAGCATCACATCGTTGAGCCTGGACTCATCGTTGAGTGAAGTAAAGATCTCTTTTGCTTTCAATCCGGCTGAGATCGCCAGTTCGTGTTTTTTTAATTGTTCATAGCTCAGGCCAATGTTCATGTAGACCGTAGCCAGGTTCACTTTCATTCCTTGCTTTGTGTAATATGGGATGACTTTTATGTAACACTGCAGGGCTTTGTCCATGGATCCGTTCTGGCTCCATGCGAGCCCGAGGCTGTTCAGAACCCTGCAGCGACCTTTTTCATTGCCCAGTGAATCATAAATGTTTAAACTTTCCTGAAGTAAAAGGATGGCGCGTTTGTTCTGCTGCATCATCACAATTGGCACGGCCATGTCGGACATGGCTTCGGCCTCAAGCTCCCTGTTTTTCATTTCAGCAGCAAGCCTGAGCTGCTGTTCGGCATAATCAAGTGATTTTAAAGGTTCTGTTGTCTTGTAAAATTTGCTGAGGGCTTTGAGCGCGTAAAATTTGTCTTTCCCCGAAGCTGTTCTGACGACACTGAGCAAACTGTCGGGGTTTTCTTTACCAAATCCCTGGAGAACCAGCACGAGAGCGAACAATGTCGCGGATAATGTATAGCGGAATTGTCTTAAGCGTTTTGGGAGTATCATTATTTACCTGGAAGTCTGCCGTAAAAATACAAAAAAAATCATCGGGGTAACTTCCCGTTGAAACCTACTCCACCGTAACCGACTTCGCCAGGTTGCGGGGCTGGTCAACGTTGCAATTCCGCATCACGGCAATGTGATAGGAGAGGAGCTGCAGCGGGACCGTTGCCAGCAAGGGAATGAGCATCTCTTCGGTATCGGGGATTTCGATGCAATGGTCGGCCAGTTTTTTCACCGATTCATCTCCTTCAGTGACGATGGCGATAATTTTTCCTTTCCGTGCCTTTACCTCTTCGATGTTGGTGATCACTTTATCGTAGATTCCGCGTCGCGTAGCAATGAAGACCACGGGCATGAACTCATCGATAAGCGCAATGGGCCCATGTTTCATTTCTGCAGCAGGATATCCTTCGGCGTGGATGTAAGAAATCTCCTTCAGCTTCAGTGCTCCTTCAAGGGCAACCGGGAAATTATAGCCCCGGCCAAGATAGAGTGAGTTTTTCACATCCTTATAGATGGTCGCAATGTCCCTGATTTTTTCATTCAGCTTCAGAATCCGCTCTACTTTGGATGGAATCGAATCAAGTTCGACGAGTATTTTCTGGAATTTTGAAGCGGGAAGGGTCCCTTTTTTCTGGGCCAGGAGCAACCCAAGGAGCGTCAGCACGGCTACCTGCGCCGTAAATGCCTTGGTCGATGCAACGCCGATCTCAGGTCCGGCATGGGTGTAAACACCGGCATTGGTGGCACGGGCAATGGATGAGCCCACGACGTTGCATATTCCAAGCACGGTTGCTCCCTTTGACTTGGCCAGGTCGATGGCGGCCAGGGTATCCGCTGTTTCACCCGATTGTGAGATGGCGATGACCACATCGTCTTCGCTTAACACCGGGTTGCGGTAGCGGAATTCGGAGGAGTATTCAACTTCAACCGGGATACGCGCAAGGTCTTCGATCAGGTATTCCCCAACCAGCCCGGCATGCCAGGATGTTCCGCAGGCGGTAATGATGATGCGTTTGGCTTTCAGGATCTTCTGAACATAGTCGCTGATTCCGCCAAGGGTTACAGTCCCCTGATCAAGATGCAGCCGGCCACGCATGGAATCAAAGATTGAACGGGGCTGTTCATAAATCTCCTTCAGCATGAAATGATCAAATCCTCCCTTTTCAATTTCGTTCAGGCTCATAACAAGCTTCTCAATGTAAGGAGTTTGATCCTGGTTCCTGATCGTCTTGATCTTTAATTCCTTGTCGCGTTCAATAATGGCGATTTCTTCATCATTGAGATAGACAACATTGTCGGTATATTCAATCAGCGGAGTGGCATCGGAAGCAACGAAAAATTCATCCTTGCCAATTCCGATCACCATGGGACTGCCTTTGCGGGCAGCGATGATCTTGTTTGGGAATTCTTTTGCCAGGATGACAATGGCGTAGGCTCCGATTACCTGGTTCAGGGCAATGCGCACGGCCTCCTCCACCGACACCTGTTCATTGGTCATGATATCTTCAATCAGGTGAACAAGCACCTCTGTATCGGTTTCACTCGTAAACGTATATCCCCTGTTTTTCAGCTCACTCCTGAGCACCGAATAGTTTTCGATGATGCCGTTGTGAATAAGCGCGATGGTTTTGTTCTGGGAGAAATGCGGGTGGGCATTGATGGTATTGGGCTCTCCATGGGTAGCCCAGCGGGTGTGGGCCATACCGATGTTACCGGAGATATTTTCCCCGGCTACAAATGCTTCAAGGTCTGAAACTTTTCCTTTGCATTTAAAAACCCGGATGTCCCCGTTGAGCAGGCAGATTCCCGCACTGTCGTAACCCCGGTATTCCAAACGGTGCAATCCCTTCATCAATACGGGATATGCTTCTCTTGGACCGATATAGGCAACAATTCCACACATAGTTTGGTTATTTATATGCCAAAAGTAAGAAAAAATTAATTCAAGACCGTGTAGGTCATTTTTAGCTTAAGTCTGTTCGATACCCCTCCCGGGATAAAAGGGCTGGTGCCGTTAAGTACAATCCGGTTTGGCGAAATCGAGCTCAATACCGGGTTGTTGACCACGATATACAAATCGAAATGTTCAGAATAGGAATCCATCAGAACCTTCTGCATATGCTGCGTCAGACGGAAAAAATAGGAACGGGTCGTTTCATTGTAAGTCCCGCCGAAATAAGCGGGGCCCTCATTTTCATCGATGAGGTACCCGATCCGGCCGATGCTGTCCTGGCGGATGATATATAATGTTTGTGGTGGAGGATGGATCGTATCAGATTCCATGTTCTTCAGTTCAAGGATGGCATCATTGACTGCGATGACTTTTCCCTTGCTGAAGTCCTTCATAAATGGAAATTTAAGTTTGACCTTCACGCCTCCCATCCCTTGCAGATATACCTGGTTTGCTCCCTGGGCTGAATCATGGTTCAGGATCTGTTGCTTCAGATTCTGACTGGCATCCAGATAGTTATTGTGATCGATGTGGATAAAATGAGAGCCAGATTCGTTGATCGGCAAGTTATAACTCAGTGAGTCGTTCGCAGGATCGTTCCCGTTATGAAAATAAACGACCATTTTGGATAACCCGCTGGAGAGGGAAAAATTAAGGAGGGCCCCCTTGTTGTTTATCGGGCTGGCTGTAACATACAACCCCTTCATGAACCTGATGAAAGCGGTGTTGGTGGCCAGAACGTCGGCCGGAGCTTCAAGGATTTTATTTCCCAGGTAATTGGTAAATTTGTTCAGGTTGATACGCAGGTGCGGGGCCAGTTTTTCATTATACACCTTTACACTGTCTTTGATTCTTGGAATAAAATCCTGACTGGCAAGCAATGTGGGATAGATTGGCACACTCCCGGTTGAATACCGGACGCTGTCGTATGAAAAATATTCGCTGACCTCATACACCTTAACAGTCTGCATAGAGAGCGTATCTCCATAATAGCCGGAATAGCATAACATGAGCACGATGGAATCGAGCACCGGATTTTTACCAAAATCCACCCCCTCTGATTCAAGGAAGGCCTGGGTGTAAAAGCTGCAGGTTGACTGCCCGAAAACCGGATCCATGATCGAACCAAGCATCAGGGAGGTCGTTTTATCTGTGCGGGTAGAATCCTGCCTCACTGAAAAGGCTTCCACGGTGCAGGTATCCGTTGTCCTTACATTCAGGGTGTCGCTGGGTGGAAGCAGGTCGATACCAATTTCATAAGGGTCTTTGTTGCAGGAGAACAATGCAAGTATTAGCAGTATGCCGGTCAGCAGTGATGCCGGAAGTTTGGTCAGCAAGTGGTTCAATCGTTTCGTATTTATAAGTTGCATTTATTCCACGGTCACCGGATCGTTCACCATCACCTCTTCATAGAAATCGTTGTAGGCATCCACATAACGGTCCATGGGTTGATATTCGAGGCAGGGTTTCTCAATTTCCTTGATGTATTTAACCAGTTCAGGATTTACTTTGGGAGATCCGATGATAACACCATCAGAAAAATCTATAGCCGCCTTAATGATGCTAACGTAATCAGGAGATTTATAGTGTTTAAGATCCTTGGAATTAATTCCCTCCAGTTTGATTTTACTTGCAAAATCTTTGTGCATGAGCTCTTCAAAATCATCATCATAAATGGAATAGATGACTTTGGTGTCGCTGAACAATGGATTGTCGCAATAGGCCTTTTTTATATAAATTGGAACGAGACTGGTCATCCATCCATGGCAATGAACCACATCGGGGCCCCATCCCAGTTTTTTAACAGTTTCCAGCACCCCGCGTGAAAAGAAGATAGCCCGTTCGTCGTTGTCAGCGAAAAACTTGTTGTTTTTATCGTGCAGGGTATACTTTCGCTGAAAATAATCTTCATTGTCAATAAAATAGATCTGCATGCGGGCTTGCTGGATTGAAGCGACCTTGATGATCAGCGGGTGATCGGTATCATCGATAATCAGGTTCATGCCCGACAACCGGATGACTTCGTGAAGCTGGTTTCTGCGCTCATTGATACTGCCATAGCGCGGCATAAATGTACGGATCTCTCTTCCTTTATCCTGAATTCCCTGGGGGAGATGTCGCCCGATGATACTCATCGGAGTTTCTTTCAGATATGGGGTGATCTCCTGCGCAACAAACAAAACTTTCGCTTTTTCCATGTTTTCCTTTCTATTTTATCCCTATTTGAAATTCGGCTGCAAAGATACTAAAAAATTTTGAGATAATTTCCAAGCGAAAAGTGTAAAATAATGATACATATCGGATTATCAGTTGCTAAATAATTTATCCAAAAAAAAGTGTGTTGGCACATTCACCTTTTGCCCCCTTTCCCGATTAAGCATAAAAATGATGAAGGAGGTAAAACAAGTATGGGTGTGTAAATTGAGGGAAAAACTGCTTCTCCTGGAGGTGTGGTTTTTCGGTAGACCGGCCGGCCTTCCAAAATTATCCGGCTCTCCGCAAGCTGTCGGCGGAATGATCTGGCAGCAAATTTCATTTGTATTTTTAATCTCAAAGCCATGAAAAAAATTATGTTAATATCCATGTTGAGTATGATATTCTTTTCGGAAACCACCTTCGCCACAGGGGTGACTCCATCTTCCTTTGCGCCGGCTGGTGTATGGATCAAATTACTGATCAATTTTCATCGCCCAAAATTGGATTGCGCCAGTGGTTTTGGCCTTTGCTTCGATGTTTCCTGGGGGTTTGAAGAAAATTTAGGAGCGTACTCGGCAAAGAATCTGTGTGCCGTGAGAGGGCAGCTGAACAGCCAGAATCAGCTTCTTATTGAGGTCAGCGAGGCTGCACTGACCAGCTATGACGGGGGCTCGGCGCTGCCCTATTTTAAGGATAAACGAACCATGTCTATCGTGGATGCCTACACACTGTCAGATGAAACATGCAAAGCGCTGCAATCATCTTCAGGCATAACCATTCGTCCGGGAAATTACCCGTTATCTTACCAAAACGGGGTTTATACAATTGTTTTTCAACTATAGGGATTCACTGTCCTTAAACGGGGGCCCATTGGTTGAGACCTGACCCCGTTTAAGGGCAGTATCCTGATTATAAACAACCATTCAAGATGAAATCAGCCTCCTGCAGTTTAATCCTGGCCGCAATGGTCCTTTTGCTTACGACATCGAACGGATGCAAAACCTATATGCATTTTAAATATGGACTGACCCAGCCCAGGGAGGAGACCCCGGCCAAACTCGTTTCGTTTCTCGAAAAACATCATTTCCCGACGGAAAACCTGTATATGTTTTCCGATTCCCTCTCTTACTGTCAGGCAATCAGAAACCCGGTTTTTATCAAAAACATGCTTGGACACATGATCTTTGACCGCGAGGGGAACCTCTTGCAGCGGGATACAACGCAATGCCAATGGTCAGGCTATGATAAAATCAAGTCGCTGAGCAGCGATTCAACCTATGAAAAATGCAATGGGCTGAGGCTGGACCAGGTACTGGCCTATATTCAGCCATTCGGGAAAAATACAACTCCCGGGAAGGTGTTAACGAATTCCGATTTTACTGTCATTGTGACCTGGGCAAAGTTCATTGGGAGCTATAATTCCCGCCTCTTTGTATTGTCCGATGCCGTCGAACTGAACACCACTGCGCAGATCAGGTTGATATGGCTGAATGTGGATATGCAGGAAAGCTGGAAATTGAAATCTGAACAAAAAGTGGCTATTAAATAGGGTTTAAATCAGGTGAAAAGGAGTAGTTAAATATTGGATTATGAATATTTTGAAACAGAAAACCGGGTTGTGCTATGGGCAAGAGGGGGTGTTTGGTATTGCTTTACGTATGTTTGTTGTCGGCCATGGCAGGGGGGCAAAACCTGGTTTGGAAGGATACCATGGTGCTTGTTGCATTACAAAATCCTTCAGATTCGGGCATCTCGCTGGTACAATTCCGTTTTACCCAGGATATGGAATATGCATTCACATGTTCAAACTTACTCATGCTGAACTGGCAAAAGGGGGATGGGGTTGGCCAGCTTACCATGCAACAGCTGGTTAAATACCGGTCAAAACTCAATTACTCCCGCAATTTTACCATCAGTACCTCTTTTATCCATTCCCTGGGCATCCAGTTTTTTTTCGACAGCATTTCACGGTTTCAGCCCGACGAAAACACCCTTGATACCCGCATGGAACTTAAACTTTGGAAGAACCTTACCTTTACGTTTCATTCCAACCTTACGACCCGCCTCTTTAATGGCTATGATTATTCATCTGATCAGGGCGGCACGCTGCTTAGAACCATCAATTCTGCGTTTCTTACCCCCTTGCTGGGTACATTTTCAGCTGGTTTTGGATGGACTGTTCCCCGGCTCGGGACCTTCAGTTTGGGTTTGTCTGCAGCCAAACTCACCGTGGTGGTTAACCGGGATGTTTTTGATCAACAAGATATTATAGAATTTTATGGTGTCCCGAAAGAGAAGAGTCATTGGTTTGAATATGGTTTTTCCATGCACTTGATGGTGGACAAAGATATCCTTAAGCGGGTACACTGGAATTGTGATTTACTGATTTTTAAAAATTATCAGAAACCCATTGACCTGGTGGTACGGAACCTTATTGCAATCAGGCTGAATAAAATGTTGAAAGCCACGATTCAAACACGGATCTGCTATGAAAAGGAGGTGAGTGAAAATATTCAGGTGGAGAACCTGTTCTCACTGGGGTTGTATTTTAATTTATGAATTGTTAAATAATTAACAGGCAGGCTATTTTAAATTGGGAAAATCTGTAATTTTGCCGCCTTAAAACGCACGCGGCCATGTTCAAGATCACGACACACCCCATTCTGGAGATACCGGAATCTCAACAATCTGGTTTTTTATTTGAAGGACAACAGGTTACCGGTGATATGGGATTCACAATAGCTGCAGCGCTTCACCAGGCGGGCCATCCGGTTCACAGCCACAGCCTGAGCAACCGTGAGCGCAGTCTCGAATGTGGCATAGGTAAATGCGGCGCCTGTGAAATGTTAGTCGACGGACAGATCAAGCGTATTTGCATCACGACGCTGGACGGGGTAAAGGAGGTGAAGGAGATACCGCATGATTATGCCCCCTGCAGTGTTCCTGTTAAGAAGGATATTCCGGTCAATGTTTTTAAAACCACGGTGGCCATCATTGGTGCCGGACCTGCAGGCCTGGCTGCCCGCGAGGAGCTTGACAAACATCAGATTCCAAATATCGTTATCGACAACAATGACAAAATCGGCGGGCAGTTTCTGATGCAGACCCACCAGTTTTTTTTCTTCGAGAAGGAGCAGAAATTTGGCGGGATGCGTGGTTTTGATATCGCCAAAACCCTGGCCGGTGATGACCACAATGGCATTTTCCTGAATTCTACGGTATGGGATATTCTGGAAGGAGGGCGTATTGCAGTTAAAAATATCAGGACTGAAGAGATTTATTTTGTCGATGCAACCTATATGATCGTGGCTACCGGAGCTGTGCCGTTTATGCCCGCTTTTGAAAACGATGACCTCCCGGGGGTTTTCACCGCCGCTGTGGTGCAGAAGATGATGAATCAGGAGTTGACGTTGCTTGGCAAAAACATACTGACCGTCGGTGCAGGCAACATTGGCTACCTTACCTCTTACCAGCTCATGCAGGCCGGCGCCAAAGTCAAGGCCATCCTTGAAGCCATGCCGGGTGAAGGCGGGTTTCCGGTTCAGGCCAACCGTGTCAGGCGGCTGGGCATCCCCATCCTTACCTCTCACATCCTGCTCAAGGCCATTCCCAATGAACACCGTGATGGTATTGTAGGTGCTGTGGTGGCTGAATGCAAAGATTTTAAACCCATCCCGGGAACGGAAAAGATCATTGATGGCATTGATGTAATCAATATCTGCACAGGCCTTGTTCAGGATGACCAGCTGCTCATCAAGGGCAATGAGGTTTTCGGCCGCCATTGTTTCGGCGCTGGCGATGCCATCAGGATCGGGGAGGGGACCAGCGCGGTACTGCGCGGCAGACAGGCCGCGTATGATGTACTGCAGGAGATGGGCGAACGTTACAATTATGATGATTATCTCTCCCTGTCGAAGGAGTATATCGATTCGCAGCAACACCCTGTCAGGGTGGTTCCCGAGCCATTTCAACCAACCCCGGCGCGGATGAATGAAAAAGGTTTTGTTTTGATCGACTGCCTGTATGGCTTTGCATGCAATCCCTGCGCTTTTGCCTGCCCGCACGGGGCCATCACCAAATCGTCGACCAGCACTGTTCCGGAAATCGATTTTGGGAAGTGCATCGGATGCATGGATTGTGTATACCAATGTCCGGGCCTCGCAATTTTCGGCTACAATGTAAAAAAAGATTGGCTCTTTCTTCCCATAGAATATGCGGTTGAGGAGAAATCGGCATGTTACCTGGTCGATAATCAGGGAGATATACTTGGAGAAGGCATGGTTGAAAAGATCCTGCGCAAGCCCAACAAGACCAACATTGCCCGCGTTCATTCCACGTCAGTTCATGGCGAAGATCTCAGTAAAGTCCGCGGATTTATCGGCAAGGAGCATTACCCCGGCCCCATTATTTTTAAGCCGTATGTGCAGGAGCCAAAGGAGACCACCTATGTTTGCCATTGCGATGATGTAACGCTCGATGAGGTCATGGAGACCATCGGCGATCGCAAATTCATCTCCGTTGATGAGGTAAAGCATACGACCCGGCTGGGCATGGGCGCATGTCGCGGTAAACGATGTATCAAGCGGTTGAAAACGACCCTGCTGGGATCAGGTATCTCCATTGTTGGAGAACCCACACCCCGCGGACCGCTTTCAAACCAGGTGGCCATGGGTGAACTCTTCCCGAGGGTGGTACATGAAAATGTAATCACCGGGGTGAAGGGCCAGACACCGAAAAGGATCAGGGTGAAATCCCTGGTGGCCGGCGGAGGCATCGGCGGAAGCGCACTGTTCCGGTACCTCGGTGAAGCTGGGATGGAGCCGGTATTGCTGAATTATGGCCGCGGAGCATCCTGGCGCAACATTGCCGGCGGACGTCCGAATTTTTCGCTTCCGGAGTTATCTGACATTGCGGTCCATAACCACGAAATTTTCAAGGAGCTTCAGACAATTCACAACATTGACTATCGCCCGATTTCCTATGTGACTTTTGCGCATGATGACAACATGTGCAAGGCATTGGTTGAATCGATGTCATGGTCAGATGCCTCCATGGTTGAACCACGGGACTTTGTTAAAGAGATCTCCCCGCGCATCAATCCCAATCTCAACACCTATTTGTCGGCACTGATTACCCGCGATTGCTGGCAGGCCACGCCCGGACGGGTTATCGACCTGATCCGCAGGATGGGTATCGATAAAGGCGGAAGGGTGGAGGAAGATTGCAAACTCATTGATGTGAACAAGGTGGATGGTGTTTACAGAATTCTTGTGAAAAATCATCAGCAGGAGGACATTGAGTTTGAAACGGAGATATTTATCAATGCCCTTGGGCCTGAAGGCGGGAGATTCGCCAAACAGCTGAACATTGAAACCGGCCTCTATCCTGTAAAGCACCAGGCCTTTATCACCCGCCGTTTGCCTATGCTGGGCAAGGATGGGAGGCCGCTTCCCATGCTGATAGACAGGAGGCGATACAAAGGATTCAGCGCAGTTTACGGTCAGCAGTTAGCTGAAACAGGACAAATCATCGGATGTGCTTCACCGGCCATTGAACCCATGGAGGCTGATAAAAATATTAAGATCAACTCACAGGATTTTGTGGAAATTGCTTCAGAGATTTTCACCAACTGGATACCGGAACTCTCCTCCGTCGGATTCCAGGCTGTTTGGGCTGGTTATTATGTGGAACCCCGCATGATCATTGACCCGGAACTCGGGCTCTTTCTGGGCTTGCGTGGCCAGGGCTTTATGCTTGGCCAATACCTGGCAAAGTTGTATGTGGATAATCTTCTCGGAAAACCTGTACCGGCCTATTTTGACCGGTTGAAATTAAGCGGAGATGGCATGCTGGAGAAAGCGTTTAAATAAAATTTCACCATTCTACCATTCTTTCATCCTCTTACAAACAACGCCTTGATGATGTGGGTTGCCATTTTCGGGTTTTCCTTCAGCCGGCGGGTGGAATATCCAAACCACTCTTTCCCGAACGGGACATACACCCGCATATGGTGACCCTTGTCGACAATTGAGCTACGCAAATCGGGCGTTACGCCGTACAACATCTGAAATTCATACCTGTTTTTGGGAACACTGTACTTCTCAATTAGTTTGTAAGCGCCCTCTATGAGCGGTTTGTCATGTGTGGCAATTCCCGGATAGATTCCCTGCTGAAACATATATTCCAGCGCTTCAAGATAATGATCATTGATTTCCTGGTATTTCTTGAAAGCAATGTCAGCAGGCTCCACATAAATGCCTTTGCACAGCCTGAAATTCAGCGGAGCATCAGGGGAATGAAGCTCCTTCATATCTTTGATATCCTGCAATGTGCGCTTCATATAGGACTGGATAACAAGCCCCACATTTTTTGGAAACTCCTTATGCAGTTTCCTGAACAGGACAATTTCGAGATCGGTACACTGTGAATCCTCCATATCAATCCGCACAAAATTGCCGTAAGAGGCTGATTTCGCAACAATCTCGCGGATGTTCCGGTAACATGATTCCGGGTCGATCAGGAGTCCGAAACTGGTTGGCTTAAGGGAGTAGTTGCCGTCGATTTTTTCTTTCTCTACCTTTTCAATGATTTCAAGGTAGGTGTTTTTATTTGCAGTTGCTTCGTCAAGCTTTGTGATGAATTCTCCAAGCAGGTCGATGGTGATTTTTACATTTTGTGCATTTAATCCGCGGCAAACACGGATGGCATCCTCAATGGTCTCACCCGCGATGTACTTGCGGGAAAATATCCACACCAGCTTTTTGGGCATCAGTGGGAGCATCATGGTTATCAATTGATTGAACATAGTTGTACGGCGTAAGGTTAGATAATCATATCAGCAAACATACATAATAATTCAATTATTTTTATCTGTGGCCGGGAAAAATCGCAATCCGGGGCCATTTTGGAAATGATGGAAAGAAACAGGTATTTGGTAATCATCAAATTAATTTTTAATTTTGCAGACTTTTTTAGGGGAAACGTGAACAACCCGGATCAATATCAAATTGCGTTCAGTGGATTGAATTCAGGGACGCACCAATTCGATTTTATAATCGGCAATTCGTTCTTTGAACAGGTTAAGGATACGGAGATCACGGGCGGATCAGTGTCGGTTGTGATTACGATGGCCAAGGATGAACGCATGATGGATCTCCACCTTGCGATTGAAGGTAAGGTCAGTGTGGCGTGTGATCGCTGCAATGAACAGATGGAAATGGATGTGAAGGGGAATGAGCGCCTGATTATCAAACTGGGCGACCGTTACTACGAAGAGAGTGACGATGTGCAGGTTATTCCTGACACGGCGCACCAATTCGACATGAGTCCGTTTTTATATGAATATATTCATCTGCTCCTGCCGATACGCAGAGTTCATCCGGAGGATGATCAGGGAAACAGTCGATGCGACCCTGAAATTATAAGAAAATTAAAAGAACTGAGTGAAAGTCATATGCCAGATCCCAGATGGGAAGCCTTGAACCAGTTGAAGAAAAAAAATAAATCGTAAATCGTAGTTTGTAAATCGTAAATAAATTGTATTATGCCACATCCGAAACATAAAATTTCGACAACCCGCAGGGACAAAAGAAGAACCCACGACAAAGCTGTTGCCCGTGCAACCGTTGTTTGTTCACATTGCGGCGCTCCGGTATTATATCACAGGGTTTGCCCTGAATGCGGTTATTACCGCGGGAAGCAAGCCGTTGTGAAGGCCTCTGCGGAATAGTTTTTTACCTAAATTACTGCCAATGAAAATCGGTTTGGATGTTTTAGGAGGTGATTTTGCTCCGAAAGCCACGATGCATGGTGCTATCCTGGCTTACAAGGAACTCCCCGATACCGATCAAATTGTTTTGATCGGTGACCGGGAAATCATTTTAGCCTTTCTGAAGGAGGAGAATTTACCCCACGATATGTTTGAGGTCGTGGATGCTCCTGACCTGATCGAAATGGATGAACAGCCAACAAAAGCCTTGGTCAACAAACCAAATTCCAGCATCTCAGTTGGTTTCAGAATGTTGAAGCACAAGGAGATCCATGCATTTGCCAGTGCCGGAAGCAGTGGGGCGATGATGGTAGGTTCGATTTACAGTGTCAACACCATTCAGGGTATTATCAGGCCAAGTACCACTGCATACATACCAAAGGAGAATGGCGGTTCATCTGTACTCATTGATGTTGGCACCAACCCGGATGCCAAGCCTGACGTGATGTATCAGTTCGGTATTTTGGGATCCCTGTTTGCCGAACATGTGTTTCATGTAAAGCAACCCAGGGTTGGCCTGCTTAACATCGGCGTCGAAGAAAAGAAAGGCAGCCTGACAACCCAGTCTGCATTTCAGCTAATGAAAGATTCAAAAGATTTTCATTTCATTGGCAATATTGAGGGGCGTGAACTGTTTCGCGATACCGTTGATGTGGTCGTTTGTGATGGATTTGTGGGGAACATTGTGCTCAAACAGGTCGAGGCCATGTACCGGGTTCTCGTGAAACGAGGGATCAAGGATGCTTATCTCGATCGGTTTAACTATGAAACCTACGGCGGAACCCCGATCCTTGGGGTCAACTCGACCGTGATTGTCGGACATGGGATTTCCAATGCCAATGCCATCCGGAAGATGATCCTAATGGCCAAAGAGGTGCACGATGCCAAACTATCTCAAAAAATAAAAAACGCGCTCGAACAATATTCTCTTAACAATATTTAAAAATCATGGCAAAACTCAGAGCGAAGATTTCTGGAATCCAGGGATGGGTTCCCCCTTATATCTTGACCAATAAGGAGCTGGAAACCATGGTCGAGACCACGGATGAGTGGATCATGACGCGCACCGGGATCCGGGAACGTCACATTCTCAAAGGTGAAGGACTGGGAACTTCCGATATGGGTGCCGAAGCTGTTAAAGGATTGCTTGAGAAGACCGGGACAAAACCCGAGGAGGTTGATCTGCTGATTTGTGCAACAGTTACCCCCGATATGATGTTCCCTGCAACCGGAAATATCATCAGCGATAAGGCTGGACTGAAGAATGCTTTCAGTTTTGACCTTAACGCTGCATGCTCGGGTTTTTTATTTGCACTGATCACAGCCTCAAAATATGTGGAGACGGGGTTGTACAAAAAAGTGATTGTGGTGGGAGCCGATAAAATGTCGGGGATCACCGATTATACTGCACGTGAAACCTGCGTGCTTTTTGGCGATGCTGCTGGTGCCGTGCTGCTCGAACCTACCACCGAGGAGGTGGGGATTATGGATTGTATGGCAGGAACTGACGGCTCCGGAAGAAACTATTTACATATGAAAGCCGGTGGGTCACTGAGACCACCCTCCCACGAAACCGTTGATGCAAAAGAACATTTTATATACCAGGAGGGACAACCTGTCTTTAAGTTTGCCGTGACACGGATGGCGGATGTCTCTGCAGAAATCATGGAACGAAACAACCTCACCGCCGATGATATCTCCTATCTGGTACCCCATCAGGCCAATCTGAGGATCATTGATGCAACGGCCCGCAGGATGGGCGTAGGCAAAGAAAAGGTGATGATCAACATCGAGCGGTATGGCAACACCACAGATGCCACCATTCCATTGTGCTTGTGGGAATGGGAAAATAAACTGAAAAAGGGCGACAACATCATTCTCGCTGCCTTCGGCGGCGGATTCACCTGGGGATCGATCTGGGTGAAATGGGCCTACTAGTTTTTCACCACCTTCGCCCGGTACACCGCCTGCTCTCCCCGCAGGATTAAGAAATATATTCCAACTGGCAGGGTCCGGATATCAACCTCAAGTTTCTTGCCTTGCCATGCATAGGTTGGGATGTATTGAATACCGGTCACAGAAAAAAGTAAAGGGTGCTGATCTTCTGGGGTATTTCCAGCCGGGATAGTAAGTGAACAATAATCTTTGGCAGGATTGGGATATATCACCAGGCGATTATCCATGGCAGCGGTCTCATCGGCTCCCACCGGATTTCCCCAGATCAGGCTGGCATATTCAGGCTGGTCAATGAAGGGGTTCCGGTTAGCCTGCATGCCGTACACTGCATTGTTGCGGTCGGTCTCCTTTTGAGAAACAGGATCAATGAGGCTCCAGTGCAACATCATTTGCAGGGCCCAGGGCTTGAGCTGCGATTTGTTGGTCATCTCTGTCACATTCCAGCCCCCATCTTCGGTATAATACCGTGTTGACATATAGAAATAGGTCCGGGCAAAATCGCCCTTGTACTCATCGATGGGTTCAAACACAGTTCCGGTGTATCCGGGCCAGCTGCACGTTCCAAGCTTACTTCCGTTCTGTGAAGTCCAACTGGCAGTTGCAACTGGGCCATAGGGGTAATTGTTCCGTTTTCCATTCACATAACCATCGGTCGGATAAATATGAAACAGGTCGGAATTCATCGGCGGGGTATCATTGAACCAGCTTTTCGGCCAGGAATGTTCCCTGTTATAGCACTGCCCCTCCCCGCCGTAATTTCCGCACTGGTCAATACCAAAAGTGTAGGAATAGGGGGGATTCCCACTGGGCGTGCCATCGGGAACATCAGAGTACATATCCCAGACTGTCCCGTTTGGTTTGTCATCGGTGGTATAAAAGGCAGTCCAGAGATCACTATAGGATAAAACAGTATGTCCTTTGATAATGTCATGCAGCGCGGTCTGTAAAGCCACCTCTGTTTTTCCATCAGCCGGATCGTAATATCCCGGAGGGATCTGCCCGATGACCCGGAAGGTAAAAAGAAGCGAGAGGAAGCTGGTTAACAGAATTGAATGGATGGTTGATCTTTTCACCATATGGAATTTTATGCAAAGGTAGTGAATTGATCAGCCCCTATGCCAGCTCAACTATCATAAATTCAACATGAATCACCAGTGTTCCCAATGAATTTTTTCAGCCCTGAATTTATCTTTCGGCTGATCGGAACCTGCAGGGTGCCCAACCGGGACAATACTAAAAGGGGTGACTTCCGGAGGCAGCTTCAGCATCATGCGCACATGGCCTTCACGCTCAGGGTAAGGATATAGTGCCGACCATACGCCTCCCAGCCCCATCGCTTCGATGGCCAGCAGAATATTTTCAGTAGCGGCGGCAGCATCCTGGTACCAGAGGTCATTGGCTCCCTGCTGCAGGTCAACCTTGGAATCCCCGCAAACAACAATGCATGCTCCTGCCTTGAACAGCATCTTGGTATAAGGCAAACCTTCACCCATGCCATCAAGGAGCAGTCGATCCGTAACAGCAACGAAGGCCAGTGGCTGCCGGTTGCGTGCCGATGGTGCTGCCATGCCTGCTTTCAGGAGGGTCAGGAGAATCTCTTTTGCGACTGGTTCGTCTGTGAAATTTCGAACACTTTTGCGGTTTTGGATGTTTTCAAGAATGATGGAGGTTTTATCCGTCATAGGATTTTTTTCAAACGCTAAAATTAAAAAAATCTCCGACGCCAGTTAAAAATGTTCTGAATAATGGTATATATCTGAATAAAAGAATTTTTCGTAATTTTGCACGCCTTTTTATGGCCCGGTGGGGTTAATTGACGGCTGAATTGCGGAAAATTTTCGCAGCAATGATGGACGATACAAAATGAGTAAAAAATATACCGAATACAAAAATCTTGACCTGACGAGGATTGGCGATGAGATCCAGTCCTACTGGCAGGAGCATGGCACGTTTGAAAAAAGTCTGAAATTAACCGAGGGCAAACCACCGTATGTTTTTTACGAGGGACCGCCATCTGCCAATGGCATTCCTGGTATTCACCACGTGATGGCCCGCGCGATCAAAGATATTTTCTGCCGCTATAAAACCATGAAGGGCTTTTATGTGAGCCGGAAAGCAGGATGGGATACCCATGGACTGCCCATTGAGATCGGGGTGGAAAAGAAACTGGGAATTACCAAGGAGGATATCGGAAAATCCATCTCCATTGAGGATTATAACAAGGAATGCCGTACAGAGGTGATGAAGTACAAAGATCTCTGGGACGACCTGACCATCCGCATGGGTTACTGGCTGAATCTTGATGATCCCTATATCACCTATGAAAACAAATACATTGAAACAGTCTGGTACCTCCTGGGGAAATTGTACGAAAAAGGATTGATCTATAAGGGATATACCATCCAGCCCTATTCACCCGCTGCCGGAACAGGACTCAGCACCCACGAACTGAACCAGCCGGGAACCTATAAAATGGTGAAGGACAACACCGTGGTTGCCCAGTTCAAAGTGATCAGGGATGAGAAGTCGGAATTTCTCTTTACAGACCTCTTCGGAGAACTGTACATCCTGGCATGGACAACCACGCCCTGGACCCTGCCCTCGAATACCGGTTTGGCGATGGGAAAGGAGATCACCTATGTTGTTGTGAAAACCTTTAATCCATATACATTTACTGAACAAACAGTTGTCCTGGCCAGGGAACTGCTCCATCAATATTTTCCTGAGAAGAACAGCCAGCTTGAAATGGAAAGTTACCATGAAGGGGATAAACAAATCCCTTATCAGGTGGTGGCTGAATTCAAGGGCAGGGATTTTGAAGGCATCCGTTTTGAACAGCTCCTGCCCTATGCCCAGCCTGAAGATGGAGATCCTTTTCGTGTTGTGCTGGGTGATTTTGTTACCACCGAAGATGGTACCGGCATTGTACACATTGCCCCCAGTTTTGGCGCCGACGACTTTCGCGTTGGGCGGCAATATGGATTGGGCTCATTGACCCTGGTTGATAAACAGGGAAGGTTTACAGATCAGATGGGCGAGTTTGCCGGCCGTTATGTTAAGCCAGAGTATGATGCTGATTGTTTGGATGGAAAATGTCCGCCTGTCGATATCGACATCATTGTCAAGCTGAAGCACGAAAACAAGGCCTTCAAATCGGAGAAGTATGAACACTCCTATCCGCATTGCTGGCGTACCGACAAGCCCATTCTTTACTATCCGCTCGATTCCTGGTTTATCCGCACAACGGCCTATAAGGATGAGATGATCGCCCTCAACAAGACCATTAACTGGAAACCCGAATCAACGGGAACCGGCCGTTTTGGCAACTGGCTTGAGAACCTCGTTGACTGGAACCTTTCCCGTTCCCGCTTCTGGGGAACGCCCCTTCCGATTTGGAGATCAGCAGATCAAAAGCAGGAGATCTGCATCAGTTCCGTAGCTCAATTGAAGACAGAAATCGCGAAAGCGGTAACAGCCGGGTTGATGAAGAGCAATCCGCTCGAAAACTATATCCCCGGTGAAACCACAGATGAGAATTATCATACATTTGACCTTCACCGACCGTTTGTCGACGATATCATCCTTGTAACTGCTGATGGAGAGCCGATGTACCGGGAAACCGACCTTATCGATGTATGGTTCGATTCAGGCGCCATGCCCTATGCTCAGTATCACTATCCATTCGAGCAAACCCGGAAACTTGAATCCTATTTTCCAGCCGATTTCATCGCCGAGGGAGTAGATCAGACCCGCGGATGGTTCTTTACCCTGCATGCCATTGCCGTGATGCTATTCGGAGGTGTTTCATATAAGAACTGTGTTTCAAACGGGCTGGTTCTCGACAAAAACGGCAATAAAATGTCGAAACGGCTGGGCAATGCGGTTGATCCTTTTGAAACCATCCGTAAATACGGACCTGATGCTACCCGGTGGTATTTGATCACCAATTCGCAACCATGGGATAACCTTAAATTTGACCTGGAGGGAATTGAGGAGATCAGGCGGAAATTCTTCGGAACACTTTACAACACCTACGCCTTCTACTCCCTGTATGCCAATATTGACGGATTTACATACAGCGAACCCGAAATCCCTATCCATGAACGTCCGGAGATCGACCGGTGGATTCTTTCAGAACTGAACTCGCTGATCAAACTTGCAGATGATTGTTATAATGATTATGAACCGACCAAAGCCGGCCGGGCCATCTCCGATTTTGTGGATGAACATCTGAGCAACTGGTATGTCCGCCTTTGCCGCCGCCGTTTCTGGAAAGGGGATTATTCGCAGGATAAAATTTCCGCCTACCAGACCCTTTACCGTTGCCTTGAAGTATTGGCACAGCTTGCTTCACCCATTGCACCCTTCTTTGCTGAACGGTTGTTCCTCGACCTGAACAGTGTCACCGGCCGGTTTGATGTTGATTCGGTACATCTTACCCCCTTTCCTCAAGCCGAACCTTCTTTGATTGATAAGGATCTGGAAGAGCGCATGGAGCTGGCACAAAAGATTGCCTCCATGATTCTGTCGATACGTAAATCGACAAAACTCCGCGTTCGCCAGCCCTTGAACAAAATCCTGTTACCCCTGATGAGCGATCACCTGAAGGGCCAGATTGAGGCCGTGAAAAATCTCATTCTTTCAGAAGTCAATGTCAAAGAACTCGAATATATCACCGACACTGCCGGTATTCTCACAAAGAAGGTCAAACCTGACTTTAAAAAACTGGGTCCCCGGTATGGCAAGTTGATGAAACAGCTGGCCGTTGCGGTGACAACGATTTCCCAGGAGGAGATTACCGCCCTGGAAAAAGATGGAAAACTCTCCTTGCTTGTCGATGGACAATCGGTGGAGCTGATGATCGATGATGTCGAAATTCTCTCAGAAGATATCCCCGGCTGGCAGGTTGCAAGCATGGGCGCTTTGACTGTGGCCCTTGATGTTACGCTGACTCCGGAACTCTTGAAGGAGGGCATTGCCAGAGAGGTTATCAACAGAATTCAGAATCTCAGAAAAGATAAGGGCTTTGACGTCACCGACAAAATACGAATAAAATTCCAGTCTCACCCTGACATTGACGATGCTGTGAATCAGAATATTTCATATATTTGCACCGAAACTCTGGCTCAGTCGTTTGAAGTTGTGTCTGCCCTTGAGGAGACTTCAAAAACGCTTATCGAATTGAATGATGCAGTTTCTACATACCTGGTAATCAACAGAGTGGAATAAATAAAACAGTTGGATCATGAAAAAAGCAACAGGAGCAGTACAGATGGAAAAAAACCGGTATTCAGATGAGGAGCTTGAGGAGTTTAAACAGATTATTCTGAAAAAACTGGAAAAGGCACACAATGACCTGAAGCTGTTGACGGAATCATATACCACAGGTAATGAGCACGATACGAACGACACTTCACCCACCTTCAAAGTTCTGGAGGAGGGCTACCAGGTTTTTTCGAAAGAGGAGAATAGCAAGTTTGCTGCCCGTCAGGAAAAATTCATCAAATCATTGGAGAATGCATTGATCCGGATCGAAAATAAAACTTACGGGATATGCAGGGTTACCGGCAAACTGATCCCGAAGGACCGTTTACGCAGTGTGCCTCATGCTACCCTGAGTATCGAAGCCAAGCGTGTACAGGTTGCGGCGCCTGTGGCTGCTCGTCCATATGATCCAGATCTGGAATAATTTCAATGGTAATAAATCCTCGTTTGAAAAAAGCTGCTTTCATTATTTTCATCGTGCTCTTTTTGGATCAGCTTTTAAAGGTATGGATCAAAACCACCTTTTACATGGGGGAGAGCCATGCCATTTTCGGACATTGGTTTTATCTCCATTTTACAGAAAATGAAGGGATGGCTTTCGGGATGAAGCTGGGAGGAAACTATGGAAAATTATTGCTGAGTCTCTTCAGGGTGGTTGCCGTGATCATTATTGGATGGTGGCTTTACCGCGTTACCAAAAAGGGGGCAAACATGCTGCTCATCATCTGCATCTCTCTGATTTTGGCCGGAGCGCTTGGAAATATCCTCGACAGTGCCTTCTACGGACTGATCTTCAATGAGAGTAATTACTTGCAGGTTGCCACATTGTTTCCCAAGGAGGGGGGCTACGGCACTTTTTTACATGGCAAGGTGGTCGATATGCTTTACTTCCCGATCATTGAAACCCGATATCCCTCCTGGATGCCATTTTTTGGTGGTGAAGATTTTACCTTTTTCAGACCTGTTTTTAACATTGCCGATTCGGCCATTACAACGGGGGTTGCCATCCTGATTATTTTCCAGAAAAAGGTGTTCACCTTCGTTTCATCTCACCCTGATCTGCCTTCCAACCCGTAAGGTGGTCGTTGGCTTGATCTTGTTCATGGCACATATTTCCTTGATCGAAGTGTGGTACTTCTTTGCCAGTTTGCCAACGGTATCCCCTGATTTTATCTTGACAACAAGTGCATTCTCAACAAAATCATTGGGATAAAAGACCTTTTTTGTCACCGGAAAATTGTTGGAAATCAGCTTCTTGTTGTCATAATCAATCATCCGGAGCGGATCCAGGGGAATATCCTTGTACCGAACTTCAAAATGAAGATGGGGTCCGCGGCTTCTGCCACTTGAACCACCCAATGCGACAGGCTCCCCTGATTTTACAATCTGGTTGATCTTTACGTTGAACTTCGAAAGATGTCCATAGTAGGTTTCCAGTCCGTTATAGTGTCGTATGATCACCAGGTTCCCGAAGCCGCCCCGGTTATATTTTGCATAACGAACCACCCCGTCAAAGGCAGCAAGGATGGTGTCCCCTTTATTTATCTTGATGTCCAGTCCTTTATGCGAATAGGTAAAGCCCCTGAAAAGCTTCCCATAAACCGGAAGCGTGAATTTACGATCGGCTGTGGTGAGTACAACCAATGTATCGCTGATTGAATCAGGTCTGATGCGGTAGGCGAAAATCTGGTTGTTTATCCACTGGTTTGAAAACAGACCGGTAGAGTCTTCATCCTGGGTCATCAGTACCGGCTCATCCTGAAGGTATTCCCAGGTGAAGTTTTTATATAGAATGGCCGGACCAGATGGTGTTTCAACCGTATCAATGATGGCATCGGTGTTTCGTTGTGCAAAGGAAATAAGAGGGAGTGTAAAAAGGAGTAATAAACAGAATTTAAATAACTTCATGATCTTTTGTTAGGTTTCTTCGTATAGATAACGACAAATCTACGGGAAAAATTTTCCACATCAAACATTTAATCAATCAGATATTTTATCTTTGCATAAATTATAATGTCCTAACATGCAAGGAAAGAAAAACGGAAAAATTTCGCAGATCATCGGACCTGTGATTGACGTGATCTTTGATGAAGATGTCAGACTTCCAAATATCTATGATGCACTGGAAGTTACCAATGAAAAGGGAGATGTCATTGTTCTCGAATGCGAGTACGACGTGGGGGAACATACCATGCGTACGGTTGCCATGGATTCGACCGATGGACTGCGTCGCGGAATGGAGGTTGTCGCCAAAGGGCGCCCGATTTCCATGCCTGTCGGCGATATGGTCAGGGGCCGTTTATTCAATGTGATCGGCAAGCCCATCGATGGATTGGGGGATGTTTCCGAAGAGCATGTATATGCCATTCACCGTGATCCGCCGAAATTCGATACCCTCAGCACCTCTAAAGAGGTTCTTTTCACCGGTATCAAAGTCATCGACCTGATTGAACCCTATTCCAAAGGAGGCAAGATTGGTTTGTTTGGTGGTGCTGGTGTTGGAAAGACTGTAATTATCATGGAGTTAATCAACAATATCGCCAAGAAATATGCCGGTTTATCGGTGTTTGGTGGTGTTGGAGAGCGCACCCGCGAGGGGAACGACCTGTTGCGTGAAATGATCGAATCGGGTGTAATCCGCTATGGCAAGGAATTTCAGGAAGATATGGAAAAGGGGGGGTGGGATCTTTCGAAAGTGGATCATGAAGAGCTGCTGAAATCACAAGCAACCCTGGTATTCGGCCAAATGAATGAGCCTCCCGGAGCGCGTGCCCGTGTGGCCCTTTCGGGGCTCACCATGGCAGAATATTTCCGCGATGGCGATGAAAAATCGGGTGGTCGCGATATCCTTTTTTTCATTGACAATATTTTCCGTTTTACGCAGGCCGGTTCAGAGGTATCCGCACTGCTAGGCCGTATGCCCTCAGCCGTGGGTTATCAGCCCACGCTGGCCTCTGAAATGGGGATCATGCAGGAGCGGATCACATCCACCAAGCGGGGTTCCATTACATCGGTTCAGGCTGTTTACGTGCCTGCTGATGACCTTACCGACCCTGCTCCCGCCACCACCTTTGCCCATCTTGATGCAACCACGGTTTTAAGCCGAAAAATTTCCGAGCTGGGTATATATCCTGCCGTTGATCCTCTTGATTCTACTTCACGGATACTTTCACCGGATGTAGTAGGCGATGAGCATTACAATACGGCCCAGCGTGTAAAACGTATTCTTCAGCGATACAAGGAACTACAGGATATCATTGCCATCCTCGGAATGGATGAACTCTCGGACGAAGATAAGCTGGTAGTCTCACGTGCACGTCGCGTTCAACGCTTCCTTTCACAGCCTTTCTTTGTGGCTACTCAGTTTACCGGCATTCCCGGTGCCTTTGTGAACATTGAAGACACCATCAAGGGTTTCAACATGATCATGGATGGCGGAGTAGATGAATATCCCGAATCGGCTTTCAGTATGGTTGGAACCATTGAAGAGGCCATCGAGAAGGGAAAAAAGATGCTGGCCGACAGCAAATAATACCTGAACAGCAAGTTCGATTATTGAATTTTGAAAACTGAATAGTGAAAGTTGAAATCATAACACCCGACTCCGTCGTTTTTACTGGCGATGATGTACAGCTTGTCCAATTGCCCGGTATCGACGGGTCATTTGAGGTGCTGAACAATCATGCTCCCCTTATTTCGGTACTTGGAAAAGGGAAGATAAAGATCCTTAACAAAGGGAAAAAGGAGGAGCTGTTTTTCGATATCAAAGGCGGGGTCATCGAGGTCCTTAATAATAAGATACTGGTGTTGGCCGAGTAGATACAAAAACCTGATTAAAATAAAACGGCTGCCTTGTCAAACAGGGCAGCCGTTTTATTTGACCATGGGTCAATGCTAGTAAAACAGCAGGCGATTATCAGTGATCTTGGCTGTTTTTTCAAGGGCCTGATACATGCCGTTGGTTACACGCTGGTTGAAATTCTGCAACTGCTGCATGTATTCACTCGTGAAATCTTCCTTTGCAGGGGCCTCTGTGACTTCATTGATAATACAGAAGTAGGCGCCATAGTTTCCGGTTAGCGGTCCAAGGAGTTCACCTTTTTTGGTATTGAAAACCTGACCCACGATTTCGCCCTCACGGCCAATATTGGAGCGGTTGAATCCGGAGAATGTCAAAACAACCGTATCAAGTTTTGCACCCAGATTGGAGGCCAATCCTGCAATGTCTTTGACAGAGGCTGCAGCCTGTTTCATTTTCCCGGAAGTGAGTTCAATCTTCTTCATATTTTTAACCGATGGTTCGATGCGGGTTTTGATCGTCTCAAGAGGCTGTTGTCCCTTTTCTGAGGATGATTTCAGCAGGGCGATCACATATTTGCCGTTAACATCAAATACAGGGCTGATTTCACCAACCTTAGTCTTCTCTGCAAAGGCCCAGCGTACAACTTCGCGGCCTGTAGGAAGTCCGGTTATCATATTATCCATTGCACGCACATTGGAGGCGACCCGCTTTTGAAGGCCTTTTTCAGTAGCAGTCTTTTCAAAGGTTTCCGGAGTCTTGTTCTGTCCGGCGAAAGCGCTTGCCTTCATGTAGGTGTCCTGAAAGGTTTGGTTACTGGGTTCGATGGACCTTACCAGCATGGCAGTTTTAACCTTCTTTACGGGTTTGGTTTTATTGGTGAGGAGGAACAGCGAATAGCCGATGCGGGTATCAATCACCTTTACATCATTTGGTTTCATTTCAATGCCTGCCTTGAAGAAGGGATCAAAGTTCGGATTGCCGTCAGTGAACCATTTCAGGTCACCGGCATCATCTTTTACGGTTGGGTAATCAGAAGTTTGCTTTGCAGCTTCAGCAAACTTTTCCGGGTTCTTTTTAAGAACAGCCAGCAGGCTATCTGCTTTTGCTTTTGCTTCTGCCTTCGTACGTTTGATATTTTCGTTCCCGGTACCTGTATAGGCGATCAAAATCTGGGAACCGTTCATTGAATCCGGGCGCTCCTGCACCTCTATCAATTTCGCCATGTACCATGCATTGCTGAATTCAAACGGGGAGAAAAGCTCTCCGGGTTTTGCTGCAAATAACACGGAATCAAGCTGGGGAGGGAACGAGCCCTTTTTAACAAACATCGAGTCAACTTTCATATCAGAATTTGCCATGGAGAAATTCATCGCATCTGAACTGGACTGGAAATCCTTGAACAGCTGAACAACATCTTCTGCAGTTTTTTTACGGTCAAATTCCGAGGGTTTTACTTCAAAAACAACATAATCAATGTCGCGCGAAGCCTCATCCATGTAAAAATAGGGCTTGTTTTTATCGTAGAATTTCTGATAATCTGCCTCCACGAGTTTGATTGAACTATCCGAAACAGCTAAAAAATCAGGGGAAACGACAAATACCTTCAATGCTTTGGATTGGTTGGCAAATTCCTTTTTCAGAAATGCTTTCGGAACATAAAATCCCTTGGTCAGGAGATTGTTGAATTTGGTTTCCTGCCGGTCATCTTTGATCGCTCTTTCGAAACGCATCCATTGATCCCGTGCTTTTGGTTCCATTTTATCCAGGTTCTTGAGGTAATTCAGTACGAGTGCAGGGTCGTATTGACCTGTGGCAGGATCTTTGAAATACTGCAGAATGAAGCGATGAGGCTGTTTGCCCTGAACCTGGTCGAACAGCTCTTCGGGAGATACCGTTAACCCCAGTTCTTGGTATTCCCCTCCCATCAGAAGCTCTTTAACTGTGGCCGTCCATGTACTCTGACGAACCTGGTAGGAGTCCTGGTCTGTAATTTTATCGTTGCCTGAATTTTCCTTTTGGGCCTCCAGATTGGTTTCAACTTTGTTATTGAATTCCGCGTAAGGAATACTCTCTCCATTCACAACGCCAATGTCATTGGTCTTGACACTTTTCCCCCCAAAGTCTCCTATCACAAAGGCTGCAATTGCAACGCCAATAATAATAACGGCCAATCCTGAGTGTTTTCTGATATTTCCAATAATCGCCATGCTCTGATGATTTTAATTTAAAATAGGGTGCAAAAGTATAGATAATTCGGCAAACAACAAAGCGTTAAGCCTCAATAATTCATGAATGCTGAATATTTCGCCACCGCGCTATTTATAAAGAATCCTCCTTGACATTCATCTGGCCGGTGAAATTCTGAATTGAATAGCGGGTGAACGATTCATTTGATTCCATTGAAGTCCCGTTCAGGGTGTTGTCGGGCCGGGTAATTTTAACCTTTAAATCCGACCAGATTATGTGTCTGTTCTCGTCCCAGATCAAATGTTCGGTATTCAGTTGCTCGTTTTTCTTTTCATTCCGGACAACGACATTCCCCCATGCCTCCATGATCCGGGCATTGATCTTCCGGATGCCGCGATTTCCTATGATGGTTGAAGAGACCTCCATGACAGAATCAAACATAAAGACTTTAAATCCGTTTGGAAATTCAACGTAGGGGGCGTCGCCACTGTATTGATTCATAAGGGGACTGGTTAGTCGTGCCTGGATTTTACCGAAGTCGCTGAACAACACATCGATGTTTTGGGCCGACATGACCGGGGCGTTTTCTTTTACCACAATGTCTTCATTGGCCTTTGGAGCCTTGCTGCACGAAAACAGGAAAAGCAGTGAAATAAACAAAATGCCGGTGATTCTAGGAGAACGACTCGGTTTCAAGGCTAGTAATACTTGCGTTTCATGAACCATCGTTCATAGATGGAAAATCCGATGACAATCTTGAAGTAACTTTCGCGGATCAGATTTTGCTCCGTTGTGCCTCTCACTCCGTATTGGCCGCCAATGTTCAACATGGTTTTCATCCCTCGCAGCGGAAATCCGAACCCAAAGGTTATGGCATATTCATTGATGTCCTGTCCGCGCAGATGGAGGTAGGTTTTTCCATAGGTGAATCCCAGTCGGTAACGAACCCGGGCAAAATAATTGGTATAGTTGTCCACCTTCGGAATGATCTCACCTCCGAAGTTCACCTGCCAGCTGTTTACCAGCGAGTCACTCATGTCAAATGCCGTGAACTTCTCCCAGTTCTGCCATTTATAATCCAGTCCGATCAACCATTTGTCCGTTTTTTCAAATGAAAAGCCTCCTCCAATCAACATGGGAATGACGATGCGGCCCTTTACGGCTTCAGCTTTGGCCAGCGTGTCGTGGGGCATTTCAATCCCATCAATGCTGATGAGAAAGGTTTGAGCCAGGACATTGGTTTTGGCTGACATGCTTAGCGATGGATTAAAAACGGCTCCCAATGTGAGAAACAGGTCATTTTTAATTCTTGTCCGATACTGTGCGCCAAAATTGAAGGAAAGGTCGTTCATCGTAACGTAATAGTCCTCCTTGTAATTCATGGCGGCAGCAGAATCAGGAAACAGCACCATGGCCTGTCGGTTCATACTTCCGAACAGGTAGGATATATTGAGACCGACAGAAAACCCCTTAAACGGACGGACGGCATTTCCCCAGAATAACCGGTTAATTCCGCCCGAACCTTGATAGAGACGAACGACGGTTCCTGTATTGGGGTATTCTTCATAGTTTGCCACACTGTAACCCACATCACTGTAAGGTACCAGGCCTAGGCTTGTTTTCCACCACTTGTTAACGGGCATGCCGAAGAGGAGGTAGCCCAGAGAGGCATAATTCCGGCTTACTGATTGATTGCTGTTGTCGAATATGCTGATTGACTGTAAATTCACAAATTCCCCGTTGAATCCACCTTCAAATACAAACGAAAGAGAATCAAATGCACTGTACGATGCCGGGTTTGCATAGTTGATGTGGTATGGACTGCTTATGCCGATGCCCAGTTGTCCAACCGACATATTCCAAGCATTGTTGTTTTCCGACAGGTCGCCAACGCCAAACCGGGAATAGGGAGAGATGATCCGGATCTGCGAAAAAAGGGTAAGGTTAAGGAGCAGGAAGCATAAGATGATCGGGAGGCGCACGCTATTTGGCTTTATTGACATTAAATTCAAGAATTTGTTGTAACCCGTGTATGACGATATTTGGGAGTGCAAAGATGCTAATTTTTAGCCGTTTATCAAAATATTTATAATCTCCGCCACTGAGAAGGAGCTGAAGATCCTGATATTTCTGCCGGTATCTGTCTGCAATCCCCTCAATTTCAGCCATTGCACCGGTAAGAACGCCTGCAAGGATAGAATCTTCAGTGTTTTTTCCCGTCAGGATCATGGCATTTCGGAATGAAACTAACGGTAATTTGCCGGTAAAAGTATGGAGTGCATTGAACCGCATCACCAATCCCGGAGAAATGGCGCCACCAAGGTACTCATTCCGGTCATTTACAAAATCGTAAGTAATGCAGGTCCCTGCATTGATAACCAGGACGTTTTTTCCGGGGAACCGGCTTGCCCCGGCAACAGCGGCAGCAAGCCGATCCTTTCCCAAGGTTGTTTTTGTCCGGTAACGGTTTATGATTGGCAGGGGGGTGTGTTCATCCAATTCATACAACCGGTAATTTTTGGATAAGAACTGACGAATTGCGTCGGGGTACGGAGCTACCGATGAAAGGATCCCATAATCAATTTCCCGGTGGATCGCGGTAAATTCGCGTAACAATGCCACGCTTACCGATGGAAACTGTGCCATGGACAGCAGCTTTTTCCCGTCAAAAATTGCCAGCTTTTTATTGGTATTGCCGAAATCAATTACCAGATACTTCATGCAACAAAAGTACGGAGAAATTGATTTCAGAAGATCCAAATGGAAATCAATGACTGTAAATCATAGAATTTTGACGGTATCCGGGCAGATCTTTATACCAGTCTGGAAACAAGAGGCCGGCACTTTGCGCCCACTCATTAAATTTAAGGTAGGCGCTATTGATGGCCGTCGTTTCATTTGGATAGGCAAGCTTATCTGCAATATTTAATGCCCACGGAAGATTGCTGGCGGTCTTGTAATAACGGTTCTCACCCGGTTTACTGCTATCATCAATGGTTCCGAATTCGGTTCCGTCCACCTTGTCGGTCGGGGGTTGGTCGGGAAGGTGAACCTCCCTGTTCCGGATTCCGTTGGCCATGATAAATGCATTGTAAGGAGGGAGGCCAGCCTGGCTTAAGGCGACCGGAGTAGCTAACGTTACAACAAGCTTCATGGTATCAGCTGTGACGTAAGGAATACCCGGCTCGGTATTGACCCCGATTCCAAGTCCGGTTTCAGGCAACCTGTCAAAGGCATCATCAAATGCAACGATCACTGCTTTTGTTTGTCCCGCCTCGGTATTGTTGGCGGATAACGTGATATAGCCATGTTTCAGGCTGAACCCGGTAACATTTTGCACCTTATCCGGACCATAGGGCAGTTGAAAGGCAAATCCATTGTGAAGCATGGCTCCCGCTGCTTCGGTAATCAGGGTGGCATCAATCTCGGTCACCTGATTTTGCGCATTGGTTATCTGGTTAAAACGATATGAAATCACCAGGTCGTTGAAATCATAATCTCCCCTTCCCGGCCAGAGATCTTCAAAAGCCAATGAACTGTATCCTGTTTTTGAAGGCGTGTAGTTGTTGAATGCTTTGGTGGGATCATTGGGGTAATCATCGGAATTATCGGGCACCCCGTCGTGATCGGCGTCCACAACAGAAGTTGCAAGTAAAGGCATGTTTACTGTATTGATCGACTGGATGGACGGGCTGATGGTCAGGTAAAATACATTGTCATTGCAATCCCGGTCAGCTCCCTGGAACAAACCCTGATCCTCAAGGGTAAAAAGAACCTGTTGACGCGATGGATCTTTAAAAAAGAACATATGTTTCAGCATGTTGGGGTCGATGGTGTTAAAGGCAGGAATAGAATAATATACATCGTTGCCTACGTATGTTTTGGAGCCATTCCAACCATGTGAGACCAGGGTAAAACCAATAGATTTGCCAGCAGGGAACTTGCCCAGATAGATTTTGTTGCCGGGGTTGAGACCTCCACCGCTGCCGGTATTGCTCACATTCGGGAAAATAACGCGTATGGTATCGATGGCCGATGCCGTTGCTGGCGGAGAATTGGTGTTGAAGGTGAAAAACCCAAGGGTGTTCATCCAACCGGCGCCTTCAGTTATATAGGTGATATATACATCGCTTATACTCTGGATTTCTATATTGTTTGGTGGATTGCCGGAGAACCATTCGGGATGTGCCGCCATTTCATTTCTATATTCAGGAAGCGCCTTATTGATATCATTCATTAAAACCAGGTCAACAGGATCGTTAACCGGCATCAGGTTATTGGGGACACCCTGTGAATTATAGGTACTCATGAACACCCATTTGGTCGCATTCACACTGTTAATTTCATCCCCGTTCATTGCAGATTTTTCATGTGCAGGAGGAGGGGTTTTTCCGCCAAATTGACCACTAACTGAACCATTGGTGACAGGCAATTCCATTTGACGGATCAGTCCCAGGAAATTGTTGAATACGGTTACCTTGTTCATGGATGCCGGCAAAGAGGCGATGGAATTCCATATTCCATCGGTACCACTGATTCCACTTACAAGATAAACGCCTCCTGAATCAGGATCTGCGGTATAAAGGGTGAATCGCACCCCCCCGATGGGGTTATCCAGATAGTCCTTTGCGGATATGGAAATATTGACATCGGATGTTGTTGCCCAAGTGAATGTTGAAGGAATTCTCAACTGATCCATGTTGGTTCCATATTGATTTACAATGAGCTCCTGCTTGTTACAGCCAGTAAAAAAAAGGAATCCAATCAAGAATCCGGAGATAATATAAAAAGATAGAAATCTGCTTTTAAAAAGGGAAAAGGGCTTCATGTTTTTTTTCTACAAAGATAACCCGGCGCCCACCTGTTTACTAATACCAATAAGTATTTGTTGACAAAATCTTTTTAACTGGAGTATAAAAGGTGAAAAGTGGTTAAGTCGATATTCCAAAGATAAAAAACGCACTTGCAGATTTGGAAATTAATTGTATATTTGCACCTCCAAATTGGCGTCGTAGCTCAGATGGTAGAGCAGAGGACTGAAAATCCTTGTGTCACTGGTTCAATTCCAGTCGATGCCACGCCGGAAAAAAAAACCCTGATTCCTAACAGTTTCAGGGTTTTTTATTGTGAAGGGTGCTCCGGTTTTTCCATTCCACTTCAAGAAGCGCCAATTGTTGAGAAATTTCGGTAACATGAGCTCCCTCTTTCGAAGGAATCGTGCCCATGCAATACTCGGCCATGGCGGTGATGGTCAGGCTGGGATTGACACCGATGTTGCCCTGTATTACCGAGCCATCGGTGATATAGAAACCGGGGTAGCCGTGTACCTGCAGCTCTTTGTCGACCACCCCCGATTCAACAGTTTCCGACATGGGGCATCCCCCCAGGATGTGCGCGGTGGTTGGCCTGTTGAAGAATACCTCCAGGAGAATATTCTGGGCCACGCCGGTCACCTTTCTGGCATAACGCTCCATGACCTCCTGGCCGATGGGGATAAAGGCGGGAACTTTCCGGTTTCCATGGTTATCGATCTTCATCTTTCCTCCGAAAAAGTTTTTCTTCCAAACCATCTTCATGGCATTGTCGGCCGTTTGCATCACCAGGAATATAACGGAATGGGTTGACCAGGTGAAATTAAACACTGTTTTCAGGAAGAGCCACGGATGGGTGAGGGTTTTCAGCAGCAACATCGAGGATCTTTGCAAGGAGGAGTTGGCGCCGGCAACGGATAACCCGAAAAACCACTTCATGGCATTTGAATTATCAGGGTATTTGACCACCTCCACATGGGTTTGAGGGTCGGGACTGAAGACCGAGGTAATGGCAAGCCCATTGTTCATCTTCTCTTTTATCCCTGAAACAGCGCAGAGGGTCTCCGCATTTGTTCTCAGGTCGTATCCAAGTTTATCGGACAACAAGGGAAGCGTGCCATATTTGTACCTCTGTTTGAGCAGCAGGTTGAGCGTGCCCAAAGCGCCTGCCGCAACAACAAGGCCTGTTGCGCTGAACACCCTCCTTTTCCGGTGAAAAAAGGAGGTTACCCTGCTTGTTTCAACATGATAGAGGTTGTTGGAGAAGGTAATCTTTTCGGCCTTTGTCTCCGGAAGTATCACCGTGCCCAATTTCTCAGCGAACCATAAATAGTTTCGGTCGAGGGTGTTTTTCGCATTTTCCCTGCATCCCACCATGCATCCGGCACATTCGATGCATCCTTTCCTGAGGGGGCCCAATCCATTAAAATAGGGATCGGACAGTTGTTCTGACCCGTCGATATTTACACCAACATAAACGGTTTCGAATGTTTCATGTGCATTCATCTCTTTGGAAACCTCCTCCAGCAGAAGGTCTTCGATATTGAGTTTCGTATATTTTTTTCTCCCGAGCATGAAGGAAGCCCTTTCGTAAAAGGGTTCCAGGATTTTTTTCCAGTCGCCAAATCGCCGCCACGAAAGGTTGTTGAAAAAAACATCGGGAGGAACATACAGGGTATTGGCATAAACGAGGCTGCCTCCGCCAACTCCCGTTCCGCTCAGGATGCTGGCGCTTGAAAAAAACGAAAGTTTCTGAAATCCAAAGAATCGTATGGCTGGCACCCAGAGGTATTTTGCTAGGTTCCAGTTTGTCTTCGGAAAATCTTCGGGATTATAGCGTTTCCCCTGTTCCAGGGTAAGAACCGCATAACCCTTTTCTGCAAGGCGAAGACTGGCGACACTGCCGCCGAAACCAGATCCAATCACAATATAATCGTATATCATTTACTGCGTTTATAGTTAGAAGGCGGTGTAAATGTAGGAAGTTTGCTGATCAATCCGGTAATCTCCGTTAAATAGGGACCATGAAATTTTATAACATTTTCGAAAAATTTCATAACTGTAATATGGGACCATTGAAATAATTTTGATCCTTCATTCAAATTACTACCCTTATGAAAAAACTGATTTTCCTCTTTTCCCTTGTGATTCTGATGAGCACTGCCAGGGCACAGATCTATCTTGAAAAGAATTATGATGCTTCTACCGGCCTGACCGAACTGGCGATTTCGGGTTATAAGTATTATCTGATGGATGTTGTGAACAATCAATGCCGGTTATACAACATGGATCATTCGGCCTGGAAAACCATAAACCTCACTGTTCCTGCCGGGATGTATCTCTACGATATCAAATTTGTCTCCGAAACGCTGTTCAATACCGACAGTAAAGTTGAACTTGCCTATATCTATTATTCGTACGACACAACGTTGCTTTTTTATACCTACTACACCAAAGTGATAAACGAGAACGGGATGGAACTGCTATCCATTCCCGGGTGTTCATACGTTGAGGTTGACAGGCCTGGAACCCATGGCACCAAGATGCTGGCCTATGTTTATGATTATTCCATCATCAACTGGACCTTGAATACGCTGGTCTATTCATTGCCCGGAACACTGCCTACGGGCGGGATCGCAGTTGAAGGTGGGAGCAGACAGGCGAGACCTTATCCCAATCCGGCAAATGCCATGATCGCCATCCCATACCAGCTTCCTGAAGGCGTCAGCGAAGGGGAGATTTCTTTAGTCCATGTTTCTGGCCAGCTGATTCAGCGCTACAGGGTTGACCGCACATTTCGTGAATTGCTGATCCAGACAGCCGGACTGCCGAAAGGCATATACCTGTATCACTTAAAGACAGAGCAGGGGATCATAAGTTCAGGCAAGTTCATGCATGAGTAGCCCTCCCGGTAACCGGATCAAGCGCGATGGCACAGCGGACCTGCTGAAGGGATTTGCTGTGCTTTTCATGATTCAGGTACACATCATGGAACAGTTTGTTTCAACGGATGTGTACAATAGTATGATCGGGAAGATTTCCTTGTTCCTGGGCGGACCCGTCTGTGCGCCGGTTTTTTTGGCGGTAATGGGATACTTCATGGCTTCATCTGCCAAGCCATTGGCCTATTTTCTAAAAAGGGGCCTCCTGTTGTTTCTGGGGGGGATTCTGCTTAATCTGGGCCGCTCTGCGAATTTGCTGTTGCAAATCGTTCGAGGTGATGTGGCATTGGATCCCTGGTTTTTCATTATGGGGGTCGATATCCTTGCATTGGCTGGACTCTCCCTGATTTTAACAGGTATCCTGCGCCTCATATTCAGGGACACATGGTGGCTCTTCTTTCTCGCCGCACTGGCCGTGGCCGGAGTTAGTCCATGGTTAAACCAGTCTGGATCAGGCGCAGGGGTGTCTGCATATGCCCATGCTTTTTTGGGAGGAGGCGCCGGATGGTCCTATTTCCCACTATTCCCCTGGTTTTCCTATGTTCTCGCCGGGTATGCTTTCCGCCTTGCATTTCTGCAAAACCCGAAACTGAAAGAAATTGAAATTCAACGTCATTTTATCTATTTGATTCCCTTATGGATCGGAATGATCATCACCATCCCTTATGCTGCCACCATTACACATGATCTGGATGGGCCCGCTGGATACTACCATCATGGAATTCTTTTTTTCGGCTGGGTCATCCTGTTCATGATTGCCTACCTGACCCTCATGAAGCTGGTCGATGGCTCATATGGGGAAAACAGGGGTCTGGGGATTGTAAAATGGATCGGACAAAAAGTTACAGTCATCTATGTAATCCAGTGGCTGATTATTGGGAATCTCGCTACCTTTCTTTTCAGAAGTCAGAACCTGTTCCAGTTTTTTGGCTGGTTCGTGGCGGTGACGATTGCCACCCTGTTCATTGGATTTCTGGTTGAAAAGGCCAGATCATTCCTGAATAAGTGGTAAGCGATCAATTTTCACCAGAGTGGTAAATAACGATTGGTCTGTGGTAAGTCTGTCGGCATTGCCATAAACGCAGAGAACATCCTGGGCCAGCACATCGGTGATCAGTTTTGAAAATCCACGGATATCTTCCTGGGTCGTTGAAAGAACGGCATCGCGATCATACTGAACCTCCCCGGCTGTCCGCCGGGCGAAATGCATACTCACAGCCTGGTCCCCCTTTTGTGATGGGGTGAGCGGTGAGTCCATCTCTGCGATCGTTCCAATGATATACCGCGTCATACTATGCTGGTTCGCGGCAAAGGAAGAGAGGTATTCGGGCGTGTTGCCAAAATTTTCGAGGGTGCTGCCCAGGTTTGGATCACGGTAAGAGTTGAAGGTGACATTTCCTCCGGGTGCAATGCTGCTGAAACCTCCATAGGCCCCGCCAATCACCCGGATCCGGGTTTGCAGCCAGTCGGTCGAAAGAATCTGGTTAAGCACGCGCATCCGCGCATCCCATGCATACCCCAGTGTTTTATAATTGTAGCCTTTGATGACATACTGCACATTAGAGGCTGCCATTATTCCTTCATTGGCTTTGCCAATGCTGAAACTCCATTTGTGCTTCACCGGTGTGACATGGAACATTTTCCCGGCAAGAAAATCAATGCCGTTTTCACATACGGCTTGGTCTTGCTTTGCGCCTGTCACAGAGACGACCAGGTTATTACAGGTGAAAAGGAGTGAGGCAACCTTTTCGAGGTTTGCCATGATCTCTTGCGAGCCTTCATCGAAATTTTTGAGCAGGTCGGTTACAAACCAATAGTAGGTTAGTCCGCCCGTAAGTTCATTGAACATCCCCTGGTTGCTGATATAGGAGGAGAGGCGGCGGCTTGCAATGTGATATCCGTTGCCCTTCACTTGTGCATCGAGCTGGGACTGGTGGCGGGCCATAACGGTTTTAAGCCGTTCGGCATCGCTGTAAATGGTATGGTCAAGGATCTCTTCGCCCAGTTCAAAAAGCTTGCCCACCTTATAATTCATCGCTTTGGAGGTAACCACAAATTTGGGCAGGAGCTGGTTGTCATCCGATTTGACCAAGTAGGTGCGAAGCGAGGTGAAGAAGCCCCCGGTATGGATATTCAGCGCTTTATTCAACTCCCCGTATGAATAGTTTTGTGTATTCATGCTGCCGATCACATTCGACAGGAGCGAAACATAGGGAATCAGATCTTGTGGTACCACAGACATGTCGAAGAACAGGTTCACATAAACCACATCATTGGTAAATTGTTCATGTGTCAGTACGGGTATCCCGGCAGTATTGTTTTGATTTACATGGTAAACTGTCGCGTTTGGATTGATGTCGCTAATTTCGAGCATGGGAATGGAGGCGAGGGCTTCAGGGGTGTCTTCGCGTTGCTGGTAGGCAATAAGTTCCTCTGTTTCTCTGATCAGCAGCTCAATGGCAGCTTGATCCAGTGTTGATTTATGGGCAGCAAGTTCGTTATCAATGAGGGCATTCCGTTCTTTCTCAAGGGTTACCGATGGTTCCAGGCTCAGCAAAAGGGAATGGGGATTATCCAGGAAGCAGGTACGGATGATTTTTTCAAGATAATCGGTTGTGAGTGCCTTTTTCACTTCGGCCAGGGGGGCGTCGTAGGCCAGCCCGGTAAGCGGATCGTTGGCGAAGAACCATCCCGGAAGGGCCATATTCAGGTAGGTCAGCCCTTTCTGCGCATCATCCCCTTCGCGCAGACGGAACTCGATGCGGTTGATCACCCCTTCGATCTCCTCTTTGTTGAGCCCTTCGGCGGCAGCTTTTCGCAAGGTATCGGTTACAATCTGCAGGAACTTATCCTTATCTCCCGGATTGGCATTGATCACAGCGATCTGTACCGCATGCTGTTTGAAATTGGAGGATGAAGCCGAAACATCCTTCCCGATCCCAGCCTCCAAAAGCGCAAGCCGGACTGGGGCCGATTCCTGGTTCACCAGTACCTCGCAAAGGATGTCAAGCGCCAGGGTCAGCGCCAGGTTTGTATTGTGGCCGTAGACAAAATTATAGGTGATAAACGTTTGATCCGCAGTTGCCGATTCTTCCATCACAGGATACCAGGATGTTACCTCCTTCATTTTCTGAAAAGGCTGCTGATCTTCAATGGTAATCGCGTTTCCGGTTTTGGTATAATTGAAAAGATAGGCTGAATCGATATAGGCCAGTTCACTTTCAAGGTCGGCATTGCCATAAAGGTAGATGTAGCTGTTTTCAGGATGATAATATTTTTGATGGAACGCAATAAAAGCATCCAGTGTAAGTGTGGGGATCGCTGCAGGCGTTCCTCCCGATTCGAATCCGTAGGCGTTGTCGGGAAACAGATGCTTGAATACCTGGTACCAAAGTTCACGCTGGGGATTTGAAAACGAACCCTTCATCTCATTGTAGACCACCCCGGTGTAATTCAATGGATCATCCTTTCCGGTTAAATCATAATGCCAGCCCTCCTGCTTGAGGATGCGGGGGTCATCATAAATCAACGGGTTGAACACGGCATCGAGGTAAACATGCATCAGGTTGAAGTAATCCTTATCGTTCATGCTGGCCACAGGATACATGGTGTAATCCTTGGATGTAAACGCGTTCAGGAAAGTGCTCAGGGAGCCTTTAAGCAGCACATCGAAGGGACTTTTTACCGGGAAACTCCTGGAGCCGTTGAGCACCGAATGTTCCATAATATGGGGTGCGCCGTTATCCGATTCGGGAAAGGTTTTAAACCCGATACAAAAGGTTTTATTTGTATCATCCGAAATGATCTTCAGCAGGCTGGCCCCACTTTTAACATGTTCGAATTGGAGACAATCGGCATTCAACTCTTTGACGAAACGCTGACTGATCAGCCGGAATCCATGATATATATTGTCTTGATTATATGTTGTGGCCATAAAAATGATTCAAATTTCCGGCAAAGATAACGGAACTCGAGGTAGGGAACAACCCGGAGGAAGAAGAATGGCCGATGTAGTGATGTGCTATTTGATCAGAGATAATCCCTCCAGGGCTGAAGGATCGTGGGGTTTGTTCAGCAATACTTTATTGAACAGAACCTGGGCCTCGCGCAGTTTCCCCAGTTTCAGGTTGGTCCATGCAAAAAGGACCATGCTGTCATAGTCAAAGGGGTAGAGGTTCACCACTTTCTCAAGATATTTTTCGGATTTTGCAAAATCCCTTCTGCCATAATAGATTGACCCCATCCGGTAATTGGCTTGTGTGTTCTGGGGATCAATTTTGAGGATCTCATTGTACTGGGCAACGACCTGGTCCCAGCTACCCAAAGCGGAGGCAGGGTAAACAAGTCCGAATTTAGCCTCAATGGCATAAGGTTTCAGGTTGATCGCCTTCTGGTAGTAAGCCGATGATTCAGTGAATAAACCGGCGAGATATGTCACCCAGCCCAGCCTGAGGTTGATCTCGTAAGAATCTTCCAGGTAAACTTTTTTCATTGATGCGATGGCATCTGTAAAGTTGCCCCGTGACTCATAGGCGTGACTTTTACTGAATGCATCCTGTAAAACCTGGTAATCCTGCGATCTGACTGTAAAAGAGGACAACAGAAACAGTGAAATAGCGAGATAGCGCGATAGTGAAATTGAGAAGTTCTTAAAATTCCGACTTTTATTTATAGTTTCCATGTGATGCCTCCTAAAATTGTGTGTGTGTTATACGGGTTTAATACGACTTTTGGGGTTGAACTTATCTCTTTTGTTGAGGAATTGACGGTGAAAAAATATTGTTTGCTCTCTTTTCGTGCATACTGGTAAATGAGGGAGAACTGGAGGTGTTTCCCCACCAGGAAGTAAAGGTTGGCGCTGGCCCTGTAATCAATCACATCGCTGTTGTTATAAACGACTGCTCCATTCAGGATATTTGCATTGGTGTAATCGCCATAATAAAAACTGCCTTCTCCCCAGCACCAGGGGGTGATCCTGGCCCCGATCACCTGGCTCAGTAAAAGCCGGTTATCTTTACTCTGGAAAAATCCTGTTACCGTCGTAGTGCTGTAAAGGTTGAGGTTGCCGAACGGGAGCCAGGTCAAATAGGCAGCTGCCTGTTTTTGTTTTCGGTTATTGAAATTGGAATAACTTCCTGATATCCCGATATTAAAGCGGCCAATTTCTTTCGACAGGCTGAGTCCGACCAGGTAATTGGTAAAGGATGTATCGGTTCGGGAATATTGATACTTATACAAAATAGTGTCGAAGGATGCGCTGGTATAGGGGTAGTTGTCATAGATCAAATGAAAGGCTGGCATGATTCTGAATCCACCATTCAGATACCAGGAAAGCCCTGCATGAAATTCATGCTGATTTACGTTGTATTTGAAGCTGGTATCGTGGGTCACAGGCGGATTATTGTAGGTAACATCCTGAATATATTTCAGCTTGGAGAAGTTGAGGTAGTTGTAGGCAACAGTTAATCCGATTCGGTTTGAAAGGTTGAATTTTAAACCGAGGTGTTCGTAAAGATAATTGCCGTACAAATCGGTTTCCCCATAAATACTATCGGATTCCATCAGGTATGGTTTATCTTTCAGGGTGTTGTTGCTGCTGAAGGTATATCCGCTTTCGAAGTTAACATAGGACACCACGCCTTTCTTCTGGTCAAGAACATTTCTTGCTGCAACGGGCAGGGATGCCTGAAGCAGGCGGGCCTCCTCCAGACGGTTAGTGAAAATATAGGCATAATACAGGTAATCTGCAACAACCGCATCTTTCGGATCAAATTGACGTGCTTTTACCAGATGGTTTGCAGCGGGGATATATTCTTTTTGCTCATAATAGGCCAATCCCATCCGGACCCGTAAATAGTAATAATCGATATCAGCATGCAGGGCCTGTTTCCCAATAATGATCACGCTGTCCCACTTTTTTTCCATAAAGTACCGGTAGGTCAATTCATCCACGCTTTTGAAATCAAGTGTCATGGAAGCTTTAATGCTTTCAGAATTAAAGGACAAGATTAACATGAAAATAGGGAAAAGTAGTTTCTTCATCTTTCGTGCAGCAGGGTTACTTCAGTAGTTAATTCTCGTTCGTATATGATAAATCGTTCCAGTCCGTGTTGTCCGACAAACAGGTCACATTCAATCTTGTTAATTTCGTGTCTTCCGATCATTGCACATGTCACAGAATGCAGCCTGATATTCGATTGCATCAACTCATCATCCATTGAAACGTAGAAAAGGGAAAAGTCAGCACGGGCGAATATATAGAACGGAGCAACACAGTCCTGTAGTATGCCTAAAAACCGATTATTAAATGTGTTCACCGGAAAATTATCCTTAACCTGGAGATTCCGGTAATAACCTGTCATGACTTTATAGGCGGCAAGGTAGAATTTGAACAGAAGCGATGATTTATCTCCATCGAAATGGGTGAAATAGTGAATCTCTCCGTCATTATAAAAATAGGCCCGGGATTTTGTTTTTTCGCAATACAGGTAGGTGCTGTTCAGGGCGTCGACCTGCGCCTCCCATTCAACCTGGTATTCTTTCCCTGTGGGCGGGGTTACCTTGTAGCTGAATTTTTGTCCGGGGATGAAATGAAATGCTTTTTCGAGCGAATGATTTTTTGAAATATTGGAAACCAAGGCATCTTTTTGAGGTAATTCATATGATTTCAGAGCATAAGAACCCATCTCCTGATGGATGAAATGGCTTATGGGATAATCGAGGGTTTTTGAGCCAATATAAGGAGTCCCCTGGATTTGAAAATGAAGGTGAGGATAGGGGGAGCGTCCTGAATTTCCGCAACTGGCAATAATCTGTCCTTTCTTCACCGTTTCACCCTTGGCGACTTTGATACTGTTTTTTTTCAGATGAGAAATTTTGGTGTAAAGCTGATCTGCATGCCGGATAATAATCGTATTCCCCCAATTGTGCTCAAGATCAACCTTCCCGATCGTGTTTTCGTCCACATCATCAATGGTTTCTTCGACCCACCCATCGGCAGGCGCAATCACAGGTTTGCTGAACGCATGATAATCTTCAGGGTAATCTCCTTTATCAGCAAAGGTTAATCCCTTTTCATCGGTAATTTCGAAGTCCCAGGCATGGCGCCAGTCTCCCTGATGGGTAAAGGCTCCATTGTGTCCCTGCGTTACCTTCCAGGTGCCCCAGAATGGCAGGATAAAAGGAAAATAGATCGATTTTCCGAAGCGGGCTTTATAATTGATGTGGGAATAGAGGTTCTTTTCTGGCGCATATTGCTGGTACCCCACCAACTCTGGTTTGGTGAAATATCGGTCCCTGAATTTAAGCGAATAGAGGAAGAGCAAAACTACGAGGTTGAAAGGAAGAGAATAAACCGATAACTGGAAAAGAGATAAGATCGATTGTGTGCTGGTGAGGACAATTGAAATGACAGGCGTAAGCAGGATTACCCAGAGAAATGACCACCGCGAGGGGATAATGAAAAATCCGCCGATCGCAATGGAGGTCAGAATAAAGTTAAAACCGATATAGCCATAACTCAACTCAAATATATTGGCTCCGACGATCTGGTAGTAAAAGTAGGCAGAGAAAAATCCGACCAGCGATAAAATAAATGCAATTCGCGAATAGATGATTAAACCGATCGCAATGAGGATTCCCGCAAAGAGGTGATACTGGAAGAAAATGGCCCCAAGGGAGGTGAAGTAGAGCCGGATCGACTCAGGCAGTCCCAGGTTGACAAACCAGTTGTAGGAGGTGACCATGGGATGTCCTCCAATCAGGAACATGTCGTTGGTCATGAAGATTCCGTGCTCACTGACATGCAGGGAGGTAAACTGACGTGTTGCCAGGCTGACAAGCCAGGTTCCAAACAAAAAGGAAAGGCTCATATAAGGAAGTCCGTATTTTCCGACAACTCCCTCAAACCAGAGGGTAAGAAAGACGGTCAGCATGGCGGCAAATGCAAGGACGATGAAAAATGAAACCCCTGGCTGGTAATAAACACCAAATCCCAGTCCGACCAGCAAACTGTTAAATCCGTAATACCCTTTTTTGATGTTTATCCGGTTTAAGCCAATCAGGTAAGCCAGGGTATTTGAAATCAAAACAGCGAAGAGGCCGCTGGCTCCAGCCCAAAAGTCGAAAAACGAAACAATTACAAGAATCGATGCGAATACCTTGTTATTTGAAAAAAAGACCTGGGTATAGCTGTTGATGATTCCTGAAAAAAAGGAGGGAAAAATTTGGGTTAATCGTGTATTCTCCATTATCAGTTGATCTTGCGGAGGTGTTCAGGAATTTTTTCCATATTGTTCATATTTTCAAGTGATTCCTTGTCGCGGATCAGATGCAGCTTTTCTTCTGC
This sequence comes from uncultured Bacteroidales bacterium, assembly GCA_903945175.1. GTDB lineage: Bacteria > Bacteroidota > Bacteroidia > Bacteroidales > FEN-979 > CAIVAT01. The sequence continues at coordinate 64,393 of CAJAUM010000098.1, read as the reverse complement.
ATCAATCAGGACCACATTGGGACGGAGGGTGATAAACTGCATCCACTGGGTCATGTTGTAGGCGCCAACACTGTGGATCACGACATGTTCCCCTTTGTTCAGCAGGGGAAGAGATGTGCTTTCGCGGATCACATCGATGTTCATGCAGAGGGGCCCATAAACACAAGTATCCTCGGTATACTGCGTAAAAGGTTGCGCAGGCGTGATTTTATGATCGTACCAGTATGAGGTGAAGAGGATGTTTACACCAATGTCGAGGATGGTATTCCGACGGCCCGTACTTGAACGTTTGTTCGATATCACCGTCCCGAGCAGGTATCCCGCTTCATCAATCAGTGCACGTCCGGTTTCCAGTACCAGCAAAGGTAACTTGTCCTTCTGGAAATTGCTGTTCAGAAGCGCCGTAGAGATTGCCTCTGCAAAATCATTGAACGAAGGGCTTGTATCTGTTCCGGGCAGGTAGGATCCCTTCAGGGTATTTTTGGAGGCAAATCCGCCCCCAAGGTCAATGTATTTGATCTCATGCTTGAATTTCTGTTCAATGGAGAGTGCCAGTTCAGCCAGTTTGGTGGCAGCAACGCCATACGCATGGGGCGAAAGCATGAAGGTGCCAATATGACAATGAAGCCCGACCAGTTCCATTTTTCCGGAATGCATAATTTTGTTCAGGGCATCCCAGGCCTGGCCATTTTCATAGTTGAAGCCAAACCGGTCCCACATGGGATATACTCCCGTATCCATATTTACCCTGATGGCGACCCGTGGCCGTTTATTCAGCGTTTCAGCCAATTCAGTGATGGTATACAGCTCATCGAGGTGGTCGATGTGGATCAGCGAATCGTTGTTGATGGCCTTCGTGAGGTCAAGTTCGCTCTTATTGGGACCGTTGAAAATAATCTTACGGCCGTCAACGCCCAGGTTGATGGCTTTATCGTATTCGAATCCTGATACCACCTCGGCCCACGAACCCTCCTGGTGGAAGATGTTGCAGATCGCATTGAGGTAATTGGTTTTATAGGACCAGGCAAACTGAACTTTCGGATAGCGCGTTTCAAAAGCCCGTTTAGCCTTTTTTATATTGCTGCGGATAATCCTTTCAGAAATAACAAACAGGGGCGACCCATAGTCCTTTAACATTTTGGCAACGGAATGGCCATCAATATGGGTCAGGGGTTCGTAATCCATTCTGGTTCCGAATTTATTCGGCATGCCGGTCTCCAGTTTTTTGATTACCGGGCGTTCATATCTTACTTTGTTCATATGTTTTATGTTTCTTATTTACAAACTCAAAGATCAAAACTCAAATTTTTTCTATTAAGATTTCTAATCACATGCTATGTTCATTTTCAAATCCTCAAATCCTCATAATTCTCCATGCATGCTTATCTGCTCAAACTCCTCCCGGTCGACAATCATATCCCAGGCATAGCGGATGAACATCTTTCCTACATCGTAGGAGGTAAATGGCGTTACTTTTTCACCCAGGGCCAGATTTACCAGCGCTTCCGGAATATTCTGCCCTACCCCGACGGCCAGGTAGATCCATGCCGGCAGCCGGGGGTTGATCTCGAGGAGGTAAAGTTCACCATCCTTGTTCTTCATTAACTCCAGCTCGAAACCGCCACGCCATTTTGTATTCTTCAGGAATGTACGGGTCATATCCAGCATTTTCTCGTCAGAAATGGTAATGCCGCCCCAGGCTTTGCCCTTATCGGTGATGTACTGCTTGCGCATCGGCACTGCAGCTATGGTATTGCCTTTACCGTCGCCCAGGCCGGTTACGTTGAATTCAGTTCCGTGGATAAATTCCTGAATGATGATCGGAAGCCCCCATTTGGCGCTGATCTTGTTAAAATAGCTCTTCACCTGTTCAATGCTGTATGCAATTGACGCATCGTAAAACTTGCCCTTCACAAGCATGGGGAAGGAGAATTCAGACAGGAGGCTGTAAACAGTATTCAGATCATAGATCACCTTGCTTTTTGGAACGCTGATCCCGTATTTTTTTCCGAAATCGTTGAGGTTCACCTTTTCGCGCTCTTCAAACTGGTGTAACGTCGGCAGAAACATATGAATGCCGAGGCTCCTGAGTTTGTCCTCAAGTTTTATAAAAGGAAAAAGTTCAGCATCAAAGTTCGGGATGATCACATCGAGGTTCTCCTTTTCATGGATGTATTCCAGGCGTTCCAGAATGGTGTCGATTCCTGCCGATGGATAGGGAATGGAATAGGTCCGGTCAACAAGATCGTGCATGTAAATCCCCGGTTCCAGTGATTCGTAAGATAACCCGATGATTTTCACATCGAATGATGCAGCCTCGCGCAATGCCCTGATCACCGATACTCCCGGGCCGGGACTGTCGATGGCATTCAGCCCTGTAACTGCGATATTAATCGTTCGTTTCTTCATTTGTCTCAATCAGGTTATGATTATAAAGAATACCGATAAAATCATGATAGTCTTTTTCAAAGGTCGCTTTGTCGGTATTGTACTTTTCGAGGATGGTGTGACTGATTTGGTCTACTGATTTATCTTCCCTGATTAATTTCAGTATCTCTACACCAATGGGATTCACTGAGAAGGATTCACCCAATACCGGGTTGAACAGCAGCCCGGCCTCACTGACAGCAACATTTTTTCGTAGTTTCATAGGATATGGTTTTTAATTTAGTCAGCAGATGTAATTTCACGATGCAATATTATGGGGCTCAAACGACCCGGGTGTTACGAAATTTAAAAAAGGATGTATGAAATTTTAAGATGGGGACTTTTGCTCCCAGGGCTTTATTGGCCATGAATCAGTTTATCGAGGCCAACGCGGGTATTTCCGGGTGTTCCCTTATATTCTGTAACGGAGATGCCTGTGACCGATTTAAATTGTGTGGAAAGGTACTGTACGCTGCTGTAGCCCATCATATAGGCTGTTTCGCTTAAGGTCACTTCGCCGTATTCAATAAGCTCTTTCACCTTTTCTATTTTATGGAGGATGATAAATTTTTCGAGGGTTGTGTTTTCATGTTTTGAAAATAGCGATGAAATGTAGGGATAGGACATCCCAAACCGCTCAACCAGGTAATCTGAATTACGCACCATGGCATTGTAGGTGGAGTTGTGTACCAGGTCTACAATGGCTTGTTTGATCTGTTCTACAAGCATTTTTTCCTTGTCCCGGATAATCTCAAACCCATACCCCTCCAGGATCGTTTCAATTTTTTTCCAGGTGATTTTTTTGGGATCAATCGACAGGGCAAGTGTTCCAAGTTTAATATCGTGGATTTCAATCCCGTCCAATGAAAGCTCCCTGCGCAGCAAATGAATGCAACAGCTGCTGGTCATGTTCTTGACCTGGATTATTTTGACCGGAGGGGATTTTTCGTTCATTTGCAGTTACACAAGGTCGAATCGTGATGAGTCCTGGCGGATAAAGATAAACAATAAAAGGGTAAAGGCCCATAAAGATGAACCGCCATAGCTTACAAATGGGAGTGGGATCCCGATCACAGGCATTAATCCAAGTGTCATCCCAATATTAATGGCAAAGTGAAAAAACAGGATGGAGGCTACCCCGTAGCCATAAAACCGGCTGAATCGCGATCGTTGTCGCTCAGCCATCAGGATAATGCGCACAAAAAGACCAACATAGAGGAGAATCAGCAGGGACGATCCCAAAAATCCCCACTCTTCACCCACGGTGCAAAAAATGAAATCGGTACTCTGTTCCGGTACAAAATTATATTTCGTTTGTGTCCCCTGCAAAAACCCTTTTCCAAAAACTCCTCCTGATCCAATGGCAATAAGTGACTGATTAACGTTGTATCCGGCACCTTTCAGGTCGAGGTCATTCCCAAGTAAAACGTGAATCCTGTTGCGCTGATGCGGTTCCAGGATATGATTCACACTGTAATCCACTGAAAACACAAAGCCGGCTGAAGCCATGAAGATCGAACTGATCAGCACCATGGTGCGCAGGTTGCGCTTGCTGAAAAAGTAAAATCCTCCTGCAACAATGAGTAAAACCACTACCAGGATAACTTTGGGGATGAGGAGCGCCAGAACCCCCAGTCCCGGCAGCACAATAAAGGCCAGGGGGACCAACCCGGTAAGGCCGGCACGATAAAGTACGATCACCAGCGCAAGGAATACGATGGCAGAACCGGTGTCATGCTGGAGCAGGACGATCACGGCCGGAATGAGGACAATGGCGGAGGCCATCACCACGTTGCGGAATTTTGTCAGGCTCATATCCAGCGAACCAAGGTATTTCGCCAGTGCAAGCGCTGTGGCCATCTTTGCGAATTCAGCAGGCTGAATGCCAAATCCGCCAATGGCAAACCACCCCTTCGACCCTGCTACCTCCCTTCCTGAAAATATGACAATGATCAGCAAAAAGATGACAAAGCCATAGATAAACCAGGCAAATTGGGAAAAGAACTTGGGGTCAATGATCAGGGTGCCCATGGCCAGAAACAGGGCGGCGATGATAAAGATCATCTGTTTGCCATATTTTTGCGAAAAATCGACAATGTTGTTGTGACTTTCATCAAATACGGCTGCATATATGTTCAGCCAGCCAATGAAGACCAGTGTCAGGTAAAGGATAACGACCACCAGGTCAATCCGGTAAAATATTCCCTTGTACTCTCTCACTTTCAGGTTGTTTTCCGTTAATCAGGTTCCCGTTTATCATGCGCTCTTCCAAATCCTTTCGCTTGATGGTGCGGTTAAGATATTTTTCAATCATCAAACTGGCGATTGGGGCGGCCCAGGTTGCGCCATAGCCGGCATTTTCACAAACCACAGAGATGGCTATCTTCGTGTTTTGCACAGGAGCAAATGCGATGAAAATCGAATGATTTTTCCCATGAGGGTTTTGCGCCGTCCCGGTCTTTCCACCCATGGTAAGGCTGTCGATCTTTGCAATAGTACCAGTCCCGCTGGTAATTACATTGGCCATCCCTTCAATCACCACATCAAAATAGGCAGGATCAACAAGGGTGTGATGTTTGGTATTGTATGCCATATTCATGCTGTCGTTCCTTCCGATGGCCCTGATGACATGCGGGGAATAGTACCATCCGCGGTTTGAAATCACGGCAGCCATGTTTGCAAGCTGTATGGGTGTAATACCGATTTCGCCTTGTCCAATCCCAAGGGAAATGATGGTCATCGAACGCCAGCGGTTTTTTCCGTGGTACTTATCATAGTATGTGGGTGTGGGAATGTTCCCGTTGAGTTCACCGGGGATGTCAATGCCCAGCTTTTTCCCCAATCCAAAGCTCATCACCTCCTTGCGCCAGCTTTCATAAGCCTGGCGTACACTTAAGTACGATTTGCTGTCGATGATCGATTTGAATACCCTGCAGAAATAGGAGTTGCATGATATCTGTATGGATCCGATCAGATCGAGCGGTGAAGGATGGGGATGGCATCCTACTATTTTGCCATTGCCAATCGGAAATCCTCCCGGGCATCCGTACCGGGTGTCAGGCGTCAGAACTCCCTCCTGCTGTCCAACGAGTGCGTCGATCAGCTTAAAAGTCGACCCGGGCGGATACATGGCCATCAATGCACGGTTAAACAGCGGCACATAAACACTGTCGGCGAGCAGCATGGTATAATTCTTTTTTCGTATGTTCCCGGCCAGCAGGTTTGGGTCGTAGGATGGACTCGAAACCACGCACAGAATTTCTCCTGTCTGTGGTTCAATCGCTACAATGCTGCCCTTCTTGTTGGTCATCAGCAGCTCTCCATACGCCTGCAGCTCGGCATCCATGGAGGAGTAAAGGTCAGTCCCGGCCATGGAAATGGTATCGTACTTCCCGTCGCGAAAACTTCCTTTGTCACGGTTCAGAACGTCGAACATCCTGATCTTCATTCCCTTTTTTCCCCGAAGGATCTCCTCGTATGATTTTTCGATGCCGCTGATACCAATATAATCTCCCGAACGATAATAGGGATTTTTGGCAATCATCTCCGGGCCGGCTTCGCCGATGTATCCGAATGTGTGAGCAGCAACAGGGTAAGTGTACTTTCGCAGGGTGCGTGACTGTACAAAAAATCCCGGGAAACGGAATAGCATCTCTTCCAGATACCCATAATTTTCGCGGGTGATCTGGGCTTCAAAAATGGAGGAACGATAGGGGGAATAGTTTCTTGCCTTCTGTAACCGGGAAATGAATTCTGATTTTTCAATGCCGATCAGGTGGCACAGGGCCATGGTGTCGGGGTTCTTCACCTGCCGGGGAACAACCATGAGGTCGTAAGCAGCCTCGTTGTATACAAGCAATTTCCCGTTGCGGTCAAACACCAGTCCCCTTGCAGGATATTGGGTCACATACCGAAGTACATTGTTATTCGCCGAAAGAATATATTTATCAACCAGAATCTGCACATAGAAGAGCCGGGCGAGATAGAAGAATCCGATCAACAGGAAAAATCCGATGATGATGTATTTCCGGTCGGCATAAATTCTTTCCATTTGCCGCTAATACCGTTTTAAAATAATGGGGGGGGTGGAATCTACATTGCTCTTATTCAAAGCGCGGTCGTAAATGAAAAATTTAAACTTGATGGTGTCATAAACCGGGCGGGGGTTCAGCGTCAATGTGTCGACAATGATCCCCTTGATGGCCTTGTTTGGGTCGTCTGGCGTGAGGTAGGGTATGCGGGCATTGTAGGGCGGGTCAAGCTCTATTTTCACGAAGGTGCCCTGCTGTTTTTCGTAATAGTCAATGACATAGTTGTAGTAATAGATACTTCCGGTATCAAAAGGAGGCTCTTTTTGATCAGGCCGCAAACCGATGTCCCCGTTGCCGTCTTTGAATGAAATGGTGAGATATCCCCGCCTGGCATACATTCCGGTGTCGAACTCTGTGGTGAAGCGCTCGAAGGCAATCTCAGGAATGTCGGGATAGACCTCCTTTTTCATGCAGGATCCGAGAAGGAGCATGCTGCTAATCAGGACAACAGCCCCGCAATTGCTAAAACATCTGAAGGGTGGATGAAACATCATGGTTTGATCGACGTTAATTCAGTACCTTTACCGGTTGTAAAATTACAAAAAAAGGGCCTTCCTTAAAATTGAAATAATGCGATCGAAAGAAAAAATGTTTAAGATTGGTTCAATGCAGGAATTCACAGCCCTGGCATTGGAAATATTCCACTACCAATACGAACAGAATGCCGTGTACCATGAATTTGTGGATGCGCGAAAGGTCTCGGTGGATAAGATTACGCAGTTGCAGGATATTCCTTTTCTTCCCATAGAATTCTTTAAAACACATGACGTGGTTTGCGGAAATGTCCCTCCGCAAGCCATTTTCCGCAGCAGTGGTACCACCGGTATGGTGAGGAGCCGCCACCTGGTCAATGACCTTTCGGTGTACCGCCACTCTTTTGTCAAGGGATTTGAGCGATGTTACGGTAGCCCTGAAAATATTCAGTTTCTGGCACTTACCCCCACCCCGGAACAGGCTCCGGACTCATCCCTTGTTTACATGATTCAAAAATTGATGGATCTGAGCAGCAGTCCGGAAAATGGCTTTTTCCTGGCAAGCCATTCAGGATTGAAAGCCCGTTTGGTACAGCGTCGGGCGCAAGGTAAAAAAGTAATACTTTTTGGACTTACCTATGCCTTGGTTGATTTTGCCTCAAAATACGCCGATAATTATTCACCTTTGATTGTGATCGAGACAGGGGGGATGAAGGGAAAGCGGAAAGAGATAACGCGGGAGGAGCTGCATTCATTGCTGTGCCCGGCATTCGGAGTTGAGCAGATCCATTCGGAATATGGAATGACTGAGTTGCTGTCGCAAGCATGGTCACAGGGCGATGGGCTATTTACAATTCCGCCCTGGATGAAGGTGATGATCCGGGATACAAATGACCCGTTGAGTTATATCGGGCCTGGTGAAACGGGTGGCATCAACATCATCGACCTGGCCAATGAGTTGTCATGCAGTTTCATTGCCACAGAAGATCTGGGGCGCATGCATTACAACGGACAATTTGAGGTACTGGGCCGGTTTGATGCCTCCGATGCCAGGGGCTGCAGCCTGATGATTTAACACAATGGGTTTCGCGGAATTTCATCCAATCATGGAATATTCCTCCATGATTCCAGGTACATCGTTGCGGGGGGAATTCACCAGTTTTGAAACCGGCCAGGCTTCCATCATCTCCCCGGGATAAGGTCTCAGGAGATCAACCAGCGAAGATTCCGGCTGTGGGGAGATCCAGCGTTTTTCATCTGCCCGATTCAGAATCACCGGCATGCGGTCATGGATTTTTTCTATCAATGCATTCGGCGTGGTGGTAACAATGGTAAATGAATGGATGATTTCACCGTCAGTGGCCATCCATTTATCCCAAAGTCCTGCAAAACAAAAGGGTTCCCTGCTTTTCAGACAGATATTGTAAGGCGCTTTTTCCGTGTCTCGCTGCCATTCAAAAAATCCGGTGGCAGGAACCAGGCAACGGCGGTTTCGAAAGGCATTTTTAAACGATGGTTTTTCTGTCAGGGTCTCTGCACGGGCATTTATAAGCCTGTTTCCAATGGATGCATCTTTGGCCCAGGAGGGTATGAGTCCCCATCGGTAAAGCTGGATCTCCCCGGGGAGATCATTGGATATGACGGCCAGGTTTTGGGTGGGGGCACAGTTGTAGCGGGCTTTGTAAATGGCCGTCCGTACCCGGATCCCAAACCGTTCAAGGATAATCGCATCTTCGGCCACAAATGAAAACCGTCCGCACATGGGTCTTTTTTTTCAACTCTTTCCAGAGATAACGATAACAATTTCTCCCTTCACAGTCTTTTTTTCAAAATAGGTAATGAGCTCCCGGAGAGAACCGCGAACATTTTCTTCGTAGATCTTGGTGAGTTCGCGGGAGACGCAGCCATAGCGTTCTTCTCCAAAATATCCTGCAAACTGGGTCAGCGCTTTTACCAGGCGATGCGGGGATTCGTAAAAAATCATGGTCTTCTCCTCTTCAGCAAGGATGGTTAATCTGCTATGCCGCCCCTTTTTATGAGGGAGAAAGCCTTCAAAAACGAAACGGTCGGAAGCAATGCCGGAATTCACGAGGGCGGGCACAAACGCGGTCGGACCTGGCAGGCACTCCACGCGCAAACCGGACTGGATGCAGGCGCGCACGAGCATAAATCCGGGATCGGAAATAGCGGGTGTGCCGGCATCGCTTATCAGTGCGCAGGATGCTCCATCGGTGAGGCGCGCAACAATATTTTCAATGGTTTTGTGCTCGTTGAACTGGTGATGCGGTACCAGTTTGTTTTCGATGCCATAATGTTTCAGCAGGTTTCCCGAAGTGCGCGTATCTTCTGCAAGGATGAAATCGACCTCCTTCAGGATGCGCAAGGCGCGAACCGTAATATCCTCCAGGTTTCCGATAGGGGTAGGCACGACATATAACTGGGTTGGAAGCCTCATGCGTTTCTCTTTTGTCAGATATTCATCACCAGTTTAAATCCGACACCGTGCACATTCAACAGCTCCACGCGGGGGTCGTCCTTCAGGTATTTGCGCAGCTTTACGATATAAACATCCATGCTGCGTGCATTGAAATAGCTGTCGTCATTCCAGATTTCGTTCAGGGCGGTGCTGCGGTCGAGCACTTCATTGGCATGGGTGCAAAGCAACCTGAGCAACCCGGCCTCCTTCGAGGTCAGCTTTTGCTCCTTGCTCCGGCTGATAAGCGTTTGACGGTTAAAATCAAAGGTGTAAATGCCAATATCGTACACATTGTCAGATGCTGCGTTTTTTGCCGGTTCATCGGTGCGCCTCAGGATGGCTGCCATCCGCAGCAACAGCTCTTCCATGCTGAATGGCTTGGTAATGTAATCATCAGCTCCTATCTCAAATCCTTTCAGTTTGTCCTCCTGAAGGGTCTTTGCTGTGAGAAACAGAATGGGGACTTTCTTATTGGCTGCCCTTATTTCAGTGGCCGCTGCAAATCCATCTTTCAAGGGCATCATGATGTCAAGGATGCAGAAATCAAACTCTTTTCGTGAGAAGGTATCCACAGCCTCCTGCCCGTTGACACACAAGGTAGTGGCATAACCTTTCGCCTCCAGGTAATTCTTCAGAATATTTCCCAGGTTACGATCATCCTCAGCCAGCAGCAATCGGGTTTGCAGTTTCTCCATCACCAGTTTCTTTATTAAACGCAAAAGATGCAATTTTATTCTTTGATGGTAAAAGGCAGAAATACCTTGAATTTGCTGCCTTTGTTCACTTCGCTCTCGATGCTGATCCTGCCTTTGTGCTCCTCCACAATGGCTTTGACATAATTCAGCCCCAGTCCGAAGCCGCGCACTTCGTGGATGTTGCCTGTGGGCACACGATATAATTTTTCGAAGATCTTCTTTTGTTCGTTTTTCCCGATGCCGATGCCATTGTCTTCGATCGTGATCACGATACCGTTGCTTGCATTCTCTGTAATGATGCGGATCATTGGTTTTTTGGGTGAATATTTGTTGGCATTGTCAAGCAGGTTATACACCAGGTTGGTCACATGCACCTTGTCGCCCTCAATCTGCGAGATGGTCGCTTTGAACCTGCGTTTGATTTCACCATCCTTGATTTCAACCTGTATCCGCAGGTTCTTGATTACATCCGTAATGATCTCATGAAGATCGATTTTTTCCCTTTTCATCTTCAGTTGCCCCTTGTCAATCAAAGCCGTTTGCAGGATCTTTTCAGCCATTCCCGCAAGCCGCTTATTCTCCTCCGTAATCATGGAAAGATAACTTTCAAGGAATTCACCAGATCCCCTGAGTTCCTTATCTGCCAGCGCTTCACAAGCCAGTGAAATGGTGGAGATCGGTGTTTTGAATTCGTGGGTCATGTTGTTGATAAAGTCGTTCTTCATTTCAGAAAGGCGCTTTTGCCTGAAGATGGTCGTGATGGTATAGGTAAATGAATAAACGATGACAATAATGAGAATGATGGAGATGAGGAGCATTCCCCAAAGCTCGGTAAGCAGAAATTGCTTCTCGTGCGGAAAATAGATCAGCAGGTATTCAGGACTGGTGTATATATCGGCCTGGAAAAGAATGAATGCATTCCCCTTTTCGATAAGTTCTTTACGGAAGTCAGGCGATCGTTCCATCAGAAATTCCTGGCGTTCCGGCTTGTAAATGCAAAATTCATAACGTGTATCAACCCCACGGATATTGAGCTGGAGTTTGATCAGTGTATCCATCGCCCCCACAGTTAAAAAATTATCATAGGTAAGATGGCGGTTGAAATTGAGCATGCTTTCGTATTGGTTGGTGAGCATGGCCTTGCTTTTTTCCATCCGTTCCACCTTTTGCACAACCTTCACCATGGCCTCATTCACACTGCGCCGGAAATTGGCCTCCTTGATGGCTGATGCACTCTGAATCCAATAAATCTGGATCCCCATCAAACCGATCAGGGCGATCGTCATGGCAATAATGGTGAAGATGATGATGCGGCGGTTCATAAGGACAAAGGTATCTAAATGGGATTGATTTTACTGTCACGCGTTACAGTTTGTTCAATCACCTCCGGAAAATGGCGGTATTCCAGTTGATGTACCTTTACTGCCAGACTTTCCGGCGTATCCTTTTCCGTTATGGTGCATTTAGCCTGGAAAATAATCCTTCCTTCGTCATAATTTTCATCAACATGATGGATGGTGATGCCTGACTCGGGATCTCCGGCAGCGATAACGGCTTCATGGACGCTGTTCCCAAACATCCCTTTTCCTCCGTATTTAGGTAAAAGCGCAGGGTGGATGTTGATAATCCTTCCCGGATAAGCTGTAAGTATGTTTTTTGGTATAAGCCACAGAAACCCGGCCAGGATGATGAAATCAATGCGACAGGATGTCAACTTTTCGGGAACCATCCCTGTTTCGTAAAAGGATAACCTGTTAAAGACCATGGTCTCAACCCCAAGGTTTTTGGCGCGGTCAACCACGCCGGCATCGGGTTTATTGCTTAAAACGAGTTTGACGGTTATGGTTGGATGTCCGGAAAAATATTCAATGATCCGCTGGGCATTGGTGCCGTTTCCGGAAGCAAAAATCGCAAGTCGAGGCATGTTGGATACTGTTGGGTATTACAAAAGTACAAAAGCACAGGGACTTCCGTTCAGTCCAAACGAACAATGGAGGGAAATCCCGCATAAAATTGGGGAAAATGCGTTTACCATGTTAAATTATCACCCTAACAAATTTTATATGTGTCACGAAATCAATAATATAACTTTTGCAATTGTTAAAAATTCTTAAATTATGTTGGTTGGATGAAAGAATATTCTTTTCTTTGCACTCTTTAAACCAAAAAACAACAAACATGTCTGACATTGCAGCAAAAGTAAAAGCTATCATCGTTGATAAGCTTGGTGTAGATGAAAGTGAAGTTACAGTTGAAGCTAGCTTCACCAATGATCTTGGTGCTGACTCTCTTGACACCGTTGAACTGATCATGGAATTCGAAAAGGAATTCGACATTGCAATTCCTGATGATCAGGCAGAAAAGATCAGCACAGTTGGCGAAGCCATCGCTTACATCGAGAATAACACCAAATAGGGTCGCCACCATTTTGGTGAAGCCTGGTTTGGATGTTTCTCCCTAACTGATTATGATGAAATTTAACCCCGCACCCAGCGGGGTTATCCATAAACCAATGAACCTAAAATTGAAAACGTGGAATTAAGGCGAGTTGTAGTAACTGGTCTTGGAGCGCTTACACCGATCGGGAATACCGTTTCCGAATATTGGGATGCCCTGATCAATGGCGTAAGTGGCGCGGGACCGATCACCAGGTTTGATGCGTCTAAATTTAAGACCCAGTTTGCCTGTGAAGTCAAGAATTTCAGCGCGGACAATTACTTCGACCGGAAAGAGGTCAGGAAGTATGACCGTTGTTCTCATTTCGGGATTGTATGTGCCGATGAGGCTTTAAAGGATGCAAATTTTGATTTTGCTACCCTTGATGCCGATCGCGTTGGTGTTATCTGGGCTTCAGGAATAGGCGGGCTGGAAACTTTTGCCACTGAAGTTATGGCTTTCGCCATCGGTGATGGAACTCCGCGATTCAACCCCTTTTTCATTCCCAAGATGATTTCCGACATTACTGCCGGTCATATATCGATGAAATATGGGTTTCATGGACCAAATTTTGCAACCGTCTCAGCCTGTGCATCATCCGCAAATGCATTGGTTGATGCCTTCAATTATATCCGCCTTGGCAAGGCCGATGTATTTGTCGCCGGAGGTTCTGAAGCAGCCATTACGAATGTAGGTCTGGGGGGGTTCAATGCCATGCATGCCCTTTCAACAAGGAATGATGATCCGGCCACAGCATCCCGACCGTTTGATAAAGACCGCGATGGTTTTGTGATGGGCGAAGGAGCGGGGGCTTTGATTTTTGAAGAACTGGATCATGCAATCGCCCGTGGTGCTAAAATTTATGGTGAAATCATCGGAGGTGGATTATCAGCGGATGCCTATCATATGACAGCGCCTCATCCGGAAGGTTTGGGCGCCATTTTATCGATGCGCACAGCCCTGGCTGATGCCGGAATTCCAAAAGAGTTCATTGATCATGTTAACACGCATGGAACATCCACTCCTGCTGGCGACATCGCTGAACCGAAAGCCATTGTAGGCCTTTTCGGAGATCATGCAAATACCTTGAATATCAATTCAACAAAGTCGATGACTGGCCACTTGCTTGGCGCTGCAGGTGCGATTGAATCGATTGCCACCTTACTGGCAGTCAAAAATGATATCATTCCTCCTACAATAAACCACTTCACCGACGACCCGGATATTGCGCCGTTGAACTTCACCTTTCACACAGCCCAAAGGCGTGTGGTGAACTATGCATTAAGCAACACGTTTGGTTTTGGCGGTCACAATGCCACCGTAATCTTCACGAAATTTAAGGGATAGTGCATCTTGAGATTCAGACCGTATAAACCGGCTGGTGCTGAGTTTTCATCCGACAAACAACTTAAACAGGCGATTAAAAGTATTCTCGGGTACAGACCCGGGAATATGCATTTATATCATCTGGCTTTTTTGCATAGATCGGCCACGCAGGAGACCCTCAACGGAATCAGGATAAACAACGAGCGTCTCGAATTCCTGGGTGATGCCATCCTTGATGCTGTGGCTGCAGATTATCTCTTCAAAACATTTCCAACAAAGGATGAAGGTTTTCTTACCGAAATGCGATCGAAAATCGTCAGCCGTGCAATGCTGAATAAACTTTCGCAGAAGATGGGAATTGACCAGCTAATCCAGCTCGACGGATCATCTACCGGAACCTTCCGGTCGTTCAAGGGCGATGCATTCGAAGCACTCATTGGCGCTATATACCTTGACAAGGGCTACGATTTTACGCGTAAAATCATCCTTGACCGCATTATCAGAAATTATTTCAACATGGATGAACTGGTCCTCCAGGAGGTGAATTTCAAAAGTAAGATCATCGAATGGGCGCAACGTGAAAAACGGCAAACCCAGTTCAATGTGGTCGATGAGGTTGGTTCAGGCTATAAGAAGCAGTACATTGTTGAATTATGGCTGGATGGTGAAGCCATCGCAAGGGGACAGGATTATTCTATCAAAGGGGCCGAGCAAAATGCCGCTGAAAAATCATGGCAAAAAATAAATGGCGAAAACATTGACCTTTGAGTACAGAATAGTTAACTTTGTTATGCGAAAATAACGTGCCCTGCGATGGCCAAAAAAATTTCAATCGAAATAAGATCTGAGCCTGCACTCTATACACTTTTTGGAATCTCCTGTCATTTTAAGGATTACAGACTTTCTTTTCTGATTAATAAAACACTGGAGCTGGAATTTGTTAAAATGGAGGACTTCATGGGGAGTTCCTTTTATTTCTGCCGTGATGAAGATCGATTCAATACCTATTATTTACTGGGAAATCGGGGGCTTGACACCATTCTGCTGCCCGGATTGAAACAGACTGATTTCCTGCTCCTGGTGGAGGGGCCATTTAAGAAAATTCAAAAAGACAAGTTGCTGGAAAATATACGTGGGATTCAAAACGTTCTTACTGCATTTGAGATACGCTTTGAAACCATCAAGAACTATGAAACCATGTTGACCGATCTTGAAATCCATTTAATGAATATCCAAAAGGAAGCAAAAGTTCAGTATTCACCAACAAAACAATAGGAGGACTCGCCATGTTCGAAGATTTAAAAAAGTCAATTGACAAAGGTCTTGACTATGCATTTATGAATGCCGAAAAACTTGCCCAGACAGCAAAAGATTTGGCCAAGGATAACAAGTTGACCAAGGAAGAGGCCAAAAAACTCTATGATCATCTGGTGAAAAAATCGGAAGAGGTTAAAAAAACGGTAGAGAGCGACATCCAGGTGCTGGTTAAAAACACCATGAAAAAGATGAACATCCCGCTCCAGGAGGATATAAAGAAGCTGGAAGAACGGATTAAGAAGCTGGAAGGCAAAAAGTCCCCCATTAAGGCAAAACCGGCCCCCAAGGCGACCAAAGGGAAGTAACACAGTATACCGTATTTGCATTTAAAATTATATCCACGTGAAGTTAACAAGGATTGGACTGGCCGTTCATGAACTGGGCCGTGCCCGCGAGATCATCGGCATTGTCGTAAAGTATGGCCTGAGCGAATGGGTAAACAATTCAGGGCTGGGAAAATTTCTAGTTTCGAAAAAACGCCTGGCCCGGATTGAAAAGTACAATCAGTGGGAACGTATCCGGATGGCCATTGAAGAGTTGGGCCCTACGTTTATTAAATTCGGTCAAATTGTTGCCGACCGTCCGGATATTATCCCAATCGAATTGCGTGAGGAGCTGAAGAAGCTTCAGGATGAGGCCCAGCCCATGCCGGATGAACTGGCCATCAGGGAAATTGAGAAGGAACTGGGACGGAAGGTAGGTGAAATTTTCAGGGAATTCGATTCCTCCCGGCTCGCCTCCGCCTCCATGGCCCAGACCTACCGGGCCACGCTGCTTAATGGAGAATGTGTGTGTGTTAAGATCCAGCGTCCGGGTATCGATAAAAAGATTGAACTGGACCTGCACCTGATGTATTTTTTTGCCGGAAGGATGCAGCGGAGCAACCCCGAAATGGAGGCCATCAACCTGACTGGTGTGGTCAGAGAGTTTGGGAAAACCATAAAAAAGGAACTTGATTTTCGTCATGAAGCTGCCAATGTTATCAGGTTTGGGCATAATTTCGAACATGACCCGGATATCAAAGTACCGAAAATATATTCGCAGTATACCTCCAAAAAAATCCTCGTCGAGGAGTTTATCGACGGAACCAAGGTCCGAGATATTGAAACCCTGCTGAAATTAGGGAACGATCCGCTTGTTCTTGCCCGAAAGGCCGTCAGGCTGGTATTTGACCAGATTTTTAATCATGGTTTTTTTCATGCCGATCCCCATCCGGGCAACATTTTCGTGCTTGATGGGGATATAATCTCCTTCATCGACTTCGGCATGATGGGGACATTGCGCCCCACACATCTGCAGTTTCTGGGTAAATATGTGCTCGGATATCTCGACCGCGATCCCCACACCATGGCTGAAGCATTGTTGCTGGTTTCGGGCAAACGCAATTTTTCCCGGTTCAAAGAGCTGGAGTACCAGATAGGCGATATGCTGGCACATTACAAATATCTCTCCATTGATGAAATGGATTTTGGCAGGATCATGAATGAATCGGTGGATATTCTGGTTCATAACGGATTGCGGATACCAGGTGACATTTATCTCCTGGTTAAAGCCTTGATGGCCATTGAACGTGTTGCCGTGCTGCTCCACCCGGGAATTGATTTTGCCTTTGAAATGCGACCTTACGCCATTGATCTTATCGCAAAACAATTCAGTCCCAAACAGATCGCCAAAGAGGTTTTTGATTCACTGAAGGATTATTATAAACTGCTGAAGGAGTTTCCGGCCGACATCAATGAGATCATTTTTAAGATAAAAGAGGGGCGTTTTAAAACCCAGATTGAGGTCAAAGGCCTGGAACCTCTGGTTGAGCATATCGACAATGCAAGCAACCGGGTAGCCATTGCCATTGTGCTGGCCGCCCTGATCATTGGGGCCTCCATAATTTCGCAGTGGGACGAAATCCGCTGGATAGGCGGCATTGTGTTCGGCGTGGCAGGAATTTTCGGATTCTGGCTGGTGGTGAAACTTTTTCGACGGAACAAATTTTAGACTATTTCGCCCCCGTAAATTGCCTGAGAAACCTTACATCATTCTCAAAAAACAGCCGCAGGTCTTTAATTTGATATTTCAGCATGGTAATGCGTTCGATACCCATTCCAAAAGCAAAGCCAGTATAAACTGTGCTATCTATACCGCAGTTTTCCAACACATGGGGGTCCACCATGCCGCAACCCAGAATCTCTACCCATCCTGTATATTTGCATATGTTGCATCCCGTTCCGCCGCATATATTACAGCTTACATCCATCTCGCCTGAAGGCTCAGTAAAGGGAAAATAGGAGGGACGAAGCCTGATTTTCGTTTGTTCCCCAAACATCTCTTTGGCAAAATAGATCAACGTTTGCTTCAAATCGGCAAATGAAACATGCTTGTCGAGGTAAAGTCCTTCAACCTGGTGGAAAATGCAATGGGCACGTGCGGAAATCGCTTCATTTCTAAAAACCCGACCGGGGAATATCATCCTGATAGGCGGTTTCCTGGTTTCCATGGTGCGGATTTGCACAGAAGAGGTATGGGTACGAAGCAGAATACCGGAATCTTCGGTTATAAAAAAGGTGTCCTGCATATCCCGGGCCGGGTGATCGGCCGTGAAATTCAATGCGGAAAAATTATGCCAGTCATCTTCAATTTCAGGACCCTGGGCCACAGTAAAACCAATTCTGCCAAATATCTCGATGATTTGGTTACGCACAATCGACAGCGGGTGCCGGGTGCCGGGTTCCATATGGTCAACAGGCCGGGTAGGATCAAGCGATGAAACCTGGTTTTCTTCTTTGGATCCAAATGCAGATTTCAATTCGTCGAGTTTCAGCTGTGCTTTGTTTTTCAGCTCATTCAAAATCTGTCCCACCTCCCGCTTTTTCTCTGAGGGAACAGTTTTAAAATCATCAAATAATACTGAAACCAGCCCCTTTTTACTGAGGTATTTGATACGAAGCTGCTCAACCTCATCAAGGCTCACAGCTTTAATTGAATCTACTTCGGCTAACAACCGATCAATTCGCTCCTTCATGGTACTCAATTGCGTCACGTGTCACGTGTCACGTTTTATTCCACTATCTTGATTGTCATCTTCACATCCTTAACAGGACGATCATTTCCATCCTTCTGAACTGCGGCGATTTTATCGATCACATCAAGCCCTTCGGTGATTTCACCGTACACAGTATACTGCGTATCGAGGAAGGGAACCCCACCAATCGTTTCATATACTTTCTTCTGCTCAGGAGTGTAAATGGCCCCAAGCTGGGAGGCCGGAACTTTTTTACCCTGGACGATATAAAATTGCGAACCTGAGGAGGCTTTGGTTGGGTTGCCCTGATCACCTGTCCGTGCAGCAGCAAGGGCGCCTTTTTTATGAATGAAAGTCTTGTTGAATTCAGCTGGTACCGTATATCCGGGTCCACCCATACCCAGTTGCTGGCCGGGTTTTGCATTCTTTGAGTCGGGGTCGCCACCCTGGATCATGAATCCACTGATGACGCGATGGAACATCGTGCCATCATAAAATCCTGATTTAGAAAGCTTAACAAAGTTGTCGCGGTGCTGCGGGGTCTCATTATAGAGAAAGCCTGTCATGTCACCATAATCGGTATGAATTACAAATTTTACCACTTTTTTGTCGGTTTTAGGTTGAGACATTGATGTGAAATTGAAGATAAAAACAATTGCCAGAATGGCCAATGCGATTTTTTTCATAGGGTTTGATTTTTTGTGAAGGCAAAAATACAAAAAAAATTTGGGGATGTTAATTCTCAAATTATTTTCGTCTTCTCCAGGTAGCATCTTCTGCAGAGTGGTTCATATGATTCCATCTCACCCAGCATCACCAGGTGATCATCCTTTACCATGCGGTGGGTAAATTGGGCGAGGTCTCCGCAGTTCATGCATACGGCGTGCACCTTGGTAACATCTTCAGCGATGGCAATCAGGGCGGGCATCGGGCCAAAAGGTTTTCCAAGGTAATCCATATCAAGCCCGGCAACGATTACACGGATACCGCTGCTGGCAAGGGTATTGCAAACTGCAGGTAGTTCATCATCGAAAAACTGTGCCTCGTCGATCCCTACTACATTCACATCATTGGTAAGCAGGAGGATCTCTGAAGCTGACTGCACCGGGGTTGAAAGGATGGCATTCTCATCGTGGGAAACCACATTGACATCATGGTACCGTTTATCAATTTCAGGCTTAAAAATTTCAACTTTCTGTCTGGCAATTTTTGCACGCTTCAACCTGCGGATCAGCTCCTCGGTTTTCCCTGAAAACATGGAACCGCAAATCACCTCAATCCATCCCAGGCGATTCACCTGAATATTTTTTTCAATCTGCATTTAAGGAGGTTAATATTTTGTATTTTTATGGCTGGAATTGATACAAAAGTAAAAATTTCCGGCGACCAGGAAAAAATAAAATCATGAACAAGGAGCTTATTAAAAACGAGCTGCAATGGTTGCTCGAGGCAATCAATGAACAATATGGTACCATTCAGCAACATGGAGATAAAATTCCTCAGATCGAATTTGATATTCTCATGGAGAATCTGCGGAAATTCTATGAGGATATGATCCTGTTGCAGCGGATGAACGATCCGCATTTTGCCTATGAAAAAATCATCAGGAACAGGATAATCACAAAGGTTCCCCAGAATGAACCTGCCCAAACTGCAGTGTTCCAAAAAGCCCCCACTCCTGAGTATGCACCGACCATCAGGCATACGCCCCCTGCAGTGGAGGTGAAACTTGAGCAGCCAGCGCAGTTTAAACCTCCCGGTCCGGCCCCTGTGAACACTGAAACAGCATCCGTTTCAAAGAAACAGACCCGATCCCGTGAAATGGACCTCTTTGCTGCAGAAGAACCCTCCTTCAATGTCAAGTTACAAGACGCCAGGGAAAAGACCTTCAGTCCAAAGATTCCCTCCGAACGGTTTCAGAACCTGAAGAGTGCCATCAGCATCAATGATAAGTTCATGTTTATCAATGAACTGTTTGATGGAAACCTGCGCGAATACAATGAGACCATTGAAACGCTGAGCGGATTTAAAAACCTTGATCAGGCAGCAGATTACCTCGACCTCATGCTCAAGAAAAATTTCTGGGATACCAGTTCAAATGCGTTCATCAGACTTTCTGAACTGGTTGAACGGCAGTATAAACCCTAATGCAATCATTATGAAAAAGTATCTGGCAGAGTGTATTGGGACATTCAGTCTCGTTTTTTTTGGCTGCGGATCTGCAGTGATCTCAGGAATCGCGGGGGTTGGTCCAAGCGGTATCGGATTGCTTGGTATTG
This sequence comes from uncultured Bacteroidales bacterium, assembly GCA_903945175.1. Lineage (GTDB taxonomy): Bacteria > Bacteroidota > Bacteroidia > Bacteroidales > FEN-979 > CAIVAT01. The sequence goes on along the minus strand of CAJAUM010000098.1, from coordinate 43,857 downwards.
CCATCGCCTTTGGCTTTACAGTAGTTGCAATGGCTTATGCCATTGGAGGAATTTCAGGTTGTCATGTTAATCCTGCTGTGACAATCGGTGTTCTTGTAGCAGGAAAGATGGAGGTCAAAGATGCCATTGGATATATCATCGCCCAGTGTATAGGGGCCATATTGGGAGCCGGGGTTTTATATGTGATTCAATTTGGAAAACCTGATTTTGTAATGGGAGAATACGCCCTTGGTGCAAATGGCTGGGGAGAAGGATATCTCATGGAATACAGTATGCAGAGTGCCTTCATAATTGAAACTGTAATGACATTCCTCTTCCTGTTCGTGATCCTTGCAACCACTTCTAAATTTGGTAATGGGGCGATGGCCGGTCTTGCAATTGGGGTCACACTGATGCTGATCCATCTTGTCACGATTCCGGTGACAGGGACATCTGTAAATCCGGCACGAAGCCTTGGTCCGGCCTTATTCGCCGGCGGAAAGGCTTTGACTCATCTCTGGCTGTTCTTTGTGGCCCCCATCCTGGGAGCTGTTCTCGCTGCGATGGTTTGGAAGTACGGGTTTGAGAAAGACTAATTACAACTGTTGATAGATTTTTGGCGAATAATGAAAAAAGCCTTGAAAATTACCGGGAGCATTCTGGTTGCCTTTTTGCTCATTCTCATTCTTACCCCATTTCTCTTCCAGGAAAGGATCGAACGGGAGGTGAAAAATCTGGCCAACAGGAAGCTGAAGAGCGAGTTGAATTTTACCAAAATGGATCTCTCCTTCTTCAGCCATTTTCCGAATCTTACCCTCACCCTCACCGGTTTTTCTCTGAAATCATCCTCTCCTTTTGATAAGGATACCCTGATCGGCGCCCGCGAGATCGCCTTTGGTGTGAATGTGAAAAGCCTGTTTGAAAAAACCATTATTATCACCAGGGTGTATCTGGATCAGGCCAGGATCAACATTCTATACAATGAAAAGGGAGCCGCCAATTTCGATGTTTATAATTCAGGAGATTCGGCGAAAGATGCATCGGATACAACCACGTCATCGGGCGCAGAACTGAACATAGAACGCATCATTTTTAAAAATTGCCAGGTCATTTATGCTGATCCTGCCATTCCGGTCCGTGTTGTTGCCCATGGGCTCAACTATGCCGGCACCAGCAAGATCACCAACGACTTCTTCAATCTCACCTCCGATGTGAGGATAGAGGCACTCGACCTCGTTTATGCGCACACAACATACCTGGATTCAAAACCGGTGACTGCCCAACTATCCACCAAAGTCAATACCCGGACCCTGTCCGTTAATTTCGAAAAGAACGACCTGAAGATCAAGGATATTCCGATACAATTCCACGGGAATTTTAATTTTGAAAAAGAGGGATATCAGGTCAGCCTGAACTTTCTTTCGATCATGGAGCGGGAATTTCTCAGTGCCCGGTTTAAGGTCAGGCAATCAAAACATCCATGGATTTTCGCCAAGGTCAATGCCAGTATTGATCTGGCAAAATGGTCGAAAGCCCTTGACGTTAAAATGGCAGAGCTCCGCGGCATGTACGATCTCAATCTGAATGCTGAGGGATATTATGTCACCGGGCCTGTAAAGAAAGGGATCCGGAATGAAACAGATACCGTTATCCTGAGCATACCGAAATTCAACCTGATGACCAAACTCACCGGGGGGTATTTGAAATACAGGGATCTGCCACAGGCGCTAAGTAAAATCAACTTTTCCCTGGATGCATCCTGCCCTGACAACAACTACAGAAATATCGTGATCAATCTTGAAAACCTGCAGGCCAATTTTTTAAAAAACCAGATCATGGGATTTTTCAGGCTGACCAGTGTCAGGGATAGGACGGTTGATGCCCATCTGAGCGCAGGTTGCAACCTGGCTGAGCTGAAACAGGTATTCCCGATGGACAGCATCGATTTTTCAGGAATGTTGGATTTTGATGTGAATGTGAAGGGTAGTTATCTCCCGGAAAAGAAGAAGTTCCCGGTTACTTCGGCACAGATCAACCTGAAAAACGGGTCGGTACGTACAAAATATTATCCCCATCCGGTTGAAAAAATTGAGATTGTTGCGCTGGCTACCGATCCAACCGGCAAAATGAAAGATCTGTCAGTTAAAATCCGGCCCCTGACCTTTCAGTTTGAAGGGAAGACCTTTACCATGCAGGCTGCCCTTGAGGATTTTGATGACCTGCGTTACGAAGTGCAGTCGCACGGGGTGATTGACCTGGGAAGGATTTACAAGGTGTTCTCAAGAAGGGGGCTGGAACTGGATGGGCATCTCGAAACGGACCTTTCACTCAAGGGAAAACAAAGCGATGCCAATGCAGGGCGGTATGAAAAGCTTCACAATTCCGGGTTACTGAAACTCCGGAATATTGCAATGACATCCGAAGATTATCCAAGGCCTTTTATTATAAAAACAGGTGATTTCAGGTTTGACCAGGACAAGATTTGGTTTGACAATTTCCTTGCAAATTATGGTACCTCGGATTTCAGGCTAAAGGGTTTCATGCAGAACACCATCAGCTATATTCTATCTCAGGGAGGAATCCTGAAGGGGAATTTTCAGTTGAATTCAGACCTGATCACCGTCGATGAATTCACAGCATTGGCGCCGGTACAGAGCTCGGTACAGGCAATAGCCACCGTCGAAACCGGGGTGGTTATCATTCCCAGGGATCTGGATATAAACTTCAAGGCTGAGGTGAAAAAAACAACCCTCCGGGGTCTTGAGATCAATGATCTCAAGGGAGAGATCGACCTGGAGGAGGGAATCCTGGTGTTAAAGGAAACCGGATTTAACATCATCGGTTGCAGGGTGGCCATGGATGCCACTTACGGAAGTGTCACCCCGGTGAAGGGTTTCTTTGATTTTCATATCAAGGCCGTGGATTTTGATATCAAACGGGCGTACAATGAGGTTGCCATGATCCGTGAAATGGCCCCGTCGGCGGGAAAGGCGGAAGGTGTGGTTTCGCTTGATTACAGTGTGAAGGGCATGCTTGATGCCCGGATGTTCCCGGTGCTGCCATCTCTTGAAGGAGGAGGAGTCTTCTCCATTAAAAAAGTAAAAATTTATGGACTTAAACTGTTTAATGATATCAGCAAAGGCACGCAGAAAGAGGGGTTGAGCAATCCAGATCTATCGAAGGTTGATATCAATTCTACAATTAGAAATAATACAGTTACCCTGGAACAGTTCAAATTCAAGGTGAAGGGAATCCGGGTGAGAATTTCAGGAACCACCACCTTCGACAGTAAATTAAACCTGAGGGTCAGACTTGGTCTTGGGCCGCTGGGAATTATCGGCATTCCCATGAAAGTTACGGGACCGATGGACAATCTCAAGATCAAATACGGACGGGGAAAAGACACAGAGAACATTCCTGACTCAGCCTACAGCGATCAATTGCCACAGGAAATGCTCGACCGCATTAAAAATGCCAAGAGTGATGAGGCGGAGGATGAACCTGAACAGCCGAAATAATTGGTCCCACGAGGGCAATTATAATTTAATACGTGTGTTTAAAAATATATTTGCACGTGTAAATAATTTGATCTATCTTTGTTTTCAGAATAAAACACCGAACCGTCATGAATACAAAGTTGACGCTGACAATAGATGACGCAATAATTGAAAGGGCAAAAGCTTATGCCCAAGATAAAGGCAGAAGTTTATCCGATCTTATTGAGAATTATTTGAATGCGATTACCCGGGAACAACAGAAATCTGATATCGAAATCACGCCAATTGTTAAATCTCTGAAAGGTTCCTTTAAGGCTCCGGATGATTTTGATTATAAGAAAGAATTGGTCAAGGGATTATCAGAAAAGTATCTGCAATGAAACGAATTCTGATAGATGCCGATGTAATCCTGGATTTTTTCTTTGACAGAAAACCCTTTTCCGAATTTGCCTCAGGTATCTTTTCATTGTGCGAAGGAAATAAAATCAAAGGTTTTGTTACGCCGGTTACCTATAGCAATGTTTACTATTTGCTCAGACAAACCGCCAGACATGAAAAAGTAATTGAAAAACTGACTCAGTTGCTTTCAATTACTGATATCCTTACAATGGACAGAAACATCGCTCTCCTTGCACTTAATTCCGGATTTAAGGATTTTGAAGATGCCTTGCAGCATTTTTCTGCAGTTCAGGATAAACGCATTGAAGCGATTATCACACGGAATATAAAAGACTACAAACTGAGTGAAATTGCGGTTTTAACACCTGAAAATTTCCTGGCTGCCTGGAATGTTTAGACAGCGTTTTCGACCTGATCAAGTATTTCCAGGACCATTTCAGTTGATTCAGCTGTCACCATCTTCATCCGCCAGGTTTTGAAGTTGGGAATTCCCCGGAAATATCCGCTGTAGAGTTTTCGTATTTCAAATAACGTGGCGCGATCACCTTTGTATGGGATTGACGCTTCGAGGTGTTGCCGAACGATTGCAACTCTTTCGGCGATAGAGGGCGGTGGAGGGATGGAATGATCCTTGAGCCATGACTTGATCTCCCTGAATATCCATGGATTTCCGGTTGCTGCCCGGCCGATCAGGATTCCATCGACGCCATACCGGTTTTGCATCTCCTCGGCTTTAGGCCCTGAATCGACATCGCCGTTGCCGAAAACAGGAATATGCATCACCGGGTTGTTTTTCACCGCACCGATGAGCGTCCAGTCGGCTTCACCGCCATAGAGTTGTGCCCGGGTGCGCCCGTGGATGGCGATGCCGCTTATTCCGACATCCTGAAGCCGCTCAGCGATATCTACAATATCCTTGTGAGCCTCATCCCATCCCAGTCGGGTTTTCACTGTCACAGGTAACCGGGTCGACTTAACCACGGCTTCGGTCATGCGCACCATCTTTGGAATATCCTGCAGCAATGCAGCGCCGCCGCCCTTCATCACAATTTTACGTACCGGGCATCCAAAGTTCAGGTCGATGAAATCTGGTCCGGCTGCCTCCGCAACTTCAGCAGCTTTCATCATCGATTCAACATTTTCTCCAAAAATCTGAATGCCGATGGGACGTTCAACCGGTTCAAACCGCATCTTGTTGTTGCTTTTCACGGCATCCCTGATCAATCCTTCGGCTGCGATGAATTCGGTAACCAGCACATCAGCTCCATAGTGTTTGCAAATGACCCTGAACGGAGAATCGGTCACATCCTCCATGGGTGCCAGAAATAGCGGGAAGTCTCCCAGGTCGATATTTCCGATCTTTGCCAAATTGTGCTAATTTAGCCGCAAAAATAGCCAAAAACCGTGGACTTTCCGAAACAGCCCATCCTTGAAAGCCTGACGCCCTTCACGCGTATCCTGTTTGCCATACTGCTCATAATTTCAAGTTTTGCGGTTACCTTTTTCCTGGGTATGGTGATGGCTTCACCGTTATTCGGTGTTGGGATGAAGGATATCTTATCCGCGCTGTCAGATTTTGAAAATCCTGTAACACTCAAATTACTCAAGTATTTCCAGGTAATCCAATCATTCGGACTCTTTATTTTCCCATCCTTGCTTGCAGGATACTTTTTTGAACGCAGCAGTAAACGGTATCTCTGTCTTGACAAACCGTCAAAATGGCTGATATACCTTCTCACATTGGTACTGATGCTGGCCTCCCTTCCGCTGATCAACTGGATGGTTTCGGTGAATGACATGATGAAATTGCCTGAATTTCTTAGGGGGATGGAGGAGTGGATGAAGGCCACCGAAAAGGAGGCCGCCAAACTTACCGAAGCGTTTATGCAAATGCCCACGGTGGGCAGTTTCTTGTTCAACATGCTGATGATTGCCGTACTGCCGGCCATCGGGGAGGAGTTCATGTTCCGCGGATTGATCCAGAGGCTGTTAAAAGAGTGGCTGGGTAATATTCATGTGGCAATTTTGATTGCTGCCCTCCTTTTTTCGGCCATGCACATGCAGTTTTACGGTTTCCTTCCCCGGCTGATGCTTGGAATTGTATTTGGATACCTTTTTTACTGGACCGGCTCGCTGTGGATCCCAATTTTTGCCCACTTTATTCAAAACGGATTGGTTGTCACCGTTACCTATCTGGGACAACAGGGTATCATTGGCGGTGATTACGAAAATTTTGGATCGACCGGCAACATCCTGGTAATCCTTGTTAGTTTAATAATATCAGCATTCATTCTCTACATTTTGCGAAAGCGCCGGTGAGATGACAAAAACCAGATTCAAGCTTACCCTACTTTGTTTTTGTTTCGTTTATTCCAGTTTTGGACAGGCTGATTCAGCGATGCTTCCTGTTAAGGAGAAGAACCGTAAAGGATGGACCTGGGCCGGATTGCCCGTGGTAGGTTATGATGCTGACCAGGGGCTTCAGTTGGGTGTTCTCGGCCAGGTTTTCTATTACGGAGATGGAACTACCTACCCGGAGTACAAACACACCATTTATGCTGAATGTTCCTGGTTTACCAAAGGAAGTGCAGTTTACCAGCTGTTTTATGATTCAAAATACCTTATACCGGGAAAAATACGGGTTACAGCTGATCTGGATTACCTCACCGAGCGGGCGCTTGATTTTTATGGTTTCAACGGGGCTGAAGCAAATTATATTCCATCCCTAACCCAGGAGGGATCGGATGATTATCTCTCACGGGTTTTCTACAAACATGAGCGCAAGATGTTACGGATCATGGCCGATTTCCAGGGACCTGTTCTTGGCCAGAAGTTGCGTTGGATTGCAGGGATCAACATCATTGCAATTTCTGCTGCCACAGTGAATATCGACCGCATGAACAGCGGTAAAAAGGAGGAAAACAAACTACCGGATACATCCTTATTGTATGATCAGTATGTGAACTACGGTCTGATCCGGAACCAGGAAAAAGATGGGGGCACCACCATTTACCTGAAAACCGGGTTAGTCTACGACACCCGCGACAATGAGGCAGCGCCAAACAGGGGGTTGTGGTCTGAAATCATGCTTCTGAGTGCACCGACTTTCCTGGGGAACAACCCCTATGCGTTTGTAAAACTTGTCATTACGCATCGCCAGTATATTCCCCTGGTAAAAAAGAGACTGGTGGCCGCGTACCAGGTAAGTTATCAAGGGACAATCGGTGGTACCACCCCTTTTTATATCCTGCCATACATTTATAGTTCCTACAGCCTCACCACCAAACCTGACGGACTTGGCGGCGCCCGAACAATACGCGGGGTGCTGCGTAACCGTATTGTCGGCGATGGAGTGGCATTCGGCAATGTTGAACTGCGCTGGAAATTTTTCAAATCGGTTGTGTTTAAGCAGAATATTTACCTTGGCCTCACCGCTTTTCTAGATGGCGGAATGGTTGTTCAGGATCATAAAATTTACACCAATACAGTTCCCGAGGATAAACAGTCCTTTTATTTTTCCGAAAACAGCGATCGATTGCACCTCGCCACCGGCATTGGATTGCGCATTGCCATCAACGACAATTTCATCATCTCCGTCGATTATGGCATGGCTTTGCGTAAGCAGGATGGAACCAGTGGCTTGTATATCGGAATCGGGAATATCTTTTAGACCCTTGAATTCATGCAGGCCGGACTACAGCTTAATATAATTGCTTCCGCTTAAGGTTACTGCCTGCCATTCAAGTTGTAGTTTTGTCGGACATTCTGTTCCCGTTACCGGCTTGTTATTATCATTAAATCCAAAGTTAATGACATTGTTTTTTGCACCACCCAGCATTAAAATCTTTTTTCCTTCGCAGGGAAATCCTGTGCAATTTTCCCTGTAGATTACATTGCTGATGATCTGGCTGAGGAAAGGAACCCCAGTACGGTTTGAACCCCAATAAACCAGATAGTTATATCCAGGCATGGAACCGAAACCGGTGGAAATCACAAGAATATTTCCAATGGCACCCTTGAAAATCCGCTGACGGGCCATCTCCCAGGTTTGGGTCGTCGCACTATCGAAGGTGACAGAAAACAATCCCATTCCCCTTTGAACAAGCAGATTGCCCCCGATTTTAATCTCACTGACTCTTCCGCCACTTATATTTTCATAGATTTTATTCCCATTGAGGATGATCGATTTACCTGCTGTCATCCGGGTCAGCTTATAGTTTTTCATGGTCACGAACACTTTTGCACCTTGGTCACCCCACCGCTGTTTCTTATTGTGTTTCATGATTACCTGACCGGAGCGAAAGCGCGTACCGATGCAGTTTACCCCGTTGTATTGAAGCGTATGAATGACGGTATCCCCGATAATCTTTACGCTGTCTTTCACATTGCAGGGCAGCGCCCCGGTTGATTTGTATCCGCCGGCATCTAAAAAATTGTTCATGTCATCCCACATATCGTCATCGGCTGCATCAACACTGAGTTCATCAATGGCCAACTGTTCCAGAATAGAGTACTCTGATCCCGACGGGTTTATATCTTGTTTAAAGCAAGATGAAAGGGTGAATCCAAAAAGCGCCAGGACCGTTATATTTAAACATAAAGTCTTTAAACTTTTCATATGGTCCTGATTATTCGTAGTCATTTTCTAATACCAGACAAAATTACCATCAAAATGGTTGCAATGCCAAATAAATTTTCCTGAAAAGTTACTAATTTTGGAGCCAAATAGATAACCGCTACAAATAATCAACGCTTTGCGAACATTTTTGATCATCATTTCAGTATTATGCATGATGTCCCTTCAGTCGGCAGGACAGGACAACGTATCAGTGTCCAAATCCCAGGGGCAAAAAAAGGCTCAAAAACATGATTGGAAAGGCTCGGATGAAGTGGAGAAAGATACAGTAGTTCACAGGATCGAATTCGGTCTCAATTTTGGCGCCTATTTCCCCAATAAATATTCCGCAGATTTTTATAACGGAACACCCGGAAATGTCAACAATGTGAACTATGTCATGTCGAACACCTATTGGTACAGGGATATCAAACTGGCACTGGGGGCGACCGACACGGTCCTGGTGGATGGATATCCCACAAATATGCATTACAATGTGGCTTTCAGCGGTGGCCTGTTTGTCAGGGTTAATTTTAACCGTTGGAACAGCATTTTCCTGCAGGCAAACTATACCCAACTCAGGGCTGAAGATGTGGTTACACTTCGGGTAGACCCCTACAATACCTATCTTTCCTATCCTGATATCCGGATGGTCCCGATCATAGGAAGAGAGGGACGGGTCATGATCGACCTCGGATACCAGCTTTCGATTCCCCTGAAATCAAAAATTAACTTTTTCATCCAGGCCGGCGCAACCATGTGCTACACGCAGGTGATCAAATCAATTTTCGTGGTTGAAGGAGCAGAGTACAACCTGGTGAATGTTTATGGCAACAACATGTACACGCCAAATACCAACAGTCAGACCTTTAACATCAATCAGAACTCATTTGGGTTTGGAGGTTATCTGGGCGTGGGGGCCGGCATACCGTTGACCGACATGTTCGGTATTGAACCCGGCTTTTTCACCCACTATTATCCTGTTAACCTCGAAGGTTTCCCTGATTTTAAGCCATCATTCGGTCTATACTTGCGTATAATGCTGTACTTCGGCAAGGCCGGTGACGATTAGGTGACGTTTTTCGGTTAATAGTTTTCCTCGCGCAGTTGCATATAGGCCTTCGGGTGCAAACAGGCTGGACAGTTTTCCATGGCCTTCGCAGATTCATAAACGTATCCGCAGTTGAGGCATTTCCACCAAACCTTTCCCTCCTTCATGAATACCTTGTCCTCCGAAACGTTCTGAAGCAGTTTTAAGTAACGCCGTTCATGTTCTGCCTCTACTTTAGCGATCATCTTAAATGCAGTGGCTACATCCATAAATCCCTCCTCTTTCGCAACTTCGGCAAACTGCGGATATAACACGGTCCACTCTTCGTTTTCACCTTCAGCAGCAGCCTTCAGGTTCTCTTTGGTCGTGCCGATAATTCCTGCAGGATACAAGGCCGTGATTTGAGTCATCCCGCCTTCGAGAAATTTGAAAAACCGTTTGGCATGTTCTTTCTCCTGGTTTGAAGTCTCCATGAAGATTGCGGCAATTTGTTCATAGCCCTCTTTTTTAGCTACGCTGGCAAAAAATTCATACCGGTTGCGGGCCTGTGATTCTCCTGCAAATGCTTTAAGCAGGTTTTGTTCTGTTTGGGTTCCTTTTAATGATTTTGTCATGGCTTGAAAGTATTAATTGATAATCAGGACATTGTTTATTTATAGGGGATGACTGGCAACAGAAACTGACCCGGACAGTCCGGGGCTGGTTTCAACAAATATAATAAAATTGTTCCGAGCAGGGATACCATTTTTGTAAATCAAAAAGAAGGTGCGGGGTCAAAATATTTCCGCTTGATCCATAGGGCCACATTCACCAAACCGATAAGCACCGGTACCTCGACCAAGGGCCCGATTACGGCAGCAAAAGCTTCTCCGGAGTTAATTCCGAAAACGGCAATGGCTACAGCAATGGCCAGTTCAAAGTTGTTGCTTGCGGCGGTGAACGAAAGGGTGGCCGACTGTTCATATGTGGCGCCTGCCTTTTTACTCATGAAAAAGGAGAGCAGGAACATGATGATAAAATAGATGGTTAGCGGGATGGCGATCCGGACTACATCCATCGGAATTTTCACAATATATTCTCCTTTGAGAGAAAACATCACCAGGATGGTAAAGAGCAGTGCGATCAGGGTCAGCGGGCTGATCCGGGGAACAAATTTCGTGTGATACCACTCTTTGGTTTTTACGCGGATCAGGATGAACCGGGTCAGAAATCCGGCCAGGAAGGGGATGCCGAGGTAGATGAATACGCTTTCGGCGATCTGTTTGATGGTGATGGCTTCAACGGCGCTGTTGGTCGGAAGTCCGAACCAGGCAGGGAACACTGCGATAAAGAGGTAGGCGTAAATGGAAAAGAGGAGTACCTGGAAGATGGAATTGAAGGCCACCAGGCCGGCGCAATACTCTGTATCGCCTTTGGCAAGCTCATTCCATACGATCACCATGGCAATGCAGCGTGCCAGTCCGATCAGGATCAGCCCATACATATAGTCGATGTTGAATTGCAGGAAGATGATGGCCAGAAGGAACATCAGCACCGGACCGATCAGCCAGTTCTGAACCAGCGACAATCCCAGGATTTTGGTATTTTTGAAGACATCGCCCAGTTCTTCGTATTTTACTTTGGCCAGAGGGGGATACATCATGACGATGAGCCCGATGGCGATCGGGATGTTGGTGGTTCCTGATGACATTGAATTCCAGAATCCGGCAATGCCCGGGTAAAGCCATCCCCAGAAGACGCCAATGGCCATGGCAAGAAAAATCCAGAGAGTCAGGAAACGGTCAAGAAAGTTTAATTTTGTTTTCATATTAAAGAATTTGAGGATGTGAAGATTTGAGGATTAACAGCAATTTCCGGTCGACCCGCAATCGCACGTCGGCTCGGTTCCACGCAATATGCCATTGATGATACCGGCGGCGCAGCCAACGCCCGATTTTACAGTGATGGCCCCTTCTTTGCAATTTTTAGCACAGGCGCCACACTCCATGCAGAAATCCTTGTGCAGGATTACCGCTTTTTTATGTTCGATTCCAAAAACAGCATGCGGACAAACCTCCATGCACATACGGCAACCACTGCACTTCGACCTATCCAGTACAAGGGTTACGACATCAGTAAGATATACTAGTCCGTTCATATTGAAACAAATTTAGTTATGATCCATCCCATGAAACCCAGTGAGGCCATGGCAATCTGAGCCGGCAAAGCAGTTTTCATCTCTTTCTGCACCCCCGATAGCGAAGTATAGGTTGAGGATCCTGTAAAATTCATGGCCATAAATGACGACAGTGCCCCCATCATCAGAAACCATGAAACTTTCTCAGTCAGGGTCAACCCCAACGTACCAGCCAACAGAAGCAGCAAGGCCACAAACCATCCGGTTACAACACCTTTGGCTGAAAACCTTCGGAAAGGAATCCAGGGCAGAAGGGCAGGTGTGAGAACACAACCGGCGAAGTAACCTGAAAAAAGGTTAATGGCTGACTTTCCTCCTGAGATCAAAGCAAGATCAACGGAGTACCCGCCGGGATATAGACCTGAAAGAATAAGAAAAACCAACGGAACAATCAGCATGTAATATTTTCCGTAAAAAATATCTACCGGTATCAGTTTAACCCTTTCAACCAGGGGAAAGGTTACGTGCCTCATGGCTTCGGTTGCCTTGAGCCCAGCATCGATAAAGGCTTTGATGTCCTCAGCCAATACGGGTCCGTAAATCACGGTGAACCCGGTCATTTTCTTTACCTCATGGGCGGCCACACCGGTTGCACCCAACTGAGGTACAATGATCTTCCGGTGGTCAACTACCTGTTCAAGATGGTGAATCCGGATGCGCCTGACTATTTCCTTGGTGCTGAAGGTTCCTTTCCCTGCAGCACACCAAACGTTGATCCCTTTGGTATCAATGACTAGAATCCAGCCATTCATCCCAGTAAGGGCCCTGCGGAGGTGATCGAAGCTGAGTTTATAATTCCCCGTCACGAACACCCGGGAGTTCCGGTCGGGATCACCAACGGCATAAATCCCTGGTGCAACCCGGTATTTCATGCGTCCAACAGACCAGCGGGTCTTAATTGCTCCCCAATAGTCAGAACGGTTCCATTGAGTTTCAATCCGGGGGAATAAACCAGCAGTTGTCTCAATCTCTCCGTGAATGTAACCGGTCATCATAACGATCTAAAAGTTATATCGTTCATTTAATCTTTTCATCATAAAAAGCGCTAAAGCCCTCTCTGATTTCATCGCGAACCCTGCGATAAACAGTGATTACCTCTTCCGGAGTCCCAACGGCATCAGCTGGATCATCAAACCCGATATGCAAGCGGGTTTTGACCGTGCCAATAAAAGCCGGACAAGTTTCCATGGCGCCGCCGCAAACCGTGATCACATAATCAAAAGAATCAGCAAGAAAGAGATCAACATGCTTTGGTTTATTGCCAGAAATATCAATTCCCAACTCCTTCATCACCGCAACAGCATGAGGGTTGGCATGGGGTGCGGGGTGAGTGCCGGCTGAGAAAACCTCCAGCCGTGGATCGAACGATGTTAAAAATCCTTCTGCCATCTGGCTCCGGCATGAATTACCGGTACATAGAATTAGAATTCGCATAGATTGAAATTTGGGGATTTGAGGATTTGAGGATGATATAGCTCTTATTTGCATTCGATGTTTGTTTGCCGGGAAATCTCTTCGAAAAAAGAGGTTGCAAGTTCACTGAATTCTTTAAGTTTCTCAGGGTTCAGACAGTAATTCACCTTTACCCCGTCAACGGTCCCCTGGATCAATCCGACATTTTTTAATTCTGTCAGATGCTGGTTCACTGTGGTCCGGCTCAAGGGCAATTCATCTGAAATATCTCCGGTGATACATACCTTGGTTTCTGCCAGGTACTGCAATATTGCAAGTCGGGCAGGGTGTGCCAGCGCCTTGAACAACACTGCAGTCGAATTTAATTTGTGATCAAATAGATCCGTTTTTGCGTAGGCCATTTTATAGGTGAATTTTTTATGTCGCAAATATACGTTATAAATTATTATAGCGTATAAATACGTTATAATTTATAGCGAATTTAAATAGTTAATTTTTGATATGGAGGGAATCAGCCGGTAAACTATGTTAGGTTTTAAATTTCCGGAGTCCAATTCGTCAATCTTAATTCGTTATTTTTGTCGTGGATGACATTTAAATGAATACGATGAAAAACGAAAACTCCTTTTCTAAGGTCATGCCCGTTCTTTTCGGGTTTTTTATCATGGGATTTGTCGATGTTGTTGGCATTTCGACCAACTATGTAAAACAGGATTTCGCCCTGAGCGACAGCCTGGCCAACCTTTTACCAATGATGGTATTTTTATGGTTTGCTGTATTTTCGGTGCCTACCGGCCTCCTGATGAATTCAATCGGGCGTAAGAAGACGGTTGTACTCAGCATGGCGGTTACCTTTGTAGCAATGCTGGTGCCGCTGATCGCCTACCGCTTCGAAGTGGTACTGGTGGCCTTTGCCTTATTGGGCATTGGCAATACCATTCTGCAGGTATCATTAAATCCGTTGTTGTCAAACGTAGTCAGGGGCGACCGGCTCACCAGCAGCCTCACCTGGGGTCAGTTCATCAAGGCCATTGCCTCATTCCTTGGTCCGGTCATTGCCGGGTTTGCTGCGGCAAGTCTGGGAAACTGGAAATTGCTTTTCCCGATTTTTGCAGTGGTCACCCTCCTGTCTACCTTGTGGTTGTTCTTCACACAGATAGATGAAAAGCCCATCGAAGGCAAGACATCCTCCTTCGCCGCATGTTTCGGATTGCTGAAAGATAAAACCATCCTGATGTTCTTCCTTGGCATTCTTTTCGTGGTAGGGATCGATGTGGGTTTGAACATCACCATCCCGAAATTTTTGATGGAGCGGTGTAACATACTCCTCGATCAGGCCGGGTTGGGAACCAGTCTCTATTTCATCGCCCGTACTACCGGAACCTTTGTGGGGGCCATCCTTCTGATTAAATTTTCCGGTAGAATGTTTTTGATAATCAGTATGATCGTGGCCATCGTCGGCCTGGTGGTGATGCTGATGATGAGCAACCTGTGGGCCATCCTGGTGCTGATCTTTATCCTTGGATTTGCAGTGGCCAACGTTTTTTCCATCATTTTCTCGGCAGCCTTGCAGAAAATGCCGGATAGGGCCAACGAAATTTCGGGGCTTATGATCATGGGTGTGGCTGGCGGTGCTGTAATCCCTCCATTAATGGGCCTTCTTTCCGATCATATGGGCCAGGCTGGCGGATTGGTTCTTCTGCTCCTGTCGATGATCTACCTTCTGTTCACGGGGTTTAAACTGAAAAAGGCCTAGACTTCACTGAATCCCTGCGAGTGCATCCTCTGCTGTTGGAGGCGGGGTTCTTCAATTTTTACTGAAAACAAAATATAATAGTGATATTTAAGCGATTTATTTGAAAAACAATTTTACCTTTGCATTTCAAATTCAAAAAAATCATGGCAAATTCATGTGAAGGTAAGAGCAAACCCCGTTCAGTAAAAGAATACCTGAAATCAGGCGATTTCCGGAAAAGCATTATCGCGATAGCCGTAGGCGGGATCGCGGGATTTTTATATTATCATTTTGTCGGATGTGCGTCAGGAACATGTGCGATCACGAGTAACCCCTATGCCAGTATCGCCTTCGGAGGGTTCTTCGGATATTTCCTGGTCAACCGGCCCTGCGCCTGCTGAATCACCCGGACCCAAATAACTGAAACAGCATGAAAAGAACTTTGAAATTGTTCCTTGGATTGATCCTGATCCTGCAGGGCATGGGTGTAGGTGCACAAAAACCAACGCCCGCCAAAGTCAGCCCGAGGCTGGAGATCTATTATTTCCATACCAGCGAACGATGCCCGATTGATCAATCCATTGAAGATCATACCAGGAAACTGATGCAATCGGAGTATGCCGGTGAGGTAAAGGCGGGGACTATAAAATTCAGGGTGCTTAATACGGAGGATAAATCGAATGCAACCATCTCAGGAAAATTTGAAATAAACGCACAGTCCCTTTACCTGGTTACATTCGTCAATGGAAAAGAGGTGAAGAACGACCTAACCGAATTTGCTTTTTCCTGTGCCCAGAACAATCCGGGAAAATTTATTTCAAGGATGAAAGCCGAAATTAACAGCGCCATCGGCAAGTTGTAAAGCTAATTTTTGTAAGTTTGCCGGTGACATATGATTGGTTCTTTTTTGTGATTTTCTTCAGAAAAAAGTGAAAAGGGAATCCGGTGAAAATCCGGAACTGTTCCCGCAGCTGTAAGCTCTTAAAAATGTCTTTCGACCTCTTTTTGTCACTTTCCCGCTTTCGCGGGATGGGAAGACCCGGAAGACTGAGCAAGCCAGAAGACCTGCCATTCAAATTTTTTCCAGCTTTCGGGTTAAAGGCAAGGATCTATCCTTTTGACTAATGGCATCATGAAATTACCTGCATTGATTACTTTGAGTTTACTGCTGGTTGGCTCATTCACGGTTTCTTCACAAACCATGGACTGGACCAAACAGATCATCACCGGGAACAGCGGAAGGTTTGAATATTCTCCTCCATACAACGATTTTGTAGCAGTTCAGTCATATGATCCGGTTGTAAAGGCCGTCAATCAATTCAACACGGTATTCACCCAATCGGGTCAGGATATTCTCATTGTCGGGAATGTGGCGTTTTTCAACGCCCAGGATTCCATCATAAAATATAACCTGAATACGTTTCAACGGATGGCGGCCATTCCTGACTCAGGCCTTGCCAGACTGGGTATGTTTCAAAACAGGTTGATCGTGTCGAAACAATATCCCCTGTCCAAATATTTTGTGGAGGTGCTGGATACTGCAAACCTGTCGCTGATTGCCCAGGTTGATCATATCTCGGGCGATTGCGGCGGTGTTATTTCCATCGGAGATACCGTGTATGTGGCAGTCAATGGAGGCTGGATGGGCACCGAAGGTAAAATCGCCGTGATTGATCCATCCACATGGACCTTATCGCGCGAGATCAACCTTGGCGCCAATGCCATCGGAATATTTAATCTTTATAAATATGACGGGAAGATTTATTCCGTGAATAAAACGCCCTATGGAATGCCGGCTGTTGGAAGCGTATCTGCTTACGATCCTTCAACAGGGGGACACATCAACCAGTTGATTAGCGTGAAGGTGAGCAACGGTACCGGAATACAGGATTCTACATTATATTTTATGATGAATGAAGGAATTGGTTCATTCCGCCTTAATTCTATGAAAATTGCAGATACGACCATTGTAAGGGATCCGGGTTCTGCCATGTTCACCTACATCCTTTCGTCTGCGATCGACACCCTGAATAACAGGATATATACCAACATCGGCGATTTCATTACCCCGGGCTACTGCCTGGTTTCGAACCTTGCCGGAGATTCCATCACCTCCTTTTCAACCGGCATCAGTTCCGATGTGGTGGGTGTTGATTACCGGAAATTCCCGGTGGGCGTAACAAACAAGAACGCGGAAACTCCGGTTCTTTCGGTGTATCCCAACCCGGCTGTTGACAGGATCACCCTTCGTTATACGGGGAAAATGGATATTCAGACCATCCTGATCACAGATATTTTCGGTAAAACCGTTTTCATGTACGAAAAGAACCTGGGGGAATCGGCATGGCCGGATGTTCCGGTTGCAAACCTTCCTGCCGGATTGTATTGCCTGATGTTGAAAACCAGCGGAGAAGCGGTCGTGGCAAAATTTATGAAACGGTAAAGGGATTTTGGAAGTAGGTCGTTTTTATAAACGCAAAACAGATACATACCATGAAATACCTCTTTTTGATTTTAAACCTCTGCTTTTTTTTCCCGGGATTATCCTTTGCCCAAAGTGGAAAGGTTTTTGACAATCTTTCAATGACCAGCTCCATCCTCAAGAGCGATCGCAAATTTGCAATCTATCTTCCGCCTGATTATGAAACTTCCCAAAGGAGTTATCCTGTCCTTTATTTGCTGCATGGCATGGGAGATAATCAAACCGGGTGGGTGCAATTCGGCGAAGTACTTCTGATAGCCGATAGGGAGATCACAGCGGGGAGGGCAACACCCATGATCATCGTGATGCCCGACGCCTCCACTGGCCGCATGGGCTATTTCAACAGCATTGATGGAACATGGCCATATGAAGATTTCTTTTTCAATGAACTGATCCCTCATGTGGAAAAAGTGTATCGCATCAAAGGTGAAAAACGCTTTCGCGCCATTGCCGGACTTTCGATGGGTGGCGGCGGCTCCTTTATGTATGCATTGCACCATCCGGAGATGTTTTCCTCTGCATGCCCTTTAAGCGCCTACATCGGTCCGCTTTCACTGAAAGAGTGCAAGGATAATTTTTTACGCGAGAATTTAAATCTTCCCGATACGGTAATCCAATCCTATTATGAACAGCACAATGCGCTGTTGTTGATTAACCGAATGACAAGGGAAAAAATAAAATCGGTGCGTTGGTTCATTGATTGCGGAGACGATGATTTTCTTTATGAAGGAAACAGCCTGGTGCATATCGCCTTGCGGAAGAAGGAGATTCCGCATGAGTTCAGGATCCGGGATGGAAACCATACCTGGAGCTATTGGCGGCAGTCACTCCCGGTGGTGCTGGAGTTTGTTTCTGATGCGTTTCACCAGTATTAATCATTTACCTTCAGCAGAATGATTTAAAACAACCCTGTTTAATCAGTTGGTTATGAGCATGAGCAGAATTAAACTTACAAACAACCTGGAGTTTTCACGGATCGTCCATGGAATCATGAGGTTGATCAGTTGGAATATGTCCAGCCAGGATGTTCTGAGATTAACGGAACAGGTCATTGATTTGGGTGTGACTACGTTTGATCATGCCGATATTTATGGAAATTATAGTTGCGAAGCATTGTTCGGAGATGCACTGAAGCTCAAACCAGGGATCCGGAAGGAGATGGAGATCGTTACCAAATGCGGGATTAATCTGATATCGGATAAGTTCCCCGACCGGAAACTGAAATATTACGATTATGGCTCCGGGTATATCGTCTCTTCGGTCAACAACGCCTTAAAAAACCTCGGGACGGATTACATCGATGTGCTCCTGTTGCATCGCCCTTCGCCGTTTTTTGATCCGGAAGAGGTTGCAAAAGCATTTTCCATTTTGAAAAAAGATGGGAAAGTACTGCATTTTGGTGTTTCAAATTTCAACCCCATGCAGTTTGATATGCTGAACTCCTATCTGGAGCAAAAACTCGTTACCAATCAGGTGGAGATTTCGCCTTACTGCCTCGAACATTTTGAAAACGGGAACATCGATTTTTTCCTCAAGGAAAGGATAAAACCAATGGCCTGGTCACCGATGGCTGGCGGGAGACTTATGAACCCGCACGAAGAAAAAGGTCAGAGAATCGCCCTTGCGCTGAAAGAGGTGGCTGCGGAGCTAAATGTCAATCAGGTTGATAAAGTGATTTATGGCTGGTTGCTCAAACACCCGGCCTCAATCATGCCCGTGGTGGGCAGCGGCAGGATTGAGCGCATTCAATTTGCCGTAGAAGCCATGAATTTGGATATGAGTCTTGAACAGTGGTACAAAATTTATAACGCCTCCACCGGAAAAGAGCTGCCATAGGAATAAAAAAAGCCGGTCCTTCCCGGGCCGGCTCTCTTCAGGAACATCTGAAATCTATTGCTCGCAGATAACAACAGCATTGGCATCCAACCATACGATTTTCTTTGCATGGTGTTTGCTCAGATTGACTTTATACTGCACACTTCCGTCGGCAAGTGTCATCTTTTTAGGGATCTCAAAAACGAAAAATCCGGGATAGGTTGCAATGAGGAATTCCCTCACGGTCAGGGGGAGATCAAAATATCGGATCAGGTCGGCCTTCATCAGAAATGTACCCGACATATCGAAATAGAGATCAATGGGTGGAACATGTGGCTTATCAATTCGTACTTCAAATACCAATCCATTCACACAAAGACTGTCGTATCTGGCATGTCGGATAAAATAACCGGCGTAGTTGCCACTAACATAAGTCTGAATGGAAGCCGGCAGGGAGTCGATGGGGATGCCTCCGCCAGGGGGACAACCAGGGCCGGGGCCGCCATGTCCTCCGTGGTGGAATCCGGTTTGTTCACAAATAAAGGCGCCGGCTGCATCGACCCGTACACTTTTCCTGGTCGGGCCCATGTGCAGGAAGACGATATATTGAATGCTGTTATCGGCAAGGGTTAGTTTTTCAGCTATTGGGGTGGCACGAAAGTTTGCATAATTTGCTGTGATATAATCTTTCACTGTCTGCGGAATGTCAGCATACCGGATACGGTTAGCCTGCATCAGAAATTCACCCGTAGTTGCAAAATAGAGTTTCACTGGCACTGATCCCGGTTGGAAAAGCATGACGCCAATCACCACGCCATTGAAACACAGACTGTCGAAATTGGCACGACGGATCAAATACCCGGCATAGTTGGCAGCGACATAATCTTTCAGAATCACAGGCAGGGAATCGATGGGAATGCCACCGCCATGGTGTCCACCGCCATGGATTGAATCACAGGGGATTGAATCGCCATGTTTTCCATCCTTGAAATTTTCGCCCATACCCAGGAAATCGCCGGTTTTATTGAATGCCAGCTCTTCAGTTGTAGTCAGGGTTACCAGATAGTCGGCAGCACCATTGGTTATTTTGAAATAATAATCGATGGTGGCATCCGGATAATTGTCAGATACATACGTTACGGCTTTAAGCGGCAGGTTGCTGCCCGAAGATTGATCTGCTGCAGGGTCTGTTGTTTTATCCTTGTTACAGGAACTTAGCGCTGCTGTAATGAGCAGCATCATAAACAGGATTCGTTTCATGTTAAAGTGGTTTTTAGTTTTACCTGGATTATCGCATTTTGGCATCGCGTCCCGATCTTTGTGGATCCATTAAAGAATAGGAGGTAGATTTAATTCAAGCGTCGCAGGGTTTAATTTGGAATTATATACAGATAGATGCATCCATGATCAAAAGGTTGCCTGACCTAAAACAATATTTTATTATCATTCCCGATTTTTAATAAAGGTACGCATGTATGAACGATCCTTGCCTGTAATCACCAGGGAGTAGAGGCCAGGTGACAACGACCTGACATCGATCCTGTTCATGGATTGTGAGATCGACCCTTGTTTCACGGAAGTTCCATCCATAGCAACGATGATGAAGGGAAAATTGTATGTGCGATCATTCAGAGACACGGTTATGTATTCAAACGCAGGATTCGGATAGATCATTGTTGCATCCGGAACATCAAATTCAACGACATCAGAGGAGATGTTATTTCCTGAAATCAGCCAATAGGCCGGATCAATGAGGATGGTATCAATTTTAAACGGGATGGATGCAGCAAATGATTCTCCCGAAAATGAATTGAAAAAACGTATCAGGGTATCCTGCGATTGATTTTTAAACAACAGGGGAACCGGCAACTCAAAATAGGACACAGCAGGATGCGATTGGGTTTGATTGATGGTGAAGTTCACCTCGCTTCCCTCCTGACGCCAGTAAATCTGGTACGACGGGAAGCCTTGTCCGGTGTACCAGTCATCGAAATACCAGGTCAGATCCCGGCCGCTTGATGCTTCAAAATGTGATTTTATTTCACGGGTGCGTGCAAATCCATAGGCACAATGCAGGTCGCTGAGGTAGTTGTTTAATGCGGAAAAAAATGCCGAATCGCCGATGATCCACCTCAGCTGATTGAGAATCATGGCTCCTTTGGCATAGGAAAGCCTTCCGTCAAAAATCCGGTCAACATTCAGCGTATCATCACACCACACCGATCCTCCCGGTTTTGAAATAATGCTGTTGATCCTTACTTTTTTAAATTGCAGCCACCATTCGGGTAAAAGATGTTCATAGGCGAGCCCTGAGAGATAGGTGGCGGTCCCTTCATTTACCCAGATATCGGCCCAACTCCCGCAGGTTACCTTATTCCCGAACCAGCTGTGTGCGAGTTCATGGGTGAGCAGTTCAAACCCAAACGATCCCACAAAGGTCATGGTTTGATGTTCCATGCCGCCTCCCCATCCAAACTGTACATGACCATATTTTTCATTCTGGAAAGGATACACCCCGAAGAGGGTGTCAAACAACTGGATCAACGGGACAATGACCGCTGTTTGCCCTGCGATTGTAAGGGAATCCTCGGGATAAACAAAATTTTGCACTTCAAGGGTATCTCCTCCAAACGGAACCTTATGCGAATATTCGGCATAATTGGTGACAGCCAGGCATATGAGATAGGTTGCAATCGGGTAACGGTGCTTCCAGTGGAATATCTTGTCGTTTCCATCAAAGGTAACCTCGGCCAGGATCCCGTTGCTGGCCGCTTTGTAGGCAGAAGGGGTTCTCACAAAAATATCCAGGGAGTCGGCCTTGTCGGTCAGCCCGTCATTACAGGGCCACCAGTTACGCGCTCCGTAAGGCTCAGAAAGGGTCCATATTATAGGGGTCCCATTGTGGTTGCTTTGTACAAAATAACCCCATTCGTCATCCGGCGGGATTCCCTGGTAATACACAGTGACAGAGTCGGTGATGTTTTGTTCCAGGGTGGAAGGGAATGCAATGGTTAGCAGATCAGCTGCATGGTTGAAGGGGAGGGGCTGATGGTGATAGAGAACGGAATCGACGGTGAGCACATTGTTCAGGTTGAAATCGATTGAATCAAGGGCTGATTCTGTCGGTTTGAAGTAGGTGGTTATTCTTCCGGATATATACTTTATGGCAGGATCTAACTTCCAGTTGCAGCGGTAATACGATACATCGTACCCTTGTGAAGCGCTCCGGGGCTGCGGGTAAAGTTTGCCTGCATGGGATGCCTTTTCTGCAGTTACGATGGCCTCCAGGTCATCGGGATGGAAGTTTCCCTGGCCATGAAGGAGGCCCGAAATAAGAAGCATCAAAACAAAGATTGACTTTTTCACCTGATACCCATTAAGTTCCGTGTAATGATCATATCTGTAACAAACAATAATCTTACAAAGGTACAGGAAACTAGGCTCCGGTGAAATTGAAAATTGCGCATATAATGTTACCTTTGCATCCGGATGAAAAGATTTCAGAACATATTGGCCGGAATGCTCTTTGCTACTACACTTCTCCTATGCACCGGATTGCATGCCCATGCCAATTTCAACTCCCGGGTTCACCCTGTCGTGGTCGAACTTGCCTCTGATACCAACACCCTGCCCGATAGTTTTAGTGCTGACATTGATTCTTCAGACGATGACCATTTTTTTTATACCCGTGAAATCGGTTTATCCGGGTCTTTGGGAATTCAACCCTTTATCGCCCGGGATTTTTTTTTAATACCAACCTACCCGCTTCTGATCTGGCAGCCGCCGAAAAATTCCTGAAATAATTTACACGATTCTTTTTTTTATTCAACCATTGGCGACAATGGTGTTTATTCATTTCGTTAATACAATTATTATGGGATTCGATGATTTTTTTGAAAACAAGCGCAGCCATCATGGCAGCAACTACAATCAGCATTATGGCCATGGAGATCACAGATATTCGCATGATTCGCATGATTCACATGATTCACGCCATTCGGATCATAGAAATGACGATTATGCCAGATGGATGGCTATCCTGGATAAGATCAAAAACAACAAACAGCTGAGGCTATACGCGATTATTGCAGTTATCGTGATTTTGGTCATTGCCATTGGTTTGATCCTGCTGCTGCTGCCATTGATCATCCAGCTTGTTAATTATATCAGTCAGAATGGATTGCAGGGTATTACGGATGGCATAACCGGTTTTATTGACAAACTCTGGAAAGGTTCCGGAAAATAATCTGGTAAGGACTATTTTTGTACCTTTGAAAGTACGCTGAAATCGGGAAAAAAGATCAGGTGTATGATAAAGGGTGCATTTTTCGTCTGTTCATCTGTTGCATTGCTGTGGTTGTTTCTTTTTGCCGGATGCAGGAAGGAGGATGCTCCCATTCCGGAAACCCCTGGCGGAACAGTTGCATTTTACATTGAACATCAGGTGGATGACAAGCCACTCACGCGAAATGAGCTGATTTACACCAATGCAGCCGGGAATGCATATCTGATCACCGATTTGATCTATTTCATCTCCGACATTACCTTTTGGGGTCCCAATGGCACAAAGAAGGTAATCGGGGAGGTGAAGGATATCTTTTATATTGATGAAGATATTGCAGGTACAAAAACGCTGATATTTCCCGACAAAATACCTGCGGGATCGTACGATTCAATCAATTTCATCTTCGGGATTTCTGAGGCTAAAAACAAATCCAACAGGTTCCTTAACCCGCCGGAAGCCATCATGGGATGGCCGGCGGTATTGGGGGGAGGTTATCATTACATGATGATGAATGGCAAATGGCTGGCTCCCACCGGGTTGCTCATGCCCTTCAATTTCCATCTTGGGATCGGTCAACTTTACAAGGGCAACGACTACAATGTTGATTCGATCTATTCCTTTGTTCAGAATTATTTTACAGTGACTTTACCAGGTTCTTCCTTTACCATGGCAGCCAATGAGCAAGTGCGTTTTGGACTAACCATGCATATTGAAAATTGGTTTGAGAATCCGCATGTGTACGATCACAACTACTGGGGAGGCGCCATCATGCAGAAACAGCCGGCCATGCAGATGGCGAAGGAAAACGGATGGAATATTTTTTCGATCAGGCGACTGTGAAAAACATTTATTAAACTTGCAAAGAAGATCATGCATGGATGAACAGATAATTAAAAAATCCTGAATTTGATGATTTCAACCTTGGATATCGCACTGCTGAGCTGGTTACAGGACCATTCCCTCCCCTGGTCAACCCCGGTTTTGCAGTTTATATCCAACACCACCACCTTTTTAAGTGTGTCAATTGTATTGATCATCCTGGTAATTTCCATTGCCCTGAAATCAAGGCCCATGCGCATGAAGTTCATTGTGATCGCTGTTACCTTGATCATGGTACCGCTTGTAAGCCAGGGGCTGAAGTATTTAATCGACCGCGAGCGGCCATTTATCACCTATGCGTACATTGAAAAATTATCTACCGGGGGTGATTCCTCCTTCCCATCCGGTCATACGATCGAAGCCTTTGCGCTGGCAGCCGCCTTTTCATGCCTCTTCCCAAGAAAAAAAATTATCATCCCGATCTATATTTGGGCCCTGTTGGTAGCCTATTCCAGGATGGCCCTGGGTGTACATTATCCCACCGATGTCATGGCGGGGATACTGATCGGATCGTTTATAGGCTGGGTTGTACCCTGGATTTTCAAACGAAATAAACGAATGGTTTAAATCATGAAAAAGTTCTATTTACAACTGCTTTTTGCAGGATCCATTGCGCTCCTGGCAGGCTTTCTTGTGTATCAAAACTCTCTTTCAACGGGAATAGCCAACAGCGAATCCGCCTCTCCGAAGGTTCAGAAAAAAATGTCGAAAACCGGGCGATTGGCCATGCAAGCCAGTCATCAATTTATGCAGCTCAGGAATCCTCAAACGGGGAATATCCCCCCGGGGATCCGCGCGCGCGAACTCGCCTATGTTGCAACGTTGCCGGCGCTTTCGGATGGAGCGGGCCAGCCATGGAGCTGGCGCGGGCCCAACAATATCGGTGGACGGATGCTCTGCATTGCCATCGACGTGGATGATGAGAACCACCTTTTGGCTGGCAGCGCTTCCGGGGGAATGTGGGAAACGTCGGGCCCCGGCCAAATCTGGCGCAAGACCACCAGTCCCGACGCAGAACAAAGCGCCACCTGTCTCGCGCAGGACAAACGGCCGGGGAAACATCACACATGGTATTATGGCACCGGGGAAATGCTCAGCACAACCGACCGGAACATCAGTACCAATGCCCGGACCATCGGGATTGGCAATGGAATTTTCAAGTCGACCGACAATGGGGCCTCCTGGCAACCCCTGGCCTCTACCCAGGGCGGTTCGCCGGCCGCCCTTCAGGAAATTTTCCAGGGGGTATGGCGCATCGTTACCGACCCCGTCAGGGCGGACAAAGATATTGTATATGCTGCCTGTTACGGCGCCATCATGCGTTCGGAGGACGGGGGAATGAACTGGGAGGTGGTACTGGGAGACCTTGTAAATAAATCCTTCGCCACCGACCTCGCCATCACCTCCGACGGCGTCATTTATGCAGCGCTCAGCAGTTTCTGCTTTTCGGTTCAGCCTCCCGGAAAGGCCGGGATCTGGAGATCGGTTAACGGAATTGACTGGGTACAGGTCACCCCGGCGGGCTTCCCGCAAGATAACCGGGTAACCCGTCTGGCCCTGGCGCCATCGAATGAAAATGTCTTGTATGTTTTTACGGAATCGCAATCTTCGGAAATCAATCCTTTCGGAGGGTATTCCAATTCGGTGAACACTTTCTGGAAAATGACATGGAACCCTGCCACAGGTTCCGCTTCATGGGAAAACCGGACCAACGGAATTCCGGGAGCGGGCAACGGTAACACCAGCAGTTTCCCGTTTTCCTTCGTTGTTTATGGCGGGTACTGTTTTGCCATGGGCGTCAAACCTGATGATGAGAATGTGGTCTTCCTCGGCGGAATGAATCTGCACCGGTCGGATAACGGCTTTGCCGACAGCCTGGCGACCACCTACATCGGCGGGTATCCTTATGATATGGACTCACTGCACCAGCTTCATCCCGACCAGCACGGGATCACCTTCCTTCCATCGGATCCGGCAAAAATGTTCACGGCGAATGACGGCGGCATTTACCGGATCGACAACTGCATGGCCGACAGTAGTCAGGCGACATGGCAACGGATGAATAAAAAACTGACCACCACCCAGTTCTACAGCGTTGCCATCGATCACGGTTCACAAGGGGAAGATTGGATCTTAGGCGGGTTGCAGGATAACAACTGGTACTACACCGTCACCGATAATCCTGGTGAATTCTGGTTCAACATCGACATATGTTATGACGGATTCGCCGCCTGCGTTGCGCCCGGCTGGGAATACTGCGTCATCTCAGCCTACAGCGGGAACATCTGGACATCCCGGTTTGACAATGCGATGCATGCCGTCGACATCTTCCCGCAACTTCCGGATACCCTGTTGAAATATATCGACCCGATAATGGGCTTCAACTCCCTTTTCCCGTTTTACCAGAACTTTGCGCTGGATCCGATTCATTACCAGACATTCTATCTGCCCACCATTACCAGCATCTGGCGTAAAGACAACATGAAGGCTGCGGCCTACGACACCGGCATGCGGAATGCAGGCTGGAGTCATCTGAGCAATGTGGATGTCGGCAGCGCCTCCGAAATCAGTTACATCGCTGTATCGACACTACCTGCGAACCGCCTCTATTATGGAACCAACCTGGGTAAAGTTTACCGGATGGATAATGCCAACACGGGGAACCCCATCCCGGTGAACATTACCGGAACTGATTTTCCTGTCAACGCGTTTGTTGCCTTTATTGACATTGATCCGGATAATGCAGACCGGGTGATGGTGACTTTTTCAAACTATGGCGTTCAAAGCCTGTTTCATACCAGCGACGGGGGTACAACGTGGGCGACTGTAGGAGGAAACCTCGAAGAATTCCCCGATGGATCGGGAAACGGACCCTCCATTCGCTGCACGAAAAAGCTGATGTTCCAGGGTAAAAAAATCGTTTTTGCAGGTACCTCCTCCGGATTGTTCTCCACCAGGGAACTAAAAGGAGATTCCACCGTGTGGGTTAAAGAAGGCGCTACAACCATCGGGAATGTGATTGTCGATGACATTGATGCCCGCCAGACCGATGGTTTTATTGCCATCGGAACCCATGGAAATGGCGTTTACAGCGCCTACTTTGATCCATCTGCATCCATTGACGAATTGCCGGGGAGTGATGCATTCAGGGTAGGAAATATCTTCCCCAATCCTGTTCAGGATATTGCACGGGTGGAGATCACCTCAACAAAATCGGTTCAACTGAAAATAGCGCTGTATTCGAATGCCGGAATGCTGGTCAAAACCTATCCCGATAAAGCCATTTACGGCGGAAATCAACTATTATCGCTCCCATTGGGCGAACTTCCAGCAGGGGTGTATTACCTGAAGCTGAATGATGGAAAATCAGTGGTTGTTAAAAAAATCATCAAATCATGAACCCAAACCCCTTTGTTACATTCTTACTGATCATCTCCCTTTTTAGTCAACTGATTCTCCAGCAATCCTGTAAAAAAAAGGAGGATCCGGTCGAACCCCTCTATTTGACCGTGAATATACCCAGGTTGATTAAGATGAACGAATCATATTATTCGTTGAAATACCAGGAACGATCCATAGAATTGGATTTCAATCAGGAGATAGATTCGTTGACCATCAAAGGAAATATCTCCTTCTCAGACGATGGAGATTCCCTCAACCCGCAGTATTCCATAATTTCTTCGGGGAGAAAGGTGATCCTCGCTTTTCAACCAGATTTTATATTACAACCCGGATGGAGGTATCAGATAACCATAAAAACAGGATTGAGATCAGCTTCCGGGATGGCCCTTCCGTCGGATACGGAAATTGAAATAAGAACCACAACACTGCAATTGGGTATTGAAAATGAAAACACCACGCGGAGTTCGATCATCTGCATCAGCGACATCCACATGGGCGATCAGCGCTCAGCATCCATGAAATATTGCTGGTTCACGAAGAATGATGCAGCGCTCGACAGCCTGCTCGGCATGGTGATGACCTCTCCCCATGTCAGGCAGCTGGTCATTTTAGGCGATCTGTTCGATGAATGGGTGGTCCCCTACCACCTGGCGCCCTTTGATTCCATGGCGGGGATTCACAACTCTAGAGATTACTTCCGCTCGATTGCGAATTCAGATGTCAACAAGGATATCATCAGTAAACTCAGAACCATTGCAGCCGGTGGCGTCGTTCAGCTGATCTATGTTCCCGGAAACCACGACATGCTTTTAACGCAGGCGATTCTGCAGGAGATCATCCCGAGCATCATCTGGCAGGGAGATTCCCCCGGATTGGGCCATTATTCGCCGGTGGAGGAGATGGTGATGGAACATGGTCACCGGTACGATTTTTTCAATTGTCCGCAACCCTTGTCAAACCAGGGTCATATGCTGCCGCCGGGATATTTTGTTTCGCGGCTGCAGGCGGAAGGATTGATGAAACATGGGCGTTCTGACCTTAAGGAGACTGGGGCTGCGACCGGTCATGTCGAATTTTTAACTGCCTGGATAGCAGCCATGACCTATCTGCAAATCCATTTTTCGTTGACAGTCGCCGGGGACTCTGCAAATATCAGGATGACGGGCATTGACGGTTATTCAACTTCGCTGAGCTATAACGGGGTGCGTGAAATGTATGCTGCCAATATTGAGGATAAATGGCCGGCTACCGAAACGGTCAATGGGGTACCCGTAGCCATGCCGGTATTGATGGCCATTCTGGATGGGAGCATGGATCTCTCCCTTGCCGCATCCTATGAATACATGCAGTCGGCGGCGCCAAAGCGCTACAAAATAGTTGCCTTCGGGCATACCCACAATCCGATGCTGAAGGTTTATCCCCCGGGGAAACATTACACCGGCATTTACGCGAACACCGGTTCCTGGGTTGATGCGGAATTAAGCAGCAAGCCGGTAAGAACATTTCTGGTCATAAAACCGGCCGCCTGGACCGGATCGGCGCTGGATGTGGTATCGTTGTATCAGTATAACCTCGACAGCGGCAGCGGAGAGCCAAACCCGGGTTTCATACCTGTGCTGATTTCGGAGGAGAGTATCGGACTGTGATGAGAACAATGTTACAGGCCTCATCTTTGGCTGTTTACCCCTAAGCATTCAATTAATTATGAAACACATAACTAAAAAATCAATGGTCATAGGAGATGTACGAAACAATGCAATGGAATTTTCTGCCTGGGTTAAAATGATTTCGAGGAATAAGGCCAAAATGAATAAATTTAAAGACGAACATACAGAACAGGAAATAATTCTGTTTACGGAATATGTCGACGAGCAAATTATTATTCAGATGCAATCGGTAAATGCTATTTTTCTGTCGAACCCGGCATGGAAATACGGTAAAAATTTCAAAATTGCAGAGCTGGAAGAGCTGAAAAAAGTCAGGGCCTTACTTGAACAAATTTAATCATTCCCGGTAAATTCCCTTCAGCTTGTGAGTTTAACATAATCATATATCAAGGGGACAGGTACTTGCGGGCGATGTTGTCGATCTGACCACCGCTGAGGTCGAATCGTCCGGAAAGGTTTGTAATCTCGTCATCGGACATGGCAGGTAGTTTGTTTTTCCAGATCTGCTGATGTGCTTTTATCGAAAACATTCTTGATCATTTTTTCGGACTCTCCATACCACATGCTTTTTGTCTCGCTGATGACTACCTGATAAATTCTCACGCAGCCCATCCATGAATCGCAGGAGGTTGTGGAGGAAAATGATGAATATATTACCCTAAGCCTCAATGTTACCCCAACCTATGCGTTGTATGCGCTTATTCTTGGCTGGGGAGCCCAGGTGGAGGTGCTGGAACCGGCTGAGGTGAGGGAGCAGGTGAGAGGGATATTGAAGGAGACAGTGGGGTTGTATGTAGAATAAACCTGAATTATTATTTGGAAAATGTTGTCTGATGAGTTAACTTTGCAATGTGACTTTTAAACGGCAGGTAATAGCATATAAAAGGTAATTTCTCGACTTTTATGTTGAGCAACCCGACAATGTTCAGGCAAAAATTGAATGGACTTTGAAATTAATTCAGGTTACGCGACAAGTGCCGGAAAAACACTTTGAACACATAAAGGGAACGAAGGGGCTGTATGAAATACGCGTTGAAGTTGGAAACAATATTTACAGAATATTTTCTTTCTTCGACAAAGGGAATTTAGTGGTTTTGGGTAATGCATTTCAAAAGAAGACTCAAAAGACACCAAAAATGGAAATTGAAAAAGCACTCATAATTATGAAGGAGTACAACAATGAAAAAGAGAGCAAATAAAAACATCACCACCCTGGACGAAGTTCTTGACAACAAGTATGGTAAGCGAGGTGCCTCGAAACGTGAAAAATGGGAACAAGAGTTTGAATCATTCAGGCTGGGCGTTTTATTAGAAGAAGCCAGGATCAAACTTGGCATGACGCAAGAAGAGCTTGCTGAAAAATGCGGGACCAACAAGTCGTACATTTCAAGAATAGAAAATAATTCCACTGACATTCGTCTTTCGACCCTGATGAAAATTATACAGCAAGGACTTGGCGGGCATTTAACGCTGACACTTCAACTCTGATGTAAGGCTTACAGAAACTAATGTCCATTGTCCTGGGCAGGATTTTCACTCAGGGCAATATGTCTTTTCACAATCACATGCAGTAGAACTAACTAACGAACTATAGTCCTCATTTTTGGCTGGCAAATCCAAGTTGATGTGCTAAAATCTGTGGAGATGTGATCTGGCCTCTTCATTGCAAGGGAAATCCTCACCTGTTATCTGTTTACCGGTTGCCGGACAATAAAAATTGATGTGTGACAATTCAAGTTCAACAATTTTCATAGCCCAACAAAATCCGTGAGGAAGAGAGCGGCAAGAAAGAAACGACCGTATGCAGTTTCGGAAAATGGCGTGATTAAACTTGTTTATCCCGATCGTCACGAAGAAATTATTCCGGAGGCCTCCACATAAAGTTATTTGAAAAAATCGGATGAAGCTGATATTAAACGGACAAACAAATTTCACTTCAATACGTATCATGTCCGGTCAGATCATGATGAGTTTATTCGTCACATAAAAGAATCAGGACTATACGCCTGAGCCCCACAAAATTCCTTTATCAACAACATCAGAATCGAAAAGGGAATTCTGCATGTATCCATTCCCAGCGCTGAGATAGATTCTTATATTGCATCATTTATTGCAAGCTATATCGCCGAAAAATTATTCGAATCACGGCAATCATTTTGCTTCGAAACAGTTTTAATTCATCCGTCGAAATTGGATCTTTTTAGAATCGCAAATAAAGCCGGATATAAAACCTACCTGTATTATGTATGCACCGAAAGTTGTCAGCTCAATATTGAGAGGGTGACAATGGAGGTGTAAACTTTCTAACGCTTCGGGACCCACCGGATGAATACGAATAGCAATACGAGGCTGATAAGCCCGATTGAAGGCGATCTTTCCGGATTATTACGGTATCGGGGATGGTTTTATAATCGAACAGGGTATCGAAGCGGACTTGTTGAATTATTGGAGGACATCAGTTTGAGTTGTCCGATTTTTGAGGACAACTTGAAGTTGGTAACTTCATTTTTTATGCTTAATCACTTTTAAAGCCAAAAGGTAACACGATATTTGGCGGAAGTCGATTCATTTCTGAAAATGGGATAACTTCGCATTAAGAAATACGTATGTTAACTTATGATGAAATTTCTTTACAAGGTATTGGTTCCGTTGGGCATATTGGCGTATGCTGTTTTGCTAATGTCCTGTTCTTATAATGAAAAGAGATTAAAGGAACAGGAAGTTGATACTAAAACCCGGGATTCCCTTCAGTTTTATTGGTCCAGGTTGTCGGTTAAGGATAATGAAAAATTATCAGAGGCAACAAGGTGGTCGACGAAAGCAATCCGATTGGCAAATGCAAAAGGCACCATTTCTGATCAGGCACTGACATACATGTTAGCGGGGTCGATATATTTTATCCGTGAACCGGATAGTTGTTATTTGTTCAATAACTACGCACTGTCTCTTGCCAGGAAGGATAGTAAGGATACGATCATGCAAAAAATATATTATAACCTGGCGCACCTGAATTATTATGCTTTTAATTATCGTGAATCGCTGATACTGCTTGATTCAGCGCTGAATCGTTCAAGAAATGCACATGATAAGGTTATAGAAGTGAATGCAATGATATTGATGGGACATATTGACAGGGATCAATACAATAACCCGCAGGCCAGAAGTTTTTATACCAAAGCACTGAAGATTGCTGAAGAAAATAAGATGGACCTGCAAAAAGGAGTATTGCTTGGTAGTCTTGGGAGTATTGCAGATAATAACGATTCTGCTATTTTCCTTATCCGGAAAGCGATAACTATCTTATCAACGCTCAAATCATCGAAAGAAGAATTATGCACCATGCTTATGAATCTTTCCAATTATATTCCATCAAAGGACAGCGCAATTGTGTATTATCATCAGGCGATAAAGTTTGCGCAGTCAGAAAACCTCACAGAGCTTTTAATTGCAGCAAATAACAACCTGGGTTGCACCTATTTGGAAATGAAAAATACCAAGCTTGCGTCTCAGTGTTTTCTTGATCATGCAATCCCCCTGGCAGTAAAAACAAATAACCTCGACTGGTTATCTACTGTATATGAGTCCTGTGCTGAGCTTTATGAAATGACAGGAGATTTCAAAAATGCGCACCTTTACCAGAAAATGGCTCTGAAATCCAGGATTGAGGCCTCTCAAAAACAAGCATTTAATCAGACAAGGTTGTTGAATGCGCTGCTCATGGCCAAAAACAGGGAATTGGATATCAAAGTCAAATCAGGTGAGATCAGGGATAAGAAGGATCAACTCAGGATATTACTCATCAGTATTATAGCATTGTTACTGCTTGCAATTGCAGCAACATTTTATTTCGTATGGAAAATTCAACGTAAGAATTTGAAAATCAAAACGCAGGAAATCGAAACGGCCAGGCGGCTTGCCATGATTGAAGAAAAGGAGAATGAACGACTCTCCATGCAGCTTCACGATGCAATCAGGCCACTCACATCAGTCCTGCTTAAACAGATCGAATCAACCCCATTTTCTGACCATGCATTAAAGGAATCATTATTAAATAAGATCAAGGAATCTGCAAGACACCTGCGACAGATATCGCATCGCCTCAATCCTGTAATGAGACAGCAAATGACCTTCAGCGAACTTGTACGAAGTACGATCGAAGATTTTAGCAATGACGACCGTCTTAAAGTAAATCTCAGCATGCCCGGGAATGAACCCTGTATTGAAAAGGAGGCTGTATACCAGTTATATTTTATTATCCAGGAATTGTTGATGAATGCAACCAAGTATGTGAAGGAAGGTGTGATTCAACTGGGGTTTGAAGAGGACTTCGATCACTTTTATCTTTTCTATAAAGATAATGGGCCGGGGTTTAACAAAGCAGGGGACAGTTATACCGGCTTGGGATTCATGCACATCATGGAACGTGCGAAATTAATGAATGGAACTGCCAGTGTGGATTCGGAACCAGGTAAAGGGACCTCCTGGATAGTTACAGTACCTTCAACAAATTGTAAAAAAAAGGATTATGATACGCGTGTTGGTCATAGAGAACCATGAAACGATCATTGTCTCAGGTTTACGGCAACTGTTCAGACCGCAACGAGATGGCATTGAAATCGCAGATTCAGCGGTCAGTGTTTCGGCTGCATTGAAAAACGCGGATGCGTCGGGGTTTGATATTATCCTGCTTGATTTGTGGTTACCCGGAGAAAAACCCCTTGAAAATGTAAAATTGCTTAAAGAGAAATTTCCGGGGAAACCGATACTAATATATTCCTCCGAAGATTCCGGGGAGTGGATCCGTAAAATGGCCATGGCCGGAGTAAAGGGCTATGTGATCAAAGATGCAGCACGGGATGAACTTAAAAATGCAATTTCGAAAGTCGCCGGGGGGAACACCTGGTTTACCGGTTTATCATTAGCCGGAGATCATGGCATCCTAAGTCAGGAACACCCTCCTTACAATGAGCCATTAAGTCTTGTCCAGAAAAGGATAATTGAATTTCTCATCACTGGGAAAACACTTAAGGAAATTGCAGATACGCTTGATACCAATCCAAACAAAATAGAAAAAACACTGGTCAGAATGAGGGTGAAATTCAATGCTAAATCAAACGTTGAATTGATTAAAATTCTACTCGACCTGGCCCTGGTTTGACCGCAACCGGCAGCATAAGTTTCTTCTCTTTCTAAGGGGGGCCGGTTAAAAACTCCTGTTCGGGAGACGGTTCCGGTCTCCCGAAAAAAATTCCATAATCCTTCATTTGCAAATAGTTGTCAACTTGTTTACCCCTTGATAAAGGCAGGATTATGCCGTTTAAGTGGAATAAGTATGTTGTTGCAAAACATGGAATTTCTATCCAGATTTGCGGTCAATCAAAAACCGAAAACATGAAAACCATCTTCTTTACAATCGCACTGTTGCCAGGATTGATGATAAATACCATCATTGGGCAGAATTACAAGCCCTATCCGAGGTAGCCCTGATTAATAATATCAGAACGATACTATCATTTGCAGGCGGATATATAATCGGCATATCTGATGAAATGATATCTAACGGAAAAGTAAATTACTTTATTTGCCTAATCTTTCTATTTAGTATTGGAGTAGTTAGAAGTATTATCAGACTTATAAGGTGGTCATTATAAATCGGCGTCGGGTGGTCAATAGGAACGGCCTATCCACTTATATTTGTGTTCATGGATTTTATGATTTTATGAAAAAATTTATAGCGCTTATATTGTTCCTGTTTATCCTGCCGTCCCTTAGCTCGCAAAATCTCGTTTTGAACTGGCAGCAGTGTCTGGGTGGCACCGGGGCAGATTGTGGGTTAAGCTATGTTCCAGTTTTAAATGGCTATGTGCTTCTTTGCGGTAGCGGATCGCAAGATGGCCAGGTGCCACCGAACCACGGGAACGGTGATTTCTGGCTGGTCAGGACGGATACGATGGCTGCGATAGTTTGGTCAAGAACCTATGGAGGCAGCGACCTCGAAGAGGCGAAGAAAACCATTAATTGTGCTGATGGGGGATTCGTATTATTTGGCCAAACGTACTCAAATGATGGTGATGTTCTGGATAATCACGGTAATGCCGATTATTGGATTATTAAGGTGGATAGTTCAGGGACTTTACTCTGGTCGAAGTGTTTTGGCGGGAGTTATGCGGATTGGCCCAATGATATGATATTAGCAACCGATTCAGGGTTTCTTCTTACAGGAGGTTCCATGTCGGTTGATGGGAATGTCAGTGGAAACCACGGTTTTTTTGACTGCTGGATGGTGAAGCTTGACAAGGATGGGAACCTGCAGTGGGAAAAATCGCTTGGGGGTAGCGGAGCTGATATAGGAGTTAACGTAAAATCTACAAGCGACGGAGGATATATTTTAGGAGCAACTGCTAAGATAGGTGACGGAGATGTACAATGCAACATCCATGGCTTCTATGATGCATGGATTATTAAGATTGATCCTGCCGGTAACATTGAATGGCAGCAATGTTTCGGCGGTACGAATGGGGATGGCCCAAACGAAATCCTACAAACCTCCGATGGCGGGTATATTTTTGTCGGGACAACCGATTCAAATGACGGGGATGTGTCAGGAAATCATGGTATGAATGACATCTGGGTTGTGAAGTTGGATTCCTTAGGCTCCCTGCAGTGGCAACGATGCTACGGAGGAAGTAGAGATGACATTGCCCGTTTTATCAGGCACGGCGCCAACGGATCTTACATTGTGGGAGGATATACAAACTCGCATGATGGTGAAGTATCAGGGAACCATTCATATCCAACCACAAATGATGCATGGCTATTGCGGATATCCCAAACAGGAGATATTATATGGAAGCAATGTATCGGGGGTGACGAAGATGATACCTTTTTTGATATGGTTGAATTTCCCAATGGGAAAATTACCTTATTAGGCGGTTCAAACACCTGGGATCATTCAGGGGATGTTCAGTGTGAGATGCATCATAACTTATTCGGAGATGTATGGCTTGTCGGGTTGACCGATTCCACGGTGGTTGGAGGTGAGGAGATTTCCGAAGACCCAATCAGGGTAAGCGTTTATCCAAATCCGGCCGGGGATTTTATCAACTTTCACCTGTCCGGGCTTTCTGATTGGTCCAATTCGAAAATCACACTAAATACCATGTATGGGCAGGTCGCCCATGAGTTCACCCTTCCAGCCGGCCAAACGGAAGTTTCTTTTTCAATAGCAGATATCCCCGTGGGCATCTATTTCTATATGTTGACAAACCAGACATTCACCGAAACCGGAAAAGTAATCATCGTCAGATAAAAATTTTATCTATATGAAAACCAAACCATTGTTTTTTGCACTTATTCTTACCACCCTGGCAACCTTCTGTTTTGGGCAATCCATTGATACTGCCTCAGAATGGAGGGTGGATTATGCAAGATTTGAGACGGGTCAACCAGCCTTATATGTGAAATACAGGGATTATATTGATGGAGATACTGTTATTAATTCACATGTGTATTTCAAAGTTTATTCAACGGGTTACTGGTATTATTATCCAAATCCAAATCCTGCAAACAATTACTTTTATCATTCCCTTCACGGGTATTTGAGGGAAGAAGGAAACAAATGGTACACTTCCGATGGGTATAATGATTTATTGTTATATGATTTTACCCTGGAAGTCGGTGACACCATAATTTCTGCAAGCCTTTATTGGGGAGGTCCGGTTATAATTACGGCCATTGACTCAATTCTGATAGACACCATCTACCGGAAGCGATTTCACCTGAATACCCCCCTTCAGGGAGCTGAGTTTATTATTGCTGGCATAGGAGCAACAACAGGATTATTTGAGAATATGGTATTTTCTTATTTTCGGTCTGAACTAATTTGTTTTGCTAAAAATGGAGTTTCACTCTGGGGATCCTCGGCAGAGGAATGCCAACTTAACGTCGCACTTAATGAGAAAGAAAAGAAAAAGCCTGGGTTTATAGTATTCCCGAATCCGGCAAATGACCATTTTATTGTCAAGACAAATTTTTCTGAAACCCAGGTTCAAGGGACGATCAGATTGTATGATCTGACAGGGAAGGAATTGCATTCTTATGAAATTTCAGATAAAAACGGGCAGATGGTAATTCCCGTAACAAATCTGAAACCAGGTTTATACTTTCTGGAGCTCTATATAAATGAAAAAAGAGAAGGCAGTGTAAAGATTGCTGTGATACGGTGATGAAGAAGAAAGATTTGGAGGTTTGTTGGACAGGCCGATGGAGTAGGCCATCCCTGGCTGATCGCAACATAATAGTTCATTTGTTTTATTATCAGACCTATAAGGTGGTCATTATAAATCGGCGTCGGGTGGTCAATAGTAACGGCCTATCCACTTTTCTGAAAAAACAAATTAATATCAATAATTGAAAACCAAATTGATTGAAAAAGCACTAAAATATGAAGGTAAATGCGCTGATATTGTTGACTTTCTTTAATTCATTATATGCTTATTGTCAAGACAGCATTTTTGTGACCGTTAATACCTCTGATTGTTCATACTGTTATAATTATTTCACAAATATTGATAAACTATCTGAAAAGTATAAAATTATTCTGTTGTTTCGAAATTCTGAATTTTCTGTATCAGACGAATTTATCAAGGGAACATTGAAACTACAAAAAGAATATCCCCGAAAATATTCAGATTCACTCTTTGACTCTTTTTCAATTTCAGCCACCAGTGGCATGACCATTTTTTCAAAAGGAAAACCCACATATCAAATGACTGTTAAGAGTTTTTCAAAATATCAATTCATCCTTGAAAAAAAAACCGTTCGAAATGATCTTACTCCATTAAATCTATCGGACATTTTAAATGCCAATGGTTCCAAAGGATTTATTCTAAATAATGGCCTGGAGACTTTTCAGATGATAGATCCGGTTCACAGTGTAATATATTTCTTTAATAAGAGACCTCTTTCCTTTTCGAAAAAGATAACTTGTGAGGATATAATCTCCGATAATTTAGTGAAGACCGCTATAGATACAATTAAGGGGATAAGTGATTACGATAAATACGAGACCATGTTGGCATCTGTCAATGTCAGCAGGCTTAAAATCAGTCCGACTCATACTATGGAAAGCGAATCAGGTTGGATCAATCAGGTAGTTTTCACCGCGCCATATTTTGATTCATTAAAGCAATCGATTGTTGTTGGTGGAAAACCAGTTTTTATCATTTTTGATGGTGATTCCATTAAGAAAGTGCTGACCTTGAATTCTGAAAATGATTCGCTTACATATCCGGGTCTCTGTTACTATTTATCAGGGGATACCGTGATAGGTTCCAGACTTGGTAAAGAAGAAGCATCATCAGATCTCTATCTTGCTCAATATAGGATTGTAAACAAGACAATTAGATTTATGAAGTATTACAATGCAAGAATTCCGGAAGAATACCGTAAATATGGTTTGAATTACAAGTTGTTGCATCCTAAGTTAAGATATCCTTATGTTTTTAATTCCTTTTCCAGGGAGGTTTTTAATATAGAAATCGACAAAGTGATTTTTCTTCCTTTTATGGAAAACAAGATCAACGTTCATGGTGGAAAGATTGATTTTGATTATTTGATAAAAGATGCTATTTATAATGAAGGGATGAATGCCTGGAAACTACTGATACAAAGGAAAAGTGATATTTACGTTTATACCATGAACAAAAATTTATCAGAAATATTATTCATTCAACTTTTGGATGGTCCAAACAGTGAGGCATTCATTTCCAAATCTCAAAATCTCATGTTTTTAGATTCCAACAATGTTATTTATTTGAATTCAGAAAATAGGCAATTGATCCTTCATCCATATTTATAGCCATGAGGTGTTCAAAAATCTAAGGAAAAACTGAACATGCAAAACAGATTATCAGTAGATAATATTGAGCGTATAAGTTCGCTTTCATTTGCAAACTCCAACAGCCGAAGTATAATAAGTTTAAAATCGAAATCATGAAACAAATTACCATCCTTCTGATTCTTCTCTTTTCCTCTGTTTCATTGCTTTCTCAAAGCATTGTCAGCTCTTCAAAAACCTGGAGCAACCTGCTTTTTCACTATCCTGGTTTCACATTCACTACCGAGTATATCAGGGTAACCGATGATACTGTTATAGGATCGGTCCAGTATAAAAGAGTTGAGATTTCAACTGACCCCGAACAATCAGTTTGGTCGTTCTACGGGTATGCCAGGGAAACGGTCGACAAGAAAGTGTTCTACAGGCAAAACGCACAGCAGTCCGAAAAACTTTTGTATGACCTCAATGCATCAAACGGAGATTCCCTGATGGTCTGGTCTCTTCTCGATTATCAGACAAATAGATTCGACTCTGTCATGTACCATGTTACTTCAACAGACAGTGTGATGATTGGTGGTAATTACAGAAAACAGCTTCACCTAAGCATCAGTCGGGGTTCATCCTTTTTGGAGGTTGGCCAATGGGTCGACAGCCTCGGTTGTCTTTCGGCCGGGATGCTTCATAATTCAACCGGGCTCGTAGGAGGGGACTCCTTCACCCTGCTCTGCTTCCTGGAGAATTCAGAAGTCAAATATCATCTGCAGGGATATTCAAGCTGCTACATTGTTACCAGCACCGGCGAAAATATTTCACTTGCCTCACGGTTGAAAATATGTCCCAATCCACTTACAACCAAATCGATCATTGAAGTTCCTTTCGATTTACAAAACCATTCCTTGAGCCTGGATGTTTTCAAGGTTTCATCCGAAAGAGTTTATCATATGGATTTTAAGGGTTCTGCGGTCCTGAACCACGATTCATTCAAACAAGGATCCTATGTTATAACCATCAGGGATCAAGGTGAATTGCTATTCAGGGGGAAATTGATTGTAATTTAGCCGAAGTATAACTGTTTTTTTTGCCAGTTGATAGGTGTTAAAATGAAACACTGAATTTTTCCAATTGCATCATGGTTCTTGTCAAACTGTCTGATCTTTTCATGGCACGTTCAATGTTCCAGTGATGAACGATAAATTCACACAGGCGTTCATTGTAATTCGGGCCAACGGAGGCATATTCATCCTTGGGTAAAATATCCTCCCTGATCAATCTTTTTTTACAACGTCGCAAGATCCTGAATAGCTCAGCTTTCGGATCGGCAACACGTTCGATATTCTCAACAAAATTTGCTTTAGAAACACCAGAAAATTCTGAGAAACCGTCGATGTCGGCAAGCAACCAGGCTTCAATCTCCTTCACGGCGACCCTGAAAATTAAATTGGGATGCTTCTTTTCGGGGAGCCAGCTTTTAATCAAATCAGGTGCGCATGTATTGAGATCCAAATCCGTAAGGACAAAAAACGGACAACCTTTCGCTGCCTGATTCCATCCACCCATGTGCTTTTTGATATACCCAAATCCCCCTTCAGAATAGGTAAAGGCTACATGAAATTTCCCGGCCCTTTCTACAAGTTTTGTCATGGCAAATGCGCTGACCTGATCTTCACAAACTAAATTTATAGGAATCGGATCCATCTTAAAACTCCATAGTTAACTGCTGAAAATTTTTTGGTTTTATTCTTGGCAGGATAGCCGAACCGGGCGACATGCCTGCATGGAGCATCTCTCTAACCTCTTCGATATTCGAAGCAACACTTGCCTTTGTGCCTTCTGTGGCAGGTTCAAGAACGATAACCTCGTTCAGCGAAATTCCCCTGTCGTTCAATAAATCAGCGCTGTGTGAAGAAATCATCACCTGCCTCTTCCTTGGTTTTTGTAGTTTATAAATCAGGGGAGCCAGTTTGGAGACGATTGCGCCATTCAAGGATAGTTCAGGTTCTTCCAGCAACAGCAACGAATCACCATCCTGCAGTGACCAGAATAACCCGATCATTCTTAAGGTGCCGTCACTGAATTGGTCCTCTTTTTGTTTTCCTGCGCCAGGTCTCCAGTGTTCGTAAATGGCTTCCAGATGTGGAAACCCTTTGTCAGTCGTGAATTTTAATTCATTGAATTGGGGTACGGCAAGCTTTAAAGCATGTTGTATCCTGGTTAACCAGGCATTTCTTGTTTTCTCATTTACCTTGGCAATCCTTTCAAGAAACCCTTTTCCAAATGGATCGTCGGGCAGATCAGGTCCTGTAAAGGCTTGTGGGTATTTTAATAATTGAGGAACAAGGTGTAAATAAAGGGTACTGTCGAAAAACTTCGGGATATCTCTGAATTCTTTGTTGGTGTTTATCTGTTCAAGATGTGTTTGTGTTCTCCTGACCGGATCTTTTTTATCTTCCTTATCAGGCCGGTTAAGTATTAGTTCAGATCCCTTCCAGACTTTCTCATATGCGATAAATGGTAACCGGTTCCCTCTTGTTTCTTGTTTAATGCTGATGGCATACTTCCATAAGATTTCACGGGAACCAAATTCCGATAAATGAACTTCGATTTCCACATCCGGATATTTCCGGGCAGCAAGAGAGCGTATTTTTGAGATGCCCCCCCTGTCGGTAACTGCCTTTTGCAATCCGCCTCCCGATTTGGCAATATCCCGTAAAAACCGGAAAACATCCAAAAGATTCGATTTTCCGGAGGCATTGGCGCCAACAATAAAAACCCTTTCCTCCATCTCTAAATCAACATCCTTGAAGTTTTTCCAATTCTTCAGGATTAATCTTGAAATTATCATGATTGATTTGTTTATGGTTTTCAGCCTATATTATACATCGGCGTTTGAGTTAGCAATTGAAAGCAAACTCAAACGTTCAGTAACAATGCATCTAAACAGGATTGCTTTCGCGATCCTTTCAAGATGCAGTATAAATTGAATGGTAATATTACAAAGAAAATCTGATTCGATTTACACGGATTGTACTATAAGTCCCAAAGCATTTCTTTACTTGCAGCGCCAACCGGGTATCCAAACCCATATATTGTATAATTTAACCGCTAAGCGCAACTGGCGTTCCAATTCCCTGGTATCATCCTGCCTGGCCGGTGGTATTTGTCATGAGTTTGATTTTGCGGGGCATGGGTGGGTTTAAATTTTGTGATTCATTCTTTTACCGGGTAGTTCTTTGTCACACCACCGTAATTTAAGCTGAACTGGTTCGATGTTTTACTTGCTGTTACCAGGAATGTCCCATCCTTATCCACTGTTTCAGGATCGGCAATAAACCCATCAGGTACATTGCCACCGTCAGGGCCTGATCTCAGGTACTTATTCGTCTGGTAAACGTCCGGTTTTGGTTCCAGGGAGTTGTACCGGCTAAGGATAACTTTCCGGGGATGTTGGTATTCACCATCATTTCCGTTGGATATGATGATTACCGAAGGACTGAGCATGACCATGAACATCGAATCAGAACTGGTCTCTGCCCCGTGATGGTCGGCCTTGCATACTTCCACGTTTTTAACGAGGTTTCCCATGGCGATCTTCTTTTCTGTGGGCGATTCAATGTCGCCTCCGGTGAAATAGCTGAACTTTCCATAAGTCAGCAGAATGGCGATACTGAGATCATTTTCATCATTACCTGGAATCGGGGATGATTCTCCGGCTACTACACCCCCGGAGGCTATGCAGGTGATAGTCATTTCCGGGTCCAGGCTTATTACACGTTCCCTTTTCAGGTGTACAGCCTTACTTCCCACTGCTGCCTGATATGCAATGTAGGTTTTCTCTTTGAGCTTCGCTGCTCGTAAATATTGTTTATCGCCCCGGTCGTATGCTTTCAATACAGAGATGCCCTGCCTGTTCACCAGGTCATCAATCCCGCCATAGTGATCTTCATGGTAATGCGTACATATGAATACATCAATGTTGTTTTTCCCCTCTTTTTTCAGGAGGGCACTGATCCTCTCCCCCTGTCCTTTTTTACCGCAGTCAATCAGCAGCGTCTTCCCCGATGGTGTGATTACGAGGGCAGCATCACCTTGCTCTGCATCGATCTGATAGATTTTTAAGACCTGGGAAAACGCAGATGGATAGAGAAAAATGATCAATAAAGCTGCAATAAATGCAGATTTCATATTCTTTTTCATAAGCATACTCTTCTTCAATATATGCACAGATTTCCCTGGCCGTCAAATATACATGGTTTTCAGGATGCTTACTCAAGGCCGTTATTCGATCATTTTTATTGCATCAATAAAAACCTTACTGCTGATAAAATGAACAAGAATGTTTGTGTCGAAAAGCCAATTCAGGCCCGTTACTTCAATGCGTTGATCATTTCCTCAACTGATTCCGCAATGTTCAGTTCTTCAGCCAATTTATTGAATTCTGCGGTTTTGATACGGGTGTATTTTTGAGCAACAATAAGTTGTTTAATATCAGTGGTTTCTTGTAAAACCTGGATATTACGCTCTAATTGACCCCTCTTATACGCTTCAAATTGACCCCCAAAAGTTAACTGCCCTGATTTAACATTTATCATACCTGAGAATGCCATAAGCAAAGTTATACTTTATT
>CAJAUM010000097.1 GCA_903945175.1 uncultured Bacteroidales bacterium | reverse complement strand
TGTCAATGAAATTAGGAAAATGCCAATTATAAGTATTGTTTTTCTCATGGTTATTTTTTTTATTTCTATACTGTTCATTTTGATTTCAGGGGTCAGTGTTTACAATGACCGCTAACGGTTACGTATATGAAACGTTTGGCATTTCGAAGCACATTCCTGTCAAGTTACAACGACTTTTGATACGGGCTGAAATGTTCGATAACCCACTGACTGCCAAATGTTTTATATGCGATGTTATAGCCATGTGCATTTTTAGTCATCAAACCCTGCTTTTGACATTCTTGCTTGATGCCATAATTTTATTGCTGATTACTGAAAGTTAATCTTACTGTTGCTCCCTTTTGCTGGTTATTGGAAATTTCAATCTGGCCCTGGTGGGCATCCATGATAAGCTTTACCAAAAGGAGGTTCAAACCGGTATTTTCGTCAATGTGCTTTTCTGCATTAACAAAAGGCAGGTAAGGATTGTCAAGAATCTTCGGATTGAAACCACTACCATTGTCAATGAATTCGCAAACCGTTGATTGTTGATCAGCAAACACTCTGATAACCACATCCCCGCCAACGGAAGAATATTTAACCGAATTTTCAACAAGACTCTGAAAACAGATAGTAATTAATTCTTCATCACCATTTAAGAAATGAAATGTGCCGAGCGGTTGAAATTTAATAGTAATATTTTTTTTATCAATTTTCTCCTTAAGGTGTGAGGTTGTTTTGCTTAAGAGTACATCAAGGCGAACATTTTCATTTTGAATTTTGAATTTACCTGCTTTCAGTTGTGTGATGAGTAAGGCCTGGTATGAAAACTGCTCCAGCCTTTTTGCTGATTCGTCAATGTAATGGAGATATTCAACCAATTCTGGCGAATCAATTTTGTCTTTAAGAATGTTAGTAAAACCCAAAATCCCGTTTAGCGGGGTTCGGAGTTCGTGACTTATAAGCTTAAGGAAATCACTTTTACT
This sequence comes from uncultured Bacteroidales bacterium, assembly GCA_903945175.1. GTDB lineage: Bacteria > Bacteroidota > Bacteroidia > Bacteroidales > FEN-979 > CAIVAT01. The sequence goes on along the minus strand of CAJAUM010000097.1, from coordinate 12,049 downwards.
TTTATCGAGTAAAGCAAGCTCTTTATTGGCATTATCAAGGTTTCTGTTGGAAAGCTCAAGGTCGAATGTCCTTGCTTTTACTTTTTCCTCCAGTATCTGATTCTGGTTTTCGAGTTGCTGATGCAGATAACGGGTCTCAATCAGGTTGTTTATACGAAGTCTCACTTCAGAAAGGTCGAATGGCTTGCTAAGAAAATCCTTTGCCCCGTACGAAAGTGACCGGAGTTTGGCTTCAGGGGTAATGTCGGCGGTAAGAATTAGTATTGGCAGATAGCTTTGGGGAGGAGCTATGGAATGTATTTCAGCCATCACTTCAAACCCACTCAGGTAGGGCATCATTAAATCGAGCAGGATTAAATCGGGGTTAAATGATTTGAATAAGTCAACCACCATTCGCGGGTCGGTAGTAGATTGGACATTTCTGTATCCCGTTTCTTCCAGCAGTCCTTCCAGAATATCAATGTTCGCTTCCTTATCATCCACAATAAGGATTTTTGCGTTTTTTAATGTTGAATCTATCATGTTCTTTTGTGTTTAAAATGTGTAAAAAATTAAATGGCAGTGTGTTGTTCAATGGTTCTCAGAAAAAGAACTACATCCAGCGGCTTTGTCAAATAGCCTGTAGCGCCGGCTTTCATCAATTTATCAATCTGAAACGACATGGCATCGGCGCTGATAATAATGACCGGGATTGATTTTGTGTGTTCATCGGCCAACAGTTGCGCTAAAACTTCTATTCCATTTAGGTCGGGTAAATCGAGATCGAGCAGTATTAAACCGGGTTTGTGCTTTTTTGCCAGTTCTATGGTTTTTTTTCCGAATTTCGAAGTTACCAGAAGGATTTCCGGACGATGTTCCGCAAAAACCTCTTCAATAAGTTCAATGTTCGAACGATTATCCTCGATGTAAAGAATTGTTGATGCAGTGTTGGTTACCTGCAATACAGGTGATGTTGTTCCTATTGATTGAATTGCTTCATCATTTAGATTTTCGGCCTGAGGCAACTCAATCCAGAAGGTACTTCCAACTCCGGCTTCACTCTCAACCCCAACCGTACCGCCCATGGCTTCGGTAATTTTTTTTACGATCATCAGCCCAAGACCCGTCCCTTCGGTTTCGGTTTTATCGGCTCCAATACGCTCGAAGGGTTGAAACAGTTTGCCTGCCTCTTCGGGAGTTATTCCAATACCTGTGTCGGTAATTGAAATCCTGACAAGGGCATTTCCCTGCTCATTGACTGGTTGCAGCTTTGTTTGAATGGTTATTGATCCACCTTGCTTATTGTATTTTATGGCGTTACTCAATAAATTAATCAATACCTGTTTTAACCGAAGCTTGTCGGCCAGCACAAAATGGCTGTTGGCTGGTGAATCGGCAAATTCAATTGATATTTTTCTTTTGGATGCAGCAACCTGAATGCTGTCAGTGATTTCGTTGATAGCATTGGCCAATTGTACCGGTTCAGGCATCATCGTCTGTCTTCCGGCTTCAATACCTGAAATATCGAGCACCTCATTGATTAAATCGAGAAGGTGTTTGCCGTTATTCAGGATATGCGTTACTCCCTTTTTTTGCTTCGGATTGAGCTCTCCCATTTCCATCAGTTGGGCAAAGCCGAGTATCGAATTCATGGGGGTGCGCAGTTCGTGGCTCATGCGCGACAGGAATTCGCTCTTGGCGAGGTTTGCTTTTTCGGCTTCGTTTTTAGCCTGTTGCAGAGCGCTTTCTATCCGTTTTTGTTCGGTAATGTCCTGATGTGTGCCTGACATCAGCAAAGGTTTGCCATCGGTATCCCATTCATGCACTCTTCCCCTGTCGAGAACCCATATCCACTCCCCGTTCTTATTTTTCATCCGCGATTCGAACGAGTAATAAGCAAGCTCACCTTTAAAGTGCTTGTTTAACAGTTCACCGGATGTTTTTAAATCATCAGGATGGGCAAATTTTATCCAGGTTTCCATGCTTACAGGTGAAATTTCTTCCAGGGTGTATCCCAGCATTTGGGCCCATTGTTCGTTAAAAATGGTTTCGCCCGATTGTATATTCCATTCCCAGGTTCCGGCATTGGTTCCTTTAATAATGTCTGCCAATCTCCGTTTCTCATCTGCAAGTGCCTGATACAGTTTTTTCCGTTCGGTAACATCTATTTTGATGGCAATAAAGCTGGAAATGTTTCCCAGCGAATCCAATACAGGTGTGATGGTTTCCTCTTCATAATAAAGGCTGCCGTCTTTCCTTTTGTTTATCAGTTCGCCGCTCCAGACTTTTTTATCAAGTATAGTATTCCAGAAATTTTCATAAAACGTTCTGTCCTGTTTGCCCGATTTTACCAGTTCACCCGGCATCTTTCCTGTTGCTTCTTCAACCGGGTAACCTGTTAGCCTGCTAAAAGCTGAATTTGCCCATTGAATCCTGCCGGCGATATCGGTAATGATAATGGCAAGGGCAAACGACTCAAAAGCAGCGATTTGCATTTTCAGAGCGGTTTCTGTTTCTTTGCGGTAGGTAATGTCGCGAATAATCGAAAGTACTTCCTCATCAGAAATGCCGATGATCCGGTTTTCAAAAAAGCAGTTCTTTCCATTAACAGGCAAACTGTATTCATATTGCACCACTTCGCCTGAATCAAAGGCTTTCCCAATAGCCTGCATGGATTCCGCTGCCAGTTCGGGTGGCAATACCTCGCTAAGCTTTTTGCCGATAAAAAATTCTTTGGAAACGTACAGCGATGAATCGTTTTTCCCATGGTAATCAAGGTAAATACCATCGCGGTGGATGCGGAACATCATATCGGGCACCGCCTGTATGATGGCACGGTTTTCGGCTTCGCTTTTCTTTAACGCGTTTTCGGTCTGCTTGCGCTCGGTGATGTCGTGAATAATAGAGAATAATAGTGTATTCCCGCTAACCTCAATCGGAGTCGAATGTACTTCGACCGTTCTGATTTCTCCGGTAGCCAGTTTGTGCGGGAAGATAAAATAGTTCCTGTGCTGCCTGGCAGCCATTTCCATCTCATCCTTTATCTTTGACGGACTGAACACATTGATATCACGGATATTTCTGGTGGTATTTAAGAAATCCAGACCATAGTAAGCTACAGCTGTATCATTGGCCTGAATAATATCACCATTTTCAGGATTAATTAACAGCATAACTGCCGCATGTTCCTTGAACATTTTATGAAATCGCTCTTCGCTTTCCTGTAAGGCATCCAGGTGCTCTTTTTCTTTTGAAATATCCAATATTAGTCCCATGTATCCATTAACAATACCATCAGCGCCCACCAGGGAGCTATGACTGATTTTTACAGGGAATCTTTTCCCATCTTTTCGTATCCAGTGCCATTCGGTAATTTTATGAAACATGGCCTCCATAGCAGCCGCATAAGCATCTTCTTCTTTGGGAACAGGGTTCCCCGTTGCTTCGGTGCAAAACCGGAATATCTCTTCCCTGTCATGAAACCCAAGCGGGGTTAGTTTACCAATAACTTCACCGGCAGTATATCCGGTCATTGCTTCTCCTGCAGGATTTATGGATTGGAAAATACCGTTTGTATCGGTAGAAAGTATTGCAAACGGGGCATTATCGAGAATAGCCTTCTGGAAAATATTGATTTCCCTTAATTCTTTTGTTCTTTCTTCAACCTTGAATTCCAGATCCTCCTTTGCCTTGTTGATCTGATCGAAGGCATTTTTCAGTTCGCTGATATCCCTGAAGGTGGTAAACACCTGGAATGGCTTGTCCTCTCCATTGCGGAACTCCGGTATTGCATTTACAATAATCCACATGTACTTTTCAATCGAGGGATTAAATACTCCCATTACAGCAGTGTTTTCTTTTCCTGTTGCGAGAGCAATCATGGCGGGGTGGGTATTACCCGGAAACGGAGACCCGTCTTCGTGTATTGAGTTCCAGCGCGGGTCAATGGAGGCTCTGCCCTGCAACTGGTCCAGGCTTACCCCTAAAATTCGCTCGGAAGCCGGGTTTGCATGTATTATTGCGCCGGTATTATCCTGATAAATCACTCCCTCAGCCATAGTATCAAAGAGTGTTCTGAATTTTGCATCACGCTCTTTAATCGCTGTTTCAGCGGTTTTGCGCTCGGAAATATCGCGGAGGATTCCGATTATTTTCAGAGGTTTACCGCCGGCATCAAACGAAAGTGCAGAAGAGATAGCAACAGGAATTATTGAGCCATCTTTGTTACTCAGCAACAACTCATAATCGTTAAGTATTTTCTGTTTAATTAATTGTGAGAAATAAATATCGCGTTGGCCAGCATTGGCATAAATATCGACAAAAGATTGCCCTATCATTTCATCGCGGGTGTATTGTCCTTTGGTAATATAATTAATTGAAGGACTAACCTCCAGCAACGTTCCATCCATTGAAGCTTCGAAGTAAACTTCCTTCACGCTTTCGAAAATACTACGGTATTTTTTTTCGCTTTCCTGTAGTGCCAATTCAGCCAGTTTACGCCCGGTAATGTCCACCACCGAACCGGCCATCCGCACAGGCATTCCGTTTGCGGAGAGAATTAGCCGGCCAATCTCCTGAACGAACCGAATCTCGCCGCTTTTCGTGATAATCCGATGGTCGATGCGGAATTCGCTCTGTTCGGCTATAGCGCGGTTGAATGCCGCCACAACCTCCTCGCGCTCTGCATCCGGATAGTGGGCGATAACCTTCCCGAAGGTCGGAATGAACGACTCCTTACTTTCCCCATAAATTCGGTAAGTATGGTCCGACCAGGCGAGTGAGTCTGATTCCAGGTCGTAATCCCAACTGCCTGTCGAACCTATTTCTTCCGCTTTATCCAGGCGCAATTTGCTTTGGGAAAGAACCTTTTCCATAAGTTTGCGTTCGGAAATATTTCTGACAACATAAACCATCCCAACAGGATTGTTATCACCATCCCGTACCAGGTCGCCATTTACCTCACATTCGAGCACCTGACCATCATGAGTCATTAACTTGTATTCTTGAGCGCCAAGTGGTTTTTCGAACATTCGTCTTGTATTTTCAACAGCACGTTCGAGGTCTGTTTCGTGTACGAACGAAAGCATATTACGCCCTAATAACTGTTCTTTTGAGAGAAACAAGGAATCTTTACCGGTGGGTTCATTAGAATATACAATATTACCTTCGATATCAGTTCGAATAACAAAATCAGGGATGGTTGCCAAAAGTCTCCGGTTAAACTCCTCGCTCTCGCGCAGTTGGTTCTCCGCCATTTTACGTTCCATCTCACCTGCGGCACGCACTGCCACCAGTTTTAGCAGGGATTCAGCCTGCGTCCTATTAGTAATTGGTTGCTCCCCGATAACGGCAATTAACCCAATGGGGCGGCCGTCATGACTCCACAAGGTTACTCCAATGTAGCTCTCAGCTTCCATTTGTTGCAGCACCTCATCGTTCGGGAATAGATTTTTGATCGACGAAGGGAAATAACAGACCTGTTTGCCTACTACCTCGCCACAGGGAGTGTCTTGGAGCGCATAAGATACATTGTCCTCAAACTTTCCATTCGAATAAACGGCTACGGTATGTGCAGTCAGATTGTCGCCGTCAAGGCGGTCGATGCATACGAAGCCCATGCCGAGAGACTCTGAGATGTACTGTGCGAGCACCTGAAAGAAGTCGTCCTGTGCCGGTGTGAAGCTGGTCTGTGCCAGAAAAGCCAATATATTTTCCGTTTGTTTGCGTTCGGTGATGTCGGTCACCGAGCATAATACACCAGTAACTTCCCCTGAAGAATTCCTGACAGCGTTCTTAATTACATTGAGCCAACGCATTTCTTTTCCTCCGGTTACTAGCCAGTCCCTGTTTTCAGAAATACCGCTGCTGATAACCTCCTTGTCGCCTTTAATATATTCTTCGGCTTCGGGGGGTGGGAAAAGCTCCCGGTCGCTTTTCCCAATAATCTCCTGGCGGGTTTTATCGAGAAAATTACAGAATACTGCATTAACCTCGCGATAAGTGCCATCGGTGTTCTTAAGAACAAGAAAATTGGGAGTAGCATTCAATATTCCATTGATTAGCGTATTTTGCCCTATGATTTGTTCTTCTGCCAGCTTACGCCCAGTGATGTCGGTATGTGTACCAACCATGCGCATAGGTTTGCCCTCTGGAGTCCATTGCAATACCTTGCCGCGGTCCTGAATCCATTTCCACGAACCATCCTTGCATAGGATGCGGTGCTCTGTAAGGTATTGAGGGCTTTCACCGTTAAAATGCCGCTGAAGTGTTTCTTGCACCGCTGGCATGTCATCCGGATGCACCCTTTTTTCCCATTCTTCAAGTTTTTCACCAATCTCGTGAGGCTCGAAGCCTATCATTTCTTTCCACCGATTCGAGAAATGAACATCACCGGTAAGCACATTCCAGTCCCAGATGCCATCGTTACTCCCTTCAATGGCAAAGTGCCAGCGGTCTTCGATTTGTTGCAAATTCCGCTCAATCGCTCTTTTTCCAAGAATTTTATCCAATTCATTGGCAATAGATTGAATAAAAGTTACATCCGAATCTGTATAATCTGATGTTTTGTTGCCAACCCCAAAAATAAGAGTAACTTTTTCTTTGTGCACAACCGGAACACTCATGGTTCTGCCAACAGGGGCGTGGCCTGCAGGCATGCCTTTTCTGTTTGGCGACCCTGCATAATCATTGTAAACTACCGGCTTCTTTTGCCTTACACAGTCGGCCCAGTTCCCGGCTTTATCAATGGGATAATGATTGTCATAGACTGTGGTGCAATTTTTTCTTGCTTCATCATTCCAGGTGGTCAGGAGTATCTCCTGCTGATCTTCGCTAACCTGATGAAAAAATCCAATTGCGCTGCCGGTGATTTTTACGGCTATATCCAGTGCTTCATCGTAGAGTTGTTTATCAGTAAGAGCCGTAGCATTTGCAAATAATGCAAGCAGCAAATAATTAAGTTCAGCCGTTTTACGAAGCCCCAGTTCTCTTTTTTTTCTATCAGAAATATCGGTTACGGTAATCAGGCAATGTTTACCGTCGTCGGAGAGTGTGCCGGTTAACAGGGCATAAATGCATGAATCTTCCTTTGTGCCGAAGGTAACTTCGAGGCTTGCCGGGCTTTTGCTGCTGAATACCTGTGTGACGAAATCATCGAAAACTACCCGGCTGTTGCTGCCGATAAAAAAAGCAAGCCTGTTGTTTATCAGTTTCTGTCTCTCTTTTCCAAGCATCTGCGCGCCGGCAAGGTTCAGCTCTGCGATATTACCAAGCTCAGTAAGGGTAAAATAGGCTGAAGGTGCAAATTCAAAAAGGCTGGTATATTTTTCTCTGGCAAGCTCTTCCTGCTCTTTAGCCAACAAAAGTTCCTCGTTCTGCATTTCGAGTTCCACCTGGTGCACCTGTAGTTCGTGGATGAGGTTTAGCATTTTTCCCTCAGAAAAAGACTCCTTCGATTCCGTTTGCCTGTTTTTCAGTTGCTCTTCGGCCTTTTTGCGAAGGCTGGCGGCATCAGACTTGTTTTTTTTGGTATTCATAATGTACTATTTTTATTTCGATATTATCCGCGTTGCAAAGCATCCGTGTCATACCACGTTCCATTAATCAGTCATCGCTTTATCGCATAGGCACTCAGTTGAACAGGTTGAAACCCCTTCGATAATACCCTGCTTATTTGTGATTGGCTGGGCAAAGATATCGTAAGTTTTGGTGCTGTCACCCACAGGGAACAAAATAGTGGAGCGTGCCGGTTTGCCAGTATCAAGCACCTGAACCGATCAGGAATTTGTTCGCCTGTCCCTCAAAAAAATATTGGCGCCAGTCTTACTAATTCATGATCGGTTCAGGTGCTTTTTATCGTGGAAATGGATTTCGTGCCAGAGGGAAATCACAGATTCAAAGAACTATTAAAAAGATGCAAGCAGCCCTGAAAAATATCATCCTTTGGCCCGGCATTGTTGTATTTATACCAACGTGTTGCCGGCAAACACAGTGCGTTTGTTTCGGAATGACTCATCATACCGGTGTGGGTGAGCATTGTGTTTGATGGCTCGTTATGCGGCGTGGTTTATTCCAGATCAAGTATTATTTTCAAATTTTCCTTCAAAATAGATATGACCTCTGTTGGAGCAATACCTAGCTTTTTAATCAATCTTTTGTTGTCAATTGCTCTTGTTTGATCCACCATTATATCGCATACTTCGTTTAATCCGCAACAACCTTTTTTTAGATGAACTCTTAATATTTCACTGTCTTTTTGGACATTGGTAGTTAATGGGCAGATTATTGACGATGGATGATGTTTGTTTAAAAGATCTGATTGCACGACAATAACAGGTCTGATTTTACCTGGTTCTGTTCCTTTTGTCGGATTAAGATCAGCAATCCAGATTTCAAATTGTTTAGCCTTCATAATCTATCAATTCAAATTCATGGAGAACTGTTAATGATTCATCCTTGACTAGCTTGGATTCCTTTTCTAATTTGGAAGCCAACAGTTTGCGCTTCTGAACTTTATTATAAAAATCCAGTGCTTCGTTGATATACCTGTTGCGGGATTTTTTAATATGGTTGATGACTTGTTCGGTTTCAGTGAAGACCGAATCATCCAACTTTAAAGAAAGTGTTTTCATGTGATTCCTTTGTTTTATATTACAAAGGTATATACTATTATGGAATACTCCAAATCTTTCTTTCTGTTTACATGCTGCATAACACTTCTCGCTAACCGCCATATGGCGACTATTTTTGACTATAGGCGCAAGGTAATCCGTCTTAATCTGTAAATGTAAGACAAAACGTGAATAGTTATTCTCTTAACATCAAAAATATCCAACAAGTTGCATGAAACAAAAAAGCCTGCCAGATCACTCCGACAGGCTCCTAACTAACCCACTTATGAAAACACTATGAAAGCTTCATTGATTAAATTACGGGCGGATTGGGATCCATTACCAGCAATCCTTCGTAAAAGGCCATCGGCGAACCCTGTTTGCACAGGAATCCGAACTTGTGGCCTTTATCTTTATCGATCTCCTCGCCCCAGGTTGTTTCGATGGTCTCAATGTGCACCAGGTTGCAGGGTTCACCGATCAGGTAACGTTTGCTTGAGGCGCAGTTCTGAATGATCACGATCCCTTTGAAGTCGATACCGAAATTCTGAATCCATTTCTGAACTGCCTTTTCAATTCCCGGATAGAACCCTTCCAAACCGATCTCATACCCGCCGCAGTCCTGATTGGACCCTTTGAGCTTTTTCTGAGATGGTTTGATCGTTCCCTGGGTCATATAAAAACTGTGCATGAATTTACCAGTCTTCATCGCAATGTCAGCGGCCATCGTCACACCATCGGTATCCCTTTGTGGAAAGGTATCCCAATCGATATCCGCTTCCAGGATCAGGATGATCTCGGATTTTATTCCGCCGCCACCTCCGGCATTTCTCACGGTGGGTTTTGCAAGGTCAAATAATGCTATGGTCATGATTTTGTGTTTTTAATGATTAAACTGCAGGAACGTAAGCGAAAACAGCTTCTTCAATACCGAAGCCCACTGATTCGTACCAGTCGGCAAAAACCTTGATCTGACGATCAACGCTTTCGATAGAAATGTTAGAGGCGCCATTATTGCGGTTCATCAACCGGATAAAATTCTCTTTGGGAGTAGTGAAGATGAGGTTTTCGCCGGCCATGGATGGCAGCGGGGTCAGTGTAAGATTGGTTCCTTCCAGCATGGTTGTCATGCCATCGTAATTCGTGTCGGTACCATGAAGATCACGGCGTTTTTTGTGATAAGCCGCAAACCATTTGCGCGACAGGAAGATATTCATCGCCATATCCTTGTACAAATCACCCACCTGGTCACCGAAGGACTCCAGTTGATCAAACACATTGTCAGCAGTGAGCGCATCCAGGGTGATGAAATTCATGTTTGATCCCCCGGCAGTGTGTTTATTCTTTAAAATGGTGACAAAGCCGTCCATCGAAAGGCCCAGCGCCTGAGCTGTGCCTTCAACCGGTGCAACATAATGACCCTTGCCGATGAGTGCAAGTTCGCGGTTATCCATCACCTTTGGCATGATCAGTTGTTCGATGATATAGCGGGTGATCGGCCATACCTTGCGGTCGATCGACTCATCGCCCATGAACCCGAGCCATGAATCCATGATTTCATCCGGATAGAATGAAAGGTCGATCTTGTGCCGGCGCTGCAAAATCTCAACGGGAGTGAATGCAGCTTTTCCTTTCGGGGTCCAGCCTTCCTGGAATCCCTGAACGAGATCGGAGATCACGGCCTTTGATGCGCGGTAAACCAAATCCTGTGACTGTTTGGTGGTCATGAAGGTTTCGGAGTAGGTGGGCTGGGTCAGAAGCCGCAGAATATCCTTCTGGTTCGTTCCTACGTACGTCCCGAATGCGGCTTTAAGTTGGGCTAATGAAATTGTTTCGGCCATTGATACAAATATTAAGTGTTAAAATTATGAGCAGAATTCATCTGCGATTTTGTCGTGTGCATACACAGGTTCATCGGCGATGCTTTCAATTTTGTCTGCATCTTTTACGGCAACGATCTCTGTGGCGGCATCCTGCTGCTTCAGAGCCTCCAGTTCGGCCAGGGTCATTTGATACGCGAATTTCTCTGCGGCAAGCTGCTCTTTCAGCTGCTCATTTTGAAGGGTCACCGAGCCGAGCTGGTCGTTGATCTGTTGAACCCGTTCATCGGTCAGCTCCTGTGAGTCCAGTGCCAGCGGGTCTAGCTTGAAAAAACTTTGAATGGTTTTCCAGGTTTCTTTGATCTTCATATTATTTGGATTATTGGTTTGCATTTCAATGGAAAGAACAGTCGTCACCGGTGATAAAGCCGCTGCCACTGTGATCGCGTATTCCAGCGATCCGATCTCATCGACCAGTCCCAGGGCAATTGCCTCAGGGGCGAAGTACATCTTGCCGGTCAGGGTGGAATCATCAACTGCAGAACGATTAGCTTTGATCGAGGAAAGGAATTTACTGTTGATCACATCCAGCACATTTTTCTGGTAGGATTCATACTTGCCATCCAGTACATGGTTAAAGTCGACATTTTTATCAACCGAAAGGCTGGCATAGATTTCATGAAACTTGACTCCCTGGGCTTCGAGAGCCGGCTGAAGGTCTTCCACCATCAGCATGGTTCCGATGGACCCGATACGGTCAAGGTCAGAGCTGGCAATGATCTTTGATGCCCCGGAGATGATCCAGTAGGCTGCGCTTGCCGCCATACCTTCTATATATGCCACAACCGGTGTGGTGGAATTACAAATTGCTTCAGCCAACAGATCGGTGCCGGTCACCTGGCCGCCGGGAGAGTCCACAACCAGGAGAATGCTTTTGATGTTTGGATTCTGATCAGCCGATTTTACATCGGAAAGGATCGATTGAGACCCGCGGGGTCCGCAGGGCTGATCGTATTTAAGGATTTCCGAGCGGATCGGGATAATGGCAACAGAACCTACTGGAATGTTGGTATCGGCAAAACCGAACCGCTGGGGTTGATCCCCCATAGCGCCGATCACATAAGATCGGTTCCGTTCCCTGGCAATTGCCGAATCAACTTCAGAAAAACTTTCGCCTTTCAGCATCGAGAGCAGAATCGAAGCATAAGCGGTTGACCTCTCTTTGGAGATCAACCATGCGCCGGAAAGGATTTCTGCTAAGATGGGATTCATTGTACCTTTTGTTTCAGGATACAATATTATAATGGTATGACGGCCAAATAAAGGACTGAAAATTAAAAGGGATCAATCCAGGGGGGTCTCATCATCCGGGATGATACCGTTTGCCGGCAACAGGAATCCTGCAGGTTTGGTAAACTCTCCGGCAAACAATAACTCATAACCGTTGAATGTTTCCATGGCAGCGGGTTTCATCAGTTTACTGGTAAGTTTCATCGGGCTTTCCATGGTACCAAAAATGCGGATCGTGCCATTTTTGTCTGTCAAGTTTATGATCAGACAACGACCGGTCATCCGAAATAATTCGGATTCAACCGGGGCACGGTCTTTTGGAACGAGCATCTTCAATTTATAAAGGTATTT
>CAJAUM010000096.1 GCA_903945175.1 uncultured Bacteroidales bacterium | reverse complement strand
TTTTTTCTGCAATGCCGGCATACCAAGATACCCATAGACGCTCTTTTTTACGTCTACGTAAAAACCCATTTTTGGTGGCATCAATTTAGTTCAGGAAATGGCACCGGTCTGGTTCAGGCCTGAAAGTCAGCACCAAGATTACTGGTAATCCAGCATTTTGTAAGTTCGCCGGGGATGTTGGTAACAGTGCCATAAGTAACTGTTTTAGTAACCGGGGCAACAGTTCCTGCCTTATGGTTAATTGTAATGGGAGAACCGCAATTAAAATGAGCAGAGGTTGTTTGTCCCGGAAGGGTCGTCTCAGTTTGTGCAGGAAAAATAATTAAAGATTTTTTAATCTGACTACTATATCCATAATTTTCCAGAAAGTAAGCTTCAATTTTATTTCCTTTCATGTCATATTCAAAGCATGTATCATTAGGAACATTTTTTACTTTTATTTTCCCATTGTCCCAATACTCGAGTTCATAAACAATTTCGCCGTTAGACTGGAGTTTCTCAGTTAACAGTTTTCCTTGAGACGACCATTTCTTTTCGGAGTCTCTTGTCTTCATGTAAATCAATACATTCTTTCCTTGTATGAAGCGCCACTTCTCATCTTTTACCAAAACCCTTGCCGCATGATAGTAGTCCTCTTCTTCTTCAAAAGTTTTCTCTGTCAAATTTGGATTCCGACTTGGATAAGTCAATCGTTCCTCTGGAGTATCCTTAGGCACTCCTTTGCTGGTACTATAAATAGTCCACACTCCAGACCTTTCATCAGCAGTAAAATTCCCACTCGACAATATTTGTCCAGTATATGGGCTGTATGACGCACAAGGCCCATTCTTCTTGCCATTCTTGTATGTGTACATTTCCACGAGCACTCCATCTGTATTGTAGATCTTGTCGTATCCACACTTTATACCATTGGCGTTTACCAGTTTCCTCTCTGCAACGATTCCGGTATAACCGTGGTATAGCACTACTTCGCGCTGAGCAACTGCAATAGTCGCTAAAATCATCATTCCAAAAATCAAAAATGTTTTTTTCATGTTTTATAGATCAATTTTAAAGAGTTTAAATTGAAAATGTACAAGGCTCGATAATTTTACCTATGAATTTGAAAAGATTGGCTTACTATCTATAATACAGTTTGAAATTATTTGTTAACTATGTTGGTAGATTACTTTTTTTTGGATTCAACAATTGAATCGGCTATTAGTTGCTCTTTATAAATTACCATGGCTAATGAATCATTTACACGAATTGAGTCATTTATCCGCTGCCTTTCAAATTGTTTTTCAAACATATTAGATTTAGAACCACTTGAATTTGCTTCAATAATGCCCAATTGTGCGAACACATCCTTATATTTAGATTTTAGTGCAAGAATTTTACATTCAGTTTCAAACTCGTCATATTGATCTTTGTTAAAAGATTTTGTGAGGTTTGTGAGTTCCACGCTTGCTTTCTGTATACAATCACTAATATTTGCCATTTCATCTGCTGAAACATTGCCTCTGGAAAAACTTTCAGGAGAGACCTGACCGAAACAAAGTTCAACACCTTCAACAAACTTGTTTGCTGCTTTTTTTGGTTTACTTGAACAACTCGATAAAAAAGTTGAAAACACAAATAAAAAAATCGCTGCTAAATAACTGATTCTGAAATAATTATTTTTTTTCATAACTTATAGATTTAGAAGGTTTAATACTATAATTTATTGCATTTGCTGGAGACTGATACTTTAATATTATACCATTACCCCCTACGGCCCAACCATTAGAAGTATCTGAGAAACTTATTGAATAAAGCGTTTTTCCAATAGTGTATGATTGAATCCAATTAGTGCCATTGTAATTATAAATTTGTCCATCATATTTTGTTACAAACCAACCATTATTACTATTGAAGAAATAAAAATCATAAATGTTCGCGGAACCTAAATCAGGAACAACATCATTAAACGACCATGTTAGACCATTAAAATGAAGCAAACCTGAACTTCCTTTTGCATATGTTCCTACCCAAATATCATTATTATTTACAATATAGCCAGACCACATATCATAGTTATTTCCCGGAGTACTTTGAAGGGTCCAGGTTGAGCCACCATCATTTGTCAAAAAGATAAACCCGGAAGAATTACATCCGCCATTTGTTGTAAGTATACCATTGTTTAAATCCTTAAACATTACTGAATTAAAAGTTTCATCGCAATTATGAGAAGGATAAAAGAAGTTTGTTTTTTTTACCCAATTCAACCCATCAGTAGTTTTCAGTAATGTACTATCATCGCCAACAGCCCAACCTGTTGTCAAATTATTCATATAAATATCCTTTAAGTTTTTCTTAACTCCACTTTGTTGTTTTGCCCAGTTTAAACCATCTGAAGTAGCAATAATTGTTCCTGAATTACCAACTGCCCAACCATGCAAATTGTCCACAAAATATACAGCCATTAAATTTTGGTCCGTATTTGTTGACATCTTAATCCATGAAGTGCCATTATATTTTAGAATAATACCACTATCACCAGCAATCCAACCCAAACTACTATTAATCATAAAAACTGAATTTAAATTAGCTTTAATTGGAATATTAAAAACATTCCAGACTGTGCCGTTGGGAGGGGGATCGTTATTGTCATTCGACTTCTTGCAACTGCATGTAAGCATTAAAAACACTTCCATTATTGCAAATGTGTATATCAAATTTTTCATTCCTTTTTTCATGTCTGTTCAATAAAGGGCACCCATAAAAACTAAATTATTTGATGTCAGAATATTCTTTTAGGTGGGTTTTAAATCCACTCTCACAATCATAACATATTTATGGTTAATAGATATAATCCAATATATTAATCTTTTCAGACCATAGCATTAACCAACTAATAATTTGTGAAGGTAATGATAACCAAGGGTAAAGTCAAGTATTTTATTATGCATAATCAGACAAGAGCAACCTGTTCCGCTTTATTACTGACTTATTAAATTAATTATTGAGGAAATTTACTTTAACAACCATCCCACCCTCACGTTGCCATATATTCCATTCAAATACAAGCCACCTGCTGAAACGGTGAGCTGATCTTTGATAACAACCTGGGCTCCGGCTTCGATGCCTGGAAACTTGCTGAATGTGTTGAGTGACAGCCCAACATATGGTCCAATCCGGAATAATGGTTGTTTTGGAACAGGCTTGGTAATGCAGGTATCAATCTGCCTTGTAACTGTGATGATCTCTTTTGGCCAGGTAAAGTCTGAGAATGAAAGGAATTGCAGGTCACCTTTAGCCTGCCAGCGAAACCGGATACTGCCCTGGTTGAACACAGAATCATACCAGCTCTCCCGGTATGGAATCAGGATTGTATCATGGATAACAACTTTAAAGGGAACCGGCTTGATGATTGTAACACCGGGATAATGAACGGTATCATGCACCGTGTCAATTTTGGTGGGTGCGTTTTTGTAGGCTGCAATGAGCATGGATTGGCTGACAATGACCTTGTTGCGTTTGCTGTCATGTACAAGCCTTTCAGTGATAATGCATCCAATGAGAATCAATGCCAGGATGATCGAAACCCATACCAACGGCTTTTTGACAGCGGAAATTAGTTGGGATGAGTCAAATGTAAATGCCATGGCTAAAAATATTTCACTTCATTGTTGAGGAATAACCAGGCTTCTGATCTTCGCCTGTTACTCAATCCTTTGGATACTTTCTTTACCCCGTTAACGGTGATCTTGTTCCACATCAGAAAAGTGTCTTCAATGGAAATATCTGTCCGGTAATCGTTGATGAACTTTAACAGGGATGATTGCCTGAATGCGTTGCACCCAACATTGTAAGCGAAGGAAACCAGGGCATCATACTGGCATTGCATAAGCTTCACTTTCAGCATTGCATTGACCTGGTACTCGGTTTGCCTGACATCGTGCAACAGGTAGTCCTTTGCCTTGTTGTAAGATATTCTGTCAAGTTCTTTAACATGGGAACCGTCTGGATATATTGTTGTGCCTATACCGATAGTCCATACCCCGGCAGGGCACTTGTAAGCCCATGCCTGAAACCCTTCATAATGTTCAATCAGCGCCAGACCTTTGTCAGAAATTGTCATTGTTCCCCCTTTAACGGCTCACCGGCAGAGTTGGAGAAGAAAT
The DNA here is from genome assembly GCA_903945175.1 of uncultured Bacteroidales bacterium. GTDB lineage: Bacteria > Bacteroidota > Bacteroidia > Bacteroidales > FEN-979 > CAIVAT01. The sequence continues at coordinate 363 of CAJAUM010000096.1, read as the reverse complement.
TCTTTATCAGATATGCAATGCCTGCACCAACACCTGTTAAGACAATAGGTTGCCAGAAAAGCCATGTCCAGGATAAAGCACCAGCCTGAATGGCCTGGTAAACCGCTGTAAGAATTGCGCCAATAACGGCAACCAGCAGACCCTTTGCAAGATCCATCCAGTTCAGACTAAAAAAATTAGAGTTCATAATTTTATGGTTTTTGGTTTGATTGGTTTCTTAAATAGACCTGTATCTCATCAATCTTTTTAAGGATTTCACGGGTATCAGATTTGATATCTACCTTGAGTGCATCCAGTTCTTTCCGGTTGTCAGCACAATGCTGTTCCACGTTCTTTTTAAGGTTAATGATCTCAACATTGATG
>CAJAUM010000095.1 GCA_903945175.1 uncultured Bacteroidales bacterium | reverse complement strand
TGCAGCAGCAGATAATCCTACACTGCTACTCAGCATAACTGTATCAACCGTTGGTGAAAGCAGCAGTGCAGAGGCGTTGGTTGATCCAATGGCAATGACACCCCTTATTTCCTGGCAAAACCCGGCATTAAGTGTTGAACGAATACCAATGACCCTGACTGTAAATGAGCTGGCCTTGTTTTTGGTCAGGTAAAGAGGATAGCCATCGACAAGCAATACCAACGGGGTTAAACCAACAGTAATGCCCTTTGCCATGCACGCTGCAAGTACTTGTACATTGTTCCCTGATTGTTTGCTCAGGCACATGTTATAATTGTAATCAGCCCATGTGCGGAGAACACCAGGAAGCGAAGGACGTGAAACCGCGTGAAGCTGCTTGGCATAATCCCTGTAATTGGTTACACCTGACCTTAATGAACTGACTTGGTAATATTTAGATTGACCCATAATAACAATAGTTATATTAAGCGGCGAATAAAACCAAGAACTTATCGAGTGTGCCAGTGGTGCAATCGCCAGTTTCGACCAGGAAGCGAATCCAGGAAGTGAGCAGTTCGCTGACATTTAATGTCATAGAAACAGAATCAATGTCCATTAGTATTTGAATAGGCATTTCGTCGATTGTTCGGCACTCATCGAAGTCAATGCCGTTGAGGCTTTGATACATAATACAACCAAAAGCATAGTCGATGCCGTGATACTTGAATTGAACTGTTATCTTGGTGCAGCCATTGGGAATTTGTACGGAAGGAGTGAATGCAGTACCACCTCCAGCGACGATAGTGGCAATGTCCATATCGCATAAAACCACTCTACGTTGTACCTGTGCCATAATAAGTGTTAAGTGATCAATTAAGTATTAAGTGATTATAAACCCTGAAACCCTACGGGCTGTCGGGAGTGTGTATAATGGAAACTCCTGTTCGATTAGATACGCCACGAGCAAATCCAGTTTGTATTTGGCCATTGCGAATACTTCCTTTACGATGTCCCGGCGGTGTTCGGGGGAGATCATGACGGCTGTTGAAACGTCCATGAGAGATTGAGCCAATGCAGGATCAGAACCGGTGGTGTACTGAGAAGTTTCGAGCAATTGCTGGTTAAGCATGCTTCCCTTGACGTAATATGCCAGGCATGGTTTGATGTAATCGTCGACCAGCACAGCGTACAAATCACCCGCCGGATCGAGCAATACATCATCATAGAGTGGAGCGGTCAGCACCGGTTTGATGTATTGAACCTGGGCAGTAAGAATAAAAGAATCTTTGATCATGGCCGGGTCAAGCTCGGTGATGTAGGCGAGGGAGATGATTTCGAGGGGGGACATGAGAGCCGACATAATTACCAATTACCAATTACCAATGACCAATTACGATTTACGATTTTCGGATGAAAAAGAGTTTTGGAGTTGAAGGACCAGAATGTTTTGGGCGGGGTCGTTCTTGTCGAATTCGAGGCCGGAGTCGCGGCGAACTTCCCAGACGAAATTCATCGGGTTGATACGCGAGATGGGCGGGGAATTTATAAACTCGAAGTCTTTGAGCTGTAACCCACATGACGCAAGTGATGTTTGCAGGGATTGGTGAAAGGTTTCCTGGATCGGTTTGATCACGGTGGCCATGGCCACCTCGTATTCATTGAGGATTCGTCCGGATTCGAACGAGGATTTCATATCGGAGTATGGTGTGAGTGAAGGGAACCAGTTGTGGATGGTGATGAGCGAGAGTTCACTCTGGGTATGCAAATCGAGCCAATGTGCCTCATTGTCGCGGTTGAAAGGAACGAATTTAACTTCGCCCGGAGTAACCCCGGGCGCTGCATCTGCACGGTATTGCATGATAAATTCACCTGAAGCAGAACCCAATGCGCCTTTGTAGGTTGACATTACTGCATCTAACGCTGCTGCATCGGCCTCGGAGTTCACCCCCGGGATTACCAGCATGCCTGGACTTGCAAAGGATTTTTCGAGACGGGTTTGGTTCCAGATGTTTGTGAGCCCGGAAATGATGACATTTCGGATACCGGCAAAGTAAGAAGGGATCCCATAGAAAACGAACTCCGGCTCGTAGTCTTTGATTTGAACGATGGAATGGAGCAGTCCGTCATCGCCGGCAGAGAACTCCGGAAAAAGACTGATGGCTTTCAGGTTCATATCGCCGTTGCCACGGAATAAATCCCAGTTTGGATGGATCAACGCCTGCCTGCCGTCAAAATGACGCCTGACATGGGTTGCGTCCTGATGGTAGAGGAACACGAAGGATTTTTGCTTATTGGTAACTATCTCATAATAGCAGTTACCAAAGGTGAGGTAATCGAAACAGAGTTTTTTGAGCGTAACAGAAAACAACTCTTTTTGATTATTTGGTTTGTCAAGGAAATCCGAAGTAGCCGGATCGGAAGACTTTACACCTTGGCCCAGGATGTAATTGGTTTTCGAGTTCAAAATAGCCCGGTGCACAGGTACCTCACGGGCCAGTTTGATGAGCTGCCGGGGCAGGGCATTGTCATCGCCAAAGGGTACAAACACCGTGACATTGGTACGATCCAATAAATAGTCAGTATCAAACAAATCAAGCACAGGATTGTAGGAGAACTCGTAGAAACGAGGCCGGGGAGAAGGAGCAGGCTGGATTTTCTTGGAGGACATGATGACGAATTACCAATTACCAATGACCAATGACCAATGACCAATGACCAATTATTAATCTCCGAAGCCGGCGAGGACTAAAAGTTCGGAATGGAGATAGGCGGTGGCTGCTTTGTACTGCACGCGGTAACGGCGCATCTGGAGATCAGGATTGTACCAGGACTCAATGTCGGTAGGATCCATTAACCCATCGGTTCCGAAGATGAGGTTCTGTTGGGTGGTGAGCAGTGCCCTGTGGGGCTGTACTCCGTTTTGGTAGGTGGTAATCCAGGTATCCCAGTCGGGGCGAACCAGCACAGGATAACCTTCGTAGGAAGGAACCGGAAGACCACCCAGCATCATGGTGAGCGGAAGGTCGCCTGTGGTTTTCGCCTTGACGGTATGGACCAGGTTGCGCCACATGGAGCGGGTACACATGAATACCAAGGGAAATTCGAACATTTCGGGACGAGCTGCATCGATCATGTCCTCGAAGGTTCCATCGGCCTCATTGGCGGCCAATGCACCCTGTTTGGTGGCAGCAACAACGCCGGAAGCTGCAACAGATCCGTTTCCGGTAACCGTTCCGGTGAAGGTGAAATCCTGTCCTTTGAACTTGCTAACGACTTTGATTGCACCGGCTGAGGGGTTGGTTACGATAACACCACTCAATGCGCCACCACGGGCTTCCACCGTCGCCTTATGGGTGGCAAGCCAATCATTGCAGGAAACCGTTGCACTTGAACGGTATGCCTGGGAATAGGCTACGCCGTTGATGGTTAAGACCAGAAAGGTATCGGTACCAGCGGTATAAGTGAGGATTTTTTCAGCTTTGACGGCGGAAGTTGCCGAAGCTACAACCACGTGCTGCGCCGAAGGGATGGTACCGGCGTACAGGTCCTTGATAAAGTGATTTAAGAAGCCCTGATAGCCAGAAAAATTGGTATCTACCACTCCAGTGGGGATACCCGAAGATAATACTTCCTGGACCGTATTGCCAAAGAACATTTGACGGATGAGGTCCTGCTGCCCAGCCTGGGCAATGATGGGAAGCATGATCTTGTTCCATACATCGGGCTGTTTCATCTGTTCGATGTCGTCTTCTTTATAGCCTGTAGCGAGCAATTGCTCAACGATTGAACCCCAGAATGCCCGGGCGTTTTGCTCGAACTCCATGGCCATTGGCGCCACGGTGATGGACTGGGTGGAAAGTGCAAAAGAACCTGCCGCTGTGAAACCGGCGGTAGATTTCGGCTTGGTGATGAAGGAGGGACGGGAAATCTTATTCAGAAGTTCTGTGCCCTTTATATCGGAGCGAACGGTGATAGCGCCCCGGATGTCTTCACCCATGAAAAACGGGGATATAAAAAAATCATGGATGGATTGCTTGGTGAAGGCGGGAGAGATCCCGTGGGAGAAGATGTTTGACATGGCGAAGGGATTTGGGGATGTGGAAATTTGGAGATTTGAAAATGAAATATTTTTATTTTTTGAGTTTGTCCTTCAGATGGGAAGGCATTTCGTTTAGGAGTTCTTTGCCGAATTTTACCTCGGGGTGGCCGACTTTGACCTGGGGATCGGATGAATCGACTGTGGTAGGCGCTGCTTTCAATTGATCCTGCAGGGTGGCAACCCGGGCGGTTAAATCTTTGACTTGCTGTTCAAGCAGAGCGGCACCGGCCACGGAGGTTGCAAGCTGGTCGGCAGATGAGGCAAGCTGCTGTTCAATTGCAATAATCTTCGCCTGGGTGGAAGCTTCCAGGCTGCTGATCTCTTGCAGATGATCGGCTTCAAGTAACTCGATCGCCTGATTGTAGGATGCCAGCGTGTCTGGCCGGACTCCTTCCGGAGCAGGATTGAAGAGGTTCTTAATCCTTTGAAAAAGTTCTGGTTTCATAAAATCAGTTTTAGAGAAATATTTTAGCATGAATTCAATGATGGATTCAGGATTGCGGGCAATGTAATAGGGTATCGCCGGGTTCTCATCCAAAAACCTTGTTGCCTGGTATGAGAAAGAGTCCTGTGCAAACAACGAGGTGGTTGCGGCAGGATCGTCCACCAGGTCGGTGGCCAGAAGTTCCTCGATGCGCACCAGCGGAAATTCTCCGGCGCCTACTTCAGGATCGGCCGGAATGAATGCCATGGAGGCCCCGAACATATCCGGGTTTTTCTTTGCCATGGTGAGAATGTAATCGTACAAATTACCACCGGGAGCATTTTTGCAAACCGTGTCCAGGTGCAGATCACCGGTTACCTTGTGGCCATCAAGCTGGAAATTTTTGAACCTTCCGATATAGGTGCCAAAAGCACTGCTGCACATATTCGGGTGGCCAAAGCGGGCCTTTACCCCATTTCCCTTTGCATTCCCAAGGCTTACGATCTGAGATAGCGTTTCGCTGTCGATCTCTTCAAAATAGGATTTCACCTTGCCTGCCTGGGCTACAACGACCTTCTGAAGTACTCCGGAACCCTCATTGATAAAGGCAACAGAGAAGGCGACGGGGGGAGTGGAAAATGATTTCATACCGATGGAAAAGATTAAACCTAACAAACATACGAATGACTTAAAGTATATGTTTAGTACAAACCGGCAAAAAGTTGAATAATAGCTTGTAATGAGAAGAATTTATGTATATTTTTGTAAGAAATGGCTATATATGGACCCGGAAACCGAAAAAGTGGTCGTTGAACTGAGGGAACGTTGCGGAATTGAAGTAGAATATCTCGTGGTAAGGGGATTGCTGCCTGTAAGCACAGCAAAGAAATGGCTGGTGAAAGAACTGTATTTTGATTACGCACGTAAAGGACATGCCCATGAAAAGGGAGGAAGAAATTACACCAATATCAAAATCGAGCTTAGCGATTGTTACGGGGTATCGGTGAGCGCCATAGAGAAGATGATTTACAAAAAGTAAGTTGGTTAACATATGGCGAGATTATTATATGTAACCGTAGTGCAACGTGAAAAAACGAAAAATCATGGAACAGACATTGGTAAACGATCATAGGTTCAAGCCTGGGAATGTCGGACGGCCAAAAGGAACCCCGAATAAGCTTACAACGGAGAAAAAACAGCGGCTTGAACGAATCCTTGAAATTATTGAAGAGAATCTGGAAGATGATATCAAGGGTTTGAAACGCAAAGACCGGGTCGATTTATGGATACAGCTTCAGGAATATGTCAGGCCTAAGCTGCAGCGGGTGAACGTTGACATTGGACCGGCAGAGGATAAGCTCACCAAGATCACCTTCGAAGTGATCCATACTACGGTACTGCCGGGAGCAAACATAAAAACCCTACCCATTGGAGACGAATGTTCAGGTATCAGAAGTATTCCGGAAAAATTATGATGCCACCACCAAGATTGTGGTTAATCAGGGCGGTACCCGATCAGGCAAAACCTTCTCGATCCTCCAGTTACTCATCCTGGTGAAGGCTTTTGAAGGTCACGACATGGTTTTCTCCATCGTCAGGCGATCGATGCCGGCGTTGAAAGCATCGGCCATGCGGGATTTCTTCGAGATCCTCAAATCGGCTAGCCTTTACGATGAGCGGAACCACAACAAGACCGAGAACACCTACCTGCTGAACGGGAACCTTTTTGAGTTCATGAGTCTGGATCAGCCGCAAAAAAAACGTGGGGCGAAACGGTCCTACCTATTTATCAACGAGGCGAACGAACTATCTCTGGAAGACTGGGTTCAACTTTCGCTGAGAACCGAAAAGCAAATCTTCCTGGACTTCAACCCCTCGATGGATGAACACTGGATTTATGATCAGGTCCTACCCAGAAAGGATTGCACGTTCATACATTCGACCTACCTGGATAACATCCAGTTTTTACCTCCCGAGATGGTTGCGGAAATTGAGAACCTTAAATCGGTGGATGAGAACTACTGGCGGATTTACGGTCTGGGCGAAGTCGGACAAATCACAGGACTTGTGGTGACGAACTGGCGAACTGTTGATGGGTGGCCGCAGTCGTGCAAGTGGATCACCTACGGGATGGATTTTGGCTTTAGCAATGATCCTACGGCCTTGGTCAAGGTCGGGATGGATGGCGGCGAGCTTTGGGTGGATGAACTGATTTACTCCCGGGGATTGACCAATCCGGACATCTGCACCTGGATGAGAAAGCTGGGGATCGCCGGGGCCGATGAGATCATAGCGGATAATCAGCCCAAGTGCATTTATGAGATCCACCAGGAGGGCTTCAAAATTATGCCCACCTTTAAAGGTCCGGATTCAATCCTGACCGGGATCGATATTTTGAAGCGGTACCCGATCAATGTTACAAAGCGGTCGGTTAACCTGATCAGGGAGCTGAAAAATTACAAATGGAAGGAGGATGCATCCGGAAAACCGATGAACATTCCCATCGATCGGTTTAATCATGCCATTGATGCGATCAGGTATGCCTGCCTGGGACGGCTTTTAATTGGAAACCGGATCGTCAAGACGGTATTGCATCGCCTGTGATCAGGGTACCGGAGAGGCGCCAACCCATGAGCCTTGCTTGTAAATATAAATTTGCAGAAAATTCAAATCTTAGGCGCCTTTACCGTAGAAATTTTTGTATTGCAAGGCTGCGGGTCATTTTTTTACCCCAAAAAATAAAAATGATAAAAAAAATGACGGCACCCAACGGGCATTGGCCTTGCAATACAAAAAATTTCGCAGGTAATCTTGAATAAGATTTGGATTTTGTAACCTTACCGACAAAGCGAAATACTGCCGGCTATCAGCCCCACTGCATGAGCGTGAAGAATGAGCGCGAATTGTGGTGGGGAAGAAGGTTTGCATACCGGGAAAAGAGACCAAACCAACCGGCATTTTTTCAATGCGGGTTGGTGGTGGTGGCAGTTGGCTTACCAGCTGCCACTTTATGAAGCCCGAGGGACGAGGGCGAATAAGGTGGCAGGAGCAGGCCGGAATACCGAAAACCTTACTGACATTAAGCGGCCACGCGATTTAGAGGCTGGTTAATGGCGATACAGGCTTGCAAACCTGCTCAAACTGCCTAAAAGGCAATGCATTTACCGAAGCGGGCATGCGGAAAAGGGCTGGCAGTAACTCATTAAAGTAGCTTTTATGGAAGGTGAGCGGAGCGCTCCTGACATGCACCGCTGGTATTCGGTATTGAAACAGGATAAGGAAAATTGGTGCATGGCAAGGGCGCGTAGTGAAGCCTGGAATAACAAGCTAACTTTAATGTGTTACAGATCGAGGTAAAAATGCTTTGCCGTTACTCGTTGTACTGATTACCGAAAAAAGAATAGTTCCGGGATATCTGCCAATATTTGCACCCGAAGCATGAGGCGTGCAATAGGTGGCAGAAGCAGGCTGGATAACTGAGGAATTTAGTGGAACTAACCTGCGGCCTTTTCTTTCCGCTGGTTAGTGACTGTTGCTCCGCTGGCGTACCATGATCACTTGCTGCATCCGAAAAGCTGGAATTTTGAAGGCGGAGCAAGTTGAAAGGCCGAGTAAAAAAGTTACTCATTTTGCGATGGCTGAAAAATTATCAGCTTGAGTGGTGCAGCAGGTGATCAAAAGTCCGCTGCCAATAGGTTTACTTTTCTTTAAACTTTTTGGCGGCGGAATGGACTACAAGTTTGGAATATTGATTCTACAACGGACACTTGTCAGGCTCGTCACTGCAGGAGGCAGGGCATTTGCCGGTTTTTCAATCTGGTGGTGGTGATGATGGGTGCTTTATGCGATACCGGAAATATCAGGAAAAATGCAGCGAACTCTGAGAGGTTTGCGCGGCAGCTTGGTTTGCGTTGGACGACAGTTTTGATTTACGCTGCGGCGCGACCTCGAAGCAGTGAGCGGATGGGGAGTGAAGGGCTTGCTGTGGTAGCAAATGGAGCGTCCGGCGGCAAGGGGCATTTTGATTAACAGACGAATGGTTGTATGCCGACTGTCGCGAAATGAAGCGAACACATGAAGCCCGGGAACGACCACCTGGTGTTGGCAGGTATTGCATAATGCACCATGATCGAGGTAAAAATGCGCTGCCGATCTACTTCTTGTACCTCAAACTCAAAATTACTTGTCCGGCGGCTGGAAGAGCACCCTCTCAAATTGCTCGTTCTTCTCTTTAGACAAGCTGGAAAAGTACCCTCTCAAACTTCTCGTGCTGCTAACCTGGATATTTATCATAATACTGATTTATAAGAGTGTCCGCAGGTATGGTGATGAGCGATGGAAAGCAGCAGCAGCGGCAGTTTTATAAAGTCATGTTATGATTAAATAGACAGAAACTCGTC
>CAJAUM010000094.1 GCA_903945175.1 uncultured Bacteroidales bacterium | reverse complement strand
TTTCAGATGCTGCCGGTCTTTGCCTAACATCTTTGCCCCGCTGAGGTTCAATTCGATGATTCCACCTTTTTTTGAAAGTGTAAAATAACCTGATGGCGCGAAATCGTACAATCTAACGTACTTGTCATTCGCAGTTTCTGCCACATTCTGTGCCTGCAGGAGCTCCTCGTTCTGGATTTCCAGTTCAATCTGGTGCACCTGAAGTTCGTGGATGAGTCTGATCGATTCGACTTCAGAAAATGGCGAAGCAGTTCCTGCTGATTTCTTTTTCAGCAGCTCTTCGGCCTTTTGGCGAAGGATTTCGGCTTCGGATTTGTTATGGGTGTTTTTCATGAACTGCTTATCATTATAAGTTAGAATAATGGTGATTTTAAGATCAAAAAATATGCCAAATTATATAAATGATTGTATATCAATCATTTGATATTGTATAAATAAAAACATGAAAATAAAAAGATTACGAAATCGTAATACGCCTTCCGAAATCGTAAGGTTTTCGATCGCGTGAAAAAGCCAGACACATTGACTATGTTTCCCCGATTTTGAATGACCATTTCATCCAACTTGCTCTACAGAGAAATACTGTTGCATTAACCGCATTAATTCATCTTTGTCAATGGGCTTTGAAAGATATTCATTGCATCCCGCCTCTATTGCCTTTTGCCGGTCGCCGGAAAGTCCATGGGCTGTTTGCGCAATGATGATCACATCCTTGTTGAACCCGCGGATCTGACGGGTCGCTTCATATCCATTCATTCCGGGCATGAGGATATCTATCAGAATCAGATCGAGGTCGGGATTGTTGCGGCAGGCATCAACTGCTTCACCCCCTGTCCTTGCATGTATTACTTCACGGCTGATTTCCTTAAGCATTAAAGTAAGGAGCAAATCCGAGACTTCCTCGTCTTCGGCAATTAATGTTTTCAGGTTTTTAATTTGACCTGTTTCATCCTCTTTTGAAATAACTTCTGCTAACGAGTTTTGTTCCTGTTTTTCGGTATTGTAAGGAATCGTGAAATAAAATGTTGAACCTTTTTCAAGCTCGCTTTCCACCCAGATTTTTCCACCCAGCATCTCCACATATGCTTTGGCAATTGATAATCCCAGGCCAGCCCCCTGATACGCCTGCTTATCGAAAATATCAGCCTGAATAAAGCGTTCGAATATGGCTGCCTGCCTGTTCCTGGCAATTCCAATACCTGTGTCTTTTACAAAAAACTCAAGGTATTCGCCCTTTTTCTCATATCCAAATTCAATTGAACCTTCTTTGGTATATTTAATGGCATTTTTAACGAGGTTGGTCAAAATGGCGTAGATTTTTTCACAGTCTGTTTTAATGAGAGATTCCTTTTCCGGTAAAGAATTTTTGAAGAAAAGATGCATTCCTTTTGCTTCAACTTCTGGTTTGAAGAAGGTATAGATGTATTCGATTTGCTCGTTGATGTTCGACTCAGCGATTGAAATTCCCATTTGACCCGACTCAATTTTTGAAATATCAACAATGTCGTTGATGATGTTGAGCAGGCGTTTACCACTTTTTTCGATGATGCGAATATATTTTTGCTGATCCTCGCCGGTACGATTCGGTTCTTTCAATAGTGCGGCAAAACCCAGAATGCCGTTCATCGGGGTACGAATTTCGTGACTCATATTGGCAAGAAATGCTGATTTGAGGTGGTCGCTTTCTTCGGC
>CAJAUM010000093.1 GCA_903945175.1 uncultured Bacteroidales bacterium | reverse complement strand
TTCTACTTTACTAAAATAGATTTCACTTGTAATGCCGGTCAATATCAGTCTGCCTCTGTCTATGTCTTACCTGGATATGTTCCATACACAGGTCTACTTCTTTTTGTGTAGCAAAGTTAATAGCGATAACTAATAATCTGGCATCGCGGACACTCAAAAGCGGCATCTGGTCCTGTTGCCCTAATTTTAATGATAGGATATAGAACCCCGCCATCATCACTAAGGCCATATGATGTTGCCAGGCCAACCATCCGGTTACTTGATAACCAGACATGCCCAACTCATTTTTGCTATCATCAAAACAACGCTCTACCCAATATCGGCTGACTTGAAAATAGGCCCATTCATTATTGGTAAACTTTTCTTTTTCTCCATTACTCAGCGAATATTTTGTTTTCTCTGATCGGGTAATGACCAATGTTCGCTTTTGAGCTTGCTCCTCTTTCCCATCCCAATGCCAAACCTTAACAGTATGCACCATTGCATATTTCCATCCCTTTGTTGTCTTTCTGATCTGTTCGCGGGTAAAATCTTTCGTTGAAAGCGTTTTTATGTAGTCTTGCAGTTGTATGGCCTCAATGTCAGGTTGTAACATTGTTGGCGTTCTACCTTTATTGCTTTTGCGCCCGGGTACAGCGAACATGGGCTCTGACAGGAAAACCAACTCATCTTTATGGACATCCAAAACATAAAATTGCTCCAGTTTATCTAATGCTCTTGTCAACTCGGCATTATGACCATACAATCCATCCCCTCCGATAAAATCGAATTCAACTCCGGCATTAATGGCTATCATGACTAACTTTAGTGCCAATTCCGGTTTTGTTTGATATCCCTGGTTCGCTTCGGGTACACCCGCATCCTTACATCTTGTTTTATCATCTGTCCATCCCGTGGGAAGAAACAGTTCTGTACCTATCAAGGTGCAAAATTTCTCATTGCTCAAGCAGGCATGCACTGAAACCTGACAATTATCCACTTTCCCTACAACCCCGGCATATTGACGTGCCACCCCTACGGATTTATTTCCTTTTTTTAAATGTGAGGTTTCATCAATGGTAAACCCTGTTGGCCGTCCGCTTCTTTTCTTCTGTTCTCTGAGGCTTTGGTCAGCCCCCTGCATTGTAATAAGATTAACATCTTCATAGCTCCACTTACTCACTGATAAGAAATGGATATAGCGCTTATAGTCGGAATCCATTACTTCTTCTACCATCCGTTCCATGTTCTTATGCCCCTTTTCACACTGTAAAAGCCCCGACAGATACTCTGTCGCAACATGCGTACAGCTCTTTCTGTACACCCTAAATGGTTCATTATATCTGCTGTCAATCAGCGTATTAAGCTGTTCGGTACCTAAATATTTGTTTTGTGGTTTTAAAACAAATTTTTTTATCTCTGCTCGTTTTCGCTTCATTATCAAAAATGACCAGAGTGATTGTTTGAAGCAAATATACTAATAATATTTTACATTGGCAAGGTCAAATGTGGATTGGTTTATTTTAGTAAAGTAGAATTATT
>CAJAUM010000092.1 GCA_903945175.1 uncultured Bacteroidales bacterium | reverse complement strand
TGAATCAATTGACCGGGCAAAAAATGTAAAACTGCTCGACTTTAAGCGTAAATCATTGCAAAAAAGATTAGCAAAAATTGAAAATGAAATTTATCTATCTAATTGTAATACAAGTAATTTACTTTTAGTTAGATGAAAGGTAACAGGGTAATGAAGTAACGGAGTGAAAATTGGTCATTGGTAATTGGTAATTGGTCATTGGTAATTGGTAATTGGTCATTGGTAATTGGTCCTTTAATACAGTTTGTTCCGTAATTCCTGTATTTTATCATCATTGATGTAGTCGTCATAATCCATCCGTTTGTCGATCATCCCTTTGGGCGATATTTCGATGATTCTGTTGCAAACAGTCTGAATGAATGCATGGTCATGGGATGACATCAGGATATTGCCTTTGAATTTGATGAGGGTGTTGTTGAAGGCCTGGATGGATTCGAGGTCGAGGTGATTGGTAGGTGAATCAAGCATCATCACATTGGCATTGCGGATCATCATGCGGGCGATCATGCAGCGGACTTTTTCTCCCCCGGACAGGACATTGGCTTTTTTGAAAATTTCCTCACCTGAAAAGAGCATTTTTCCAAGAAATCCCCTGAGATATTGTTCATGTGTATCATTGGAAAACTGGGCAAGCCATTCCATCAGGTTGATATCCGTCTGAAACAATTTTTCATATTCCAGAGGCAGGTAAACCTTGGTGATGGTCTGACCCCAAATAAAGGTTCCTTTGTCGGGTTGTTCATGCCCCTTGATGATTTCGAAGAGGGCAGTCATGGCGCGGGTATCTCTTGAAAGGAAGATGATTTTATCATCCTTTTGCATGGTAAAGCTGAGATGCTTAAATAACATCTCCCCATCAGCACTCTTTGACAGATCTTTTACCTCCAGGATGGTATTGCCGGGTTCGCGGTCGGGGGTGAAGATGATGCCGGGATATTTACGCGTTGAAGGTTTGATCTCTTCAATGTTGAGCTTTTCGATCATCTTTTTCCGGCTGGTGGTTTGCTTCGACTTCGATGCATTGGCGCTGAAGCGGGCAATGAACTCCTGTAACTCCTTTTTCCGGTCTTCGGCCTTTTTATTCTGTGCCATTTGCTGACGCAAGGCCAGCTGACTTGATTCATACCAGAAACTATAGTTGCCTGGAAATTGCTGAACCCGTTCAAAGTCAATATCGACAATGTGTGTACAGATTGAATCAAGGAAGTGACGGTCGTGTGAAACTACCAGTACCGTATTGTCAAAGTTTGAAAGATAGCCTTCAAGCCAGTTCACCGTATCGAGGTCGAGGTCATTGGTAGGCTCATCCAACAGCAGGTTGTCGGGTTTTCCAAAGAGTGCCTGGGCCAGCAGTACTTTCACTTTATCCTTCCCGTTTAAATCGCGCATCAGCTTATGGTGCAGGTTCTCTTTGATGCCGAGACCGCTCAGCAGGCTGGCTGCACTGCTCTCTGCGTTCCACCCGTCCATGGCGGCAAATTTCTCCTCCAGGTCCGAAGCCCTGTTGCCATCCTTTTCCGAAAAGTCGGCTTTGGCGTACAGTGCATCCTTTTCATTCATGATGCTCCACAACTGGGCGTGCCCCATCAGTACCGTGGTCAGTACAGGAAATTCATCGAATTCAGCATGATTCTGCTTCAGCACTGAGAGTCGTTCCCCAGGCCCGAAGGTCACGCTTCCTTTGGTATTGGTCACTTCACCGTATAGCAACTTCAGGAAGGTGGATTTGCCGGCACCATTGGCCCCGATGATCCCATAGCAATTGCCGGGATTGAAAACCATGTTCACATCCTGGAACAGGATTCGTTTACCAAACTGGACGCCCAGATTTGAGACTGTGATCATTTATGTATAGAATATTAGTGAGTTATAATAACGGGGTACACCTAAAGTACATCCAGACAGAGAAACGTGCGAATAAACCACTATTTCCGGTTGCAAATTTACAACCTTTCTGGTTAGGTTTTCGTTATTCAGGACAAATGCTTCAAGTGCAGCTAATTAGCTTGTGCATTTAAATAACTCCATTCGGTTTTTGAAGCAGGAAAGTCCTCGATTGCTGGCGATGTCAGAAAGAACTGATGACCGATTTGACGATCCCGAGGGATTCATCATTGGCTGCATGGACAGCTTCAATCACTGTGGATGGCAGTCCACCGGGAAAGGCCATCATATCAAGCACCGCAATGTAAGTTTTACCGTCTTCCTTTTCGTATACCGAGATGCGGCAAGGCATCATAACAGATACAATCCTTTCATCGCTCAGTTCGAGCATGCGACCCGAATACTCTGGTTTGCAAATTTCGATCACCTGGACAGGTCTTACATGTTTGCCTGATTTGGCAAGTGATTGCTGAAGATTGTGGACTGCAGGATTCTGCCATCCTTTTTGATTTGCGGCTGTTATAATCTTTTCAACTGTAACAGGTACGTCAAACGGGCTTGCTAGTTCGATGATGAGTTGGTTTGTGCTCATGGTACTAAAGTTTGTTTTGTTTAATTCAGTTCTTTTGCAATGGCAATGGCGGCAATTGTTCCATCGGCAACAGCCGTGGTAATTTGCCTGTATTTTTTACTGATTACGTCCCCTACAGCGTAAATGCCGGGCATACTTGTCTGCATGTCTTCATTTGTCTTAATGTAGCCCCACGTATCAAGTTCCAGCTTTTCCCTGAAAAGATCGATATTGGGTTTCATGCCAATGAATACGAACACCCCGTCGCTGACCAGTTTGGATAAAGTTTTGGTTTTTAAATCTTCAACTTCGGTGATCAATTTGTCTCCGTCACGTACAAAGGATCTTGGCTCATGCGAAAAAAGCACGCTGATCTTTGGATTTGCGAACAATTTCTCCTGTGCTTGTTTGTTGGCAGTTAAGGCATCAAACTGATGAATCATGGTGATTTTACGGGCGAACCGGCTGATAAAATCTGCCTCTTCCACGGCTGAATTTCCACCACCGATCACCACCACCTCCTTGTCGTCGTAATACTTGGCATCGCACGTGGCACAATAGGAGATGCCCTTGCCCTTCATCTCCTTCTCCCCGGGAATACCCATGAGGTTGGGAGATGTCCCTGTAGCAATGATTATTTTTTTTGCTCTGACAGTCTCGAATTCATCTATCACCACCTCTTTCTTTTCCAGGTCAATTTTAGTTACATCGACTGCAACTTTATAAATGGTGCCGCATTGTTTGGTCTGCTCCGACATGTTGTGTGAAAGCATATAACCTGGCTGGGGATCAATAAAACCAGGGTAATTGGAAACTTCGTGGGTTGTTGAAACCTGGCCTCCGGGGAGGGCAATGTCAATGAGCACCGTATTTGCTTTCGACTGGCAGAGGTATAACCCTGCTGTAAGCCCGCCCGGACCTGCTCCAAGAATCAGTACATCGAATTCGGAAACGGTTTGCTTGATCTCTTTCTTGATTTCCTGAACCCTTTCGCTTGATAACATGCGGTCGAGCTGATGAATGATATCGCTTCGCTTGATGCCACCGGTAAGGGTCACAGGAGATTGGACTCCGTTATCAAAAAACAACAGGGTGGGAGAGGATCTGACTCCGAGACGCTCGGCCAATGGTTTGTTTTGTTGCCTGAACATCTTTAAAAACCTGATATCTTCGCCATAAAGCGCGGCCAATCCTTCAAACTTGGGCGCCACCGCCTCGCATGGAGGACATTCGGTGGAATAAAAATCAAGAACAACTTTGCCACCCCCAAGAACATCTTTGTCGAATTCAGATGATGTGATTTCTTTCATATTGATATTTTTTTGTCTTAGCGTCTTAGCGCCTTTGTGTTTATTCATGTTTTTGTTCAAAGTAGGCCGAAAATCCCAATTCCAGCAATTCCTTAACCGGCCGGCAATCGGTCGAGCAAACATGGCCTGTCCTGTTTTTGGCAACTGAACCGCACCCTCCGCCGCATGCGAGTTGCATGTTGCATGTGCTGCATTCGGCGATAGATGTGACGTCACGGTTTTCCCACGCAGCGATCATTTCATCTTTGCGTGAAACTTCAGGATAAAAGGTCCCCAGTGATTCATCAGCTTTACCAACAGTGGCTGTACACGAAAAGATTTGTCCGGAATAATCAAAGGCCCATTCTGTTTTACAGGCCGGGCAGGCATCGAACAGTGGATCGGGCAGACTGCCGTTTTCGGCCAGAAATTTCGAGATGGAATAGGCAGGTTTATAAAACTCCAGGATATAAGGATGTTCTCTAACCTGGTTGTAGATGGTTTCATAAAGCGAAATCCGGCTAAACAGCTTTTCGGCGGTTGCCTGGCAATGGTGCAGTTCGTAATTCCTGCCAAGCTGGGTTTTAAAAAGCGCATTCCCGGTCCAGCCTTTATCGATCGCAAACCGCGCCATTTCCGGAAGCCCATCCATATTCTCCTTGTCAATAACCATGCGCAGATTTACCGGCAATCCGGACTGGAGGCAGGCATCGATGCCGGTCACAATTTTTTCAAAGGTAGCTCCTCCGCCTTTCAGGAAACGACGTGCATCATGCACCCTGCCAATGCCATCGAGTGTAACCTGGATTTCACGGATATGTGCTGATTTCAGAATGTCGGTATACTCAGCCAACGTGTAACCATTTGTTACAAAGCAAACTTCCAGGTTTGATTCATTGGCCAATTTCAACATGTAAACAATAAGACCTTTTTGTTTTGTTGAATTAAGCAATGGTTCACCCCCGAATACCGTGAGATACTTTTTTCGCCCTGCAAATTCATGGTTGATATAGCGAAAGAAGGCATCAATCACCTCAGTCGTAAGTTCCTGTTTTGTGTTGGTGTACTCATCCTGATAGCAATAGGTGCAGGCGAAATTGCAGCTGTAATTCGGGACAAAAAACAATTGTACCTCATCCCCGTCCCGTGCATCGATAAAATCGAGATACTTGCTGCGGTATAGCCGGCCCTCCTCTTTCTCATCTACAAGGTAACCCTTTTCTTTA
Organism: uncultured Bacteroidales bacterium; assembly: GCA_903945175.1. Lineage (GTDB taxonomy): Bacteria > Bacteroidota > Bacteroidia > Bacteroidales > FEN-979 > CAIVAT01. Next base: position 2,431 of record CAJAUM010000092.1, on the reverse strand, counting down.
AGGTTCTCATGAAACACTTCCGGAATCTCTTTTCCATGGAGGAAATCATGCAACATTTTTCCTTCGGAGGGATTTAAAATATCAGCGCTGCCGCTGAGCGGGTTAACTATAAAAAAGTTATCCGACCCGACAATCCTTGAAAAAATATTGTGTTTGGAATACGTCATTGTAATGAAAATCTTAATCGTGGCAACCCACAATGGTCTTCGATGTTTTAGCACAGCATTGCGCTACTTTTTTTGAATTTACTTTTTCTACTTTTACCTTCTTTTTAATGAGGCTTTTCATGGTTTCAACTTTTAGGGTTTATAAATGTTATTCTTTTTTTCCTGCAATGGTAAAACTGGCTACTTCAGCGTTCCCCTTGGCATAGGGAGCTGATTCTTCGATAATTTCAACGGAGGCAAAACCCGCTTTTTCCAGTTGTTGCATATACGCTTCACGGGTTACCGATCCGGCCCAGCATTCAGCAACGGCCACAGGGTCATTTTTATATTCATCGGCAATCGCCTTTGTAGCATAAATATCACTGATCACAAACCTGCCTCCCTTCTTCAGAATGCGGTGGATCTCGTTCCAAACAGCCTGCTTGTCGGAAGCATGGTTCAGGGTGCAATTGGAGATGACCAGATCTGCTACTGTATCCGGGAGTTCGATCTTTTCAAGTTCACTGCGTAAAAATGCCACATTGGTTACACCGAATTTTTCAGCATTCCGGCGTGCTTTTTCAAGCATCCCAATTGAAATGTCAATTCCATAAACAAAACCGGTTTCGCCTACCGATTCAGCCATACGCAAAACATCCGTTCCGCGTCCGCTTCCCAGGTCAACACAAACCTCTCCGGTTTTGGGTTCTGCATAAGTGATCGCGCCACCGCATGAAAGGCAGCATTCCGATTCGGCCAGCTCACTGTATCTGTTGTTTATTTCTTTTACTTCCAATTCTTTTAGATTACTTCAAAATGAATTAATTTCGTCATTTATTATACAATGGGTACAGGCCAATCTTTGTTTACCGACCCTTTAACAAGCCGTAATGAATAAGTCAAAGGGCTTCAATTTTTTATCCGGTAAACAGTTGCGTCTATATTTATTTCATAAAATGCAAAGGTATAAAATATTTTTAATTAAATCGCTTAATTATCACTAATATTTTCTTCGGATCCTGCGACAGAATATTTGTAGCCGGCGTAATATCCTGATATCCTGCAACTTTAAATTCCATCCAAAGTTAATTCATTAAGAATCAAATAAATACAACAAATACATGTGAATTATGGACACTCTAACAGTTTTGATTCTCATTGTCATAGGCCTGATGGCCGGTGTTTTCAGCGGAATTTTTGGTGTAGGTGGAGCGGTTATCATGATCCCCGCGCTGGTATATTTTTTAAGTGTGGATCAGCATACTGCACAGGGGACCAGCCTGGCTGTTATGCTGCCGCCAATCGGACTTTTTGCGGCCTATAATTATTACAAAGCAGGACAGGTCAACATTTGGTATGCCGTTATCATTGCTGCCGCTTTTATGATTGGGGGATATTTTGGTTCAAAGATTGCAATAAACCTTCCGGAAAATCTTATGAAGAAGATTTTTGGAGTTTTTCTTCTTTTAACTGCGCTAAAATTGATATTTTCGAAACAGACAGGACTGGCAGATTGAATGTCTTAAACATAACCAAATTACTTGAAAAATGAATGAATTCGATCAAAAAGCCCAGGAGCTGTTTTCGGAAATTACCCTGATGGATAGTTCCCGGGAAATGTTAAAAATGGCTGAACAAAAGATGGAGGCAGCCGACCTTTTGAAATTCAAAACCCGATTTTTTAATCTTGAACAGGAGAAGTATGTTGGGAATACGTTCGACATCATATACAGCCAGATGGTGCTACATCATATTAAGGACATAAATGACATCTTACAGAAGTTCTCCGTCAGCTTGGGTTCCGTAACAATAAAGTTGCACCCTGCTTTGTTATCCGAAAGGGAACTTCCCCGGAAGGAATTAAAGAATACCCTGTTTTTTTGCTGACAGCAGGGAAATAGAGCTGGTTGCCTCTGTGCGCTTATTTTACTTTTCTTGTAAATTTTTCTTTCACACTATCAACGGCATAGTACACCACCGGAACCAGGTACACCGTCAGGATCAGTGATGACAACAGTCCGCCGATGATAACCCATGCCAGCCCGTTTTTCCATTCACTGGCCGTTCCTTTGGCAAGCGCGATCGGCAACATCCCGATCACCATCGAAAGGGTGGTCATTAAAATGGGCCGCATACGCTCCTTGCCAGCCATGATCAATGCTTCTTTGACGCTTTTGCCCTGCGCTTTCAACTGGTTGGCAAAGTCCACGATCAGGATGGCGTTTTTTGCGACCAGCCCCATCAGCATGATCAGCCCGAGCAGCGAAAACAGGCTCAGGTTGCTC
>CAJAUM010000091.1 GCA_903945175.1 uncultured Bacteroidales bacterium | reverse complement strand
TTGTGTGATTACCCGAAACTGTGGGATACTGTGAAGTACTCCAGCATATGCCTCGTGCTGTTACTGTAGCTCCATTATCTGTAACGGTTCCCCCAGAGGCAGCTGATGTCATTGTGATATCTGTTGTCTCTGTTGTTGTTACTGAGAGTGTGTTTGTAGTAAAAAAAACGTGGTTTCCATAAGTAGTTCCAACGCTATTTGTTGCATATGCACTTACATAATAAGTTGTGCTTGAAGCTAACCCCGACATAGTGCTAATAAAAGATCCAGTACCAGTGCCATCGATTGTATGGTTGTCTGTAATTGTTGGACTTGGTGTTAAGCTCCAGCATATACCTCTTTCGAAAACCATGGCTCCGCCATCAGAAGTTACATTTCCTCCGCTTGTGGCGGTTGTTTGGGTGATATCTGTAACGGCAGTTGTGGTTATAGTAGGGGTCGTTTGTGCATACACGCCAAATGAAGAGGACATGATAAGGATCATCCCCACCGTTGGCGCAAACAAATTCATTCCTGACATTATTCCGGAAAGGCTCCTCATCTCTGATTTTATATTATCCCCAACATAACAGCAATTAAAAACTATTTCAGGGCCTGGGCGAACCACTTCAAAGCAGTGACCTTTGTAGCATCAATTTAAAAAATGTTAAGGTTATCATACATCAAATATCTATATTCTAACATTTGTAATTGCACTGTATGCAGTACATTCAGGCTATATTATAGGGTAAAGATAAGGGTGATATTTGAAATAGCAAGTTTATTTCAGCAAAGTTTTTACCGGAAATGCATTTAGAGGGATTCCCCTCCATCCCTGGATGTTCTTATTGTTATTTATGGCGGGAAGGTCTATTTGGCCCTTGATGATAATGGCCAACCGATGGGTGGTATTTTAATCGCATGCCGTCAGGCTACGTGGCGATTTTCAACCAGGCTTCAAATGAAATGGATGAAAGTGCGAAGGCTTTTTCCATGGGTGTGTTAATAACGTTCGAGAACTGATAGAAGTTGTCCAGCGAAATCTGCAAGTAAGGATCTTGGAGAAAGCGAATTTGTCGGCGTACTGTAATCTCCCGTGGTCATCCCTTTGTCTTTGTTTGACAATATCAAACTTGCAGAAGAATATAAACCTTCAAGTACTAATTTTTCGCAAAGAAGTTGATATCTCTTTGCATAGGAGGATAGATAAAATTCCTTAAAAACGTTGAAATTTCCTTCTTCAACTTTAACTGGTGAAGTGGAATCATTGCACTCTTCTAGTAACATCAGGTAGCCAAGAAATGGACGTTTTACTACCGTGTTATTGTCTGATAAAAGGTTTGCACTTTTGAAATTTTCAATGTCAAACGCTTTTTCTCTAAAGGCAGTCCAAAAATCAGTTGCAGACCCTATAGATTCCTCTGTTCTGTTATTGAAATTATTTCCAAATGAGCCAACTTGAGATTTAAGTTCAAAGCAGGCTACCAATCTGCCTTTATAAATAACAATGGCATCCCACATTTTAGTTGGCCTGAAATAGCCAGGTATTGTCAGTGTTTTCTTTCCTGAAGTGACAATACAATCATCCGGAGCTCCGCAATGCTGGGCAACTGCCTTGATCAGGGATGAGAATCCATCAAGATTCTTGCCTCCGATTACTGATCCTCTACCTCCTTCCTGAGTTGAAACACTTGATGATAAACGAGAATTCCAAAACTGTAGAACCGCTTGTTGAACAAGTAAATCGAAATCATTTGGTAAAATATTATTCATTGGTAAGATCAATTAAGTTGAAATCGGATATTTTAGCTTGATTTAAATCAAGTGTTTTGGTAATTCTACTTACCGTCAGATTGGCATATTCATTATCAATTTCAATCCCAATACTATTTCTACCGCTATTCAACGCTGAAATCATTGTAGTTCCCGATCCTACAAATGGATCGAGAACAGTGTCGCCAACAAAACTGAACATTTTTACAATTCGGTTTGTTAATTCTTCAGGAAATGGAGCCGGATGGATTTTGGTAGAGGCGCCGTTAAAGTCCCATATTTGCTGATACCATTTATTGAACTCTCTTTCCGATATGATTGATAGTTTGCGTTGCAAGAATGTTGGTTTTCTATATCCTCCATTCTTTCTGAGCATCAAAATATACTCAATGTCATGCTTAATGATTCCATTTGGTTCATAGGGTTTTCCAAGAAATTTAGAGTTGCCGCTGACTTCAAATGTCGCATTTGAAATTTTATGCCAGAAAACAGGCGCCAAATTATCGTAACCAATTTTTTCACAATTTACTTGAATATCTGCATGCAATGGAACTACCTTGTGCCTTCCATATTCTCGTCTTGATAATAAAACATCGCCAACAACAACAACCAAACGACCCCCAATGACTAATTTTTTATAACATTCTTTCCATACCTTATCCAATTCAGAAAGGAAGAATTGATAATCATTAAGGTGACCTAATTGCCTGTCATTTTCATTGTACCTTTTTAAATTCCAATAAGGAGGAGATGTTACAACCAAATGAATTGATCCATCTGGTATCATTGAAAGGTTTCTGGCATCCGCAATGAATAGTTTATGCCAGGTTGGTCGGGTAGAAATTTCTTCTCTGATTTTTTCAAGCCCTACATGATCCTTAGCTAGTGAGGGAATTATTTTATCTAAGTTTTCCGTATCTGTCGTTATCATTTTTCAAAGATAGGAATTATAAGATTAAATCGCAAACCGTCAGGCTCCCCGGCGATTTTTAACCAGAATTACATCCCCATGCAACGTTTCTGCAGTTTTCGTTGTCTATATGTAAAACGAATTCATGTAAACGAGGCGCCATGGCAAAGAATACCGAAAACATCATTACGCGCGGATTAAGCGGAAAATTCGCCAATGTCTGCTTTCAGAAAAACGGGGTGATCCGAAAGCTTCCCGACCGTTCAAACTTCAAATGGACGCCCCTCCAGGCAAAACATCACGAACATTTCGAGAGCGCCAAGGAGTATGCACGTCATGTGGTGGCCGATGCAGAAAAAACGGCCTATTATACGCCACTTCTTAAAAAATGGAAAAAGTGGCGACGGCTGCAGAACGTCGGGATCTATCAGTTAGCCATTTGTGACTTCTCGCATCCGCCTGAGATTTTGCGTGTGGAATTTAAAGGTCGCCCGGGCAAACCAGAAAGCCGCATTTCAGTCTTTGCCCATGATAATTTTCAGGTTTCCGGCGTTCATGTATCCCTCTTTATGCCCGATGGGACCTGGATTGAGGAGGGGGAGGGCATTGTACCTGCATTGGGATATACATACGACTATGCCATTCAACATCCTGATCAGTTCAAACCGGGATCGCTGGCACGCATCCGGGTATGGGATGTGCCGGGCAACATAACCGAAAAATATTTTCAATTTTCCGTTGAAAATGAAATAAAATTCGTACCTTTAACTTCTTTAGCAGGGTCTATCAACCTTGTCCCCGCCCCACCAAGTCCCCCTCCGTTAAGTCTAATCTAAGTCTCGTCTAAGTCTTGTCTAAGTAAACAAGCTGATACGTTCGATGTTTGTTCGATCATCGAATAATGATCGTTCAATGATCGTTCAGATGATATACCGTCTTTGCCCAATTCCCATCCAGTGAAATATGTGTTTGTCCCGCGTCACTTTTTTTCCGTTTGGAATTATTTCGTGGTTTGTCAACATTACGCAGAGATCATACAATATTTATGTTTCTCATATCGCTTTCACCGATAAATTAATTGCCGGGACAACAAAGGTATTGAAGGAGGTATTTTCAGTTCTGGCATCAATCACCGGCATGCAAATACAGCTTCTTCATACAATTGCAAAGCAAGCATATAAAATTCTTTGGCCTCAGTGGCAGAAGGTTTTCCATTTGGGAGCAACCCCAATTCACCCGGATATCGTGCATCGATATAAAGTTGATCCAGAAGAGTCAAAAGATTTGTATCAATTTCCGTAGAAAATGAATTCTTTAGTTATTTTTTTCATAAAGCACCTTACCGTTTGATAAAAGCTCTCTGGCGAACAGGCTGTTAGTTTCAATAAACCGTTGATGCATTGCTTTTGTATGCACGATTAAATCGACCGGAAACTCTTTTTTGATCTCGGAAATTGACTGTGATATTTTAAGATATATCTTACTTTTCTCTGAAAAACTTGAAGGGATGAAATCGTCTCCTGTCACGACCAGGATATCCAGATCGCTGTCCACATCTGGTTCTCCACTGGCATAAGACCCAAAAAGAATAATTTTCTCAGGCCCGGTAGCTTTAAGTTTTTCGAGTAAAACAGGTAAATAATTTAACCCTTTCATTGCAAAATCCATTTAGCTACAAATTTAAACTAAACCAAAGCACAATACAAATGTTTTTTGATCAATGGATAAAGACAAGTGAAATAGCTGCAACTTTCATTGCACACAAAACCCCGGCCGATGGCACGGCCATGGGGAAAAAGAATCCGCAGCCCTTCATATTGACGATTTCCGGCTTATATTGAACCAATTGATCCTGGCTCTCCACTTTGATCAGGAACCGTTCATCGCGGTGACCGGTCAATTCCTTTTTCAGATCAGCATGTAGAAAATCTTCATCCAACCTCAAATCCTCCATGTCCTGTGCCGAATTGTATCCCGTATAAAGATAGAGCAAATCGAGTATTGCCTTTTCCGGATCGGCCATCTGCAATGCCCTGCCTGAGCCGGAAAAGGAGACCCTTTGTTGTCCAACGGGAGAGGTTATTCCTGTCGAAACCGGGTTGCCACGCATATACCTGGTCGCTACTGAAACAGGCCAGGTTGAAAAATTGATTCCTGAATGTGAAATAGTTCACAAAATTATGTTTCTGTTATGCTGCAAATATAGTGCATTATTGAAACAAAAACGGTGGCGCGAACCCATCCCGATGATATGTTCTGACCCCCGCTATTGACCACTTCATTAAAATCCAATGTGCTATCCCTTACAATCTCTTCATGCCAACCCTTTTAACGGTATTTTTGATCAGAGCAAACAACATGGCCGCTTTTGCCAGGGGAAGTTTCCGGGTTGCCGTCAATCGCGCAGAGAAATATTTTCCGGTCTCGTTCAGAAAAAGCGCATTCCACAGCGGACTGTTCGTGTTTTCGCATACGTGATCATATGGCATTCGGAAAACGCGTCACGTTTCCCCGTCACGCGTCAATTTGAAACCGGTTTGCCCTTTTTTTTCATCAACTCCTCGATCTCGGCTACATTTTCAGATCGGGGGCAGCGGTCGAGAAATTCCTGATAGATCTCATAATTATCTATCTTCTTTGCCTCCAGGTACAGAACCTTTTCAAGGATTCCCATGGTTTTCGGAAGATGAATTAAATATGGATAATCTGACAGGAAGTCATTGAAATCTTTTTCCGATGAAAGAAATCTTACCTGGTCCAAAACCAGTGAATCTCTCAGTACCAATGCTTCACTTACCTGTATGGCCGATGGGTATCGATAAATATATTTTTCAAAAGATACTATTTCATTCTCACTTTTAGCCATATCAAAGGCTTTTTGATCTCTTAAGCGCACCGCTGCCTCTGTAAACTTGGAATCAGGGAAAGAGGTAATGAATTTATTTAGTGAATCAATGGTGTTTGAGAAAACATGAAAACAAAGAGAATCCCTGTCATTGCGGGCCGACTGCGCAAAGGGTTTTGCCAGCGGGAAGCGATTGAGAAAATCGTTATAGCCGGCGATGGTATTCTGTTTCCGTGACTCATTGTACGACATTTCAATATATTTATTCCTTAAAAGCGGGGCTTGAGATGATTTTGGAAAATTCTCGAAAAAGAAATTAAAGGCTGAGAACGTACCCTCTTTTTTCGCCTCCTCGAATTCAAGATTATCCCGAAGCCCGATAACCATGTAGTATTGCTGGCTGTTAGGATACCTGTTTAAATAATCATACACATCCTCAAGAGATCTTGCATTGCCCATTAGTTTGTTGTAAGCGGCAAGGTTTCTCAACATGATCGCAGCTTGCAAACTGTCGGCGCCCGGGCAGCGTAAAATGAAATCATTCAGGGCCTCCACACTATCAGATCCTTTCACCTTGTTGAAAAAAGCATTATTTCGAATCTGCAATATGTGCTTGAAGTATTTTGAATCAACAAATTCATTTATAAACAAATTCGTACTATCCAGGTTTTGACGCAACAGGACCTGTTTATACAATTGCTCTTCTATAGTTGCATACGCCGAAGTCACCTTTTCTTTGACATTTGGGATGGTTTTGATGGTTGTGTTTATCTCAGTTAGTTCGGTTTCAGTCAGTTTATCGATTGCTTTTTTTGATTTTCTGATATACCTGAATGCATCAAATATATTGTATTGGTCTTTGATGGCAGGGATCAGCAAAATGCCGTTATTGGCGCATATCAGGCCCATACCCATGTTGGCAATAATATCGCCGGGATTTTCACACAAAATTTTACGGAAACCTTCAGCAGCATCTTCGAAATCTCCCTTATCATATTTTGACATGGAGCCTTTTAACGATTGACCCATGCAAATGGAAACCATGATGAGGGAGCAGAAGAGGGTAATCAAAATTCTTTTTAAAGATGTTTTCATGTTTGGCATGATGAGATTAATGAAATAATATCGCTATTGGCTTTGGGCCAGCCGGAAGCCATTCAAGTCGCTCGTTAAAACAGGTAAATGCCACTGTCGCCCCGAAACATGGCCATTGTCAGGAGAACCAATCCAACATCCTCCCCGAAGGATATGTTCCCTGCCATACTTAGACCCTTGAGGATTGTTTGCGGGGCTCCTAACATAGTAAGTTGGATCGTACAGATCACTGCACCATTCCGATACATTTCCGCTCATGTCGTAAATGCCCAGTTCGTTAGGCGATTTTTCACCAACGGGATGAATTTTATTATCCGAATTTGAACTGAACCAGGCTACCTCATCGGCATTGTTGCTGCCGCTAAAAATAAACCCCTTGGTTTTGTTACCGCCGCGGGCAGCAAACTCCCATTCGGCTTCAGTTGGTAAGCGGAATTTTTTTCCGGAGCTGGCATTTAAAACCTGAATGAATTTGCAAACGTCATTCCATGAAACACTTTCAACCGGACATTGGGGGCATGTATTGAATTTTGATGGATTAAGGTTCATCACATCAACCCATTGTTGCTGGGTTATTTCGTATTTGCCGATATAGAAACTATTCAACGTAACCGTGTGCACCGGCTTTTCCTCCTCTCCGGCATCCATGCTTCCCATATCGAATGTACCTCCCTCAATCAAAATCATCTCAAATTTCATTTCAGGTTCCAACCGGAGGGTATCAATTTTAGTGGCCTCATTGACAGTAATGGACTGAATCAGGTTGTAATAACCAGAATGTGATAATTTAAGGGTATGGGTGCCTGCCAAAAGGGGTATGGTGGCAGGAGATTTCCCAATTATTTTTTCATTCACAAAAATGATCGCCCCTGCAGGGATGGAATTGATCATGATTCCAAGCGGTGCGGGGAGTATTTCGTACATTTCAGCGGTTTTTCCTGAAGTGATTTGGACCTTTTTCACTACATCACTGAATCCGGGCTTACCAATCCTGATTTGGTATGTTCCCGGTGAAAAATTTTCCAACAAAACAGGTGTTTTTGAGTCCTGAAGAACAGAATCAATGTAAATAGAGGCAGCCGTTGGGTTTGATCTGATGAAAATTGCCCCCTTTTTATAAGTCGCAATGGCAGTGGGAGGTGTTGGGATAATTTCAGGGGCAACCATCGGCTTCGATTCTTCAGGCTTTGGAGTCACTTTTACTTCCGGCATGCCTGATTTAGCGCCCAATTCAAGGATATAAACAGTGCCTGCTTCAATAGAAATCGAAAAATTGTAGTCAGTTGAGATATAGGCCTCTTTCGTAAAACGGATGTTTTTTGTAAATGGAGAAATATAGAGCCATGTTTCTCCATTTCGTTGTTCCGGATTTCCTGTTATGCCGGGCTGGCACTCAAATTGAATCCCTTGAATCGTTGTGATGATTTTTAACACGGCACATTGCTTGTCATTCTTATCGATTCGACCATACCGCTTGGCTGAGAGAGACAGATAATCTGCCTTAAATGAATTGACGATAAAATGCTGAGCAGTTACAGATAACACTTGAAAATAAAGGAACACCGAAAGGGGTATGATCGTCAGCCTGTGCATGGTTAAACACAAAAACTAAGGGGGCGTTTATAATGTTACAAAGAAATTATTTCTGGCCGAAAATCTTTATTCCAACCGACAGCACAAACATTTGATTTTTTTGATCAAATGAGGAAGTTGAAGAACCGACAGTTTGAACATCCTTGATGAGTTGATTTAAACCATACTGGTACCTGAAATCAAATTTAAAAAACAAAATATCAATTCCGGTACCGCCCAGGACATACCAGTTCAAAGAGCTGAGGCTCGACTCTGTTACCGGGCCAATAAAAGAAGTTTCATTTTCAACTTTTTTATTCACAACAATTGAGGCTTGGGGGCCAAGTTCTATCCTCCATGTAATAACCTTTGAATGAATAATTTTAAAGCCAAGCAAAACCGGAATGTCGAGGCTTCCTATGGTAATCTTTTCTTTCCATTTATCAGTGGAAATGCTGCCATCATTGGAGAAAACAGCGCCACTAAACGTATATTGCAATTCCGGAGCAACATAAAACCGCTTTCCGATTCGTGCCCAAATACCCACATGAAAACCACTGTTAATCTGTGATTTGATCTCGTCCAAATTGGCCGATAATTTGCTTGCATTGTAGCCCGCTTTAACTCCCAGGGCAAATTGTCCATAAGAAAATTCAACAGCGAATAATGCAATGATGAAAATCAGGATAAATTTTTTCATGTTATGGTTTTATTATTAAAAATTGAATGATAAGTAATAACGAGCAAATATAAAACGATTTTGGAACAAACAAAGGGCTTTCACAAAATTCTTTATGCCAACACCCTTATTTCTCGACTTTCGAGCAGGAAAAAAGCCAGTCCAAGTTGCCTGTACTCATCCATGTTGTACCGGTTCTGACATCAGGTGTGTCCTTACAAAAGCCTTATATGAGCATGGCTATTGTGCCCAAGGCCAATTTGAAGCCAATCAGTTCCGGTTGTTCATGCATTCTGCCGCACACATTTTGTTACATGCCCCCATTTCAATCGTAAATCGTTTTGTCATGCGTTACGCGTCACAGCTATACCCGGCATTGGCGGCCCGGGTGTTGATTTGCATGATAAGGGGAGATGCCTGTTGGAATTGCTGGTCCAAAACAATCTGTTTATTACAATTGAACCAACACGTTGGATATTTTTTGCTTTAAATCAGGGATTCTGTCCTTAATTGCATTCCAGATAATATCGTAATCTATTCCGAAATATTCATGAACTAACACATTTCTCACACTTTTCAGGATCGACCATTCAACTTCAGAAAAGCGGGACTGGGTTTCATCGGTTATTCCATTCGCGGCTTCACCAATGATCTCGAGTAATTTTATTAAAGCCAGCCTTAGTTTAAAATCATCGGTATACTGCTGATAGGAAAGATCTTGAGTAAAATCAATGATTGAATCTATGGAATCGAGGATATGGAGCAATCGCTCTTTGTCACTGATTTTGTTTTTCATAAATCAGGACTTTTTCTCTTTCAATATAAGGGCTGATGCGCGGAGAAATACCATTTGAAGAAATCAGATCAACTTTCGAATGCAGCATCTTTTCAAGACTATGCTTTATCGCGATAAACTGAAAAAGATCAACTTTCTCTTCAAGGTCAACTAAAAAATCGAGATCACTCTCTCGTGTAGCTTCATCCCTGGAATGAGAACCAAAAAGGTATGCTTTTTGAATTGGTTGAGTTTTTAAAAACTCAATAACACCTTGATTTTTTATATAATCGATAATTTGCATTTCCATCAATCAATCTTTAACAAAGATAATCATTTTTCACCAATCCACTTCCGCTTCTCCAAAAGCATTTGATCCCAAGCCGAAGATAAAAAACGGGGTTGGTAGGGAGGATACTCCCGAAGCCCCTTTCCGATCGTAATCCATTTGTCACGCGTCACGTCTTACGCTTTTGCCTTCCAAACCTCATATTCTTTATACTCATCCATTGAAAAATCCAGGTTCCGCTGAATCTCGTTGGCTTCGGCCCAGGAGGAGGTGCTTTTCGGACAGTTGGTATAGATAAATTTGCACACCAACTCGAATGCCTCCATCTGCTTCTCCTTCTTCTCCTTTTTCAATGCGGTCACAATCATTGCATTGTACTCTTCCTTCGGCAGACTTCTCCGGAGTTCTGAACCAATGAGCTTCTTCTTCTCGTCGGAAAGTTTGAAAAAATTAAACTTGTCATCAAAAAAGTGATCAATCACATACTTTTCGATCGTTGTCACATTTTGATCAACATTTGCAATCGCAACCATAAAGGCATAACAGGCCTCTTTTAAACTGAATTCTTTCATAACATTTGGTTTTAAGGGATGAACATGATTGAGAGTTAAATTGCCTAACAAATATAAAACAAAATGTTACAATCCAACTCAAACATCCATTTAAACACAAAAATGGCCCCGGAAGTGGTGCATCCTTAACAATTTATTTTAGCGAATATTTAATTAACACAATCATAATATATTAGAAATATATTGTAAGGGTAATGAGGTATTTTGTTATAAAAGCTGATAAATTTTGTAATATGCAATGAAATAAGCCAGCGCATGAAAACAATTTTTACTTTTCTAAGTCTTCTGCTCATGATGAACGGATTCGGGCAGGTGTATATTTTGAATGAAGACTTCGCTACTGCGACGGGGATCACTCCTCCTGTTGACTGGCAAAATATCACCATCACAGGTCAGGCAACGGATAAATGGCATTTTGATAATCCGGGAAGCCGCATCATCAATTTTCCGATGACGGCGCCATTTGCCATTTTTGATGCAGCCCAGGTTTCGCCTGATCCGGCCCAGGAGGTTGTTTCGCTTGAAACTCCCTATTTTGATGCCTCCGTTGGCAGTTATACCCTCTTGTTTTTCGACCATGTTTTTTCTGCTGCTTCAGGTGCAAAAGGCACGATATATGCCTACAATGGAACCAGCTGGATTGAGGTAATCACATTCAATACAACAACGCCCAATCCCAAGCACGAAGTGATCGACCTCACCGCAATCTGTGCCGGGAAGACCAATGCCAAGCTGCGGTTTCAATGGGAGGGTTATGGAGCAGGTTATTGGGCGCTCGACAACATCCGCATTTACGCCCCCTTGTTTCTCGATGCCGGCATTTCGGCCATTGACAATCCGGTAATGCCGTTCAGCGCTGGCGTACAGGATGTCAAAGTAACCTTGACCAACTATGGTTATCAAACCATCTCCAATGCAACCATCAAGTGGAGTGTAAACGGTGTGGTGCAAACACCCTTTAACTGGAGCGGATCGATTCCTTTTGGGTCGTCGCTGTCGAATGTCAATATCGGGTCTTTCAATTTCCCATCCTCCTACAGTTTTGATATGAAAGTGTGGAGTGAGTTCCCAAATGGCAATCCTGATCCGAATCACTTTAACGACAGTACCATCCGTTCTTTGCATGCTGCACTATGTGGCATATATACCATTGGCGGCACAAATCCCGATTTTCAAACGTTTAATGATGCTGTTTCAACCATGACCACCGCAGGGATAAGCTGTCCTGTTGTATTCAAGGTTAGGAATAGCACCTACAATGAACAAATTGAGATAAATCCCATCCCTGGTTCATCAACAACAAATACGGTGACTTTTGAATCTGAAAGTGGGGATAGTTCCCAGGTACTCATTTGGAATCAATCAGGAGGTGGTCATACTTTCAAATTAATTGGTTCCAAAAATATCATCTTCAGTAAATTATCCATTAAAAAATATTATTATTCCACAGGATCCATTGTGATTGGTAGTTCGTCTGAAAATATCGTAATCTCCCATTGCAAGATTATTTCAGTCTTTGTCACGAATGGTATACGGGTTGAAGGTGGGTCGAAAAATATAACCATCACAAACAACTTTTTTTATGGTGAAGGAGGTTCTTCAGGTGTTTCTGTTTCTAATGTAGAAAATATTCAGATCAATGAAAATAGATTTCAAGGATATTCATTAGCCACACAAGGGAGTTCAAGTCTCTCGAATTTAAGGATCAATGACAATGAGGCTTCAGGATGTGGAATAGATTTAAATTATACAGGCGATAGCGTGTACATTACAAACAACAGAATAACTGTATCAAACATTAAAGTAAATTCCGGTGAAAGCAATAGGTGGTGTTTTATCGAGGGCAACAGGATTGCAACATCCAGTGCTTCAGGAATTGTATTGACCACAAATAATTGTCTGGTTGCCAATAATTATATCAGTATTTTCGGAATTAATCCATGGAATGGTATTCAGGCAACCAATTGCAGCCAGACAAAAATTGTTTTTAACAGCATAAACCTATTAAACAATAATATAAATAGTAAATGTATTTTGCTTGATGGGGGCAGTGGTGTTGAAATTCAAAATAACATATTTTCAAATCCTGGAGGAGGCTATTCAGCCTATGTTTTAAACAATCCAACCTCTTGCTCCTGGAATTATAACAATTATTACAATCTTTATAAAAGAGTAGGATTTATTGGTAATATCACCTATCCATCCTTTTCATCATGGGCGATAGCGATCAATGGAGAAAGCAATGGCTTAAGTGTTAACCCATTTTTTCAAAATGATTCACTCCTTGTTCCACATCAGATTTTATTAAACAATACGGGCTCGCCAATATCAGAGGTGCTTTATGATATTGACTCAACTCTTCGTCATGCTTCCAATCCGGATATCGGAGCCAAGGAATTTTCACCATGCGAACTCGATGCCGGGATCAATGCTGTTTCATCGCCATCAACGCCGGCTGAACCAGGTTTGCAGGATGTGAAAGTGATTTTACAAAACCAGGGGACATTGACCCTGACATCAGTAACGATAAACTGGTCAGTAAATGGCATAATACAATCCCCTGTAAATTGGTCAGGATCACTTACAACTACACAGAGTTCAGAGACTATAGCCGGAACTTACACTTTTCAATCAGGAACCATCTATCATGTTAAAGCATGGACATCAAATCCGAATAACGGAGTAGATTGCGACATGTTAAACGATACAATAGTTCCTGCAGGAATTTTAGTAAAACTATGCGGAACATATACGATTGGTGGAACAAGCCCAAATTTTCAAACATTTAATGAAGCTGTATCCGTTTTAACTAATGCAGGCATTACATGTCCGGTTATTTTCAAAGTTCGCAATGGCACCTACAATGAACAAATCGAGATTAATCCCATTCCTGGCTCATCAACAACAAATACGGTGACTTTTGAATCTGAAAGCGGGGATAGTTCGCAAGTACTCATTTGGAATCAACCAGGATACGGTCACACCTTTAAAT
>CAJAUM010000090.1 GCA_903945175.1 uncultured Bacteroidales bacterium | reverse complement strand
GTAAAAAAAACTGCTGGCCGCGGCTTAAATTTGTGATCACATCAAAAATGACTTTATGCACTAAAGCTTTTAGATCAGGATCACTTAAGCTTAGCAAGGCTGATTGCGATTTTAATTCCTGCCAAATTTTTTCTAAAATGCGATGGATAGCAATGCCTTTTAATTTCTGATTTAGCCAAGCATCTTGCTGCACCATCGGGCGCAGGCCTAATTGAAAATGCGCAAAGGCTTTGAAGGGGCAAGCGCTTTGCTCGTTCAATAATGCCGCACCGCCCACTTGCTCACGCAGCTTTAGCTTTTCTGGATGTTGTAAAGTATCAGACGATGTTATGCTATATTTTTTTTGGCCTGATGCTCTTGGTATTGAGATAGCTTGCTCCTCTTCCACCTCAATGGGCGCTGCAAACATCTTATACTCTTTTTGCAAGGCCATGGGGATGAATGGATTTGCACGTACAGGTTCTAGCGCCACCGTTATGTGATCCGCACGATAACGCTCATATGCGGCATTAAGATTAATATCAAGCGCCGTGTCTTGCAAAAACAATTGCAAATGCTCAATAAACTCAGTGTAAGTGCAGGGGCTCACATATGGCGCAGCCGGCAAAAAATAGGCCTCGAGTTGCTCAAGAAAATGCCGGGGCATGCTGATTGCAAATAGCGTTAAAATATTGCGCGTCAGCACTACCCATTCGCTTAAGCTTGCGGTTTTTGGAATGGCTATTTCCGCAAAGGCTTGCCCTGGCCGTTTGGAAACATATCAAACAACCGTTCGTACCTCTCCATCGGCAACCTGAATTTCATCCTTGAAAAACTTATTGAAAGAAATTTTCATTCGTCATTCGTCATTCGTCATTCGTCATTCAACCTTCCCTCCTCCGGCCTCTATCACCTCGCCGACGATTCACCCCTGTCCACAAAACGAATCATCGAACTCATCGGCGAAACCCTTGGGAAAAAACCACGGATGATCAACCTTCCCGCCTGGTCAATCAAGGCCATTGCCCGGATCGGAACCCTGCTCCATCTCCCGATAAACCAGGAGACCATAAAAAAACTCACCGGAAACTACCTTGTATCCAACGAAAAGATCAAAAAAGCATTAAACATATCCAACCTGCCCGTATCTGCTGAAGAAGGCATGCGCTATACGTTTGAGATCATGAATCATACAAAAAATGGAACCGGTAAGAAAGTATGATACAGGGGCTATAGCAATTTCTTCAGGTTATGCTATTGTTTAGTTGATTAATACTTTTATGAAACTTGCATAAATAAATCAATTGTAGTACATTTGCATTATATGAAGAATTATTTCCTTGTCATTCGTAATTCGTCATTCGTCATTCGTAATTCGTCATTGTGATAAAGCATTTTATTCTCCGTCATTCCAATATTATTGTCTCACGCTGGATCGTAGTGCTGATAGACCTATTGCTGCTCAATTCAGCCATCATCCTGGCCAACATTTTGCGGTTCGATTTCGTACTATCGGAAGTAACGAAGTATCATATTCTCGCACAGTTGTTAACGGTTACATCCATTGGAATCGCAACGCTGATGATGAATGGCGCACATAAGGGCATCATCAGGCATACGAGTCAGTCAGACATGTTACGTATCGTGAAGGCGATCACCCTCCTGGTTATGCTGATCGCGAGTATAAATTATGCTATTTTGCTGCTGGGGAACACTGGCCGAACAATGATTATTGGAGGATCCGAGTATTCTACCCTCATTCCAAACTCGGTGCTCATCATTTTTTACCCACTGGCCCTCTTTTTCCTGCTCTTGTTCAGGCTGACGATTAAATTGGCCTATTACAGCATCACCACGACTGAAAAGGGCGAAAAGGTCAATGTGCTGATCTATGGCGCCGGCAAAGAGGGTCTCAGTGTGATGCATACGCTCACGGGTACTCACGCATCTCCCTTCAGGGTGGTGGGGTTCATGGATGACCAGCCTGGTAAGATTGGCAAGTCGGTGCAGGGCCTCAGTATCTACAATCCGGGGGATGTGACCAATGCATTTCTGGCCAAACGGAACATCACAGAGGTTATTCTGGCCATGCCCAACATTTCGGAAGAACAAAAAACGGAGATATATAACCGGCTTATCAGCCTTGAGGTGATTATTAAAAGCGTACCGCCCATTGATACCTGGATTAACGGGGAGTTGAACCTGAAACAAATCCAGAACCTCAACATCGAGGATCTGTTGCAACGGGAAGCCATCCGCTTAGACAACCAAGAGGTGCTGCGGGGCACCTTCGGTAAAACGGTGTTGGTAACCGGGGCGGCAGGCAGCATTGGCCATGAACTGTCGCGGCAGCTGCTCTACTTTAACCCGCGCCGCATCGTATTGGTCGACCAGGCCGAAACGCCCCTGTTCGAATTGGAGCAGGATCTCACCAAACTGGAACTGGAGCTGGAGGGTCGCAAATACCATGAGAAGGTGAGCATGGAGTTCGTGATCGCCGACGTAAGCAACGAGAAGTGCATCGGGGCACTTATCCGTTCGGTGAAGCCCCACCTCATTTACCATGCCGCTGCTTACAAGCATGTGCCGCTCATGGAGGCCAACCCCCTCGAAGCCATCCGGGTGAATGTATTCGGCACCGGCAACCTGGCTGATGCTGCTTCGGAGGCCGGAGTTGAGAAATTCATCATGATCTCGACCGACAAGGCGGTGAACCCTACCAACGTGATGGGCGCTACCAAGCGGTTGGCCGAGATCTATATCCAGAGCCTCAATTTCAAACCCGGCAACAAAACCGCCTTCATCACCACCCGCTTCGGCAATGTATTGGGCTCGAACGGCTCGGTGACCCGCACCTTTAAAAAGCAGATTCTGGCCGGAGGGCCTGTTACGGTGACGCACCCGGAGATCACCCGTTATTTCATGACCATCCCCGAGGCGTGCCAGCTTGTATTCGAGGCCGGCGCCATGGGCAAAGGTGGAGAGATCTTCATTTTCGACATGGGCAAGCCGGTCAGGATCCTCGACATGGCTAAAAACATCATCCGGCTGAGCGGATTTACCCCTGATCGTGAAATCAAGATCGTCTTCACCGGATTGCGCCCCGGAGAGAAGCTTTATGAGGAGTTGCTCAACGACAAGGAGCGGACCATGGCCACCCACCACCCGAAGATCATGATCGCCAAGGTGCGCGATTATCCCTTTGCGGAGGTCAAGGAGATGATCGAAGAGCTTGCCGGACCATTTCATCAAGGCAATCCCCGCGCCGCAGTAAAGATGATAAAGGAGTTCATTCCCGAGTACATCAGCAACAATTCGGTTTACCGCACCCTGGACTTCGATTTTCAGCCAGGGAGGGAGGGCGTGAGGAAAGCGAAATAACGCTCGCAACTTCACAACGCCGCTACGGTGGCACTATTCGGTCGCATCTTTGCGTCGCGGCTACGGTGTTGCTACGCTACACCTGAGGCGGTTTACCTTGATCCCTATTTCAAATATCCTCCCGGATGTTGCAGAAAGGTTTCAACTGGAACAACGAGCATGTTTTTGTCACTTGATAATCTCTTCAGCCCATAATTTATCAAGAAAGAGCTGCCATGGCATCACCAAAATGTCTCCTATTTTGCGGGGAAATGGATCGTTGCTAACCAGGATCAACCGGTCGATCTCGTACTCTTCGGCAAAACGGGTCAGTCCCTTGAAATGACGGGGATTGGCCTGGTCAGTTGCTTTTACTTCAACGGCAACCTGGTGATCGCCAAGAATGAAATCAACCTCCATGCCCGAAGAGGTTCGCCAGTAACTGATGGGGTAGTGTAATCCCGAATAGTTGCTGTGGGCCCAAATTTCGAGGTAGATAAAATGTTCAAATGCCCTTCCAAAGGCTTCACTGCCGGGTTCAATCGATTTTCGCTTCAACAGGTAATTGGCAATACCGATATCGAAATAATAAAAGCGTGGGGCTTGCGTGACGCGGCGTTTTGGTTTCTTCTGAAAAGAAGGCAGAAAACGCCCGATCATAGTTTCCTCGAGGATCTGAAAGTAATCGCGAACCGTTGGTGAGGATACCCCGCAATCGGAGGCAATGTTGGTAAAATTTACCGTTTCGCCATTCGAGAACGCGGCTGCTTCAAGGAAGCTGGAAAAAGATGCCATCTTCCGTATTTTAGCTTCGGCCATGATCTCATCGTGCAAATAACTGCCGATGTAAGCCGAGATTAGTTTTTCAGGGCGATCCGATACATAATGACGGGGTAACAGTCCGTGATTCAGGGCCCTGACCAGGTTAAAATCCGGAATCTCCTGATAAATAAGCGGATACAATTCGTAACGCAATGCCCTTCCGCCAAGCAGGTTAGCCCCGGCGTGCAGGATCTTGCGGGGACTCGATCCGCTCAGAATGAAACGGGTTCCATGGTTCACCATTAACCATTGCACTTCATTCAACAATGCAGGGATGCGCTGGATCTCATCAATGATCACCGGTTCAGCACCCGGTTCAGCCATCACAATTTCACGCAGCAGAGAAGGATTTCGTTGAAGTCGTTCAAAAACATCCGACAGTAAAAGATCAAATACCAAAGTTTTAGGATAGCGTTCTTTCAGCAAAGTACTTTTACCCGTTTGCCTGGCACCCCACAGGAAGAGGCTTTCATGGTCCGATTCCCTGAATGTCTGCTTTCTTATATACATGATTATTTAAAGTATATGTTTAAATATACATGAAATATTAAAGCAAATATACACATAATCTGAATTGAATCAACAAAACCTGACGAAAAAAGAAGCGGCTTGAATGCATTTTTGATGCCCCGCAAGATACACCTGCCGGCGATGAGGCGGAACTATTGGGAATATTGATTGAAAAATATGAAGATGAGCATTATCCAATTGAAGCGCCTGACCCGATCGAAGCAATTAAGTT
>CAJAUM010000089.1 GCA_903945175.1 uncultured Bacteroidales bacterium | reverse complement strand
GTGAGTGATTCCATGTATTTACTGCCTCCGATAAATAAGATAAAATATTTATTCAGGATAAGGCTCAGAAATGCAATTCCAATGAATAAAAACACAACGATTCCAGTATAGGAATAAAAAATATCACGGAAACGATTCTTGTCATTATCAAGACTCGCTTTTGAAAGTTTAGGGAAGGCCGTGGTAGCAAAACTGATAAGTGGAATTTCAATTAATTCGACATATTTCAAAGGAATTGCATAAAGGGCAACCCCAACAGGTCCACAATATGCGCTGAAGGATATGATAAAACTATCTGCGCCTTTCAGCAAGCTGCTGCCAACTTTTGTTCCCATTGAGAATTGACCATATCTCAGAACCTCTTTCATTTTAGCATAGGAGATATACCTGAGAAATTCAAGACCTGTCCATTTTTTTGCCAGGCAGAATGCCGAAGTTGCCAAATTTGTCAAAAGATATATTATTACAACTACGGTGATATCAATTTTAATCACCCAAAAGGCGATGGAAATAATGATCAGGAAAGAACAAAGGTTAACGAAACGAATCCAAAATATCCGTTTGAAATTCAGCTCAGCCTGAAAAATGGTCCATGCGTAATTCCATGGAAGGTTTATCAGCGCAAGAATCGGATACCAATAACAAAAAATGTCATACCCGCTGGTATTCAGTGTTTCAGGAATGATCAATGTCAAGCCCCACAGGATAACGGCGATCGGGATAAGAATCAAAAATCCGATGGCCCAGCTTGACCCCAGGTAATACTTCCTGTTGATTTCTGTTGGAGCAGATAAAAATCTCACCAAGGCTTCTTTACTCAGGCCAAAACGCATCATATCAATCAAGGAGGCAGGAGCAGTAAACAAAACCCATTTTCCGAAATCGGGAATGGAAAGCATACGCATAAGGATCATAAAGGATAAAAGACCCATGATTGCGGTTGAGAAATTGGCCGCTAAGGAGAGAAAATTGAGATCATTGACTAATTTTGAAAGTAGCTTTTTCAACCTAGATGAGATTCTTTTCATGAAACCTGAAAGTCAAAATCTGTTTTACAGTTCTCCTGAATTTAGATCTATGACGGGGAAGTTCTCCAAAGATGGCATCCATGTAAATCATTTCTACTCCGTTGAGAACGATTTGTGTATGTTGCTTAAAGAGTGGGATAAAGGCATTCAATGCAGAATTATCTGCAGTCGTCCATGAACGATTAGCCCTGGTAACAAGCAAGGAAAAGTCAAATTGCCTGATGAATTCCAGCGGATATGGATTATTGATCAGAGAAGGAATTTCCACAAAAACATAATCAAAATTTTCTAAATCGATATGTTCATATCCAACCATCAACGAGGAAAGATCTTTTGCTTCAAAGAAATTCTCTTTGATTGAATATTGAATCTCATCATCGGTAGGGGGAATTAAATCTCCGCCAGTGAGGTAGGAGGGGCCTCCTCCAAGTTCTTTTATGTAATTTAAAAAAAGAACATTCTCCCCAAATGATTTTAGCTTTCTACTAAGTTCTCTGCCAATGCTTGTTTTTCCTTCTGCATCACGGGTACTGAAAAGCAGAATCATTACAGGTTTTTTATTTTGAGCCAGGTTTGCTCTAACCAGGGTTAGTTTAATATTTTGAGCAAGAATTTCAACAAGCCGGGGAATGATGAACCCAATATCAACAGCATAGATTTGCTTGGCTATTTGCGGGTACACCCCGGCAACTTTGAGTTTAATAAATCGTTCTGCCCTTTCCGGTGTTTTGATGGTTGTATCAAAAAATTCCATCGCAAGCAGGATGGCGACAATAAGGATGAAGCCTGCCACTGCAGCAACCAGAACAAGTAATAACGCCCTTGAACGTATTGGATTCAAAGGGTAATAAGGAGGGTCAACAACTTTAATGTTGGTTCTTAATTCATCATCTTGCTGGCGGAGTTTGGCAAGGCTTAAATCATGTAAAAGTTGTAAAAATTCACTTTCAGTTACGCCGATTAACCGCTCGATTCGTTTCATTTCAGCTCCCAATGGAGCAAATACTTCATAAACATGTTTGAAATACTTTTTACGTTCGGCTAGCACCCTGAAAGCAGCCCTGCTTTCTTCATAAGCGATTACATTTTTAAGCCATGCATCCAATAATTCTTTTGTTGGCAGTCCTTCCACGGAATTTGTTATCAGGTAGAGCCGGTCGATGTTGCTTTTGATGGCCTGTTTAATGTTTTCAACTCTGGTTTTAAGGCCGGCAAGTTGCTGAATTGTTGCTGAATCGTTTCCAAGGTCAAGCTCAATATTGGCAATTTGCATGGAAGTTTCAGATAATTCATTCCTTAATCGAAGAATTGCGCTGGTGTTTAACGAAATTTTGGCATGTGCTTCAAGTTTCTTTTCAATGATCTTAATCGCAGCATCAGAAGAAGCAAAGGAGATCTGTTTGTTCTGAAGGGACACATCAAGTTCTTCCTTGGTGATAGCGATTATTTTTGTTTGCTCATAGTAATTGATAATGTTGTAACGCTCATTGAAGATCAACAGGTCATTTTCAGCTTTCTTTAACCGACGTGCTGCATCTTCGAGCTGGCGTTTAAAATACTGGATGACGGCATCTGTTTGGTTTTGTTTCAGCAGTTTATAGTTGGCGATGAAAACACGTGTTAAAAATATCAGTGTCTGCTGGCATATACCGGCATCAGGATTTGTGTAGGTCAATTTAATAAGGTCGCTGTTCTGGATTCGGAAAATACCAATGGTTGAAAGGACTTTAATGCTATAAAATCTATCATCCTCAGAACTCCATAGCTTATAGATGAAATTGTAATTATTCTGATGTCCGTATGCAAGCAATCGTCTGACAATCCTGTCAAAAGCAGTTGAATCCTGAATAACGCGTGTAATGGAGACAAGGGAATCGCTGCTGAAAAAAGAGTTAGTCTCGGTCGCAGTTGAATCTCCACCTTGGGATTGAGATGCAGGAGAAGGTTCTGGTTCTTCACCTTCATCAGGAGTCGGAGAGGCTTCCGGTAAACTTTCGTTGTTTTTTAAGACAAGTTTTTGCCCTACCGTGAGCGCATTTTCGTTTAATCCATTGTAGGCCATTAATTCGTCGACACGCAACCCATTTGTTTTAGCAATGGAGTACATTGTTTCACCGCGCCTGACGACGTGGAATTTTTTATTTGAATTATATCGGGAATGGTTTTCGGAATAATTTGAAATTTCTTCCTGCAGGTCATTTTGATAGAGCGCTGTATCCAGGCTGGAAGACCTTTTTGATGGGGGCCGATAGTATCGTTTATCGCTTCTTTTTGCTTTTTTTACAATATCGAGGACATCTGCAGGGACTTTTGACAGCAAATCCTCATAATTTTCTTTTGAAATAAACCGAGGATCATAATGATCTAATAGCAGATGCTGAGCAAGTAAACTCACGGAAACTTCTTCCAGTGTTTGCCTCGCTTTGATGAGGTTGATCAGATTGTCGAACGAGGCAGCAGTGGCCATAAAATCGATGTTGGCCTGTTGTTGGACAGAATAGCCAGATGTAACACCTGTATATATTGTAGTTTCCGAACTATATGACCATTGACTTTTCCGTGTAACTATGAATACGACTGCAGCAATGATAAGTGGAACAAGTATCAACAATAAAATATGTCTCTGAAGTAATCGTATGAAATAAATAATTTTCATTAATCTATTTTATTTATTACGTTGAATCTAATGCCGGCAAACTCTTGAAGGAGCATATAGGCATTGTAGAAGGCAAAACGTGATTCTTCAAAGTCCGTAACGGCTTTCCGGTACATTTCATTAATAAAGGCCAATTCATACAAGGTTATCTGCCCGTTGATATATTCTTTATCTCCCATCTCTTTTTGAAGTGCCTGGGCGTAAATATTATCATTTGCAATTTTGAGGATGCGCTGGTTAACAATCAGCTGGTTGTACTGGACAATAATTAACTTCCGCAATTCAATGATTTGATTGTCCCGCGTAGCCATTGATTTTTCCACCTCTTTGGTCGCAGTTTTTATTCTATTTCTTCGATCCCACATATCATCCAGAGGTAAACGAACACTTACAGCGCCAAGAAAACGTTTATTAAATTGGTCGGAATTAATGGTTTGAGGAAGAGAAAAATTTGATTCTGTTAATGTATTGGATAGCCACCTATCTATTTGAGCAGATCCATCGAGGTAAAAATTCTGCATCCATTCTCTTCTGGCAGTTTTAATTTTATATTTCCAAATGGCAATATCTGCATCCTGTGATCTAAGCAAAGGAGAGTTGACGATGGCAGAGTCAATCAGGTCTTCAAGCGGCGGGATGCGCAGTGTGATATCATCCACAAACGGGTTGAAGGTCACAGCTGAGTCGGGCTTTGAGGCTCCTTGTCCAAAAAAAAATAGTGGAAAATTCAAAAGAAAAATAACAAATAAAATTATATGTCTTGTTCTCATATCCAATTATTGCTATTTATCGAATTTTTATACATTTTCTTTTTGGATAAAAACGGCAAACGTTCTAATAATCAATTTTAAATCACCCCAGAAAGAGTTGTGCTCAGCATAATAATTATCCAGAGCGAACCTTTCTTCTTCAGACATAGTCCCTTTTTTTCCACGTTTTTCGACTTGCCATAGACCCGTTAAACCGGCTGGTGCTCTGAAACGACGGCTCCATTTCTTTTTTGTCAATGCTTCCGCTTCATTCATTGGAAGAGGGCGATTTCCGACAATTGACATATCTCCTTTTAGAATATTAAACAATTGCGGCAATTCATCAATGCTGGTCATCCGTATAAATCTACCAACTTTCGTGATTCTCGGATCATCTTTGATTTTCAGAAATGCTTTTTTTGCACTTCGTTTTTTATTTGCAAGACGCTCGCAAATTTCTTCGCCGTCGTAGTATACAATGGGTGAACATAGCTGGCCTTCAGGTAATTTTGCGCATTCTGAACATTTCACCTCGACCGATTCACTGAGATACTGGTTTAAATGGGCCACATCCTTAATTCGCATGTCAGCATCAGGATACATGGATCTGAATTTGTAGAAATCAAATATTTTATAATTTGATCCTACGCGCTTGGCGATATAATAAACCTTTCCGTGTGATTCAGCCAAAATGGCAATAACGGTAAGCAACATAATGGGAGATAAAATCAAGAGTGCCGTCCCTGAAACTAACACATCGAACACCCGTTTGGGCAAAGGTGTTGTATAGGGTGTCATATTTTCATCCTGAAGCGACATTGGCTTTGGTACATAATCTGTCTTAAATTTTTTCAGGAAGAGAATCCGGCTATGTATATTGCTGAGATTTATTTCTTTATGATAAAAATCGTCGAGGCCTATGTTGTAAGCCTCCCGTTTTACATTCTCATCCCGGAAAAAGGAGATCAGGATAAAGGGTGTCTTCTGGTACACCTTGTTCAATTTGAGTTTCTGGAAGAAGAGCAGACCATTGATTCCGGGAAGTATAAATTCGCAGATAATTGCATCAATCTTATGGGTTTGTTGATACACCTTTTCGAAACGGGTGTCCTGATCCAGATCAAAAAGATTGAAGTCGCTGTCTGTCAGCCAATATAGCGCAGCAAGACCATTTGGAAGCTGGGTAACTTCAAATAACACACTTTTTTGGAACTGATCAATCGTTTGATGATCATTGCCTATATAAAGAATTTTCAAAGGTGTGATGGCAGTTTCATCCATAAAACACTAATTCCCCCTGCGTTGCGAGTACAGTTCTTTAAATTCCATCCGACGCTTGATTCTTGCGATGAGTTCTTTGGGATTAAATGGTTTAAGAACATAATCATCGGCACCCATTTCAAAACATTTTATTTTATCAGCACTTTCTTCTTTCCCAGAAAGCATAATCAGGGGAATTTCATCAAAGAAGCCGCTTTCCCGAATCCTTCGTATAAATTCAAAACCATTCAAAACAGGCATTTCGACATCACAAATTATAACGTCCGGCAGATTTCCCGTTTGTAAATAAAAAAGGGCATCCATGCCGTTGCTGATCGAAGTAACCTCGAAATCCTTATTAAATGTATTCTCGATGATAAACCTGATACTCTTTTCATCATCAATAGCGAGTATCTTTTTCTTCATGAAATCTGATTTTGGTAAGCAAATATATTCAAATAGTTATGAAATGCAGAAAATAGATATTAACAAAGAAAAAAAGTTATCTACGTCCGGCATCCCGCTGATGATCGTTAACAGGCAGTGTTTCAAGTATTTTAGTAAGTGTTTTTAGCTCATCCCTCAGCCGCGCAGCCTCCATAAAATCCAGACTTTTTACGGCATCTTCCATCGCTCTTCTGTTTTTATTGACCAATTTCTGCAATTTTTCTTTCGAAAGGTACTGAATTATCGGGTCTGCAGCGATGTCTGCATAATCTTTTTCGATATAGGCTGCAGGAGACTTCGATTTACCGTTGGCCACGGCTGTTTGACCAAGGATATCATTCGTGCTTTTTGTAATTTGGGTGGGGGTTATATGGTATTTTACATTGTATGCGATCTGTTTTTCACGGCGGCGATTTGTTTCATTCATCATCCGCTTCATCGATTCGGTGATCTTGTCAGCGTACATGATCACTTTACTGTTGATATTTCTCGCAGCACGACCAGCAGTCTGCGTCAGTGAACGTTCTGATCGCAGAAAACCTTCCTTGTCGGCATCGAGGATGGCAACCAGGGAAACTTCAGGGAGATCAAGTCCTTCGCGAAGCAGGTTCACGCCTACAAGAACATCAAATGTACCGAGTCGCAGTTCCCTTAAGATTTCAACCCGTTCGAGCGTGTCTACATCGGCGTGGATGTATCTGCATCGGATGCCGACCTTGGTGAAATAGTTTGTCAGTTCCTCCGCCATTCGTTTTGTAAGGGTTGTTACCAGGGTGCGTTCATTTTTTTGGATTCGCTGATCAATCTCTTCCTGAAGGTCGTCGATCTGGCGCAGGCTTGGTCTGACTTCAACATACGGATCAAGTAAACCGGTGGGGCGAATTACCTGTTCTACCATAACACCCTCTGCTTGCTGGAGTTCAAAATCAGCCGGCGTCGCACTGACATAGATGGTTTGGCTGACCATGGTCCAGAATTCATCAAATTTCAAAGGTCGGTTATCCATGGCTGAAGGTAGCCTGAACCCATATTCAACAAGGGTTTGCTTGCGTGAACGATCACCTCCATACATGGCCCTGATTTGTGGAATGGTCACATGGCTTTCATCGATAACCATCAGGAAATCATCTGGGAAAAAATCAAGAAGGCAGAAGGGGCGGGAACCTGAGGTTCTGCCATCAAAGTACCTGGAATAGTTTTCGATGCCCGAGCAATAGCCAAGTTCACGCATCATTTCAATATCATAACTTACGCGGTCTTCAAGCCGTTTTGCCTCCAGGTCTTTACCGTTTTCCCTGAAATAGGCGCATTGCTTGATAAGGTCATCCTGGATTTCAACAAGGGCTTCCCGCATTTTATCCTGCGATGTGACGAAAATGTTGGCAGGGTATAGCGTCATAAACTCCATCGGCTCAATTTTTCGTCCCGACAGGGGGTCGAATGATTCCATGGCCTCTACCTCATTTCCAAAAAAGATAACCCTGTAAGCGACATCGAGATATGCAGGGAAGATATCCACAGAATCTCCTTTAACTCTAAAACGGCCACGGGTAAAATCTCCTTCAGTTCTCGAATATAGACTATTTACAAGCGATTGCAGCAGTTTTTTCCTGCCGACCTGATCGCCGATGTTCAGACGTATTACATTTTGATTGAAGTCATCGGGGTTTCCTATTCCATAAATGCAGGAAACAGACGACACCACAATGATGTCGCGCCGTCCTGATAACAATGCTGAAGATGCACTTAATCTGAGTTTTTCGATTTCTTCATTGATTGAGAGATCTTTTTCTATATAGGTATTGGTAACCGGGATAAAAGCTTCAGGCTGGTAATAATCATAATATGAAACAAAAAATTCAACGGCATTCTCGGGAAAAAACTGTTTGAACTCACCATACAATTGTGCTGCAAGTGTTTTATTATGGCTGAATACCAGCGTGGGTTTCTGAACCTGTTGAATGACATTGGCAATCGTAAATGTTTTTCCGGAACCGGTTACTCCATGTAACACCTGTGAAGGATCCCCGCGGTGGATGCCTTCAACGAGTTGTTTTACTGCTTCGGGTTGATCGCCGGTTGGAATAAATTCGGATGTTAGTTTGAAATCCAAAGATGTTAGTTTTAATGTTTAAAAACCAGGGTTGTTGAAACCGGAAAATGATCGGATAATCCCACTTCAATTTTCCGATATTCCAGTGGCTGAAATTCAGTGGAATGAAGGATGTAATCAATCCGGAAGGAGGGCAGTTTTCCAGAATATGTCCCCTCAAAAAAACCATTTCCAACCTCTTTGTAAGCATCAGATAAGCCAGCCGTTAGTTGATGATAGGTATAGGATGAGGGTGTGTCATTAAAATCTCCGGTCAGCAATACGGGGTAGGGACAATTTGCAATATGGGCAGCAAGCAAATGAACTTGTTTTGATCTCAGAATAAATGATTTACGAAGTTTTGATATCATGCGTTTTGAACCCTCCCCAAGCGGGGCCACCTCTTTGTCAGGATCTGTAAACTGAGCATAGAAGGAATAATCATCATTGCCAAACCGGATAGATTCAAGGTGAAGGTTATAGACACGAATGGTATCTCCCTTGATGACCAGATCAGAAAACGTTGCGTATAACAGCCTGTCCTGAAGCTGAAAGTAGCCTGAGTTTACAATAGGGTGATGTGAAAATGTCGCGATTGCAACAATTTTCCGTTTATTAAAGAAATCCTTATAATTTTTAAATGAATAAAACTCCATTGAGATCGATTTTGAAAATTTTTCAAAGGTTTCTGAAAAATCATCTCCAAGGGCAAAAAATTCCTGAACACAAATGATGTCTGCATCTTGTTTGGAAAGAAATTCAATGACTTTACTTCTTGTTTCAGGTATGCTTTCAGCTCGCTGGTTTCCATAAAAATGGTGGACATTGAAGCTCACAATTTTTAATGTCAAACCTGCTGTAGATCTTTGTTTTGATAAGTGGATCGGGAAGAAGGACTGAAGCGTGTTCCAGCCTGCAAGGATGGTGACCAGGGAGATGAAGACAAATTTTCTCCAAAGAATCGTCCATAAAATAACAAAGAGAAAATTGATAATAAGAAAAATGGGATAGGCCAGACCAAAAAAACCAAAAATCCAAAATTTGTCAGGGCTGATGTACCCGGCTGCATAGGAGCACAGCAATCCGATGACTGCAAGTAAATTTATGAATAACAATAGCTTCACCAAAAAAGAGCGACCCATTTTCATTAAAAAAACATATTAGATCATCGCTTGTTGGATGTGTTAAATAAAAATTCTTTTTCTTGCTTTGTCAGACTATCATAACCTCCTTTTGAAATTTTTTCAAGGATGTCATCGACTTTTTCCTGATTCTCCCTTTTTTTTATATTGTATTCTTCATCAGAAACTGGCCTGGAATAGTCCTGCCGACCTTGATAGGCCTGCTGTTTTTTATGAAATCTGTCTTTCATGCTGCTGAAAAATGCCGATGAATATCCAGTGTTATAGGAATCTTTGGAAAAGCGAATCACCTGGCTGAAAATAAATCCGAACAATGCACCGCCAATATGTGCAAGGTGTCCTCCTGCATTGCCTGAAGGAATCATGAAGAAGTCGAAGACAAACAAGATAATTGCAAGATAGACAATCCTGATTTTCCCGAACAAAAAAAGCTGGATGGTATAGTTGGGTACATAAAATGAGATGGATGTAACAATGGCCATCACGGATGCGGAGGCCCCCAGCGCAAACGAGAGCGGCACGATCTCTTCAAAAACAGGAAAGGTGTTAAACGCGAACACATAGACCAGGGCGCCGGCTAATCCACCCGATAAATAGACAAAAATCAATTGCCGTGAGGAGAGGAATTCGAGGAAGATTTTTCCAAACCAATAGAGCCAGATCATGTTAAAAAGAAGGTGCCAGATATCTATGTGCAGAAACATGTATGTCAGCAATGTCCATGGTTTTGCTAATAAAGCAGGAACGAATGCCGGAATAGCCAATGCATTCAGCACCAGTGTGTTTGAAGCATTGCTATCGGGATTGTTGTAAATGAAAAAAATCACCCTGAGAACCTGAATGAAAATCCAAATTGCTACATTGATCAATACAAGTACAGACAAGCTTGACCCCTGCTTGAAAAACTTCTTAAATTCCTCTAGCGGATTTGATGGCTGGCGATAGGTATAGTTCATCATGATGAAAAGTAATCGTGCTTTTTTCGGTAGTATAAAATTAAAAAGAAACCGAAGATCATCCCTCCCAAATGCGCAAAATGTGCAACATTGTCGCTGGGATTATTCGATATGCCAGAGAAAAGTTCAATCGCACCGTAACCGATCACAATCCATTTGGCTTTAATCGGGAAAAGAAAATAGACATAGACCAGCATATTGGGGAACATCATTCCGAACGCAAGCAGGATCCCATAAACTGCTCCGGAAGCCCCAACGGTAGGGACATCCATTTGCAACTTCATTAATTGGCTGACATATTCCATGGATTGTGATACATATCCAGGGCTATTCTTTGAAAGAGACCATTCGCTGATAAAATTCCTGACGGTGCCTTCAGCCTCGTAATGGCGGGGATAATTATGTTTGACAAATGCAATGAAACTGTCTAAGGTCGGATTGGAAGCATAGGATTGGGCTGCTGCCTGTATGGCTGAAATATCGAGCCAGGTAACGAAGGTTTGCACCAAAGCTGCACCAATTCCGGTAATCATGTAATATGTTAAAAACCGTTTGGAACCCCACACATTTTCTAAAAGGTAGCCAAACATCCAAAGTGCAAACATGTTAAAAAGGACATGGGAAAAATTTGCATGCACAAACATGTAGGTGACGAACTGGTATGGGCTGAAAAGCTCTGATTGGAAATAGTGTAACCCCAGCATGTTATCCACTTCAATGCCATAAGCAGAGTTTAAGGAGACGGTTGCAAGGAAAAATAACCCGTTGATGATCAGAAGATTTTTCACAACAGGAGGGAGAAGGCTGAAGCCCGCGGGGCTATATTGTTGGGACATAATTTAAAGGGACCGTTAAATTTTTAATTTTCTGTTTAGTTCTTCAAATGACTGAATTACCATCGTTGGTTTTCCGTCAGGAGATGTATCAGGGATCATACAGGCAAAAAGGTTTTCAATCATTGAGTCGATCTCCTGTTGATGCAGTCTTTTTCCTCTTTTTATAGAAAGTTTTTTTGCGAGTGTTTTTGCCAGTGTCAGGCTTTGGTTCATTTTGTTTTCTTTACCGGGTGATTTTAGTGATTCAAGCACAGATTCAATAAAAACCCCGATGTTTGCTGTTTCCATGTTCATCGGAATGGCCTGAACCACAAAAGATCCTTTACCAAAAGCATTGATTTCAAATCCAAGTTCTGTAAAATAGTCCATCCATTCAAGAAGAAATTGAGCATTGTCAGGGCTTAGCGTAATTGTTTGCGGGATCAGCTGGTGCTGACCAGCCATATCATTCACCTCGCTCTTTTGCAACATCCGCTCATAAAGGATTCGTTCATGGGCATGTTGCTGATCAATGACAATAACCCCCGAATGGGTATGTGTGACGATATATGAATTTGCTACCTGGAAACTTCGCTTCCTTTCCGAAAAAGTTTCGTCAGCTAGTTGTTGATTTTTCAATCCATCTAATTCCCGATCTGTTTTTGGAAATTCAAGTTTCTCAGCATTAGCAGGGACGGGGGCATAAAAATCCTGCCATCCCTGGGCTGAAGGCGCTGGTTTAGGGGAGAAGGTAAACTTCGTTTGGGGTTCAATCCGTTTTTCAAATGGGTTATAATTTGGATTGATGGTTATTGTAGGTTGTTTGATGGGATAATTGTCAGGAAATTGCGGAATGTTCATGCTTTGTTCTGCTTCAAAATCCAGGGTGGGAGAAATATTAAATTTTCCGATGGATTGTTTTACTGCAGCATGGAGAATGGCGTATATACTTTTAATATCCTGGAAATTAATCTCGGTTTTTGTCGGATGAATATTGACATCAATGGTTTGCGGGTCTACTTCCATATAGATGAAATAGGATGGTACCGAGTCATCCGGAATCAGTTCTTTAAATGCATTTTCCACTGCATGATGCAGATACGGACTTTTCATGAATCTTCCGTTTGTGAAAAAAAATTGTTCGCCTCGTGTTTTTTTTGCAAATTCAGGCTTGCCAATAAAACCTGCGATATTGACCAGTGGTGTTTGTTGTTCGACCGGGATCAGACGCTGGCTATAGGCAGGGCCATACAATTTGATAATTCTTTGTTTAAGGTTCCCCGGCGGCAACTGGTAAAGTATCTTGTCCTGGTTATAGAATGTAAATGCAATATCAGGATTAACAAGGGTTATGCGAAAAAATTCCTCAATGATATACTTTAATTCCAGCGTATTCGATTTCAAAAAATTGCGACGTGCCGGCACATTGAAAAAGAGATTCTTCACGGTTACGGAGGTGCCGTTCTGACAATTTACGGGGAATTGTCCTTTAAATTCGGTCCCTTCAATCAGGATGGAGGTACCGATTTCATCTTCATTTCGTTTTGATTTTAGGTCTACCTGTGCTATTGAGGCGATTGATGCGAGGGCTTCTCCTCGAAATCCAAGGGTTCTGATAGCCAAAAGATCATCGGCCTTTGCGATTTTTGATGTTGCATGACGCTCAAAACACATGCGGGCATCCCGTTCTGACATACCGCAACCATTGTCAATGACCTGGATGAGCAGTTTACCAGATTCTTTGATGATCAATTTTATTTCCGTGGCACCGGCATCAATGGTATTTTCCAGTAATTCCTTAACGGCTGATGCAGGTCGTTGAACAACTTCTCCAGCAGCGATCTGATTGGCGACCGAGTCCGGTAAGAGGCGAATGATGTCAGTCATGATCAGTTTAAGTCCCTAAATTTCAAAAACAAGAATTTTCCAGAGTATCGTCCAAAATTGGAAGATACAGATAAAACGAAGCGTCATCGAAATAAATTTCAATGACGCAGCGAATTTTATTGTTTCTCAGAACTCAATTCCTTTCCTTAAAAGGAATAAGGAGTTATTTGTTAAAACCTGGATCGATCCAGAACAGGGAACCTCATTTGCACAAGGAAGAAGGACCCGTAAAACACCGCACTGAAAAAGGTGGTTCCAAGGAGATCATTCATAAAGAATGATAATCCATTCGTAGTATCACGGAAGAACATCAGGCCGGCCATGTAACATTCGGCAAGGCCTGCAGCGGTTTGTGGGTAAAAGGGGCTGGCAACCCATGACGCGAAATTGGTTATCAGGAAAAAAATAACCGATGATGATAAAGAGGCCAGCATGACAGATCCCACATTCACTTTATTTCTGATCGTCATACCAATCAGGACCGTGATGGCAAAACTAAAATAGACCGCAGGCATATTGGCGTGCAGACCTATCACGAGATCGCTTATGAACATCGCGGCGATCGGAATGGCGAAAGCATATTGCTTTCTGTCGAAATAGGTACCGGCAAATAGAGCCATGGCTGCGATCGGCGTAAAGTTTGGCCAATGCGGCAGCAGCCGTAAAAGGGCTGCAACAAGAACAACTGAGAAAATAACAATAAATCTAGGATTGATAGATTTATATTTCATGAATATATTAGATTTAGATTGATACAAAAATAATAAATCATTTTAATATAAATCAAGCCGTATTAAAAATAGTTTCTATTTTTGGTGAACAATCAATAAACCAATATCTTAAAATGAATAATCGCGGTATTATTTTAATATTTTTCTCAATCTGCCTCTTGAATTCTTGTGGAAACATGAAGAAAAAAGTTGACCTAATCGTCACGAATGGAATTATTTACACAGTAGATTCCCTGAACACCAAGGCGGAAGCGATGGCAATCAGCAAGGGAAAAGTTGTGGCTCTCGGATCCATGCAGGTCATAGAAGATGGATTTACGGCAGCAGATGTGATTGATTTGCAAGGGAAAACGCTTATTCCTGGCTTTATCGATGCGCACTGCCATTTCATGGGTCTTGCCTTGGGTTTACAATATATTGATCTAACAGGACTGACATCATTTGAGGCCGTGATTGATCGTATAAAAAGTTCTGGAAGACCTGGTGAAGGGAAATGGATTGTCGGCCGGGGATGGGATCAAAATTTATGGAAGAACAAGCACTTTCCTGACAACACCCTGTTGAATAGGATATTTCCGGATATACCTGTTATGTTGATTCGGGTGGATGGACATGTTGTACTTGCGAACAAGGCAGCTTTAACGAAGGCTGGAATAGGCGCTGATAACCATTTCAATGACGGACAGGTGGAGATTAAAAACGGACAGCTAACCGGGATTTTGAGTGAAAATGCAGCAGAGCTGATTCGGGGGATGGTACCACAGCCAGATGGAGAAGAGTTAACAACCCTGATCACACGGGCTGAGCAGCAATGTTTCTCTGTAGGTCTTACAACGGTCAGTGATGCCGGACTTGAACATCACCAGATTCTTTTTATAGATTCGCTACAGCGGAGTGGGATTGTCAAGATGCAGGTTTATGCCATGCTTACACCAACGGAAAAGAATGTGAACACGTTTGTAAAAAACGGACCATTTCATACGGATAAACTGGTTATCAGGTCGATAAAAATTTACGCAGATGGCAGCCTTGGGAGTAGAACTGCGAAGTTAAAACAACCCTACACAGATGCTGGAACCGGTTCCGGTATGATTGTAACATCGCCTGATTCGATCAGGGCATTGTGCCGTCTTGCGCTTGAAAATGGATATCAGGTCAATACCCATTGTATAGGGGACTCAGCAAATTCTCTGATTTTAGCCATTTACGGCAGCTTTCTAAAAGGAAAAAATGATTTGCGCTGGAGGATCGAACACGCCCAGGTTGTTGATACGGAGGATATTCATTTTTTTGGTGACTATTCAGTCATTCCTTCTGTTCAGGCAACCCATGCTACTTCTGATATGTACTGGGCAGAAAGCAGGTTAGGCAAAGAGCGTTTGCACGGGGCCTATGCATACAGCGACCTTCTGAAACAGAATGGCTGGATCGCCAATGGTACAGACTTTCCCATTGAGGGCATTTCACCGTTGCTCACTTTTTATGCTTCCGTATCCAGGAAAGATCTAAAGGGGTTTCCTGAAGGCGGGTTTCTTATGAACAATGCGTTAACAAGGGAAGAAGCTTTGCGTTCAGTCACCATCTGGGCTGCAAAGGCTGATTTTATTGAAGCAGAAAAAGGCAGCCTTGAGCCCGGGAAGAGCGCCGATTTTATCATTCTAGATCAGGATCTGATGGAGATTCCGGAACAGGAGATTCCAAGGATCAAGGTTTTGAATACCTTCATCAATGGAGTGCGTGTATTTAAACAATAACTATTTAAGATTCTTGCAGATCAGTTTTCCGATCTGTTTGCCGGCTGATTCAAAGCATTCGGCAATCCGAAGGGTTGGATCATAGGCGGTTTTGCTTACTGAAACTCCACCAACAGACATTTTAGGTGTTGATTTGGGTTTAATTCCATCTACCTCGATGGTGGCAATCACCTTATCAGGTGCGGATGTTTCTACCAGGTCGATCAGCATGTCGACCGATGCCGATTTTGCAGTTCCCATCACCACCGTTTCAACACCCTGCTCAACAAAAGTAACATGTAAAAGCAAGGTATACTTTGCCGAAGGATCTGATTTTCCGGCAAGACCGCAATCTTCAGCCTGTTTATTAAAATCCTCCTCAAACGCGGGTTGAAATTTTTCAGTTTTTCCTTCATTCCACTTGGAAGCCCATGCATCGCCACTGCCAGGTTCTTTTGCATTCCTGTCATCGATGCCCTTTTTCAGATACTCCGCTTCGGTTGCAAATTTTCCAACGGCCATTTTGCCGTAATCGTAGGCGAGGTTGATCATCTTTTCGCCTTTAAGAACTTTAATATCTCCTGATTTCAATTTTTGAGAGAAACCATTTGCTGAAGTCAGAATAAGAAATGTTGCTATAAATACGATACTTAACGTTTTCATAAGATTGCTTTTTATTGTTTGTTTTGTAATGTTTATCATTACAAAATTATCATAAATGAAATGACAATTCAAAATATAGTAAAAAAAATGATTATTTTTCCCTGTTGTCAATGAATTTCAATGACTTACGTCCAGATTCCGGAAATTGGATTTTACTGATCTCGTCGTGGGGTTTAAATGTGATCAGGGGGGCAACCCGTAACTTTGCACGGAAATGATCCTTGATGTCTTTTTCCCGATCCTCTACAGGAGCCTTTGACCCGACATGGATAAGAATTTCGTCAGTTCCGATTTCATTGGTATATACTTCAACAATGTAACTTGAGATAAAGTCAATATTATCAAGGATATCGTAAAGTGCGGGAGGGAAAAGGGTCGTTCCTTTGTATTTAATCATCTGGTTTTTTCTTCCCACAACAGGCCCTAAACGGATGGTGTTTCGACCGCAATGACATGGGTTTGTATAGTGATGACAAACATCTCCTGTTTTAAAACGGAGGAGCGGCATTCCTTCAACTCCGAGTGTCGTCACTGTTACCTCTCCGAGTTCACCTTCTTTGACCGGATTATTGTCATCATCAAGAAATTCAACAATGATCAATTCTGGATGATGATGTCCTCCAATGCCCTCTTCACATTCAGTAAATGAGCTCCCCATTTCGGTAGAGGCATAGGTTGAATACAACTTTAACGGCCATTTTTCCTGGATCTTTCGTCCAAGTGTATTCAAGGTTAGATCATGTTTTCGTAGAGGCTCACCAATACAAACGGCTTTTTGGATACTGCTTGACTTGTAATCAATGCCGCGTTGTTCAGCATATTCAATAATCTTCAAAATAAAGGAGGGAACAGCAATGATGGCATTTGGTTTGATCCTTTGAATTGTATCCCACTGCAATTCCGGAAT
Organism: uncultured Bacteroidales bacterium; assembly: GCA_903945175.1. Taxonomy (GTDB): domain Bacteria; phylum Bacteroidota; class Bacteroidia; order Bacteroidales; family FEN-979; genus CAIVAT01. Next base: position 123,847 of record CAJAUM010000089.1, on the reverse strand, counting down.
CCCGTTTCCAACCCTTACTACGCTTGCTCCCAGTTTCCTGATTCCAAGAAAGTAGGCGAGACCTGCCATGAAACGCCTGTCGATGGTGGTCATTAGTTGATACACATCGGCATCGCTTCCGTTGGCACATGTGAAGGAAATGGCTTCGTTATAGGCAAGACGGTCAAGGTCTTTATCTGTCATTGCAAAGGTTACCGGATCCCCTAAGGTGCCGGATGTGGTAATATAATCTATAATTTTATTCTTAGGGACACAAACAAAGTCATCATTTCGTGTCTGAAGGTCAACTTTTGTGGTAACCGGAATGTGAACAAGGTGGCCAAGGGTGTTTATCTTCGAAACATCAATGGAATGTTTTCGAAACATATCCTTGTAAAACGGGGACGCCACATTCAGGTATGAAAGGGCTTCCTGAAGTTTGTCATTCTGATACCGGAAAATTTCAGCAGATGATTCTTGTTCGATTTTTGGAAAAAAGGGGACGGTCATTTTTAAAATTTCAAACCAAGGAGGATCCGAAGCGTATTTGTTTCAACAGTCTGTGTGGGACGTGATTTCTCAAAATTATCATACTTCATGTTCCCAAAATTATATTGGATAGAAAATCTCATAATAGCGTAACGGATGCTTAAACTGACCTCGTTTTGAAAAAGGTTGGCTCCATATTTTGAAAAATCGGAACTTGAATAGCTGTCCCATTCATCAAAATGATAGGCGAAATTAGCATTCAGCTTATAGGAGATATCAATCAACAGGCGGTCGACGGGATTGATGGTCAAAAGAGGCCCGAATTTTTGTCCGGCGTAATAATAGTAATGCTCATAACTGTTGCCTGGATTAAGAACAGGCGTGGTGGAATTGAACCAAAAACTCAGGAAGGTGGCGTCGAGTCCCAACCTGAGATGCTTATTTGCAAAGGCGGGGCCAAAATAGATCAGGAAACCCATGTCAAGGGCCGCACCGATTTTTGCCGGCAGGTATACCAGGCCGCTACTTTTTTGTGCACCGGAAGTCGGTTGAACGATTTGCCCTTCTGAATATTTCTGCATCGGGAAAACAGGGCCCAACCCCAGGTAAAAACCACCTTTGATATAGTTTTTTCTCTCCTGAACTGGATTTTTAATGGTGTCTTGAGCCTGGATTGTGAAAGAAATAAAAAACAAGGCACAAATTGATAAGATGATGTATCGTTTCATGATGATTTTTATTTAAGATTAAAATGTTTTCAAATATACAACATTGATCATATATAATCATATTTATTCATATACACGATTAAATTTTTCCTGATATATGATTTTTCCTGGGATGTAAGAGAAAACTCATTTTTACGAAAATCCGCAGTCTGACGAATGAATTCGTTGATTTTTGTCTCGAATTCGGGGGTGAAATCGATGTCAATCTGGTGATAAATTTTTTTCAATACAGCCACGGGTTGAGATTCCAGATCCTCAAACCGTATTTCGGCGTAGTGACCTGCAGGGAGCTTTTCACAATCAGCTTCAATTGAAGCCATCATATTCTTTAAAACCTCAACGACCTCAATAAAACCTGGTCGTTCGACAGGTTTATTCAATCGATTCTGCCTCTGAACAATATCCCACATATGGATTGTTGATGGAACCACATCATCAGGGTGCCGGACGATGTTGATGAATTTGGCTTTGGGAAACAGTTCACATAGAATTTTGATTCTGTATGAGTTAAATGGATTTTTCGAAACAATTCGTTTCTTGCTGTGATAATAAAGTTTCGTATAGAAGGCAATGAGATTTTTCTTCCATGCATCCAGACTGGATCCGGATGGGAAAAACTGTGTTTCATGGTTCAGAAAATAGGGGCCTGATTTGCCAAAGATGAGATCCTCCAGTGGTGAACAGTTTGTGATCCGGTAGATGGCATATTCATCTTCCTGCGGTTCATCCATTCCGATCTTCACCTGGTCCATGGGCCGGTGTTCTGAGATGAGCCGTTTGAATATGGGGCGATAATAGGTTGCAGAGACAAGAAAGCTGTCTGGAACTGCAACCTGGAACAAGGTTGGTGCACTCAATTGAGGATCAAGACTCATCAGCTGATGCAACAAGGTAGAGCCAGTTCGCCAGTGACCTATGATAAAGATGGGATTATCTGGAAGGGGCGCATTTTTCAACGCGTTCGAAAACCTGATTTTTTCTATCCAGGAAAAAAATGATGACCAGAAGGCACTTTGAACCAGGAAAACCAGGCGCATGATATTTCTGAAGGAATAAGATAGCTGGTTTCGCTTAAGAAGCCGAACCAATTGACCGAGTTTGATTCCGGCAGTAAGATAGGAATCTTTCAAAACGCGTGCTGTTAAACAGGGGGATCCTGGGATGACTGAATTGCTTGTTGCTCAGTTATAAACACTGCGATGCTGTTGACAGACCGGACTACTTCACGGGCCAGGTTTTGGTCAGCAATACGTAATCCGTAGGTTCGCTGGATGGCCATTATAATTTCAATGGCATCCACAGAGTCAAGGGTTAGCGCGTTATCTCCTCCGAAAAGAGGTTTTTCATCATCCACGTCATTCGGGCTTATATCATTGATAACCAGTGTTTTCATTATCAATTTTTTAATTTCAAGCTTCAGATCTTCTGTTGGTTTTGTCATATGTAATATCTTGGTATGCTGTTATTTAATAGCCTGAGACAGTGATTTGAAAAATCGCTCTTCCACATCAGCCCGGTCATAAATCATATCGCTCAGCTGTTTAAGTTTTTCTGGGCCAAGATCGCGATTTTTGCCGATACGGGCGGAAAAGAGTGAAATTTCACGCCATCCATCTCCAATTTTCATCAGTTCACCTGAAAGGCTTTTCAGTTCAGGCTTATCAATCAAAGTGGCAGCTTGCTGAAGGAATGTCGCATACATGAACCGAAATCCTGCACCACCCGTTCCCTGGTCTTCGAGCAAAATATTTATTTTCATGATTTCATGTGATAAATGTTCGGTATCCCTTGCGAACTTTGGCCATTCTACCACTTTTTTAGCAAACATGCGCATTCCCTTAATCCCCAGGAACGGAATTGGAATTTTTAGCATGTAGAAGCAAGCCTTTTTGATTCCTTTTACAATGGCCTTGTTATAATCGATGTCGGCTGGAAGTTTATCAAGGTGAAAAATAAAACCCTTTGGCGACATGGCTCCCCCTGCGAAACGACCCTTTTCTAAAGATGCAGCATCAAGTTCGACCATTTTAGGGAAGTAGGCATCGCTAATGAGGTATTTGTTGTCTTCTTTCCCTGCAACCACGAGGAAGTGAACGTTGATATGCACACGTTCCCAGGATGGAACATAATCCATGTAAAAGAAGTCGACCTGTGCGGCTGTCGGGGTGTTTTGCATCAGCATCCGGTCGAGTGTTTGCTGACCCTGGAGAGGATCCTTAAAATCATAGGTCTTGAACCTGACACCTGTACGTTTTTCAATGTTCGTACGCATTTGTCCAGGTTTGTTCCTTACGATGAAGGTAGGGAAGGCAAATGATTTCATTTTATGGAAATATCCAAAAAAAATCCCGCTTGCAATGCCGAATACCAGGGGTTCCGTGAGTTGGAGTCCTCCATGATTCAACAATGAGGCAATGGCACCTGATTCGCAGTGAGCTGCCATTCTATGGTTGAAATTCTGTACGATCATCTATTTTCTTTCCTCAATTTTTGTCAGCACAATATAGGGATTGTCAGTTGATGCGTGTTGGACGGAAATTTTTTCAGCTTTATTTTCAAGGATGAAATTAGATTCAAAAATATCGTGGTCATTAACCAGCACAACCTGTAAAAGGTTCGCAACAGGTACATTAAAAACATCGGCATACCTGCGGAGCTCATCCGCAGTGACGCAACCAAACTGTTTCGGATCAAGATGTTTTTTTGTCCGTGATTTCCTTATTCCTGCCCTGGATGATAATTCAGAGAGGGAGAGTTCTTCGAGAACCATATAGTATTTAACCGGGCTGATGTCGTTTTTATATAATTGCTCTCTCAGCACTATTTCCAGATTTCTGCGCTTAAAGATATAATCCTCCATGTAGTTCGCCGAAATGAAGGAACCTGTTTGCATAGGTCCATATTTTCCGTCATCTTTTTCTACATAAAGAATCATCTGTTGTTCAGGATAATCAACAAATCCATCTTTTTCTTTCATCGAATGAACATTAAGATTTCCGTTATTTCTGTCTTGCAAAAATAGCAATGCTGGTGATCATTGCAAAACCAAAAAAAAGGATCAGTAAAATCGTTTTAGGCATGATACTGACAATATTTCCTTCCCGAATAAAAAGATTCAGATAATTATCTATTCCCCAGCGGATTGGAGAGAGATAGCTGACATACTGGATAAATTCGGGCATAAGGTGTATTGGCAAAAAAGTGCCACTGATCACGCCCAGCAAAACCACCATCACCGATCCAAACAGGGCGGCCTGGTTGTGGGTTGAAGCAGCTGTTCCGACTATAATTCCGAACCCTACAGCCGCCATGGATGAGGCCATTGTTGCCAAAGCGATGGCCAGATACTGATGGCCAATTTGCAGTTGCGGCAATCCGAAACAGGTTGGAAACACCCAGATTCCGATTGTAAGCATCAGCAAAAATTGAATGAGGCAAACAGCGAGGTAAGCAAGCACTTTCCCGCTCAAAATAATAGCTATTGGCACAGGCAGGGAACGCAGACGCTGAAAGCTGCCTTCATTTTTCTCTGTAATTAAACTGCCGGCCATAGGAATAACAATGAAAAACATAGCAAACAGGATGAAGCCAGGAACGTTGTTTTGTATTACATTGGGCTGAATGGCAGATTTTTCCCTGAGGGCATAGGTCTCCTTTATTGGAGGAAGTTTTTGCATTTTTTCGGCCACCATTGATTGTATAACAGGTCTTGTATTTGCAGGCAGATTGCTTAAAATATCATGCATGACCTCCTTTGCCTGGGTACTCTTGATAATAAAATTCAGTGAGTTGATTACAGGATTTTTGTAGTTTGCCTGAAGGGTGGGGTCAATGAGCAGCACAACTTCAGGAATAGAGGTGATGATCACGCCAAACTTGAAATCTCCTTTGCCAATAAGCGTTTTGGCTTCTGCAAAGGTGACCGGAAGCTGGTTAATTTTATCAATAGGATGAAAAAAACCGGATGAATCAAGGCTTTCAAACAGCTTTTCAGAAAATGGCGTCATTGATTCATGAACGAACAATATCTGGGTCTTCGAATTCTGGCTTTTAAGGGCGTTTTCCTGGGCCAGGGTTACAACGAAAATGAGTAATACGGGCATCAGGAAAAGGATGATCAATCCGGGGAGGTCCCTGAAGAGCACAAGAAATTCTTTCCTAAGGATAAACCGCAATTTCAGCATTGAGCAAAAATAGGAAGATTTATCCATTCTTTTTTGCTTCGATCAGGCTGATCGGTGCAATGGTAGGAATAATACGGGTAATGCAGAATCCGGCACGTTCAAGCAATCTGTGAAATTCAGCAGCGGTGCGTTCTTTCCCCCCCGACATTGTTGCCATCATCTGGATGTCTAATAATTTAGCAAGTGATGGTGCATTGTCAGCGGGAACGACCATTTCAATTATCAGCAATAGTCCATTTGGGTCCATTGCCTGATGGACCTTCTTTAGAAGTTCAACACAGGCATCATCACACCAGTTATGGATGATATTTTTCATCATAAACAGGTTGGCATGGGCAGGGATAGAGTCGAAAAAATCACCTGTGAGGATTTGTGTCCTGTTTTCAACCTGATAGCGGAGAGCTAGTTGAGGTGCGTTTGCCACTGCACGGGAGGTATCAAAAAGAATCCCGCGGCAACCTGAATTTTGATGCAGGATATTGAACAGAAGAAATCCTTCACCTCCTCCGACGTCAGCAATCATTTTAAATTTTGAAAAGTCATATGCATGGAGTATCGGACCAAGGCCCAGATCCGAAAGATTTGACATGGACTTATCAAAAAGGGCGTTTTCATCAGGATGATTTTTCAGATACGCGTAAATCGCTTCTCCATATGCATCGTTAAATGCATCTTGCCCTGTACGCACTGCAAATTCAAGGTTGCTCATCAAATTCCAGTTAACCGGACCCAGATGATGGAGTATCATAAAGCGTAAAGAGCCGGGTTCATTCAGAAGCCCTTTGGCCATTTTGTTAAGAGCAAACCGGCCATCGCGGGTCTGCCTGAAAATGCCCTGGCTTGAAAGTGCGCGCAATATGCGATGAATATTCGCCGGATCCGCATTGATTTTTTTTGCAATTTCATCTACTGAAAGCGGCTGCTCCTTGAGGTGCGATGCAATATCGAATTTTGCTGCGACATACAGGGAGGGTAACATCCAGAAATATTGGAATTGCTCATAAAGCACCACATTTCCGGGAAATAATTTCCTGTTCAACTGGAGTAATGATGTGCGAAAGGCGTTGATGGTTTTGACTAACCAAACAGGAGGCAGGGTCATAATCTTTCAAACTGTTGCCTCTTCCAACTGAGGGAGGGAGATGTTTTTCAGCTGCATCTCATATTTTTCAAGCTCTGAAATAAGTTTCGTCTTTTTCTCCCGGAGGTTTGACTTCGCATTTGAAAAGAGTTCTTTGTAGTACTGAATGCCTTTATCAAGGTTGTCGCGGAAGGAGATAAAGTATTCCTGCTGCTTTTCTGACCAGGGCAATGCCGTCTCCTCCATTTTATCTTTAAGGTAATCAATGTATATATTCAGTTCTTTAATGAACATATGAGGGCGGTCATTTCGTTTAATCACATTGATTTTGCCATAGATATGATCCGCCATCTCCTTCAGGGTCATCACCTGAGAAAAATAGGCGATATTGGGTCCCGGGCAAACTGAAACACCCGGGTTTTCTATTCTTGTATCCAAATTGTTTACCAGCAGGGCAGAGGTTCCAAGTCCAACGCAAATACAGGCTTTTTCTACAATTTTATTGTATTCTTCCTGAAATTCTGTCACACTCATTTCATGCGCTTTAAGTTCCTGGATTTTAAGCTTTTGATATTTTCTTGAGGCGGTACAAAGCGTAGGTTCTCCGAATTCATTGCTAAGGGCTGCATATTTTTTTGGACATGGATTACCAGGGGTATTTTGCCCAATATAGTTTTCCTTTTCGATATCCTTTGTATTGCCTCTCAAGTTATTGAACGGCACACCCAATGGACTGATATTGCTTATATAGAGATCTTCTTCCTTCGCGTCGCATAACAATTTAAGCGTTTTTTCATCAACATTGACTATTTCCGGGACAAGGAGAAAGGGGGTTCCCCAACCAACTGAGTCAAGCTGGTAATGGTCGGCCAGGAATTGATGTTCTTCTGCGGTTCCCACACCACCCTGGGCAGTGATTTTGATTTCGAGAGGTTCTTCAGGGCAGGGACGGTTTTTCGCTTTAAGAGCAACCTTAAGTAAACCAAATGTTTGTTTAATGAGATCTTCGCGATTGCGATTAATCTCCTCCAGCACCGGTCCCAGCAGGTACCCTGTGGTAGGGAAGGCATGGCCTCCACAGTTCAATCCTGATTCGATGCGGTATTCGGATACCCATAATCCCTTTTTTGCCAGGTATTTACCTTGTATGAGGGCCGATCTGTGATCACTTACCTTCAGGGTGATTTTTTTCTTTAACCTGAAATTCTGGTCTGGATAAAATTCGTCGAATGATTCGAGATAATTATATAAACGGGGGCTCATCCCAGCTGAAAACACAACAGAGGAAGATAGGTCGCTTTTTACAAACCCGCGCAGGGCGGCATGTCCATCATTGTATTCGATGGGAAGCTTTTCGTTATTACGGTAATTTTCCTTGTCCACTTTGGTCATGATGTTCACATCAATGTCACCCATGGAAAGGTTTTCCTGAATCCATTGCTTTACATCCAATTTTTCCCAATCCTGCTTAAGCTGTTCAAATTTTTGCTTCAGATGGGAGGAATCATGCAGCATATCAATATATCTGGAAAATTCACTGCTTTTCTGATCGTAGGTGACTTTTAACTCTTCAAATTTGTCTCTCGCAATTTTGTCGACCAGGTTGAGATAGGCAGTGATTCGTTTTGCCCTGAAATCATCTATTTTTTCAGAAATAGCTTGAAAAGGAATATCAAATTTCTTACTGTAAAATTCCCGAAGCTTCTCCATAAGCATGTCATCCAGCAATGAAATTACAGATGAGATTCCAAGATGGGCCACCTTCACGGGTGTATCAATGGAATAACCAATTCCCAATACCGGGATATGGAACGAATGCGGGTTATTTTTATTCATGAAATGGATTAAGGAAATGCAAAGATACGTCTTTTTCTCTAAAATTGTATCCGCCAGGTTCCCATCGGGAAAAAACCCATGGAAAAGAAGTCCCTAATCTCCCCTGTTTTTGGGTTGATACGCTGCAGTGAAATGTTTGTAAAACTTGTACGGTACTGAAGATCCATGAAAAATTCAATGTTATATCCCGGAAGATTTCGTCTGATACCAAATCGGAAAGCGAGCCGCTTGTAATCAGGATAGCGAGGCGAGTAGGCCTGGGTCCAATCGTACATGGCTTCTCCATAAGCAACGGTTGAAGCAACATCATAGGGGATATAAGGGCTGCCTCCTGCCCAGGTTGCCCTCAAACCGAAGGACATTACCCCCCATTTGCGCTTTCCCATGACAAATTCGTATCCGCCGGCTGCATTCAGGGCATAGTTCACATTGAATGCCGAATTTCGGGTAATATGGTCGAAGCCATCGTAGACCGAGTTAAAAACAGAAGCTGAGAAAAGAAAATAATAATTTTTTTTAAAAAACCGTTCGAAGGTACATTCCAGTCCGTAATTCTCTCCGGTTCCCTGATTTACCAAGCTGTCCGCATATTGGCGATTGATAAAAAATTCATGACCCTGGTTGCTTAAGGCATACTGGGGAATAGCGCTTTTAACTGGTATATCATAAAGGTATTGATAATAAAGTTCCGCTTTGAATCTCAGATCATTATTAATCAGGTAGTTGTATCCAAGTGCGATTTGAGCACTCCGGGTTAGGTCCAGGTTTGTGTTGGGTTTTATCAGTTGCCCATCCGGTTGTTTTGACAAGATAAAATAGATCACCCTGGGTTGCATTTGGCTATACAGTCCTGTTCCAAAGTTAATTGAATGGTTTTCATTGATATTCCAGTCAAATCCGACCCTTGGTTCCACCGCCCAGGTGTTGTTGAGTGAAAGCCATGAACCATAAATTCCCAGGGTACTTGAAAATTTATCGCTGAATACATGGTTCCATTGTGAAAATCCCCGAAGCATATGCATTTGTTCCCTCGATCCGGTATTGTGCTGAAAAATCCCCATGTACATCACACTGTCGGCAAAGGCCATCTGGAAGAAATCCCAGTAGAATCCACTGTTTACAATGTTTTTCCATGAAATTTTTTTTGTAACAACTGAGGAAAATGAATATTTAATTTCTGTGGATCGTTCACCGGCCCAGGGAGCGGGTATTTGCTGTACATTGGAAAATGTATCGATCTTGGAACGTGTATCAGATGCAACCAGATAGAGCATGGTTTTCCATCTTAAATCCTTTTTGAGAAAAATCTGGTGAGAAATCCCCAGGACCCCCAGGTTAGAACCGTTGGTGAGATCCTCTCCGTAATCGGGGAACAGCCATGCAGACTGCTCTTTCCTGCTGTCAAAAAGTTCAATATTACTGAGTCCGCCAATCCCTGTAATTGTAAATGTCCCAGCTTTGCGGGTCGGGATGTCGATTTTGATATTCAGGTCCTGGTATTTCGGAACGATTCCAACGTTAATATTGAACCAATTTAGAAATTGAAGCGGGGAATAACGGTAGGAGATGAGGTAAGAGGCCCTGCTTTTTTTAGAGATAGGTCCCTCCGTACCGAATTCCAGACCATTCCAACCGATTTCGAACCAATATTCCCGTTGTTCAGAATTCCCGGTTCTCATTTTTAGGTCGAAGATACCTGCCAGGGTATTGCCATATTGCGCCGGGAAGGCACCTGTAAAAAAATCGGAATTCGTAACGAGGTTGTTGTTGAGCACCGTTACCGGTCCTCCTGTTGTTCCAACTGCTGCAAAATGGTTCGGGTTGGGGATCTCCATGTCATCGATGCGCCATTGAAGTCCTGTTGGTGAATTTCCACGCACGATGATGTCGTTTCGGTTGTCGATGCCACTGGTCACCCCCGCAAAATTGGCCACCATGCGTGCAGGATCATTGTAGCTGCCGGCAAACCTGAATGTTTCATCCACGCTGAAGGATCTTACGCTCACTGTAGCCATTTTGTTGATGGCTTCATTTTTACGGTAACCGGCCCTGATCTCTACTTCTGGAGCGTTCAGCGCAGTTTCGACCAATAAAATGGTTGTCATGGTCTCCTTCCCGGTGGTAACGATGAGCGGGTCGGTAATTACAGCGGAATATCCCAGAAAAGAGACCTTCAGCTGGTACTGGCCGATTTTAAGGCGTTCAATCCTGAAACGTCCCAGTGAGTCGGTAATTGCACCAATGATCGGATCGGTATCAGGAATTATAACAGTAGCGCCGGGCAGGGGAGCCTGGGTTTGATGATCAAGGACCAAACCTGTAATTGCTGAGCGCAAAACAGGCTGTGCAGAAAGAAATGTCGGGATGTAAAGCCATGATAAAATAATAAGAACACCTGTAAATACAAGTGTTTTAAAACCAAGTCCGGATAAATTATTTGTATAAAATTTCAATGCCGATTAGAGATGACGGCGCAAGGTAAAAAAAATCAAGGATTATTCAATCCAGCATCATTTTTTCCACCTGCTCAGGGGTGAGTCGTGTCCATGTAGGATGGATGAGACTTTCGCCATTCCATTCGAAATTAACCAGGTCGAAAGACTCGTCATAGAATGTCAGCTTACTACCTAAATCCGGGGTGTGTTCAATGAAAATAAATTGTTCATGCGGGCATTGCAGTTCCATCATGATGTTGGTTGCAAGGGGGGCACACCATTCTGTAACAGGCGTTCCGGGGTTTTGCCTGTAGATTTCAGTGGCAATGGCCAGGGTTTTGCCATCTTTTCGGTTTACGACTTTTAATCCGCATTTAGACGGGCTTTCCCATTGTCCCAGGTAGTTGAAGTAGCGGTCCATGTATTGGTCGAATTCGGGATTGGTTTCCATATCAAATAGCGAAATAGCGAATTTAAAAATTATGCAACTTTTGGAACTTTTTTTCCGAAGCTAAGATCGGCGATGTCTCGACGGCGCGGGGTATAGGTTCCATCGGCAATTTCACGGGAAACAACCTTGTTGATCAGATTGAACATCTTCATGGTCTGAGGTTCGTCCTTATAAAATGTATCCCATGCATACTGATAAAGTTCAGACAATCTTTCAGCTGACATGTGCTTTGGATGGTAGACCACTTTACCTGCGTTATAATGATTCCAGTCTGTATCAAAAATCCGTCCCTGCTTTAACAGGTCACTGTATGCTTTTGTATGCGGAAATGGTGCAAGAACAGTGAATTCAGCCAGGTCCAGTTCTATTTCAAGCAGAAAGTCCACCAGGCGTTTGATGTCATCCTCGGTTTGGTTGTCGAGTCCCAATAAAATAGTTCCTTCAACAGCAATGCCATATTCATGATACTGTTTAATGCGATTTTTAATATAATCAGAAGTATCAAATACAGCTTGGTATACATACCAGGCACCCGCCTGGGCAGCAAGGTCCAAAACTTCATCTTTGTCTTCAATGGTGTGGCTCACCCATTTTTTCTTTAAAGGAATCATCGCTTTAAACAGATCTTTTTCCCATTGGGTATCCAGGGCAAGAGAATTATCCACGATGAAGAGGCGGTTGTTATCCATTTGTGACAGCTCTTCCACAACGCGGTCGATGGGTCGGGGCCGGAAATTACGACCGCCAAGGTAACGAACGGCGCAGGGATAACAGTCGTAGATACATCCCCGGGATGCATGAAAGAGGTCAACCATGCGGAAGCCCTTGTGGTAGTATAAATCTTTTTTCAGGATATCCCTTTTTGCGGGACCGATCAGGCCCATATCGGGAGGCTTGCTCATGAAGTTATAAATCTTCTTGAGGTCATTTTTATGAAAATCCTGAAAGACCAGGTCGAGTCGACCTTCGACTTCACCCAGAAAGACCGAATCGGCATGTAACATGGTCTCTTCAGCATGCAGCATGGTGGAAATACCGCCGAAAATAACTTTCTTGCCAAGTTTACGATACTGGTCAGCAATTTCCCATCCCCGCTTTACCTGGGTTGTCAGCATCATTGAAATTCCAACGAAATCGGGGCTTTCATCAATTACAAGCTCTTCGACATTTTCATCCGTGAAGTCGATCTCAACATGATGGGGAATTGCGGCAGCCATAACGACTGGTCCATGGGGAGGAAGGTTAAAAATTGTTTGTCCTTCAAGTTTTTCCCAGCGGGGATATATCAGTTTAAATTTCATTTGTCATTTTTTATTAAGTTTTCCCACCCTTCCCACCCTAAAGGGGTCAATTTTGTATTCTGACATTGCAATTTGCAAGCTTTTTTATGATTTTTTCCTTCTCATTCCAGCGGGGGATAACCAACGAAAGCGCATGATGATATTCAGCTTGTGCAAGTTGCCATTGGCCCTTTTGGGAATAATAATCGCCAATCAGGTCAAAAACCTCATAATACATGGGATTGGTCACCCGGAAATCATCAAGAAAAGAACCTGGCAGCTCGTCGGTTTTTTTAGTCCGGATCGTATATTTCAGAATTTTTCTCATCTCTTTGAAGCGAAGAAAGCGCTCGTAATCATTGGATCCGAGAAAAGAATCTGGTGGAATGGTTTTATCCGGTTCCGTAATCTCAACCTTGTGCTGAAGCCCTGCAAAGTTACGAAAAATTTTATTTAGGTCGTAACATACATATGGCCCCACTTGCCATGGCGTTGTTGAGACCCAGACGAGTAATTTTTCAGGCATGAAAATAATTGAGTGGTGGGCGATCAGCTGATTCATTGCCTTCTCGTTACCCATTCCGATGTTAACTCCGTTTAGTCCTTGCTGGTCGCGGAGAATTGAGGCCATGCCCAGGTAATCGATTGGATGATTTTCTGTAATATCCTGCTGAAGTCGTTTGAAACGGTAAAAGGATGCATTTTCCTTTATATTTCGGATATTGAGCGGATCTAAAGAAAATTCCTGCGATTGAAAATGGTTTGCGCAAGCCATATCATTATTTGGTGGTAAGACCAGGGCGATTTTAAATGGTGACTTTTCGATGATTGCGGTTTGCTTGTCTCTGGCAGAACCTATGAGGATGGATTCAGATACGAATGTCTCCCGCTTTTGGGCGATGGCCCATGCTTCGCTGATATCGGATGCATACTGAAGAATTTCGCGTGCAAGTATAGAAATGGGTGTTTTTGCCGAAGTTGGAATCTCCGATTTGGCCGCATTGATGGTCACGGTCAGGCCGGCCTCGTTCATCCCTGAAACAGTCCCGATCATTCCGCCCCAGGTGACCATCATGAAACCGTAGCCCTGATCGGGTTTCTCAAAACAGATGATCTTATTGCGGGCAAATTCATCTCCCATATAAAAATCGAAATTTCGGCCGATAATCAGGGAGCTGTCTTTCGACTTGTTGCCCCAAACCCCCAGACTGCTGCATCCCACAAGGCTAAAATCCTGCAAAGCATGGCCGATGTCGTGCGCCGAGTGATAGTTCAGTATCCGCTGATAATTTGAACCGATGAAAGAATATTGATCTGAGGCTGACAAGGAAATCCCATAAATTTCAAGTTTGTACTCATCAGTAAGATATTTGTCAAGGTCGCGATTGAACCAATAGATGAAGTATTTCAGAAAACGCAGGTAAAAATCAGAGGGGATCATTTCACGGATCTGGTCAATGAATGCCTTTTCCTGCGCAGCAATAAGATGTTTGGATAATTTTCCATTGATCACACCCCGTTCAAACGGTTTTCCTTCAATGTACATTTCCCACAATCCGTTTGAACTTTTTTTCAGCCAGTTTGGTCCGATTTTGTAAAAATCGGTGGCAGGGTTTTCAACTGTAAGGCTTATGGAGGTAATGTTATCAGGCTTAGGAGGCCTAATTTGGGTTGTAAAATGAAACCATGCTGCAAACACAACAAAGATGGTTATAAGGATCAAAATAGAGATCCCAATTCGCTTTAACCATCTGTTTTTCCGATCAGCCATTTTGAATTTTTTTCAAAAGATACGCCAACCCGAGGATTTCGCCACATGTTACCACCGAACCGATTGTTACTCCGAGAGCCCCGTGAAGATTTGTGTTCTGTCCTGTAAAATAGAAGCCCGGGATTTTTGTTCTGGGCATCACGGTGGTCAGCAAAGGATCGTGAAAATTTTTCTGAATGCCATACAATGAGCCTTCCGGTGTCCCCGTATAGTCGCGGTAGGTAAGGGGTGTTGAAATTTCCACATGTTCAATGGCTGACTTTAACTCCGGAAATTTTAAATACACCAGTTCGAGGAGCCTATCTGATTTTTGCTGTTTAAAATCCATGTATTCAGCTCCCCTTCTTCCGACAGTGGTTTTCTCCCATGTTAAAACCTCCTCAAATTGCATGTAGGTGAGGATGGTCACGGTTTCGGCAAACTGCTGTTCATGCGCCTGACATCCCGTGGATAACAGGAACATCCTTGGCCATGGTTTATCATTTGCTTCAGCTTCGTCCCACGTGTCAGGCGATGCATGATAATGATAATTGTAGTTCAGATAAGGAAATATACCAGGTTTCAGGGAGAGGTAAACGATGAAGGATGATGTCGTGTTTTTGAGGGAGACAATGCGTTTCTGATAGGCCTGCCGGACCATTTCAGCAGGCATCATCGAAAGTGTGGCTGCAGGATGAATATTGGATATGACCATCGCAGAATGGAATTGCTGCCCGCTTTCCGTGCTGATTGTGAATTCCCCCTGAATCTGACTGATTCCATTCACATCTTGGTTATTCAGTATGGTTCCTCCCTGGGCCGTGACAGCTTTGCAAAGCGACTGCGAAATCTGATCGCTGCCACCAACAATCCTGTATGCTCCGGAAATAAATGAATGGTTGATTAAGGAAGCTACATTTACCGGTGTCATTCTGCTGCCTCCATAAAGGTAATTATTCCCGGCAAGCACAGAGGATAGCGGTATCCGGGATTTGATATTGACATTATGGGAAAATTTCCTCAGAAACTCATAGGTGCTTCGGGTTGTATATAGGTGTTCTCGATGATCTTTGGGTAATTCAAGATTATAGAGGGGGAAAGCGGAGACAACCTCATGAATGTCCCTAATATATTCATTCAATGCAAGTTCAGTTTCCGGGAAGTAGGGAAGCAACTGATCTGCAAAATTTTCGAAGCCCTGCGCAAGAGGAAATTCATGTTCTCCATAAGAGACCATGTCGTAGCAGTTTTGATCAAGCTGCTTGAAGGGGAGCGACTTCGTAAGCCCAAAATAGTTCCAATACCTGGCGAGTGTCTGATCTTTTCCAAGTGCCCCGACATAATGTACCCCGGTCTCAAATTTGTTTCCATGACGTGTAAAGGTTTGTAGATTACCGCCAGGCTGACTGTGTTTCTCAAGGATGCATACATTGAAACCCTCTTTGCTCAGGATATACCCGCAAAGCAAACCTCCCAGACCAGATCCGATGATAACTACATCAAATTTATCCATGAACCGTCCCTCCTTCACCATGCGAGCCAGGGTGCTTGTGCTTCAAGACAAAAAGGTTATTCGACGTAACTTTTTTATTGTCAATGACCTCCATGGTCAGGCCAAACTCTACAGCAACAGCTCTAATTGCGTCGGCAGATGTAAAAAAGAGTTGCTTATCGTTTGTTTGGGTTTTATTGAAACCGATTCTCGTTGAGAGAAATTCTGTAACCAATGATTTTTTGTGTCTTTTTTCCAGTTCTGCATTTGCCTCCCTGATAAGGATTGTACCACCGGGATGCAAATTAGAAAAGCAATCCCTGAGCAATTTCTCCTGCTTTTCAGGAGTAAGATAATGAAGTACATCACAGAGAAGAAATCCATTTTTAGGTGTCACTTTATATTCTGAAATATCCTGGCAAAAAAAACTGATCCGCTCATTTTTCGAATAACAATTTTCGGCCACCTCGATTTTTTCAGCATCGTAATCAACCCCGGTAATTTTTCGCTCATCCCCAGTGAACATAAGCATATAGGAGATAAATCCATATCCGCACCCCAGGTCAAGAATTTCACCCTCGCGAGGCATGAGCTGGTTATAAATTTCATAGTTGTTTTCCAGTTTCAGCTTAACCCGCATGTACCATTCAAGTATAGGACCCTTCAGTGTATAGTTCAGCGCAAGCTTCCGGCGGTAATAATGTGCGTTCCCCTCCTCAGCTTTAAATTGCGCATATTGGGTAATGTAAAACTTTCGTAAATTCCTGGACCGCTCCTGGTAGGAATTTCCGAATGAGAGATCATCACAGGGGACCCGGCTAAGTATCTTCATCCTGAAACTGTTGGGCCTTCCCCAGAATGCCCCTTTCCCCAAAAAATCCCCGGTGCCGAAGACCAAAATGGGTAAAATGTCAACCTGTAGTTTTTCAGCAAGGTAAAATGCCCCCCTGTGAAAACGCTGGATATGCTGATCATATGAACGATGGGCTTCGGGAAAAATCAGGATTGAAAAGCCTTCATTCACCTTTTCCTTCAGCAGATCAATGATGCTTTCAATCCCAGTGTCGACGTTGTAAAAATTCGCAAGCCGGGCAATGGGTCCGAAAATTGGCGACCGATAGACCCAGGAGGTTGTCAGGATGATTATTTTCGGGTATAATCGCAGGAATGCAGGTGTTTCAATCAGGCTTTGATGATTGCTGATGATGATGGCAGGTTTGGTAAAATCCTCACCGGGTTCATTGATCAGTTTTCGGTCCCAGGCAAAGGTAAATGCGATGTATGCCTTTGTAAGCCAGTAAAATAGCCGGTGAAAGAGCATCTCCTTTTTTTTGCGCTTCATTGGCAGCAGTATATTGATCAAGCTTCCAAGGATCATCAGGATCACCGCAATGGCCACAATATTTCCCCATGTCACAAATGTTTTAATAACGATCCGCAACGTGACCGGAAATCGATGCCGGCGGCTGCGTTCGAGGATAAGCTTGTTGTAGAGCCACGGCTGCAGGGTAAAAGATAAAATAACCACGGTGATCATACCAAAAAGGGAAATCAGCGCAATGGAATGCAGCGCAGGGTGCTGAGCCATGAAAAGTGCCCCGGCTCCGAACAGGGTTGCCCCTGAGGATAAAATGACTGAGACCCTGTATGAGGATAATTCGTCTGTTCCATATTTTAAAGTTCGTTGCAATCCGCGCATGACCAGGATGCTGTGATCAACTCCCAGTCCAAAAATGAACGACGACAATATAATATTGAAGATATTGAAGGTGTTACCGGTAATACCCATGAACCCTAAGGTGATCAGCCAGCTCCCGTACATCGGCAGGGCTGTTATAAGACCAAGTCCCAGTCTGCCATATGAAAAGATCAGCAGGAGTGTGACAAAAACCATAGAAAGCAAAACCAGACGGTCAAAATCATTTTTTACACCTTCGACGAATTTTCTTGTCAGCGATTGTTTATCATACATTACAATCGAATCATTGATCTGGACGGCCTGGTACAACGCCTCTTTGTTTTCTTCTTTGACTTTCAGAATGGTTGGAAGGAGCACCCTGTCAGATTTGATGGTGATCCAACCGCTGACCAGATGATTTTCTTTAAGATCAAGCATCTCCAACGTAATTGGTTGAAAATTGCGATCCAGATAGGTGAAAAAGGGACGAAAGGCAGATTCATTGAACCCTGCTTTGCTTGCTGCTACTGAGATCGTATAGGTCAACTTGTCCTTCTTTTCTTTACTCCAGAAAGAATTCCACCGATGAATCCTAACCTGCTGCAGCGAATCAGAGGTTAACAAGGGACCCGCATCAGAAATACCCTGAATAATGGAATCTCTTAAAAGGGTTCTGATGGTTGGCGCCAGCCGATCGTGGTTGCGCAAAGCAGCTTCTGTTGTTGTTCCGGTTGAAACGAGAAATACGTTTTTGAGTTTATAATTGCTGATACGGTCCAGGTCTGATTCGGCCTTTTTCAATGAAGGTGTCATGAAATTAAGCGCATTCATGTCTTGTTCGAAAGAGGCCTGCCCCGCGAAAAAGGCGCTGATAATGGCGATAATTAGTATGATGATCAACAACCAGCTCTTCCGGTGGAAAGGATACGATCCCAATCGGTCAATGAAATTCCCGGATTTGGTCTCTGGTTGTTTTAAAGAGACAAAATGAACAAACTGGGGAAGAATGATTAACGTAAATATAGCCGCTCCGACAACACTTAGGGTGGCAAACCATCCAAGATCACGCAGTACCGTAGAATTCAGAAATGTCAGACAAAGCAAGGCTCCCGCGGTAGTTACAGCACACAATAAAATCACATATGACATATCCCTTATGGCCTCTTCAATATGGCCCGATTTCCTGTAATTGTTCATGAAATACATCGCATAATCGACGATCAATCCAAGAATTACAGATCCTATGCCCAGAGAGATCGCTGATATGCTTCCTTTGAACAGATAGAGCATGGCCAAAGCCAATCCTGCGCCAAAAACAGCAGGAAGCAATCCCAGGAGACGGGCGCGGAGATCTTTAAAATACCAGCCAACAAGGATAAAGATCAATCCGAAGGAGATGATCATGGTCAGTGCAATATCCCTCTTGATTTGCCGGGCATTGGCGACGGCAACTGCAGCACCCCCGAAATACTGGGCTTCAAATTTTTCACCATTCGTTTTTGAAAGCGCCAGGATGATCTCATCCAAACGATTGATAAGATACCTGTTGGCAGATGTTTCATTCGCAGGGCTGGCAGGTTCTATAAAGATCAGGAGATGTCGCATATCCCTGGTGACCACACATCCATCATAGAGTTCAAAATTTTCTCCTGCGCGCAACGATTTAAGTTTGACAATTGCAAAGTTCGTTATGCCCAAAGGGTCCAATGAAATTCTTTTTTTCAAAACCATGCTGGCAGGGGAGGCCAGTATCTTGTAATTATTGACCATCGACTGTTCGACATACCCTGGCAACAACAAACTGTCGATTTTCAGATAATCAGATTCATCGAGGAAGGATGGCAAATGATTCAGTGCCATATCCATCATGGCCAGCATGGTTTCATCCGATGCTTTGTAAAGTATCGATTTGATGTGGGTAGAATCAAGTCTTGCTTTGAGGGAATCATAAAATGACTGACCAAAAGCGACGAGCGCTGCAGGCTCAGGCTGGCTGTTTGAGTCTGCCAGGGAAATATCAACAATTATTTTATCTGTCTGATTCAGGTTTGCCAGCACATATCCCGTCAGGTCATGCGCATCATTTTTTGGAATTGAACCCGAGATATTCTCTTCAAACCTGATTTTTGAAGCCAGGAGGATGATTGAAACGGAAACCAGCGCGAGAAGAACATAGAAAAATGTCTTTTTTGTTTGAAAAAACCGGTATATATATACAATGAAATCAGACATTCTTTTTTCTGAAAAAGGATAAAAGCAGGTAGGTAACAGGGCCTAAAAACAGGGCAAACATCAACCCAAGGATCAGGCTCCCCAGCAAGTATTGTATCAGGTTTTCCTTTATCCACTGTATTCCAAATCCTTGACTGTAATCAAGGTTCGATATATTTGCGCCCATAACCCATCCGCCGATCATGTAGCTTAAAAAGATGATCAAAGGCAGCATCGGAGGTAAACTGATATTTGAAGAGGCAACAGCCACAAATTTATTTAGTTTAAACAGGTGTGCAAGACCAAAGGTGGCCAGCATTTGCCATCCCCAAATGGGTATGACACCAATGAATAGTCCGAGGGCCACAGAAAAAGCAATTTTTAAATTTGAATCCTGGCTGTTAACAATATATTCCTGAATGAAGTCACGGATCGATTTTTTCCGAAGTCCCTTGAAGAAGGACAAGGGACGCACCCATAGAATGGCCATGAATACCAGCAAACTGTTGGCGATACTTACCCTGGTAAAATCCCTGAATTTTCTGAAATGAGAAATACGGATATCCTTAGGGGCATAATAGATCCTGACCGGAACTGAAAGTACATTGACACCACGCCAGGCCAACCGGACCAGAATTTCAACCTCATACTCATACTTCTTCGACATCACCCACCTGATCTCCTTGATTTTGTGAAGAGGATAGAGGCGATAACCTGTCTGAACATCCAGTACGGTGATTCCGGTTTCAATTTTAAACCAGAAAATTGAAAATTTATGACCAAAGCTGCTGGTTCCCGGCACCTCTTCTCTTGTCATATCACGGGCTCCGAGAATCATGGAGTCAGGTTGTTTCTCAATCAAATCAAGGAACAGGGGCAAATCGTCCGGAAAATGCTGACCGTCGCTGTCAATGGTAATGGCATACCTGTATCCCTTTTCAATAGCATGTATGAAACCCTGGCGTAAAGCCCAGCCTTTGCCTGTATTCAAAGGAATATGGAGTGACTGAATTTGAGGAAATTGCTCAAGGATAAACGGGGTTTTGTCTGTAGACCCATCGTTCACTACAATCACATCAAGGGTATATTGTAAAACCCCATTGATAACATCTTCCAGGGCATGGTCGTTGTTATAGGTTGGAATGATGATGCAACACTGAAGTTCTGCGAATTTTTGCCGCATCAGGTTCAAGTCAAGCATAGTTTCTGTAAACAGTAATGACAGTTTTACTGGAACAAATATAGGATTTTTCATCAACACCGTCATATACACTTTCAGGATAAGCGTACTCCCTGACAGGTGGGTGCTGCCTTTCTTGGAGATTTGATTAAATTTGTGCGATGAAAATTCTGTTGATAAATCCGCCACGTTCTCCCGAAAACAACATACTGAAGTACGCCCCGGAAGAGGCCAGGCGGTTTATCCATAAGCGGCTGATCGGTCCGCCACTTGGATTACTTACCATTGCTGCTTCAGTGAAAGACCATGATGTCACTGTTTTTGATACCAAGGGGGAATATGATCTTATGCGGGATACTCCTGAACTCCATGTGCTGGTAAGGGAACTGCTAGAAAAACATCAGCCCGACCTGGTTGGCGTTACGGTGATCACATCCGAATTTGATTTCAGCGTAGATATTTGCAGAACGGTAAAACTGACCGATCCTTCGATTCTGACGGTAGCCGGAGGTTTGCATGCTACACTCTGTCCCGATGACTTTACCGATCCATCCTTTGACATCATCATTCCCGGTCAGTGTCCGCAGATTTTCCGGGAGGTTGTAAAGGTAAAGGAGAGGGGAGGTTTATTTGAATCCATTCCCGGTATTCTTATCAATTCTGAAAAAGGGCTGATACGAACTGTCGGAAAACCAGTAGCCTGGGATGCAGCCGGTGCTGATTACCTTTTGCCCGACCGCAGTCATCTCTCGCGATGGATCGATACGTATAAGGTGGGTGACAGCCCTTTTCCCACCACCTATGTTTTTACCTCGCTGGGTTGTCCATACAAATGCACCTTTTGTTCTATCTGGTCTCAATTCAGGGGGAAATACTACCAACGCAGCGTGGAAAGCCTGATTACGGAATTGAAAGGCATTGATGAATACCCGGTGGTAAGGTTTGCAGATGCAAATACCGTAGTGGATTTGCAGTTTATTTTGCATCTCTTCAAAAGAATTGGCGAGGAGGGAATTCGGAAAACATTTATCATGGATATTCGTGCTGATGTAGCTGCGAACAGACCTGATATCATCGAAAAGCTTGCCCTTGGCGGACTGAAGGTGGTTATCTGTGGGTTTGAATCATTCCGTGATGAAGAGTTAAAGAAATATCATAAGGATTCTCCTGCAGTCGACAACCATGAGGCGGTGAAGGTATTTGAACAAAACGGGATTATGGTCCGTGGGAATTATGTTGTTCCACCGGATTATACGCACCATGATTTTGAGGCGCTTGCGGACTACGCCGATAAAAATCGTGTTGTGTTTGCGGGTTACACCGTGCTGACCCCGATGCCCGGAACTGTTTATTATCAGCAGGTTAAACATAAAATAGTGGACCATAATTATCGAAAGTATAATTTCTTCAATTCGGTCATGAAGACGACCTTGCCGCATGATGAATTTCACAGGCGCATTGGTGCCCTTTGGTTGATAAAGAAGGGGACAGATGTTATTTAGCCGCCGAATACCAGAAAAACAACAGGATTCGTCTTAAATCTGATTTAGCGGAAAAGAATTTAACGAGTAAAAACGGAAATTCCCTTCAACGAATTTTGAATTCTTTGTGAGCCCTTTTGATGGACCACATTCTACAAAGACCGAAACCTGATGTTCAAGCATGACTTGTTTGGTGCGGAACCAGTTTAGCGGATAATAGAGGTTGTTAATCAACTCCTGACGGATAATTGAAGGGGTTAATAACAATGTTTGATCAATCATGGAAATGATCTTATTTTCCGGCTGTTTTATTTCCAGGCTGCTGATCAATTTTCCGAAATGCTTTGCGCCCTCTTTTAAAAAGCTGGCGTGATAAGGGATGGAGACTCCCAAATCGCGTGTGTGCAGGGCCCCTTCTTCCATTGCCAGTTTCATGAACGCCATGACATCGTCAAGAAAACCAGATAAGACAAAGGAAGGCGATGCATTCTGGTTTGTAATCTCCACCCGAAGATCGTATTGATCAATCAGATGGTGAATGTCTCTACCGCTCAGGCCAATGACCGAAACCATTCCGAATGAGGCACTGCTGATGGCCATCTTCAGCGATTGGAAGGCCAGTCGGATGAGTTCCAGTCCGGTCTCAAACGAAACAGATCCTGCATCAAAAAGAGAAGCATAGATACCCATGCTGTAACCGGCATTCATTGATGGAGAAAAACCAAGATTTCTCAATGCAGAAGCGGATGCGCAACTGTAAATATAGGTGAGGTACTGGGTAAGTAATTCATCCTCAAGGAATGTATTTCCGGTAAACGTAAACTCCTTAAGCAATGGATCAACCTTGTTTGAAGCAGTTCGCAGGAAGGTGTCAAATTGCAGTGCAAAACCTGGAATACCGTGACCGGGATGATTAGTATAGTCGCTGGTAAAAGCAGGGAAAATAAATGCTAATTGATTGTCTGACAAAATTATTTGTGCTGTTACGGTTCAATATCCAATAGCCGGTTTTCATGCTCAATGATAAGCAATTGCATTTCGATCAATTGTCCGATGGTTGAAACCGGGTGTTTTACAGCATACTTGCCAATGACTTTCAATTCAATATCGAGGTTGTATTTTTTCTTGAATATTTCAATCAGTTCAAGGAACATCAGTGAATCTCCATCGAGATCCTTTATAATACTGGTGTTTTCATTGATTTGTTCAATATCGACTTCACATTCTTCAGCAAAAAAACTATAAACGACCTCTTTGACTTCTTCCTTTGTCTTTTCAGTGATTGTAGCCATGAGTTTTTTCATTATTTTTTGCAAAAATAAACTTTTTCGCAAAATTTCAGGTTAGATTTTTTTTAGAACGATGGTTGCATTGTGACCGCCAAATCCAAATGAATTTGACAAAGCAAACCTGATCTTCTTTGGACGTGCCACATTTGGAACAAAATCGAGATCAAGGTCCGGATCAGGCTGCAGATAGTTGATGGTTGGCGGCAGGATGCCATATTTGAGACTTTGTACCGTTATGATTGCCTCAATGGCGCCGGCAGCGCCGATGGTATGGCCAAGCATGGATTTCGAGGAGGAGACAGGAACCTGATTGGCAAAATCTCCAAAAACCTTCCTGATGGCCATGGTTTCATAACGATCGTTCAATTCAGTAGAGGTCCCATGTGCATTGATGTACCCGACATCCTCTTTTTTTATCCCAGCATTTTTAATGGCAAGTTCCATGGTTTGGGCCATGCCTTCGCCATCTTTCATGGGTGCCATGATATTGTAACCTTCGCTTGTCAGGGAATATCCTGCTATTTCGGCATGGATGCGGGCATTGCGTGCCAAGGCGTGTTTTTTCGACTCCAGGATCAGCACCCCGGCACCCTCTCCGATCACAAACCCATCCCGGTCATGCGAGAATGGTTTGCTGGCGCTTTCCGGTGTGTCATTTGCCACAGACAGGGCGTACAGCGCGTTGAATCCCTGTATTTCCTCAAAGTTAATGATGGAATCGGCACCCCCGACGATGACCACATCAGCCTGACCGCTTTTGATCATCTCAAATCCGAATGCAATGGCATAGGCCGATGATGCACATGCGGTATTGACAGCAAAATTGGGCCCGGCCAACTGGTATTCCAGCGATATCCAGGCAGGCATTGAGTTGGTCATGGTTTTAAAAACCGTATTCTGCGGGGAGGTATCCTTTTCGGCGCTGGAATTTCCGGTATTCACAACGCCGATGATCACGCTGCACCTTGTACGGTCAGCCAGATCAAAGTTGATTCCTGCATCTTCCACTGCGATTTTAGCTGCGGTAACGCACATCCGGGTCACGCGGGTCATCTGGCTTGCGGCACGTTTTTTAATGTATGTCCTGGATAATTCCTCGAACTCGTTCGGAACTTCTGCTGCAAACCGGGTAGCCAACGCCCCGGCATCGAACAGTGTAATATTCTTCACGCCGCTTTTTCCGGCAACAAGGTTTTTCCAATTTTCCTCATAGGATAAACCGAGGGATGTAATAAGACTCATCCCTGTAATGACGACATCTTGAGACATTCTGACAATTATTTTTGTAAACTATTCGCCCACCTGCAAATCACATCTTTTTCTGCCTGAGTCGGAACTGCCTCAAGATTATTGGCACACCATTTTTTGGGTGGCATGGAACTTTTGGTCAGTTGTTTGCAGATGGATGCTGCTTTTTTCATCTGCTTTTGATCATCATAGGATCCCCAGGTGGAGAAATTAACCTTTCCTTTTGCCATGAAATTTCCATCATCGGCATGACAGTCCATGCATGCTTTCTTTACGACCTTCATGACACTGTCAGGTAATTCCGTTCCCGGCAAAGCTGGAGTGGTGTACTTTGATCCATTGACAGGCTGCGGGTTCAATACTAAAATCAGGGCAAGCGATATGCTGATTGCCAGAAAGAACAGAAACATAATTTTTTTCATAATTTATTGATTAGATTTGAACAAAGATAACCAAAGATTATTCAAATGGTCCTTTTTCCAGGCTAAAATACTCCTTAATGGCCCAGTTCATATCTTCAATCGGGAGATGTGACTGTGCAGTATATCGTTTTGATGCCGAAAGCCAGGTCTGACGAAGATGTTCAACAATACCGTCAGATCCGGCAGGAAATTCGTCAGTGACCCCCTCATTCGGATATGTGTAAAAACCTTCCTGCGATTTGACCCCGAATTTTCCGGCTAACGCCAGGTCATTTAGAGCGGTAATGAAGGAACCGTAATAATCTTTATGTGGATAATCGCGTGTATAATTCTGAATCGAAGCAAGCATCGTGTCAATTCCGACACTATCGCAGAAATCAAAAACGCCGAAGTGAAAAAAATGCTTTTTAACCAGCTGATCTATCTGGGCATGGGTACAATTGCCGGCAAGTACGATTCGGTAAGCTTCATTCTGAAAATCGAGAAAAATCTTGTTCAGGATGAAACTGTTTTTTTCATCCAGGGTGATAGATCTCCTGCCAATGGCATGGAGGAATTCCTCCACTGCAGTGATCGTTTGATTTGAAGTCTCCGGGGTT
Source organism: uncultured Bacteroidales bacterium (assembly GCA_903945175.1). Classification (GTDB taxonomy): domain Bacteria; phylum Bacteroidota; class Bacteroidia; order Bacteroidales; family FEN-979; genus CAIVAT01. The sequence goes on along the minus strand of CAJAUM010000089.1, from coordinate 98,034 downwards.
ATGGTGAATTCGACAATATTTTTGAACGGAACAGGATAGAAAAAATGAAGACCTGCAAAATGAACTTTCCGGCCACCTGGAGGGGCCAATGCTGAAGGATTAATGGAAGATGAGTTGGATGTGAAGATGGAATCAGCCTTGACGATCGTATCCAGTTGATTAAACAGGTTTCGTTTCAGATCCAGGATCTCAGGTATTGCTTCGATGATCAGGTCACAGTCATTCAATTCCACAACATTCTTGGTGATAGGTGTTTGCATCAAAACATCCAATCGCTGCCTGTCAATTATTCCGGCCTCCATTGACCGCTTGATTCTTTTGCCAAATTGCCGGATAATTTTATCGGTATCTGCATCAGAACTGCATATCCACACCAGATCAAAGTTGAAATCGAGCAGGTAGTTGAAAATGGCTGATCCCATTTTCCCCTCGCCGATGATCCCGATTTTTTGAATTTTTCTTGTTGGTTGAAGGTTAATGGCCTTTTGTTTCCATGCTCCTTTGTCCTGTGCCATGACAATTCTCCGGTATTCGGCCATGTTTCGCTGATGTGCCCTGATGTGGCGGTTATATCCCAACATGGAAAGCAGGAATCCAAGACCCTTATCAATGGCTATTTTCTTGGTCCTGATAAGATTCAGGATGAAAAAAAAGAGTTTTTTCCGGTCAGGATCGCGGGTAAGGACAAATTCCTTGAACGTAATCCATGAGAGGCGTGCTTTCATCAAAGCCGATATTTCTCCGCCCGGCCGTGTAAATGCACCGTTGGAGAAAAGCGCTTCACCCTTTTTCCGAATTGTGTCGAAAGAATATAGTTTTGTAATGGTCTCCATGTATTTGTCGAAAATCTCGATCTGCGACATATTCATGTACTGCAGGGTAGGGAAGTGGCCGACACCCAATTCCGGGTCACAGGATAGCAGTCGTCCCTCCTCACTTAATTTTCGGTGTGTTTCGGTTCCAGGCGGGGCATTTAAAAGATGCAGATTGACATTGGGCAGATTGTGCTTCATGGAAAAATCGAAAATCCGGTCAAATTCATCCAGCGTGTCGCTGTCGAATCCTACGACAAAACTGGCATTGATATGAATACCTGCAGCATGAATTTTATTGATGGCCTCTGCATATATCTTACCGCCCCGGTTATGGTGTTTTTGCGATTCATCAAGGCTGTCAGGATTCAGGGATTCGAAACCTACCAGAATGTTAAAACAGCCTGCATCAGCCATCAAACGGAGCAGTTCATCATCGGTTGCCACATCCAGGCTGCACATACATCCCCAGGAAATTTTCAGAGGGATGATGGCCCGCATCAGCTCCTTTGCGTATTTCTTGTTGATGGTCAGGTTGTCGTCCACAAAGAAAAAATATTTTGAAGGGGCCGCTTTGATCTCTTCCACCACATTTGCGATGTCACGATACCGCATTGTTTGACCGAAGTTTTTGGAAACAAGGCAAAAATCACAGTTAAATGGGCATCCGCGCGAAACCTGGATGGCGACCTGAAAAATCCGCTTTGTGTTGACCAGGTCCCAGCGTGGAGGTTTTTGTGATTTATACGTTACATAGGTTTGTGATTCATAGACCTGCTTCATGCAACCGTTTTCAAAATCAGTCAGGCATTGTTCCCATTTTCCCTCGGCTTCACCCGCAATAACGCAATCGCCATGTTTGAGTGCCTCTTCCCGGATAAAGGAGGCGTAGGGCCCGCCAAAAACCACTTTGGCACCGGCGGCGCGATAGGCATCGCCCAATTCAAATGCCCTTTTCCCCGTGGCGGCCAGTGTTGTGATCGCTACAATGTCAGGCTTTCCGTTTTTTGGTAATTCCTCGATCTCCTCATCAAAAATGCGGATATCATAGGTATCAGGTGTTAGCGAGGCAATGGTTGGCAAAGCAAGGGGAATCATCAGCCTCCGCTTTCCGAACATTTTAGCCATTTCGCTGTGTGCCGGATAGTTGACAAACCGTTGGCGTGGACTGATCAGATAGAGTGTATATCGTTTTTTTTCAGACATCTTATAACCAAATCACCATTTTTTAATAACATATCCCGCCTGCATAAATTTGCTGACCTCTGTTACAAAACTCAGAATTATTTCTCCGGGTTCAAGTTTTTCCTCTTTCCTTATTTTATCAAGGCATAACAGGGCCATTGGGGGGCCAATATATCCCATCTCGGCCATTTTTGAATAGTGCGTTTCCCGGGGAATTCCCAATTCAGCACATTCGTCCATGATCAGTTCAGAGATATGTTTGGAGGGAAAATTGATCTGAAAGAATCTGATTTTGTCCAGATCAACCGGGTGCTTGACAAGCATCCGCTTCAATCCTTTCAGGAATACCGATCCCTCCTCATCATGAAAATTCTCGCGCAACTCCTCCTGAAACATCTGGGCCAGATGGTGATATCCCAGTTCAAACTCCTCCCTGGGATTCATAAAATAGGCGGGACGTTTATTTCCCATGGCTGATGGTTTCATCCCCCCGATGGATTCCATGTAGTTATATTCTATAAATAATCCGTCGGCACAGACATCGGCTGCCTGCAATACAATGGCTGAAGCGCCATCGCTTAAAAAATAACGTAAAAAGAGCTCCTCCTTCTTCACAAGTGGCTGATTGTAATATTCAGCAACCAATTCCGACGACGAAATGCCAGAGGATATGACAAGCGCAGTTTTATATCTGCCATTGCGAATCAGGTCGGAACCAAGCAGCAATGCCTTGTATGCTGAAGTACAATTGGCGTGCACTGAAATTTCAGCGCACTGCTCAATCCCAAGAGCTTCCTGGATTCGGACACTGGCCGTTGGCATCTGGTCCTGGTGGGCGCTCCCATATACAATCAGATCGATGTCGCGGGCCGTTAATCCGGCATCAGCAATGGCTGCCGTTGCGGCTTTTGTCGCCATGGTCACATTGTCTTCCGTGAATTTCCTGGTAACCGGGTCCAGTGCGAAATGATAATATTCGACTTCAATAAGCTCTTTCATCAAGATCCTGATGCGTTTGAGCCATTTTCTGATCTTCACCGGAGCCTCAGTCAGTTCTCCCAGGAAGTAATCAACTTCGTCAGCAGGGATGGGTAATCCGGGAAGAAAGGAGCCGCTGCCGGCCACCCTGACATATATTTCGCTATGCTGATTATGCATTCAAAGGTTTTATATATTTATGAAGATAAAAAGCCCGGTATTCAATATCAATATTTTCGGGCAGTTCCCTGGCAAAAATGAGTGCCAGCGGCAGTACCTCTCCCTTTGGAACCACAACATCAACAAGCCCCATTTTCAAGGCATCCTCAGCAGGAAATGTGTTGCCCCTAAGTGTAATTTCAATCGCTTTTGCGCTTCCAGCAAGCCTGGCTACCCTTTGGATGCCTCCGATGCCAGGCATGAGATTAAAGTTTGACTCAGGTAATCCAAGGACGGCATCTTCGGAGCAAATTCGGAAGTGGCTGAAAAGTGCAAGTTCAAAGGCCGATCCGATGCAAACACCTCTGATCGCTGAAATCACAGGAATCTTAAACTGCTCCATTTGTGCAAACAAACGATGGTTCTCAAGCATGGCCTGTTCATCCACATTGTCCAATAATTCATTGATGTCAGCTCCGGAAGAGAAATGCCGGCCATGGCCATGAATGATAATCGCCTTCAACCCTGGAGCATACTTAATTTTATTAACCAAATCCCGCATTTCGCGGAAGAAGTCCATGGTCATGGTATTCGATGGTGGCTGATTCAGCTTCAAGTGCCCGATCCCTCCTTCTATCATCCAGTGAATCATCATAGATCAGGCCTCCTCAGTTTTACGGCGTTCGGCTTCATCTGCAGCCAACTTGCAAAAAAGCTTTGTTTCTTCTGCCATGGCTGCTTCAGGGCTGAGTGTCCTTGCATTCTTCAACGATTTCATGATCGACTTAATCACCTTCAACGGACGGTCGCGGGTCATTTTTTGCATCAGGTTCAGCGCAAAGGTGAATGGCTGGTCTTTGGGTACAATATAATCGATCAGCCCCATTTCCTTGCCGGCTTTTGCGTTTATGATGTCACCGCCCAGGATCATATTGACTGCGTAGGACCATCCAATCACACCTGGAAGCCGGACAGTTCCTCCCATGCCAGGCATCAGGTTGTGGCTCACCTCAGGAAATGCAAGCAGGGCATTTTCAGAAGCCACCCTGATGTGAGATGCCAGTGCAATTTCCAATCCTCCCCCAAAGCATACCCCGCTGATGACGGAAATAACAGGAATTTCGAGGTTCTGAATGCAATTAAGAAGTTCAATTCCTTCATTCATAAGGCATTGCATGGTATCTGGGGGACCACTTTCTTTAAAAAGTTGTTCAAGATTGCCACCAGCTGAAAAATTTTTACCCCGTCCTCTGATGATCAGCCCCTTGAGATGATCTGAGCCAATCCATTGTTTAAATATTTTTAACGGGATAAACCCGGGGATCGGTAAATAATTCCCCGGAGGAAGATCCAGGGTGATAATCCCCACTTCGTTAAGTATTTCAAATGTTGCAAAATCAATCTGGCTCATGCAAACCGGTGTTAAATTCTATCCAGGACCTCTTGCGGAACATCTCCGGCCATCTTATCTGTATCGAGAAATATCAATTTGGTTGTTGCCCTGGCTGAGGTCATGTGCGTAGTGTTATTGGTGATTTTTTGCTGAAAGATAAGATAAGGTTTTTCCTGAAAACAAAACGATTCGATTGTCAGCACATCGAATAACTTGATTTCCCGCTGATATCGGATATGTATATCGGTAACTACAGGAAGATTTCCATTTTCCTTTAAAAAGCTGTACACGTCCAACCCGCGAAAAAACTCCCACCGTGCATGTTCGAAATAATTCAGGTAAACCGAATTGTTGATATGACCATATGAATCGAGTTCATAGCCGCGGGCTGAAAAGGTAATTGTCATTTTTTTCGACATTATGATTCGATTTCGAATTTCCCTTTAAATTTTAAACATACCGTAGATTCAAATTTGATCAAAGCATTGGCACTATATTGATTTTCTGCAATTTTTTTGATATTTATTTCAACCTCAAGCTGGGTTGTTCCGCGGGGATCGATCATCGATAAAAACTTAATGTTGTCCGACTCATAAAGTCTGAGCGGATGGTTCAACGCCTTTTCAACCAGTTCTTTGATCATTTGTACCTGGCATACTCCAGGAACCACGGGGTTCCCCGGAAAATGGCCGGCAAAAATCGGGTGGTTGGGTCTTAATAGTATGACCGACTGGAGTTTTTGTTCGGATTCTCCAACGAAATTGCACGTTATTGAAACTATTTCAAAAAAATCATCAAACAGCATTCCTGGTTTATTTAGTCTAATGTAACATGACAAAGGTAAAAAAATAAAAGAAAAACTGCCGATAATCAATCTTAGGAATTGTTTTTGAATTATCTTTACAGATCATACATAATAGAACATTTATTAGCCAATCCTTTTTTTCTTGAATACAATAATTCAAAAACCGAACCTACTCGTTGTCGACGACTCTGACCAAAATCTCTTTTTACTTGAGTCCATTATCGGAATCCTTGATGTAAATCTCATCCAGGCACTTTCAGGTTTTGAAGCTTTGGAAAAAACGGAGGGTGTTGAACTTGCGCTTGCGATCATCGATGTTCAAATGCCTGTCATGAATGGCCATCAACTTGCACGGAAATTGAATGAAAAAAGAGCGGGGGAAAAGGTGCCAATTATTTTTCTTACGGCAAGCCATAAGAATGAAATGCAAATAGTCGAAGGGTATGAATCCGGGGCAGTCGACTACATTTTTAAGCCCATCGATAATCAAATACTTAAAAGCAAAGTCAGTGTATTCGTTGATCTGCATAATCAGAAGCAGACCATTCTCAGGGATGCATTTCTTTTACGGCAATCGTCTGATGCACTTGCCGTTGCCCATGCCGTCATTTCTCAGAGTGAGGAGAAATACAGAAGCTATATTGACAATGCTCCTGATGGGGTTATTGTTTCTGATCAAACCGGAAAATTTATCGAGGTGAACCCTTCCGCCTGCGCGATGTCAGGGTACCTTAAGGAAGAGCTTTTAACCATGTCAATTTCGGATTTACTCCCGGATGAATCACTCATTGAAGGCATGAGTCATTTCAGGAATGCGGCTAAAACGGGGATTTCGAAAACTGAACTGGCTATCAAGCATAAAAACGGATCAAAGAAATGGTGGGCTGTGGAGGCTGTCAGACTTTCAAATACACGATATCTGGGTTTTTCAAAAGACATCACACAGCGTAAATCGATGGAGGAGGCTTTGCGAGCATATCCGATTCAATTGGAAATGCAGAATGAGGAGCTCAAAAAGGCAAAAGAAAAAGCAGAAATTGCTCACGAAAGATATGTTGATCTTTACGATTTTTCCCCTTCTGGTCACTTTACACTTTCGTCACAAGGTGAAATTCAAGAGCTTAACCATAGCGGAGCCCGGATGCTTGGCAAGGATCGTTCAGTTATCATATCAAATCAATTCGGATTGTTCGTTTCTAAGGATACACTACCCCTGTTCTACACTTTTTTTTATCAGGTTTTTATCAGCAAAGTCAAGGAGACATGCGAAATTAAGCTTGATACAACAGGGAGCAGGAAAATGTATGTGCATTTGGAAGGCGTGGTGGTGGGGAATGGCAAACAATGTTTAATTAATGCAGTTGATATCACAGAGCGCAGGCAATCGGAAGAGGCACTGAAATTAAGCGAGAAAAAATACAAAACGATGTTGAATGCTTCTCCGGATGGTATTTTACTGGTCGACTTGAAACGTAAAATAACGGAGGTATCCGATATCGGGCTTGAATTATTTGGCACCGATAACAGAGATGATCTTTTAGGCAAAGATATTTCAAATTTTATTCCATCGGAAGAATTTGATACCCTGGAAGAAATGTTCGAAAGAACTATGAATGATGGACTTACACAAAATATCGGGTTAAAAATAAAAAAAATAAACCAGTCATTATTTTCAGGGGAAACAAGTGCAACCCTGATCCAGGATCCTCGTGGCGCGCCCCTTTCCTTCATGATTATCATACGTGATATTTCACAACGCACGAAAATGGAGACAAAGCAGATTCATGCTGATCGTATGGCCAATCTGGGAGAAATGGCCACAGGCATTGCGCACGAAATCAACCAGCCATTGAACATCATCTCCATGGTTATGGATAAAATTTTATTTGAGACTGAGAGAACAAGTGCTGTTGATATTGAATTCCTGAAGATTAAATCAGCCAAAATATTCGAGAACATTACACGCATTAAGAACATCATCGATCATATCCGGGCTTTTTCGAGAAACCGCGACGATTTCATTTCGACAATGTTTGATATCAATGACAGCATCGTAAATGCTGTATCTATGATATCCGAACAATTTAAGCATCTTGGAATCAATCTTCAGCTTCAACTCGAAAAAAATCTCCCGCAGATAAGCGGCAATACCTATAAGTTTGAGCAAGTAATCATAAACCTGCTCGTCAATGCCAAAGATGCTGTAATCGACCTTAATGATAGCAGGAATGATGATTCTCCCATGGTTGTAGGCATTACGTCCTATCTGGAAAATCAGAACATCATTGTGGAGGTTACAGATAATGGCATTGGGGTCACCAATGAAGATATTAACAATATCTTTCTTCCGTTTTACACCACGAAGGATGAAGGAAAGGGTACTGGTTTAGGGTTGTCCATTTGTTATCAGATTATCAAGGAAATGAACGGAACCATTGATATTTTAAGTGAAAAGTTACAAGGAACAAAAATCAGGCTGGTTCTTGATTGTCAAATGAAAAAATAATAATGGGAGATAAAGAAAAAATAAAAATTCTTATTCTGGATGATGAGAAGCAATTCACGGAAGAATTAAGTGGTTTTTTTCAGGGGGCTGACTTTGAGTCCTATGAAGCCAACACGGAAAAGGAGGCGAGAAAAATATTAACCGACCACGACATTGACCTTCTCATCCTGGATGTCAGGTTGCCCGGTGTAAATGGCCTGGATATTCTTAAGGAGGTGAAAATTCAGTACCCGGATATGGAGGTGATCATCATTTCTGCTCATGGCGATATGGACACCGTGATCAAGGCCATGCGGCTTGGAGCGTTCGATTACCTGCGGAAACCTTTCCGGTACATTGATATTCAGATTGCCATTGAGCGTACCCAAAAGTATCTTCAATTGCACCGCAAGCTGAAACTGATGGAAGAAAGGAACTCGCTGATTTCAAAAACCCTTGAAGAAAAAATCAACAGGCAGTTCATTGGCATCAGCCCGCAGATACTTGAAGTATTTGACCAATCCATAACCGCCTCAAAATATCCGGATGCGAATGTTCTGATCACCGGTGAAAGTGGAACAGGGAAGGAAAATATTGCCAGAATTATACATTATTCCAGTACCAGGAAAGATCATGTTTTTTGTGCTGTAAACAGCAGTGCGATCACTGAAACGCTTTTGGAAAGTGAATTTTTTGGTCATAAAAAGGGATCGTTTACCGGCGCCATTACCGATAAAATGGGTTTCTTTGAAGTATGCAACAAGGGAACCCTTTTCCTGGATGAAATTGCCGATATGCCATTGGCCCTGCAGGCAAAAATTTTGCGTGCCACGGAAGAGAAGGTAATCACAAGGGTGGGAGATACAAACCAGATCCGTACCGATTTCCGCATCATTTCAGCAACCAATCATGATTTGAATCAAGGGGTGGAGAAAAAAAAATTCAGGCTCGACCTGCTTCACAGGCTCAACACCCTTCATATACATATCCCGCCACTCAGGGAGAGACTTGATGACATCAAACCCCTGCTTGTTCATTTTGTTCATATTTATACAACGCAATTCAAAAAACCGAATCTCAAGGTAAGCAAGGAGGTTTTTGATTCACTCCTGAAATATGATTTTCCGGGAAATGTCAGGGAACTGAGAAACATGGTCGAACGGGCCATTATCTTATGTAAAGGGAACACGCTTGGAATCAATGACTTTCCTGTAAAATCACAAAAAATTCCCATCCAGGAAAAACAGACCGATTCGGTCAATCTGAAATTGAATGAACTATACTTGATTCAAAAGGCCCTTAAAAGAGCAAATTACAATCAGCAAACTGCAGCGGACATTCTAGGCATACACCGCGATGCGCTTAGCCGGAAGATGAAAAAGTACAATATTGCTGTTTCCAGAAACGAAGAATCATAGGATCAGGGAAACCCGGGTAACAGGTAACAATTTTTTTGGCTCATTTCCGCGTAAATACGCGATTATTTCATTGAATTTAATTTGAACCCTCCGCGATTTTTCCCAAAAAAAATCTTTTTTAATTTTAAGTTTATTTTTTTTTTACGATCATTTCCAGCGGGTTAGCATATAAAAACTCCCTCTTTTTGATTTGCCGACAATTTCTGGCACTCCCTTTGCCTATCCTTTTAGCACAAGAGGTAAGCCGTCCCTCTAATGTCGAGCACGGTAAACAATAATCAAAAATAGGAGATTAAAAAAATGGCAGTAGAAAAGACAATCGGGTCATCCAGCCTCGTAGAGGTTATCGACCGTATCCTTGACAAAGGTGTTGTAGTTGACGCATGGGTAAGAGTATCATTGGTAGGTATCGAACTGCTTGCAATTGAAGCAAGGGTAGTTGTTGCCTCTGTTGAAACATACCTGAAGTATGCAGAAGCCATTGGATTAACTGCTAAAGCCGCATAAGGCACATTGCAGTCAAAGCAGTTATTCTTGCTAAAACATCCTTCCTGGCCAAAACCCGAAAGCATGATTTACCAGGAATTTCGCTTTTTAAATCGAAAATAAAATAAATTCCGAATAACATGAGTACCCAGCCTGAATTAAATATTGATATTTTTTTCGACAACATCATTCATTCATATGAATCGAGGATTCAAAAAATTCAGACGGCTTTCCAGTCATCCGAAATTATAACAGAATCATCCCATTCCCTATTTGATAATGTACACCATTCTTTAAATGAACTTAAAAAAGAACGGGACATCCTAAATTCCAAACTTTGCGAAAACCTCGCCAAAAACGGGTCCCTGCGTAAAAAAGATTACAATACGATGATGTCGGGCCTTCTTGATATTCTTGACAACAAGGAAAAAGAAGCCGAACAACAGTTCCTAAGCTTTTTAGAAGCGCAAAAAGAGAGTGCGCAATCGCTTAAAAACAGCATCCTTGAGATGAAAGAGACTGCCTCTCAGGATACAGGAGAAAGAATTTCCCTGGTAAAAGATCAGCTTTCCCGAATTTCCATACTTCAGGAAACGAGAAAGGAAACAGTCATGAAAACATTTTTGGATTTTCAGCAGATGCATAAAAAGATGATGGATTGCCTTGAAAGTTTGCTTGAAAAAGGTGATCACATTCTGATTCAGGATATAAAAAAGGTCAAAGATCAAATTATTCACGACATCCAATAATTCAGGTAATGAAACATTTATTTAAAAATAGGAGATAAAAAAATGGGACTAGCATCAGAAATGAAGAACCTGACTGAAGATTTACTGTCTTCATTCAAACAACGGATCAAGGATAATGAAGCGCTTGTAAACGATGTACAGAGCACACTTGATGGTTTTCGGAAAGACCAAATGGAATTGGCCGCATCCCTGAATGCCAGTGCAATGGCATTGCGAAAGGGACTTGCTCGTGGTGAAAAGGAACGGTTAGCCACCTTCAACGGATTGATGTCGGGTATTCATGGTACAATCGCTTCAATACAGAAAGAGGTAGTGGCTATTCAGACCTCTACCCTCAACATGATCAATGAATTCTCAACAGACCGGGCAAATATGGCTGAAGAATTGAATAAATTCTTCTCAAAAGGCAGGGCTGACAGGAAGCAGAACGAAAAAAACAGGATGAAGGAATTCAGCGCCCTGATGAAAAGTATCAATGACGACATAAAAAGTATCAATGATGATGTTTCAACCATTTTCAAGGATACGAACAATATGCTCGACCGTTTTGAAAAGGAGCACCAGGATATGTCGGCTGAACTTCGCGCAGAATTGGGAAAAAATTTGGCAGAAAGAGTTGAATATACAAGGACCTTACTGAACGGCTTCCAAAAAAGATTATCGGAAATCAGCAAAGAAAATCAAAAAATGGCCCAAAAACTGAGAAAAGATCTTGCCAATGGCGAAACTGAAAGACTCAGCGACTACCATGCGATCATGAAAGGAATCCATGTGTCAATTAAGGGTATCCGCAAAGAGGTTAAAGACATTCAAAGTGATCTGTTGCAAAACCGTGTCGACGCTGCAGCTTCATGGAGCAAAATGCAGGACGAAATGTCGCAGATAAGGAAAACAGGGGTTGTAAAGCCTGTGAAACAGACAGTCAAGAAGGCTGAAAAAAAGGAGGTTAAAGTTGTGGTTGCACCTGAAGTGATAAAAGAGGTGGTAAAAGCGGTTCCAGTTAAGGAAAAACCAGTTGTTGCCCCCGCTCCCAAGGAACCAATGACCATTGAAGCGAAAGTTTTGGATTATATCAACAAACATCCAAAAGGGACCAGAATTTCAGAAATGGAAGAGCCACTGGGAGTGTCGCGGATGAAACTTGGATATACTGCCAAAACCTTACTTGACGCAGGAAAGGTGCAAAAAATCGACAACATTTATTTCCCTTTGAAATAATCATCAGTAAATGCGCAGAGTCGAAGTGACCGGTTCATCTCCTTAGGTCACTTTGACTCCGCACTTTTTATTTTAATTTAGCATTTGGGCCATGATGAAAATAATAAAATGTGCATTTTGCGGCGGGACGGGAAAGGATCCCTTTGATTTACTCTCTCCCATATCTCATTGCCTTGTTTGTAATGGAACAGGAAGTATTGAGCTTGCGGAACCGGTAAAAAAATGTGTTTTTTGTTCGGGATCGGGAAAAAATCCACTGGGTGCAAGGGTCACATGCATTGTTTGCGGAGGCAAGGGATGTAATACCATTGAAAGCAACATGGCCTGTCAACAATGCAACGGTAAGGGAAAATCGAGCGATGGATTGCCTTGTACGCGTTGCGGAGGAAAAGGATTAAATTAAGGATTCAATGAATAAAGTCGGTGGGAGGATCAGACAAAGTATGATTAGGCGTCAGGAAGCCTTGGAGAGGTTCCAGAGCAAAAAGAGGGAATATTTATCCTCCAGGGAACAGATACTCAATGAGATTGAAGAGGCGAGAATCATTTGGAAAAAGACCTTGGAACAATTGCCTCCCCAGCCATTTAGTCAATAGACCCCCGTCATGAGCAAACAGAGATCAGCATATTTCAAATTTTACATTTTCACATTTTCAAATAATCATTTTCTACCATGAGCAACAACAATGAAATGAACACCGTACTGGAGCTAAAACCGATGTCGAATTTTGTTGAAACCGATTACATTAAAGACATTACAGGACGTGGTCTTACCTATATAAAAGCTGGATTTCCGGTACATTTCAGGGGAGCGTCTGGGACAGGGAAAACGACTGTCGCAATGCACCTGGCCAGTAAAATCGGGAGACCTGTTGTGATTATTCATGGCGATGCTGAATATAAAACCTCTGATCTGATCGGTAGCGAACAGGGTTATAAATACAAAAAGCTGGATGACAAGTTTATCCACTCAGTGCATAAGTACGAAGAGGATATGAGTAAACAATGGGTGAACAATCGTTTAACCATTGCAGTAAAGAACGGATTTACTTTGATTTATGACGAATTTACACGTTCCAGGCCTGAAGCAAACAACATTCTTCTACCCATTTTACAGGAAAGAATGCTGAGTACTTCGGCAGCCAAGGAGGAGGATTATTACATGAAGGTTCATCCTGAGTTTCGTGCCATCTTTACCTCAAATCCCGAGGAATATGCAGGTGTAAACCGAACCCAGGATGCTTTGCGCGACAGGATGGTCACGATGGATCTTGACCATTTTGATTATGAAACCGAATTGAAGATTACCAGGGCAAAATCTGACCTTTCACTAAAGGATACTGAAATCATCGTAAAGATTGTCAGAGGGCTCCGGGAATCCGGAAAAACCGAATTTGATCCGACCATTCGTGGTTCTATCATGATAGCCAAAACACTGGCAACTTTAAAAACAACCCCATCCAAATCAAAAGAGGTATTCCGTAAGATTTGTCAGGATATTCTTACCTCGGAAACCAGCAGAATCGGATCAAAAACGAACCAGGAGAAGGTGAAAATTATTGTGAACGAACTGATCGAACAATATTCACGTTAGGTGACAGGGTAACAAGGTAACAGGGTGACAGGGTAACAGGGTAACAGGGTAACAGGGTAACAGGGTAACAAGGTAACAGGGTAACAGGGTAATTTATAAAAATATTTTATTATGCCAATTTCAACTGCAATCAAAGGACTTCAAAGCATCAAGAGCATGCAGAGTGTAGTCAAATCAGGTATTCCTAACAAGGAGGATTCAGATTTCATTAAATTGTATATGCTTGAAAAGGAGAGAACCCGGCTGAAGAGTGAAGAGATCAGGATTATCCAAAGGCTTGAGCTCATTCAGGGCAGATTAAAGGAGATCCAGGCATACTATGATGAAAAAGCAGGAGAGATGCATACCTCTGTACATCCTGAAAAGATTAAAAAGTCTAAAAAAGAGGAAAAGAATGATTGGAAAACGATGTCGATTGACTATTAAATAAAGCGTAACAATATATGTTAGAACCTACCAAATCAATAAATGCGACCGGCCTTGCTGATATTCTCGAAAGGGTACTTGACAAAGGGATCGTCATTGCGGGAGATATCAAGATCAGTCTTGCGGATGTAGAATTACTCACCATAAAAATCCGGCTGTTGGTCTGTTCGGTTGACAAAGCCCTGGAGATGGGGATTAACTGGTGGCAGGAAGACACCTATCTCTCAACGAAAGCGAGGGAAAAGGAGCTTACGGAGCAGCAGGAGTCGCTGGATGCCCGCCTCGAAAAGCTGGAAGCACTAAATAAACCATTATAGGATGAATCCCAAAACAGGATAAAGGATGGAAATTAAAGATATTGTTGAAATTGCCAATACGGGGTTGGTTGAGCTCACTGGATTTACCTCTCCCAAAGCAATTGGTATTAACAAAGAGGCAGACATCTGGCACATTACCATTGAAATGACTGAAAAGTCTTCTGAATCCTCCAATCTTGATCTGCTCGGAATATATGATGTCAGGGTAAGCGTTGCCGGGAGCCTGTTGGGTTATGAGAGAGTCAGGATGAGGAAGCGTTGTGAAAAAGATATTTGCTAATTGATTCTTAAAACCGGTTAAAATGGAAAAAGATAAGAGTAAAGATAAAAGGGAAGATGCTGATTTTGATCTTTTCGGCCTGGGCGGTTTGTTTAAAGGCATCGAAAAGTTGGTTGATCTTGCAGGGAAGCTCGAGGACAAGGGCGGAATCCATAAAGAGGGCGAGATCAATTTTGATCATATCAAAAAGGGGATGAAAGGTGTTTATGGTTTTACCATCAACACGGCGGGTGGAGGGACTCCGAAGGTGGAGACCTTTGGGAATATCAAAAAAACACCAGAGGGGCCTAAAGTGGATGAGGAGCGTGAGCCGATTACCGATATTTTCGATGAAAAGAATGAACTCGTAATTATTGCTGAAATGCCTGGAATTGAGGAAACCGACCTGAAAATAGATCTTAAGGGGGATATTCTTGAAATTTCAGCTACAAGCAAAAGCAGAACCTACCGAAAGGAGATGCTGCTGCCTGTAAAAGTCATTAAACAAAACTTACGTCATAAATTCACCAATGGAATCCTTGAGATCAGGATAAAAAAATAATTGTCATGGCACTTGCTGGCTTAAGGAACAACGAACTTGAACTGATCATTTTCGGCGGAAAAGGCGGTGTTGGAAAAACCAGTTGTGCCATTGCTACAGCGGTTGCATTGGCCGAGCATGCCAAAACGCTGCTCATTTCTACGGATCCGGCTCATTCTGTATCGGACTGCCTCGAACAACAAATTGGATTTAACGTAGTTAAGGTTGCCGGTATAGATAATCTGTCAGCTATTGAAGTGGTTGCCGATGAGGCGCTTTCTGGGTTTATGAAGGCGCATCAGCTGGAGTTGAAAAAGCTGCTTGAAACATCTACCAATTTAGACAATCAGGACATTGAGGAAATGCTTTCTTTGTCAATACCTGGTATTGATGAGGTGATGAGTTTTAAGACCATCATTGATTTTATTGAAGAGGGCGAATACGAAAAATATGTCGTGGACACAGCGCCGACCGGTCATGCGTTGCGACTTATTTCATCTCCAAAGCTTTTGGATGAATGGATAAAGGTTGCTGCCAGGATGAGGTGGAAATACCGCTACATGATCACCAGCTTTTCCGGAACATACAAACAGGATGAGGTGGATGCACTGTTACTTAGTCTCAAAAAAACAGTGAAGCGGATTGAGAACCTTTTACGGGATAATACCAGATGTGAGTTCATACCGGTATGTATCCCCGAGTCAATGGCAATCATGGAAACAGGCAGGTTGCTTTTGGACCTTGGAAAGTCTGAAATCACTCCCCGTCAAATCATTGTGAACAATGTGATGGTATCGGATGATTGTGATTTTTGCAGGAGAAGAAGGGATGCTCAATTACCCTATTTAACTGAAATCAGTCAGATATTCAAAGATTTCAATATGGTTAAAATTCCGATGTTTGCTGAGGAAGTCAAAGGATTGAAGGCTTTGAATCATTTAAAATCATTTCTATTCAACTAATATCAATTCGGGATATGGCCAAAATAAAAGATGAAATAGTCCTCCGGGTTAAAGAAGCACTGGTAAAGGATGTTGGAAGGGCGATTGCCAGGATCGATCCAAAAGACATGAAATTAATCGGCATTGAAAGTGGAGATGTGATTGTGATTACCGGCAAGCGTGCCACGCCGGTAAAAATCATGCCCTGCTATCCCGAAGACAGGGATAAGGGAATTATTCAAATTGACGGGATCACCAGGGAAAATGGCCAGGCTGGAATAGATGAAAAGGTGACGATCACCAAAACAACGTGCCGCCAGGCTGCAAAAATAAAACTCAAGCCAGATACAAAATCCGGATCCTTGTTCAAAACAGATGATGCCAAATACATTGGATCGCTTATCAATGGTCTCCCGGTTTCTAAGGGGGATAAGGTGAGAGCCAATCTTTTTGGATCACGCTCTGTTGATTACACTGTTACAGGGGTCAATCCGGAGGGGGTGGTGCTGATTCACCCGAATACCACCTTCCAGCTTGAATTGACAAAGCAGGAGGGGGAGCGGAAGCACAAGGTTTCCTATGAAGACATCGGAGGACTTGGAAATCAGGTTCAACGGATCAGGGAGATGATTGAACTTCCATTGAAATATCCGGAAATTTTCGAACGGCTTGGCGTTCAGCCACCCAAAGGTGTTTTCCTATACGGCCCTCCGGGAACAGGAAAGACGCTCATTGTCAGAGCCGTTGCGCATGAAACAGATGCCTATTTCATTAACATATCCGGTCCCGAGATCATGGGAAAGTTTTATGGTGAGAGTGAAGGGCGCATAAGAAAAATTTTTGAAGAGGCCCAGCAACACGCGCCAGCCATCATTTTCATCGATGAAATTGATGCCATTGCTCCTAAAAGAGAGGACATGGGTGGTGAAAAGCAGGTAGAAAAACGTGTGGTTGCCCAGCTTTTATCGCTGATGGACGGGCTTGAATCACGCGGGAAGGTCATCGTGATCGGTGCGACCAATATTCCCAACTCCATAGATCCTGCGCTGAGAAGGCCGGGACGGTTCGATCGCGAAATATCAATTTCTATTCCTGACAAGAAGGGCAGGCTGGAAATTCTTCATATCCATACCCGGGGCATACCCTTGTCGATGGATGTGGATATGGAAAAGCTTGCTGAAATCACCCATGGCTTTGTGGGTGCCGATCTGGAAGCGCTTGCACGGGAAGCGGCCATGACGGCGCTGCGGAAAATTCTGCCGCAAATCGATTTCGAACTCGCCGAGATTCCATATGAACTTTTGATGTCGCTTGAAGTGACCATGGATAATTTCATGGATGCGATGAAAGAGGTGGAACCATCAGCAATCAGGGAGGTATTTGTCGAGGTGCCTGATGTGAAATGGGATGATGTTGGCGGTCTTGATGAGATAAAAGAGGCGCTGAAGGAGACAGTGGAGTGGCCTTTGAAGTATGCCGACCTGTTTAAAAAGGCAGATACAAATCCACCGAAAGGCATAATTCTTCACGGGAAACCCGGAACAGGCAAAACATATCTGGCAAAAGCACTGGCCAGTGAAAGTGGTGTTAATTTCATCTCAGTTAAAGGGCCACAGATATTAAGCCGCTACATTGGAGAATCGGAAAAGGGGGTGCGTGAACTATTCAGAATGGCCAAACAAGCATCGCCATGCATCCTGTTCCTTGATGAAATAGACAGTCTGACCCCCCGGCGGAGCAATGACAGCTCCGGTTCAGGCGTGATCGATCGTGTGATCGGCCAGTTCCTAACCGAAATGGATGGCATCGAAGATCTGAAAGGGGTAATTGTTCTGGCTGCAACCAACAGGATCGATCTGATTGACCCCGCATTGTTAAGAAGCGGCAGGTTTGATCTGATATTTGAATTGCCGCTTCCCGATATACAAACAAGAGAGAAAATATTCGATATCCATACCCGTAAAAAACCACTGGGGAAAAAGGTTAAATTGCATCAGCTGGCCCTGAAAACGGATACACTGACAGGGTCGGACATTGAATTTATTTGCCGGAAAGCCGCCATGCTTGCCATTCGCAGCCTGATTGACCAGAAGCGCGGAAAATCAGATGAAATCACTGGAGAGATCGTTATCCTGGATAATCATTTCGAAGAGGCCATTGACCTGGTTTTGAAACAAAATGCGACGAAAAAAATGTGAATATTGGGATCGGTGTAGCATAATGAAACGATTTAAACTATAAGTGTATGGGGATTAAAGGAATATACATCTACGGAATTGTTCCGAATTTTTATGGATCAACCCATTTTCAGTTACTTGAAAATTCAGGGGTCTATGCGGTCACGTTTCAAAATATCTCAGCCATTGTTTCTGACCGGGATACTGCGTTTCTCGATTTTTTAGACAGGGAATCGCTGGCCCACACGCTGGTGCATCACCAGAAAACGATTGAAGACCTCATGTCAAAGGGTTTCAACATGATCATTCCCATGAAGCTTGGAACGATTGTGAAAACAAGGGAAGAGGTGCTGAGCATTCTTACAAAGGGTCATGATTTAATCATTGCAACCCTTAAAGACATTGAATATCTTTCTGAGGTGGATCTTGCTGTAACCTGGGCCGATTTTCCCGGTACACTCAATGAAATTGCGAACCACCCCGACATCATCGGGTTGCGGAATGAGTTGTTACAAAGCGGAAATGCCCTGACGCAGATTGATCAGGTGAAAGTCGGCATGTTATTAAAAGAAAAGCTGGATGAAAAAAACAAATTGGTCGAATTAAGGATTTTGGAAGCCTTTTCATCTCTCAGCATGGATATTAAGATTCATGAGGTAATGAATGATCAGATGATCACCAATTCTGCCATTCTGATTAAGAGGAATCAGGCAGGATATTTTGAAAAAGCGATTGAAAAGCTGGATGAGGAATTTGATGGAATTTTGAATTTCAAAATTGTAGGGCCATTGCCTTGTTATTCATTTTACACGCTTGAAGTAAGCAACCTGAATGCCGATCAAATTGAGAAAGCCAGGAAGATGCTTGGCATGAAAGAAAAAACCACAGAAGGTGAAATAAAGAAGGCCTATTTGGAGAAAGCAAAGTTATTCCATCCCGACAACGGTTATGACCCGGGGGATGCAGATAATTTCAATGAAATTCAAAAGGCTTACCATGCCCTGGTTGACTATGCAGCATCGGTGCGGCAAGGGTCTACAGATTCGGAAATTTCGCTGGCCAAACAGAATGTGAATGAAAATTTAACCCTGGTAAAAATAAAAGGATAATATGCAACGCGACGGAAAATATATTTATTGCATCATTGCTTCGGATTACGATGTAAGCCTTGGCCCTATCGGGGTCGGCGGTCGGGGTGATCTTGTTTCAACCATTGGGTTCGATGGACTTTGTATGGTAGTCAGCGACCATCCCCTCACCAGATTTGTTGTGAATCCTGAGAATATGCTGGCACATCAAAAGGTGATTGAAGAGGTGATGAAGGAGTTCAGAAGCATCCTTCCAATCAGGTTTGGCACCATTGCTGCAACACCTGATGAAATACGCAATCTGCTTAACCGGCGGTACAGCGAGTTTATGGAGCTGCTGAAGCAATTCGAGAATAAAGTTGAGCTCAATGTAAGGGGTAACTGGAAAAACATGGGGATGATTTACAAAGAAATCGACAGGGAGCACGTTGAACTGCAAAAAATCAGGGCCGAAATCGAAAAACTGGATGACCCGGCAAAAAGAAATCTGAAAATTGACGAAGCCGGGAAACTTGTAGAAAAAGTACTGATCGAAAAAAAGGAGCAGGAGACCGAAAATATTATCGACGCCTTCCGGAAATCAGTATTCGAATTTAAACACAACAAAAAGAACAGCGATGCCATGTTTATGAATACGGCATTTCTGGTAAACAGCGGCAGGGAGGTGGAATTCGACAACATCATGGCCGACCTTGGCATTAAATACCAGGACCGGAGCGACTTTGTATATACGGCCCCATTGCCGATTTTTAATTTTATCGACCTGAAAATTTTTCCCGAAAAATGGGAATTATAATGCATGGGATCGACACATCCGATTCAAACAAACTATATCATAATGACAGCTATGGAAAATGAAGTGGAAATTCTGAAAGAGGGAAAATATATCTATGGAATTATCAGGCAGACCGGCCCGATTGAGTTTGGTAACATCGGGATCGGAAAGCGCGCCGATCTGGTTTATGGTATCAATTTCAATGATATCAGCGCGATCGTTAGCAATTCCCCGGTAATTCAATATGAGGCCCGCAGGGTAAACATGACCACCCATGAAAAGGTTTTAGAGGAGGTAATGAAACAATTTACAGTTCTTCCGGTCAGGTTTTCAACCATCTCCGAGCACAGCGATGACTCAGGAATACTGAAGATTCTGGAAAAGGATTATAAGAAATTTGACGACCTTCTTACAAAGATGGATGGTAAAAAAGAGTTGGGGCTCAAGATACTTGCACAGGAAACAGCGATTTATGCGAATATCATCGAAAAATATGACGAAATCAGGTCTCTCAGGGGAAAACTGATTAACCTGCCCCCAGACAAAACCCATTACCAACGTATGAAAATTGGTGAAATGGTAGCTGAAGCATTAAAAAAGGAGGTAGAAAATTATAAAAACACCATCCTGGATGTATTAAAGCCATTTGCAGATGATGTCAAAATAAATGACAATTATGGGGAGTTGATGATCCTCAATGCGGCTTTTCTGATAAAAAGCATTACCGAGCCTGATTTTGACAAAGCTGTGATTGAACTGGATGAAAAATATGGACAGTTTATGACCTTTAAGTATGTTGGCACGTTGCCTCCCTATAATTTTGTCAACCTTATAATTAACACCAAAGAACTTTAATATGTTTTTAATTGATGATATTCTTCTGGCGCCATTGAAGGGCGTTATTTTCATCGGAAAAAAAATCACTGAGGTTATTGACAAAGAGATGTCCGATGAAGGTACCATAAAAGAAAGACTTATGGCCCTACAATTGAAATTTGAGATGGATGAGATTGATGAAGAAGAATACGACAGAAGGGAGGATGAATTGTTACAATTGCTTGAAAGAATCAGAACTGAAAAACAAAATAGGTGAAACATCAACGCGACGTATAATCATATAAAAAAGGAGGAAAAATGGGTGCATTTAAATGTCCGAAATGTGGAAAATTGACAGGTGGAAACGAGAAATATTGCATAGAATGCGGGCAGTCGCTTAACATTACCTGTCCCGAATGCGGTGAATCATGGCGCTTTATGTTTGAATACAAATTTTGTCCAGGGTGCGGACACAATATGAAAAAAACGGATGCGCAGAAAAGTGCACCGGTAGAAAAAGTTACAACGAAAAAGTAACAAGACAACACGCACTGAAATCAAACATTTAAAATATTGGAGGCAACTTTATGAGCAACATTATCGATGTAAAAAAATCAGTAGTCAAGTTCTTGAAAGAGAACATTAACTGCTTTGATGTAACGGTCATTAAAATTGAAAAAGTTCAGGAGATATGGAGATCAGTGGCTGAGGTATATGAAGATGATTCATTTTTAAAATCAATGAACCTCCCACCGAAAAAAGTTCGGCTGTTCTACCTGGTCAAAATGGACGATAAACTTGAAATCACCTCCTTTGAGCGACTAAATTCCTTTGAAGGAATGGATGGAATTGATTCCTGACATTTAACAACCTGAGAAATGAATGACCTGATATATGCATATTGTTTAACAAACACCCCGCCGGATTTAAACCGGGAAGTTGAATTTAAAGGGCTGAAATGCATTGAGTCCGGAGGTTTTTATACAGTTGTCAAGATGGTTTCATCTGACGAATTCTCAGAGGAGAACCTTAAAAAGAATCTTTCCGATTTAGCATGGCTTGATACCAATGCCCGCAACCATGTGTTGATAATCAGCCTGTTGATGGAAGATTGTACTGTGATTCCGTTCAATTTTGGGACCATCTACCGTTCTGAGGAGCCAGTGAAGAAGTTTATGGAGGATTATAGCGATTCATTGGTTGACAACCTTCTTTTTGTTGAGTGGAAGGAGGAATGGACGGTAAAAATCTATTGTGATCGTAAAGTATTGATCGATCAGATAGATGAATTGAGCGAAGAAGCTGCAAAACTTGAAAGGGAGATCATGGCAAGTTCACCAGGACGGGCATTCCTGATGAAAAGAAAAAAAACCGATCTGATTGAAAATGAGGCGGACCGGTTATGCAAGGTTTACGGACAGGAATATTTTGATGAATTCAAAAAACTGAGCGATTCGTTCAGCCTCAATAATCTTGTTCCGAAAGAATTCAGTGAAAGGAGCGACGACATGATTCTCAATTCAACTTTTCTTGTTGGGAAGGATAAGGCCATTGACATTGTATCTACTTCTGACATCCTGAGGAAAAAGAATTCCGGGCTTGGTTTTGACTTGGAAATCACCGGGCCATGGCCTCCATTCAGTTTTATCACGATAAAAGAGAAAAATAATGCACGATAACATCGTTGATCGTTCAAAAGACATTTCCATTCTTGAAGCACTTGACAGAGTACTGAATAAAGGGGTCATCCTCACCGGGGATGTTGTGATTTCAATAGCAGACATCGATCTGATCTATCTCGGTGTGAAATTGATGTTAAGCTCGGTTGAAACAATGGAACAATTGAAGTCGGGAAGGTCAATTAAGGAGATTCAGTAATTCCGCAGAGATGGAAAAGATGATTTATGCACTGTTATCCGCAAATACGGATCAAAAGGAGGTGATTTCCCTTTTGGCCGGGCGAAAGGGTCTTTCAGGAGCTGACCTCTACTTGGTTTCCACTGCTGAAATGGCTGTAGTGGCCTGCGACATTAAAAGAGATGATATTATTGCAAATTCATACAATGCCATTGAATATGCCAGTGTGATCGAAATGCTGGCGCAACATTTCACCCTGCTTCCTGTGCGATTTGGATCAGTGATGGAATCGACGGATGCAATCCTTCAAATGCTGGAGCGGAACCTTGATGACATTCAGCAAAACCTGCTTAAAGTTGAAAAAAAATACGAGTTCGGGTTGAAGATTTTTTGTGATTCTGAGAAATTAAAAGCTGATTTGAAGGCAAAACCGGAGGCCATGTCAAAGAAGGCAGAGACAGCCGATCAGGAAATCACCCAATCAATCTATCGGGACTGGGTAAATAAGAAACTTAAAGAGCACCGGTTGGAGGAAATGTTACTAACCTATGTTGATTCTGTAATTGCGGAGATCAAGGGACACCTTTGCATGTTGCAAGCCGTAAGTAAATTTAACAAAATGAAAACCTCAACCATGATCATTGATGCGGTTTTTTTACTTGATATGGAGCGAAAAGATGCATTGATCGGGGCAGTAGCGGATTTACAAAACCAGCATAGCAGTTTAACCTTTGTTTTGACCGGTCCTTGGCCCCCTTATAATTTCGTTGATTTCACAGTAAAATAATCAGACCTGATATATGAGTGAAAATAAAATTCTATTTGAGGCCGGATCGTTTGATGGGATTTCGGAGGAGATCGGGAAACTTACCAGCAACGAAGAATCCAGGTTAAAGCTCACCCCCGATAATGCAGATTCAGGGCTTGCAAAACTGGTGTTGACCCTGGTTGAACTCATCCGAAAATTGGTCGAAAAGCAGGCCATGCGAAGAGTCGATGGCGGATCGTTAACTGATGACGAGATTGAGCGGCTTGGTGCAACGCTGATGAAGCTGGAGGAAAAGATGGAGGAGATGAAAAAGCATTTTAACCTTACTGACCGGGATTTAAATATCAATCTTGGTCCGTTGGGAGACCTTATGTAGGAATAAATCTGGAACAACGCACACATTTCATGATTCAGTCAAGAAATACCGGATGACTAAAATTCTGACCATCGATGACAATAATGATAACCTGATGGCTTTGACCACCTTGCTATCCTATGCATTTCCTGACGCCGAAATCATCACCTCTCTGTCGGGGAAAGATGGCATTGAGAAAGCACGGATTGAAAATCCTGACGTAATTTTGCTTGACCTTATAATGCCCGTGATGGATGGATTTGAAACATGCAAACTACTAAAGGAAGACGATTTGCTGCAGCGAATCCCCATCATCATATTATCCGCGATGGATCAGGAACACGGCAGTCGTGCCATGGCGCTGAAGATGGGCGCTGAAACTTTTTTATCCAAACCAATCGACAGAGCAGAACTGACGGCGCAGGTTTCCTCGATGCTTCGCATCAAACAATCTGAGGATAAGGTCAGACAAGAGAACCAACGGCTTGAGATACTGGTTCAGGAGCGGACACAAGGGCTTGAAGAGAGTAACCGCAGCGCATTGAACCTACTTGAAGAGTTGAAGGCTGTAATGGAGCAACGAACGTTATTGCATGAGGCGTTGTTGAGCAGTGAAGATCAATTCCACAGTCTGTACAACGATGCTCCTGTTGGATTGTATCGAACGACTGCTGAGGGAACCATATTAATGGCAAACCGGGCCATATATGATATGCTTGGGTTCTCTGACTTTGATGCACATTCATTCACAAATCTTGAGGAGTTAGGGTTTGAGCCCTTGTACCGGCGAGCTCAATTTTCGGAGCAAATTGAAAAGTTCGGGGAGGTTAAAAACCTGGAAGCAAAATGGATCTGCCGCAATGGTGAGGCCATCATCGTACGTGAGCGTGCAAAGGTGGTCCGCGATTCGGATGGGAAACCTCTTTATTATGATGGGACTGTTGAGGATATCACAGAAAGAAGGAGGGCAGAGGAGGCGCTCAAGGAGGCGCTGATAAAAGCTGAATCCAGCAACCTCCTTAAAACGGCTTTCATGAACAACATCTCCCACGAAGTGCGCACACCCTTAAATGGCGTTCTCGGTTTTAGCAATCTGATCACACAACCCGACATAACAGACGATGAAAAACAGCAGTATTATTCCCTTATAAAGAGCAGCAGCAACCGGTTACTCACCACGATCACCAGTTATATGGATATTTCCCTTATCGCATCTGGAAATATTGAGGTGAAACGTAAATCCATCGACCTGCACAAGTTGCTTTATAATCTCATTGACCTGTTTCAACCCTTGTGCGCCAATAAAGAGATTGAGTTATTGGTTGACATTCCTGACGATATCGGAAAGATCATTCTTTTTTCCGATGAAGAGTTGTTAAGGAAAATTCTGATTCATTTGCTTGACAATGCTGTGAAATTTACGGATCATGGTAAAATTTCACTTGGGTATATCTTTAAGTCAAATACAATTCAATTTTATGTGAAAGATACCGGCATCGGCGTTGGCGTTGAATCTCATGCCCTGATTTTCGAAAGCTTCACCCAGGAAGAAAAATTGCCCACCAGGTGCCATGAAGGCAGCGGGCTGGGATTGTCGATTGCACAGGGATTTGTAAGACTAATCGGTGGGGAGTTGAGGTTGGAATCCAAAAAAGGAAGCGGCTCAAACTTTTTCTTCACCATACCATTTGATGGAAAAAAAATGGAAGTGGGCCTGTGCGATGAGGTTCCTGACGAAGGCCCGGTAAATGACCATGCCGTAATCCTGATTGTTGAAGATGATGAATCAAACAAATTTCTGTTGAATACATTTTTATATAAAACCAAGGCTACCTTGCTGGAGGCTTCAAATGGCAAAGAGGCGATCGATCTGTGTCACAAACATCCTGAAATCTCCCTGGTTTTAATGGACATAAAAATGCCGGGAATGGATGGACTCGAGGCTACCGGGAAAATCAAATTATTCAGAAAAAATTTACCCATCATTGGAATTACCGCATTCGCCATGAGTGGCGATGAGAAAAAGGCGCTGGAGGCGGGTTTTGATGAATACCTTTCAAAGCCATTGAGCAAAGAGGATTTGCTGGATAAAATAAAACATTTCGTGGTACTTTAAAGAATCAGGCGAGCTTTGCCAAATGAAGATTATGGTTTACGATTCAATAATCTCATCGTCAATTTCATGCTGATAAATGGGTTCTCTACGGTAATTCTTGTTGGAAATCCTTTTTCATACTTCAGATAGGAGATGATCACCGGATCGGCTATGGTTGATTTTCCTGATGTTTTGATGAGTGTGTCGCCTGATGGCGAAAAAGTCTGCCAGCTTTTAAGCTTTCCTGCTTTTCCAAAAACAACCAGATTGTTTGTTGGTGATTGCGTGTAAAAACGTTTTTCTGTCATGGTGTCCATGCCAGTTAACAACAGGAAATCAGTCCTGAAAATTTTCATCAGGGCCTTCTTATTCAATGACTCAAAGCAGGAAATGACTTTTAAACTGTCGCAAGTCAGTTCCAGATCAAAGAAGGTCATGCCAATTTCATTTGCGAACACAATCCGGTATACCGGCCGGATGCCCCTGCCTGGATTTCCTGCATCAATGAGTGAATCCATGCGTTTGATAACCAACAAACCGGTGAGGTGATGTTTTTTAATATCCAGGGAGGCTTTGAAAAGCAGAAAGCGGGATGAAAAGGGTATGACCTGCAATGGTTGATGGATGACATTATTCCTGGTTATCTGTGACGGGTCACGTGTCAGCTTTGCCGGTTTCACCGAGACACAACCGGCAAATAAAAGGACAAAGATGCTAATGAACCAGGAATTTTTCATCGGCCATGGGTTGATTAAATTTCTTTCCGGAAAAGGTAATCCTTGTCCGGTCGCCACCAGGTTCCAGCATTTCAATCTGGCTGACGGTAAAATCCCTGCGGTCGAAATGAATGACAACATCTGTGAGCGACTCCTTCAGTTTCGGCGCCAGGGGCTTGAGCAGGACAATGAAGGATGACTCATTCTCCATAAAAATGGATTTAAAATTTTTCTCATCATTCAGCAAGGTACCCTGAATGCTGCCAAGGATGATCTTGTTGATCTCAAGGTAAATTTTATTGGATTGTACGTTGAAATGGTTCACTTTGTTCTCATCCTTTACCGAAATCTGGTCGTTGTTGATAATGATGAGGTAGGAGAAGGGTTCAGTATATTCCCAGCGAAGCATCTTCTCCTTTTTAAAAAAGAATTTCCCCCTGGTGATGATCTTTTCCGTGATCATGGTCATCATTTTCTCCTGAACAAAGTCACTGGAAATTGTTTGGGAATTTCGCGACAACGCAGTTACCTGAAGCTTTAACGTTTCGACCGACATGGCATTCATCGGTTTATTCTGCGACAACGACTGGCGGGGAATCAACAAGGCAATGAGGATGGCTGATATGATGCACAAGGCATGGCCTTTGATTTGAATGCTATGCATATGCTGAGGTATTTAACAGTATATCCAGGGGTGCAATCTCGTAACCTGCCTCATCTATCCTGACAAGCAGTTCATCGAGGCAATTTTCGACGAAAGGGGTAAAATCATGCATCAGGATGATCGATCCGGGTTTCAGATGATAAATTATATGATTCATGATTTTGCGTTGATTTGAGCCCATGGTATCCAAAGAGCGGATGTTCCAGCAAACCGTCTTCCAGGGCATATGTTTCAGCGCCTTGCTAACCATTGGATTTACAACGCCGAACGGCGGGCGGAAAAACAGGGGAGATTTTCCTGTAATATCCCGGATTATCCGGTCAGTTTCCATTAATTCAGCGCTCATTTTCCGGGCAGGAAAGAAATCAAACCATTTGGAATGGGAGAATGAGTGGTTGCCAATGAGGTGTCCTTCCTCGTTTATGCGTGTTAAGATCTGCTCATTGCCTCTAAGTTTATGGCCTATGCAGAAGAAGGTCGCCGTGGCATTGTTTTTTTTCAAAACATCCAGGATCCCTGGCGTTTTTATTGGATCAGGGCCATCATCGAAGGTAATGGATACTATCTTTTTTTCTGTTTCCCCCTTGCATATCACCGGGTGATGAAAATTGGAGCAGGGCAGAAAGGCCATCGCAACAGAGATTCCCAGGTAGAGGGAGATCAGAAACGCATATACATAAGGTGCAGGAGGGTGAATAAATCCACAGGCCGCATTGCAGGGCACTATATTCAATAGATTCAGGCTGAGCAGGAGGATGAAAAATAGCAGGGTGAGACGACGGAAGGTAATCATTTACGGGCGGCTTAGCAGAATAAAAGCATGGTTGTTTCCCTGGAAATGGTTGTAAATGAGCACATGATCAAGCCGGGATGGGATGGGATTGTTATTCACCCTGATCACCTCAGGAACTGATTGTGTTTTGAGAATCATTGCTGCAAGCCAGGTGGCAAATGCTGAAGCAGTATGGTATTCTCCGCAAAGATGTTTGAAATATGCCAGTTTAGCAGACTGAAAATCCGTTTTGACAAGTTGATGGTATACCAGGTCGGTGCGCGGATCTCCATTCAATCCAAGGAGCACGAGGCTGATGTCATGGGCAGTCAATCGCTGACCAGAAAGAAAATCATGAAGCCGGCGACTTATATCCATATGGGAGGGAGGTTTCAGGAAGGTGGTCACTGCTGAAACCTTGGCATAGCTGTGTCCGTTCTGATGATGATCCAGAAACATAAAGGAGGCTCCTTCACCGGCTATTGAACCGCGCTGGTAATCATTCAGCAGGTTCAACGTCTGAATTGGTTTTCGTTTCCAATATCCCAGCCTGGAGGTGATGGCAAACGCGTTGTCTGTGAGTTCATCAGATCCCCCAACCAAGGCATTGGAGAATTCGCCCAGTTGCACCTGGGTCATGGCATCGATGAGTGCAGTTTCGAATGAAATACCGCGGTGTACGTATGTAAAATTATAGCTATGGCATTTGAGGAGCAGGGCGATCTGCCCGGCAACAGTGTTGTGGGTGCTTTGGATAAACGCAGTAGGGGTGAGAAATTCTTCGTTATTTTTGATCATGGAAGCCAGGAATTTTTCTGTATCCTCCACACATCCAAGACCGGTTCCCGTAATAATTGCATTGGGGGTGGTATTTCCCTCCGGCGGGATCTCCGGGCTGCATCCGGCATCGTTAAGGCATAATTTTGAGGCGGCGATTCCCATTTTTATGATCCGGCTCATCCTGCGGATTGACTCGGCTGGGATGAACTCCTTGTACCCCGGGTCGATGCACTTCAACCTGTTGGATTCAAACGACAGCGGCTCCTCCAGGAAATGGTTGCTGTCAGTCGTTTTCTGAGGCGAAATATTGCCAAGACCATTGATATATATCGGAATATGGGACATTGTTAATCCTTTTTACGTTTCTCCTCTTTCCCTCTATGTCTTCTAACTCAAACTTTTCATTTGTTTTGTCACGCGCTACATGTCATGCATCACGCATCACACTTTTGACAGAATCACCGCCGAATTATTACCCCCGAATCCAAAGGAGTTTGAAAGAACATGGTGAATTTCAGTATCAGGTTTCAGCCGGGAAACCGGACTGATATGCAGTTCTTTCATGGGGGTCGAAAAATTCAGATTCGGAAAAATAACCCGGTTTTGAATAGCCAGAACCGAAATCACAGCCTCTACCGCCCCTGCAGCGCCCAGTGTATGACCTGTAAAGCCTTTGGTTGAACTGAATGGTGGAACATGCGTTCCGAAAATCCGTTCGATGGCAATGCCTTCGGAAAGATCGTTATTTTCAGTTCCCGTACCATGAACGTTGATGTAATCAATTTCGCCTGGCTTCAGCCCGCTCATCTCAAGGGCTTTCGACATGGCCAAAAAGGCTCCGGTGCCTTCCGGCGATGAGGCCGTTTGATGATAGGCATCATTGGCATTGCCATAACCTGAAACTTCAGCCAATATGGTCTTAGGATGCTTCATTACGATTTCTTCAGATTCCAAAACAAGAAAGGCGGCCCCTTCACCCAGGGTTAGACCTGCGCGGTGTTCGTCAAAGGGATGGCATCCGGTTTTATCAAGGATCATCAGGGTGTTGAAGCCATTCAGGGTGAATTTTGTTACAGAATCATTTCCACCAACGATGACACGGTCGAGTTGACCAGTCTTAATCAGGTTTGAGCCCAACATCAGTGCGTTCACAGAGGATGAGCAAGCCGTACTGACGGTCGTAACAAAATCGGTGATCCCAAGCGCTGCAGCAATGCGTTCGGTACTGTCGCCGCAATCATGATTTACGATGTCGATCATATGCCCTTTCCCGGAGTCAGAAAGGAACGATGCATAAAAATTTTCGCTGCGGTCCATGCCCCCGACGGTGGTTGCCGAGATGAGACCGGTTTTGAATTCACTTATATCCTCTATTCCTGCGGATATAATGGCTTCTTTTGCCGCTGCAATTCCCAGCAACGCTGTTCGCGTGAATTCCTTCCGGCCTGTATAACCGGTTTGTTTCAGCAGTTGTTCGGTAGAAAGTTTCACCTCCGCCATTGGAATGGTTCCCTGATGGATGGTGTGTAAATGGGTGATTTTTCCGATCCCAGAGCTTGATGTCAAAAGTGACGCTAACGTTTCAATGACATTGTTACCGATGGCACAGATGATACCGATGCCTGTAATATAAACCCGTTTCGACATTCTTAGGTTGTCATTTTTCAGCAAAATTAGCAGATTAAATCATTGGGCCGGCACCTTTTATTTTACACGGCCTGTACCAAAATAAATGAATGGTTGACATTTCTGAACTGATTGTAAATCAAAATGTTTTTCAGCCGGGGAGGCGTAGTCTGGTTTAACTTCAAAATCTCTGGATAATGTTGATGTTTCAAGATGTTGGCCGCAACATACAAACCGAACCCTGTTGCGGTGTGATACTCTCCACAGAGATGCTTATACCATGCCTGCGCAAATCCGGGAAAAAAATTGCCGGCAAACTGACGATAAACAGGATCATAATGACAGTCCCCATTGATTCCCAGCAGAATCAAATCAATATCTCCCGTCAGGAGTTCATTCTTTAGGAGAAACTCGCCGAGGATAGTCTCAGCACGGGATGTGTTATTAAACTGGATCCAGGTTTTGACATCTTTTATGTTGGCATAGGTCGATGCGATTTTTTCTGATCCAAGAACAAAAAATGCGGCACCTTCTCCTGCCAGGGCACCGGGGGTTTCATCATCAAGGAGCTTGAGATTTGAAACCTGATGCATTTTCCATTGTCCTATTTTCCTGGTAATCAGCAAATGATTGGCAGTCATCTCATCAATTGCTCCAATAAGGACATTCGTTGCAGTCCGTTCTTCAAGTTGCAACAGTCCGTCGATCAATCCGCTTTCAAATGAAAAGGTACGATGAACATAGGTAGAGTTGTAGTGGTGGCATTTCAACTGGATCGCCACCTGGGAGCTGATGGTATTGTAAGTTGACTGGATGAATGGGGTGGGGTTGAGGAATCGTTCCTCTTTGGTTAGGTCATCAAGAATTTTTTCGGTGTCTTCCACGCTTCCCAAACCGGTTCCGGTAATGATGGCATCGGGCATGTGAAGTCCTGCTTCGGCTACGCTCATCTTTGCAGCAGCTATCCCCATTTTAATCAAACGGCTCATTCTGCGTGATTGAATGGGATCGATGTAATTCCGGTAAACCGGTTCAATACATTTCAGGTAATCGGCATTGTATTCAACAATCTCAGGAAGAAATTCCTTTGTTTCCGCTGTGTTTTGGGGAGAGATGAGGCCGATTCCGTTTATAAAAGACATATACAATAATTACCAATTACCAATTACCAATGACCAATTTACTTCATTACGCTCTTAAAAATCAACGACGTATCGTTCCCACCAAATCCAAACGAGTTTGACATCACCACATTAACAGGGAGATCCGTGATAATTTTTTCAACGGGGGAGAAGGAGAGTTCGTTAATTCTTTCGCTGAAATTCAGGTTAGGCCATACGACCTGGTACTGCAGGCAAAGAATAGACAGAATCGCCTCGGTGGAACCGGCAGCGCTGGTTGTATGCCCTGTGAATGGCTTGGTCGAACTCACCATGGGGATTCTTTCACCAAAAAGCCTTTCGATGGCACGGCCTTCAGAAAGGTCATTGTTATCGGTTCCGGTACCGTGGGCATTTACATAGTCGATCGAATCAGGTGCAAGGCCACTCATATCGAGTGCCTTTTTCATTGCCAGGTAAGCTCCGACTCCATCCGGTGACGAAGCTGTTTGGTGAAAAGCTTCACATGCATTGCCCCAGCCTGCCAGTTCGCACAGGGGTGTATTTCCGGTTTTCGCAAGACTCTCTTCCGATTCAAGGGCCAGATAAGCGGCTCCTTCGCCCAGGTTGATACCAGCACGCTGCTGATCAAAAGGCTTACAGGGATTTTTATCAAGGATTTTCAATGCATTGAAGCCATTCAGATGAAATTTTGTGAGGGACTCGCAACCTCCGGTCAGAACGCGGTCAAGTTTCCCGCTCCGGATCATGCGTGCTCCCAGCAAAATGGCATTGGCTGCAGAGGAGCAGGCCGTACTGATGGTTGTCACAAAATCATCAATTCCCAGCAGGGAGGCAATTTTCTCTGTACTGTCAGCACAATCGTAGGAATCGATGTAGGCATTGCGGGTATCGTTGGTAAGAAAATCATGGTAATAGCGTTCGCAACGATCCATCCCTCCAACTGTGGTTGCAGATATCAGGCCGGTTTTCAAAAACCTGTTTTCATCCAGCCGGGCTTGAGAAAATGCTTCGCGCGCGGCGATGATGCCTAGCAGGGCATTCCTCGAGTAGCCTTCAGCAGGCGTGATTCCGGCCATGATAAAAAGCTCATCCAGTGATTTGGATACCTCACCTACGAACAATTCATCCCTGAGCACTGTTTCAATATGAAGCAGCTTGCCCAGTCCAGACTTTGACTGACGCAGGGAGTTTAAATTTTCTGCAACATTATTGCCGATGCAGGATATGATGCCATAACCGGTAATAAATATCCGTTTGGGCATCGGGGGTTATTTTTTATGCTCCGTAATGTATTCAGCCATGGTACGGATAGAAAAGAAAATTTTCTTTCCATCTTTGGGATCTTCGATCTTTATTCCGTAGTTTTTCTCCAATAACACAATCAGTTCCAGAGCATCAATTGAATCCAATCCCAGGCCTTCGCCAAAAAGGGGCGAATCAGGATTGATATCTTCAGGGGAAATATCTTCCAGGTTTAATTGCTCAATAACCTCTTTTTTCAGTTTGATGATTAACTCTTCCATAATAAACGGTCAATTGTGGGTAATTAATAAATTCAAATTCTCCATGTTAAAATACAGCGGATTAAAGGCTGAATCCACCCCTTGCTTATCCCGGTCAACATTTTCAACCAGGGCCACCATGGCGTTGTGATTTTCACCCAGCACTTCAACCCATCCGCAAAGGCAGGCATCCACCCGCCCATTGTTAAATAACTCCTCCACATAACCTGACAGCATTTGGCTGTTGAATGTTTCAGAGATCAAAAATGCATTTTCTCCTTTGATTTTATGTCTGATACAAATTTCCCCTATGACAATATTGGGCAGGGTGTAAACAAAAACTGAAGGACTTGGGTAATAAGCCGAACGGTCTTTGATTGTTTCGTTGTGTGCGATGTCTGTATCAAGACTTGAGCTTGAATTAGCCAAAACCACCCCGATCCGTTCAGGTTGAAACCCTGCAATCGATTTTTCCTTCAAAACCAGTTCAGCCGCCATGAATCCAAGTTTGCTGACGGCATCCATCTTATAAAACTTGGGATAACTGATCTGTTCCTGCTTGTAAACTGACTTTAAAACCTCTGCAAATTTAACAATATTTTCCTGATAAAACAGGAGTCGGCCATTCACGATGACCTTGTTATCATAGAGATGGCTGTATGAGGTGATAATTCGGTCCATGTTATTGTTTCTGATAAATGATGGCGGCATTGCATCCGCCAAACCCTGATGCAGTTTTAAGGCATGATGAAATCAGGGCTGGCTGGTGTGCTGAAATCACATTCAGCAGGGCCGTGACACCCAAGGTTTCAAACCCTGCCGAGCGAATGAGCATGTTGTTTCTCATGGATGAAATGGCTGCAATCGATTCGATGATTCCGGCAGCTCCCAGTGTGTGGCCCCAGTAGCCCTTCAGGCTGTTTACGGGAACATGGAGCAGTCCGCTCAGCTCAATTGCTTTTGATTCCATTTCATCATTGTAGGGGGTTGCCGTGCCATGAGCCGAAATATAATGGATATCCGCAGCAGTGAGTCCGGCTTGTTTCATGGCTTCGCTGATGGCTCCGCTCAGCTCTTCTCCTGTGCGGGAGGGGCCTGAGATATGATTGGCGTCATTGCTGGTCGACGCACCTGCAACCCTGATCATATCACCTTCAGAAGATAGCGGCTGTTCGGTTGAAAGAACCACGGTCCCACATCCTTCGCCCAGCGATAATCCGGACCGGTTCATATCGAAGGGTTTGCACGCATCAGGGCTCAGAGCCTGGAATGAGGCAAAACCGGAGATGACGAATTCAGAGGCCATATCGCCTCCTGTAACAATGGCATGGTCATAGGCTCCCGACTGCAGACAACGGGTTGCCGTCATCATGGCTACAACACCTGAAATACAGGCATTGGAGATAATCAACGGAGGATTCAGGAAACCAAAAAACTGTTGAATGACCCGCCCCAGTTCCCAAAGATAAACCCGTTTGTGGCTGAAGGCAGCCTTGTGGCGATTCTCAAGAAGATCGATGTTTCCTTTTGTCGTTGAGATTACCAGCAGCGTTTGGCGACTTCGCAGGACATTTGCCTGTTCTTTCAAGGCATCTGAGATTGAAACGATGAACATTTTTTCGAGGCGGGTAAATGATTCAGCCGGAACGCTTTTTTTGTATTCCTTCAAAACTTCCGCAAATCTCACATTGAGTTTATCGGTATCAACAAGTGAAAGCAGAACCGGTTTAGGGTAAAGCGCAGGATCATTCACCATGCGGATCCCGATGGTATCGTTTTTAATGGCAGCAACATTTTCGGCTGTGGTAAATCCAAGTGAAGAGATGATGCTGTCATTAAAAATATAAACTGGTTTCATTTTGTTCACGGTTAAACGCCCCATCTCTTTTTCCAACCGGTGAAAAATTCAGGGGAGTTCAGCAGCAATTCACCCTCGGGAGTAAGAAAAACCTGGGTGGAAGAACCCGTTGCGGCTACATCCTGATCATTGTTCTTGTAGATGGTGTATTCAAACACAATCTTCGCGGCATCCGTCGGAATAAAACGGGTTTCAACGATGGCTGTATCTCCATATTCAAGTGGACGTTTGTAGTCACAGTTGATTTTGACAAGCGGGATCATCACATGGTGTTTATAGACATCAAGGTATCCAAGGCTGTATTTCAATCCGAATGATTCACGGCCATCTTCAAAGTATTTCAGATAGTTTCCATGCCATACGATGCGCATGGAATCAACTTCTGAGAACCTCACAATGATCTCTCTGGAGTCGATGAGTTGCATAAATTATTTAGACATGGGATTTTTAACTTTCATATATATCCCGGTTATTACAATGGAAGAGAGGAAAAAAATCAACAATTTCAATAATTCAGGAAGGATCTCTTTCAATCCGCCTCCCCGGATAAAAATATCATAATAACCGCTTAATGCCCAGTTCAAAGGGCTGAAGGTTGCCACGTGCTGCATAACCGGGGCCATGAGGTACATGGGCACCCAGAGTCCGCCCAGGGCGGCCATGATGATGATGGAAACTGCCCCAAATGCAGCTGCCTGCTGATGCGTGGTGGCCATTGTTCCAACCATCACACCATATCCCAATGCTGCAAGGGCACTCATGATGGTCATCACCACAAGCGGAAATATGTGATTTCCCATAACCAAAGGAGCGGAATTGAATAACGGAAGGATAAATATTCCGGCAAGGATCATAAAGACAGTCTGGACAAAACAGACGACCATATAAACAAACACCTTTCCGATAAGCAGCATCAGGTAGTTGACTGGCATGGCCATGATACGGAACATGCTTCCTTCCTCCCTTTCAACAATCATACTTGAAGTCAAGGGGATAATGATGAAGAACATTGCAAAAACGGCCCATGACGGCACATTGTGTTGTGCTGTGGTGGGTATCTTGTCAATTGCATGGTAGGAAGGAAAAACCTCATGGAATTCAACAGCATCCTTAAACATCAGATCCGGGGGCTGGTAAGTCGGAAATGCTTTAGCCATCTCATGGTTAAAGGTGGAAAAAATCATTTCTGATTCAATTTTGTAATTATACTGTTTCAGGGAGCTGATAATGGTATTTTTAAAGGTCTGCTTAACAGTCGGGTCAAAATAGATGGTAATCGTGTCTGCTTTAGCCAATGGAATATCCCCAAAGAGGTTGGCATTATACAAGCCAAAGCCTTCCAGGGTTTTTGCAACCATAATCCGCACATTCGACCTTATTTTTTTAGTAACACCCTTTGGTATGACGATCCCGATAACATATTCACCCCTTTTAACGGCTTCCCTGATATTCGAATCCGTTGCAGGTTCCTGATGAACCGAATCGAGCAGGTGAAAATAATGGGAGCTGTTAAGTCCTTCCCTGATTTTAAGGCCAAGGCTGTCTTTATCCTGATCCAAAAAAAGAATATCAATCTGCGTCTCGCGGTTGATTGAACTATAACCTACCTCCTGTAGCAAAGACATAATGATAATCAACACCATGGGCATCAGGAAAACAATGATTAATCCAGCTTTATCACGAAGCAGGATCAGCGTTTCCTTCCTGATGGTAGATATGAATTTAAACATACGGTCTGTTTAGTCTCTCATCTCTTTTCCGGTGAGATGTAAGAAGATATTTTCCAAATTTTTGAATTCCGGATGATCTTTTAATAATTCCCTGGGATTTCCGATGGAGATGATCCTGCCATGATCGACAATGGCCACCCTGGAACACAGGTTTTCCGCCTCTTCCATGTAATGTGACGTATAGATGATGGTCGTTCCGATTTTATTGATTTCCTTAAGATAATCAAGAATGACCATGCGCGATTGAACATCGATACCGACGGTTGGTTCATCCAGAAAAAGCACCTTGGGGCGGTGAAGCAAGCCAGCGATCAGGTTCACCCTGCGCTTCATACCGCCTGAATAGCTGGAAATTCTTTTGCGCGATGCCTTTTCAAGCCCGAATACCTTCAGGTATTCAAAGATGCGGGTGCGCAAATCCTGGCCTCTCAATCCATACATATTACCAAAAAAAGTGAGATTCTCCAGGGCAGTCAAAGTAGGGTAGAGGGCGAGATCCTGGGGTACAACACCAATGATGTGTTTGATTTTATCAAGATTCGACCTGATTTCCATTCCGTCAATATACACCTCTCCCCGGGTAGGGGGGAATAGTCCGCAAAGAATGGAGATGGTCGTGGTTTTTCCAGCTCCGTTGGGGCCCAGCAGTCCAAATATCTCGCCTGGGAATATCTCCAGGGAAATCGTATTTAAGGCCGGCTCGTCATTCCCCTTGTAGAATTTTGTTAACTCCCTGATTTCAATAATCGGTCGGTCAGACATCTAAAGCTTTATTTTGTCTAATTTTTTGTAAACCTGTTCTTCCATTCCGGCAATTTCATGCATCATATCCCCAAGCATGCCATAATCTTCTTCGGGTTTTGACCGGTTTTTACAGTTACGTGCGCCGATATAGGTGAATTCCCTCCATTTGTTGGCCGTTTTACCCATCATCTGGGAAGCTTCAAGCAGTTCCGTATGGTTAAATTTTTCACCTGCCTCTTTGAGGAAATCACCATAAATAAACCGGAATCCGGCACCTCCTGTTCCAAAATCTTCTGCCATTCTCAAAACCTGGCCAAGATAAAATGAGGCTTTGTCCACACCATGTTTTTTAGGCCACTTCCGGAGATCCCGGCCCATCCATTTCAGCCCTTTAACGCCAATTAAGGGAAACGGGATCTTGATCATTTCGTAAACGGTCTTTTTAATTCCCATCGAAACGGCCGACTTGATATCTAACTCATTTGGGATCTTGTCGATCCAGTACATCTTTCCTTCAGGGGCAAAAACACCCTTTGCATATCGTACCCTGAGCAGATCTTCATAGGTAAGCACCTGGGCTGTTTCCATCACCGTATCACTGATATGGTAAAGATCCCCTTCTTTTCCATAACAAACAAGGTTGTGCATGTTATAGTGCATACGGTATTCAGGCGGAAAGAAGGTAAGATTAAACACACCCACCTGCATCCCGGTAGGGATTCCCTTTTCGAGGTTTCGGTCGAGGGCAACCATGGCCTCTTTCGGATCCCTGAATTTTTTTATCACTGTTGCCTCGATTCCCAGGTACTTCATTGAGCGATGAAAAACAGTGTTCGGAAGATTACGAAAAGAGATCATGGGTGCAAACTGCACTTTTAAAAACGGGATATAGCTAAAATATAGTCCGTTCCCGATTCCAAAGGCCATCGGCTCCGACATGTTAATTCCGTAGTAGTTCAATAAATTGGATGTGGCACCACTTTCGCAATGTCCGGCTTGGCGATGCGTATAATTTATCATTGTTTTTATTTCCATAGGAAGTTGTTTTTGATCTTATTCAACTTTCTTTAGCTGTGCCACCGTAATATTAAAGGCATCAGCATATTTCTTCAGCGTTTTTTCATTTAAACGCTTGAATGCACCAGGTCGGAGATGCCATTTTACCCGCCAAATCGAAATACCCGCCATCATTGAAAGATTCAGTGGATCGGCGAGAAATTTCTCCATGTAATAAACAATCGGGCTTGCCTTGCCGGCCAACACCCTTTGTCTGGCATCCGCAATGCGTTCATCAAAATGATCCCACGCTTGCTGCAAAATGATCCTGTCGGGTTCACCATGAAAACCGACGTTTTTATGAAACTGACCATCTGCATCGTAGGAATAAAGCAATTCCTTTGACTGGCCATAACGCTGATCCTTGTAAACCGGATTGGGATTTTCTTCCATAGATTCCAGTATTAAATTACCACAATCAATTTTACTGATGCGAAATTATAGATTTTATTTGATTTTGGCCAATTTGCGGAAAATCTTCTCCTCGCGTCCGGCAATCTCAATGAGCATGTCCGCTAAAAAGTTATAGGACTGATCTGCTTTTCCCCGTTTTTTACAATTCCTGGATCCGAGGTATGAAAATTCCCGCCATTTATTGGCTGTTTCACCCATTTCGATTGATAATTCCTTGAGCCATGGCTGGTTCAGGGCTGTGGATGCCTCTTCGAGGAAGGCACCATAGATAAATCTGAAACCTGCACCGGCAGTACCGACCTCCTCCTCCATGCGCAAAACCTGCCCGAGGTAATAGGAGGCCTTCTCAGGGCCAAGGTTCTTTTCCCATTTTCTCATCCGGCCTGCCAGATAACGGATTCCTTTGGCACCAATGAGCGGGAAGGGAATGCCAACCATATTGTTGGCCGTTTTCCGGATTCCTTTGATGATGGCAGGTTTGATATCAATATCTTTGGGGACAAACGTTGGATAATACATTCTCCCCTGGGGAGCAAAGGCCCCTTTGGCAAATCGTACCCGCATGAGGTCTTCGTAATTGATCTCCACCAGGTTCTCCATCAGGGTATCGCTAATATAATAGGTCCCATTATCATGGCCATAGGCAATCATGTTATGCATATTATAATGCATACGGTATTCAGGCGGAAAAAATGGCAGGTGAAAGGTTCCTACCTGCAGCCCGACCGGATAACCCTGATCAAGCACCGCATTCAGTTTATCCATGGAATCTTTCGGGTTACGGAAGGTGTGAACCGCAGTTTTTACGCCGAGTTCCTTGGTGGCCCGATCGAACACCTGCCCAGGCCACACCCTGAAGGATGTGGTTGGTGCATGCTGCATCTTGAGAAAAGGCAGGTAGCTGAAAAACAGCCCGGCCCCGATACCGAACGCCATGGGTTCGCTTATTTTAAAATGATGATAGTTAAGCAGGTTGCGTGTTACGCCACTTTCACAATGTCCTGCTTGCCGATGCTCAAATTCAAGTTTCACCATTATTTTGTCTTTTTATTTATTTAAAAAATCAGGATTGGTCAACTGCCCAACGGGGATTTCGAATACAGCAGCATATTTTGCCAGCAGTTCAGGTTTCAGTTTTTTAAAAATTTTACTTTTCATATGTCTTTTAACCCGCCATTTTGGAATTTCCATGTAGGCCGCCAACATGGGAACCTCCATGAGTATTTTTTCCATATAATAGGCAATGGGACTGAGTTTTCCAATGATAACCAGCTGCTTTACCTCTTCGAGACGTTGTTCAGCGGCATCCCAACTCTGTTTGATGATCACCTGGTTGTTTGGGTTCTGATACTCAATTTTTTGCGTGAACCCCTTCTCCTTGTCAAAATGATAAAAAACCTCCCGGTTATACGTATATAGCAATTCGCTTTCATCGGGTAGGCGGTCACTTTCCTCTACTGTCGAATGTTCCATATGCTAATTATTGATTAAGAAAATTTTAAGTTCACATCCAGCTATCAACCGCGTGTTCAGGAATATCTCTCCCTGAACAATGGTCGCATCAAATACTTCATGCAAAACGGTAACCCTTGTCATAATCTCCTGGCCAACCTTAGGCAATGCTTCAATTTTAAGGTTTCGTATGCCCCCAATAAAACCAAGCGGAGCGTTCCCTCCAGGAATTCCATGTGTTGCACCCACGCCGGCAGCGGCAGTTTGAGCCATGTTTTCAATCATACCCGCTTCACGGAACTCCCCGTTCTCACAAAAAACATTGTCTTCAAGAATCAAAAAAGTGGTCACAGTGGTTTTATCGACTATCTCAACGAGTTTGTCGACCATCACCATCGGGGGGGCCTGAGGTATGTTTATTTTTTCAAATGGTGCCATAGCGATCCTTTACGTTTTCGTTTCCTGAGCCGGTTCATGGCTGTTGCAACATCTTCATTGGGAAAGACCCATCTGCGGCCGGTTTGGTCGGCGCGCTCCTTCAGTGTATCATAGTCAATTCCGGGGGCAATGTAATAGACCGGTTCAAGCAGTTTGTCTTCGGCATGAATGATCCCCTGTTCAATGGCAATATGATGCAGTACCGTTCCCGGATAGATCCGCATGCCAATGAAGGGAAAGAATACGGTATTTTCGATGCGTTTGGAATTTTCAAAACTCTCGTTGATGGTGGCTTCTGTTTCACCATATCCGCCTATGATCATGAAATGACAGAAATAGATGCCTGCCTGGTTGCAAAAATCCGATACAGTGACAACTTCGTCCACATTGAAATGTTTTCCATATTTTTTCAGGGTGGTATCTGAAAGAGATTCAGTGCCAAATTCGATATGGGTCAGGCCTGCCTGAGCAAATAATTTCAGATTTTCAAGCGATAAATTATGTGGTGAGAAATAGGCTCCCCAGTGCATAGGCAGCTTTGAGGCGATCATCTTATTGGCCAGGTCGATGTTGAATTGGTTGCTGATGTTGAACACGGAATCGGTAAAAAACACATAATCGATTTTGTGCTTTTCATACAACTGACGCAGGGTATAAACAATTTTATCCGGATCGAGCGTGCGCACGTTGTGCCCTTCGATAAGCGGGTAGGTGCAATAGATGCAATTATAGGGACAGCCACGCTTTGTCTGCACATTCACCATCCCGGCTTTATCCCAATAAAACTCAAGCAATCCCTTGTCGAAATCAAGGTCAGGTGTTTTGATGAAGTGTTTCCGGCTGTTGACCAGCACCTCCTCGCTATTTCGGTATACAAGACCATCAATACTTAAATCGGGTGTTCCTGAATCGAGGCTGACTAAAAAGTTATGAAGGCTTTCTTCTCCTTCGCCCTGTATTCCATAATCGGGGTTCAGCATGGAAAAAAGCTCCTTTGGATAGATAGAGAAGGCAGAGCCACCGATGATCAGCGGTGATTTGGACATTTCACGTATGATGTCAACAATCATTTTATATCCATGGACGAAGCTTTCCTGGCTGTAAAAGTTAACATCATCAATATTTCGCAGTGATAGGCCAACATAATCCGGTTGAAAATCCTTAAGATATTCCCTGAAAGAGTCGGGCGTATGGAGGTTAAAGTCAAATATCCTGATTTGGTAATGGGGAAGGCGTTCGCTCAGATAGGTAAACAGGTATGAGATCCCCAACGGGTAAACCGGGTAGGGGTTGGCATAACGGTTTGCTGAAACAAAGAGTAGCTTTTTCTCTTTCATGGTCATGGGCTCGTTTCAGGTAACCGTGGTAAATTATCCGGAAGTTTCCAAAAATCGTAATAATTAAACCATTGAAGCGGATATTTAAACAGGATCTCTTCAAATTTAGCAACATAGATTTCCAGGGCCCGGCGGAAATTATCTTCCCGCTGTTTCTGATTTGTGCTAAAGGCCACCGTGGTGAGCGGTGTAGCATAAAAATGATAATGGCTGCGGGACTCCTTCACTGCAAAGACAAAAGAAACCGGAACATTGAATTTGGCGGCCATATTGATGGGGCCGATCGGGAATGCCGCAGCGCTTCCCATGAATTCGAGCAGGATGGTCTTGTTCCCTTCAATGAACCGGTCGCCGTGCATGGCAATGATCTCTTTATTGGCAAGCGCTTGTTTGATCTCCAGCAGATGCGAAAAATCATCGCGTATTACGATGAAGCTGACATTGCGGTTGGACATCACATCAGATAAATATCCTTTAATTCGCTGATGTTCAGCGTCAAATAAAATGATATGGATTCGTTTTTCAAGTCTGCTCAATAACTGGCCGGCAATTTCCCAGTTACCTACATGTGCGCTCACCAGCAATCCGCCGTCATGCATCTGGCGCAGGTACTCTTCCCCTTCAAAATTAAAGGTGAAGCGTTGCTGAAATCCCGCAATCATTGCAATTTTATCGAGTAGAATCTGTCCGAACATGTAATAATTCCGGTAGATACTGAGGAAAGCTTTTGCGCGGTTGTACTTCATCACCTTGCTGTAAAAATGAAAAATGGCATTAAATGCCTTACCTGAGGTAGCCAGGAAATAGATCACAACGAATGAGAGCAGGAAGTAAGCGAAGCGGAGACCCAGATATTTCAGGGTCCAGACAAATATTTTATACCCCAGAACCCCTCCCCGGGTTTTGCCTTCCCAAGATGACATTTACGATTAATTTGGGTTGATTCGTTTGATGATGTAGCTGTAAAAATCCTCCAATGATTTGAGGTCAGTCATCTCTTCAGCCTTCATCTTAAAGCCAAAATTATTTTCAACAATCACAAAAAGGTCAACAAAATCAAGGCTGTCAATTCCTAAGTCTTTTTTAAGATCGGCAGCAGGGTGTATCTGGTTTACATCAATTTCAATCTCATCAATCAGGAGCTGGTTTATCTTCCTGATAATCTCATCATTTTGCATCTGTATCGTTCTTTAACCGATGCAAAAATAGCTAATTTTCTTTTAAGAAAGAAAGGGATTAAACTTTTCGGATGATCAATGATGAATTGGTGCCGCCAAAACCGAACGAATTGGAGAGAAAGGCATTGAATTCGCATGGGGTGGTTTTCGAAGCGATATTCAGTTTTTCCGTTGCGTCATCCGGGTTCTCAAAATTGATATTCGGAGCAACAAAGCCCTGGTTCATCATCAGGGTCGAATAGATCACTTCACTGGCGCCACCCATCCACATTTCGTGCCCTGTCATTGATTTGGTGCTGCTGATCATCGGTTTTGATTTTCCAAAGAGCAGATCGATGGACTGGGCTTCATTTCTGTCGCCTGCCGGCGTCGAAGTCGCATGGGCATTGATGTATCCGATTTCGAAGGGCTTTATTCCGGCATCGGAAAGGGCTTTCTCCATGGCACGGACTGGTCCATCAACGTTGGGCATGGAAATATGTTCTCCATTGGATGAAAAACCATATCCGATCACCTCTCCATATATGGTTGCCCCGCGTTTAAGCGCTGATTCATAACTTTCAATAATAACGGTTGCAGCTCCACCGCTGGGAACAAGTCCGTCCCGGTCGCGGTCAAAGGGGCGGGATGCTTTGGTCGGTTCCGATTCCCTGGTCGAGAAGGCATTTAACGCATCGAAGCTGGCTGTTGATTCGGGGTTGATCTCCTGGGCGCCGCCGCAAATGATCATCTCCTGAAGTCCCTGCTTGATCAGCAAGTAACCGATGCCGATGGCATGTGAACCGCTGGCACAGGCGCCGCTGAGGGTGAAATTGACTCCTTTCAACCGGAAAATTACCGAAAGATTCATCGAAACTGTCGAATTCATCGACTGAAAAATATATCCGGATCCGATCATCATGGTATCTTTCTTCTGGCGCAGAATATCCACAGATTCGACCACAGGCAGGGCCGAGCTGTCATTGCCGAAAAGAATGCCGACTTCATGTGCATCCAGGTAAGGTTGTTCGATCCCTGCATGCTGAAGCGCTTCAAGCGTTGAAATATAGGCATATTCGCCCTGAAGGGGTAATCCGATGCGCATTCTGCGATCGAGAATGCCTTTTAGATGAGGACGGTCGACCATTCCGGTGAGCGCAGAGCGGAAGCCCAACGCCTTCCGGGCCGGATCAAAAATAATTCCGGAGCGGCCGTGATACAGCGAATCCTTTACCTCAGCGAGATTTTTCCCAATCACGGAGTAAATACCCATACCTGTTATGACAACCCTATTGGTCATTCGTCATTTGTCATTGGTCATTGGTCACTATGTATACAGTCCTCCATTCACATTAATTACCGCACCTGTTACGTAAGATGCCTCATCGGAGGCAAGGAAGCCCACGACGGCTGCCACCTCTTCAGGTCTTCCAAAGCGCCCTGTGGGAATCATGGTTTTCAGTTGCGCTTCATCCAGATCTTTCGTCATGTCGGTTTTAATGAAACCGGGTGCAACGGCGTTGACAGTTACGTTTTTCTTGGCAATTTCCTGTGCCAGCGCCTTGGTGGCGCCTATCACGCCGGCTTTGGCTGCTGAATAGTTTACCTGGCCTGGCAATCCCTTAAGTCCTGAAAGAGAAACCACATTGATAATCCGTCCCATTTTATTGACAAGCATATCCTTGATCAGGAACCGCGTGACATACAGGAAACTGTGGAGGTTTGTATCCAGTACATCGTGCCATTCCTCATTTTTCATCCACATCACCAGGGCATCCTTCCGAATGCCGGCGTTGTTAACGAGTACCTGGATATAGGCCCCTTGATGGGCTGCCTGCCATTCA
Source organism: uncultured Bacteroidales bacterium (assembly GCA_903945175.1). Taxonomy (GTDB): domain Bacteria; phylum Bacteroidota; class Bacteroidia; order Bacteroidales; family FEN-979; genus CAIVAT01. The sequence goes on along the minus strand of CAJAUM010000089.1, from coordinate 53,122 downwards.
CCGAGTGCCTGTTCAACTTCTGCCTGGGAGGCCACATTGAATTTTACGATTTCCCCGTTTCCGCCCTTTGCGCGAACCTGTTCCAGGGTGATTTCAGCTTCCTGATGATTTGACTGGTAGTTGATCAGAACGGAATAACCCATCTCAGCGAGTTTTATTGAAACTGCCCTCCCGATACCCCGCGATCCGCCAGTAATCAATGCGTACTTCATAACACAGGAAACTTAGGTTTATTCTCAAGAATATAATTCACGATCTGTTGTATCTCCTTATACTTCGTAGTATCCTCTGTGAATTTCGGGACTATTTTGCGCAAATCTTCAAATTTTTTCCTGGAATAGGCCGAAAGTTTGGGTTTGAATTTCATAAAATCAATGGCCTGAAGAATCGCAATCATGTGGATAGACATCACAATATAGGTATGGTCGATTACACGCTTTGACATCATGGCCGCGTTGGTGCCCATACTCACGATATCCTGGTTGTCGTTGTTGTTTGTTATGCTGTGGATCGACATGGGGAAGCACATGGTTTGATTTTCGGCCACTGTGGACACAGCTGTGAACTGCACTCCCTGCATGCCAAGGTTAAATCCAAGTTTACCCAGGTTGACAAAGGGTGGCAGTTTCTGGTTCATCTTTTCGTTCATCAGGTAGTTGAGCTGGCGCTCGGCGAGCATCGAGAGTTTGGTAACGGCGATTTTCAGCTTATCCATCTCAAAGGCCACATAATCCCCATGAAAATTACCCCCATGAAATACATTTTTGGCATCGCTGTCGATAATGGGATTATCATTGGCTGAATTGACTTCGTTGATAAGCACCTTCTCTGCATACAGGATGGTATCGAGGATCGGGCCAAGTACCTGGGGAACGCAGCGCAGGGAGTAAAACTCCTGCACTTTATGGGTGAACACCTCCACCTCTTCCGTTTTTCCGTTGTAGAGGTGGTCGGCCCTGCGCCGGATCAGTTTGCTGTCCTGGAGAATCGACCGCATCATCCGTGCTACCTGGTTCTGCCCGTCATGTGATTTTACTTTGTTCAGTCCTTCTGAAAAATGGTCATCGTAGGATTCCACAATTTCATTGATCATGGATGAAGCAAGCACGGCCCAATCCAGGAGGTTTTTTGCGTGCACAAGGTTGATCATGCCGATACCGGTCATGGCCGAAGTTCCGTTGATAAGGGAGAGCCCTTCGCGGATGTGCATTTTGACAGGTGTAAGTTTCTCTTTCTGAAAAACCTCCTTTGCAGGGTGCAATTTGCCTTTATACCAGATCTCCCCCTCTCCAATCAGGTTCAGGGCAAGATGGGCCAGTTGCACGAGATCGCCGCTGGCTCCTACACCGCCGTGCTCAGGGATATAGGGATTGATGTTCCGATTGATCAGTTCTTTCAGTAATTCAACCACCTCGATATGGATTCCCGATTTGGCCTGCAAAAACGTATTCAGTCGGGCGAGCATGGTTGCTTTGGCATAGATGGCTGGCAGGGGAGTCCCGCAGCCGGCGCTGTGGCTGCGAATCAGGTTGTATTGTAATTGAAGTTCGCTGTTGCCGTTTATTTTATATTGAGCCATGGGCCCAAGTCCTGTATTGATTCCATAGATCACCTTTCCTTTGGCAAATTCTTTCAGAAATTGGTAGTTTGCCTTTACCTTAGCAACAGCCTTGGGGTCAAGTTTTATTTTCTCTTCAAGGAAAAGAATTTTATAGAAATCGTCCGGAGTTAATTTCTGAATTCCAACGCTTATCATTGTTTTATGTGGTTTTACCTTCTCGTTCTGATCAATCCGAAAATCAAAGTTGCAAAGGTATACTTTTTTTTAAAAAAAGTGTTATCTTTGCACCCTTGAAAATGGCCTCGTAGCTCAACTGAATAGAGTAGCTGACTACGGATCAGCAGGTTGGGGGTTTGAATCCCTCCGGGGTCACTGAAATAGTTCTGAACATATTGATTTTACTGATGTTTCAGAATGTTATCGTCAAAAAACTGGCAACTATTTTGACAACAATTAAACCCAAACGATAAACTATTAAGGTTAAATCGTTTGGGTTTTTTAGTTGTAAAGGCTTGTAACCATTAGTATATCCCGATATTACTTACAGAATGATTCGTTTGAAGCCGCAGTTCTTCATTTTGGGTACTTCGAAAACTATTTGAAAATAAAGTGATCTCGAAAGTCATTAGATGAGCAGGCATAATTGTCAACCTGACGCCGATTTAATTGACCACCTCATCCCACTGGTAATCAAAACATTCAGTGGTCTATACTTATGTGCTGTGATTGGTTAATTTGACAGGTTCTTACATTACAGATAGCATTAGGAATTAGCCGATCTGATATGATAAACCGTTCCTTTATTCCTACCTATTGATTCGATCTGGTGCTCATTAACCAAGTAAATCAAATCCTTCTTAATAGTATTTTGTGAATAGGCCGGTAAGGCAGCAATAATATCACTGAACTTGACCGGTTGATTTACCCGGATCGCTTCCAGTACCTCTTTCTGCCTGGGGTTTAAATATCCTCCCTTTTCTTTATGAACATCGTACTTCTTTCCCAACAGAGCAATCATCTCCTGCAGACAATCCAGGAAGAACAAAATCCAATCATCAATTTTTTCTTTTTTTGAATAACGGTTTTTCTGACCCAACATCAGGGCTTCATAATACTGTTTTTTTTGTCGTTCAATAATGTTCTCAAATGAAATATAGGGAACAAAGGAATAACCATGCTTTAAAAGTAACAATGTTGTCAAAAGCCGGGAAAGTCGGCCATTGCCATCCTGAAAAGGATGAATAGACAGAAACTCATAAACAAATAATGGAATGGTCAATAAAGGATGAATACTGCTTTGCTCAAGTTGTACATTGGTCCATTGAAGGATTTCCATAATTTCTTTATCAACCAGGTGGGGTTCAGTAGTGTTGAAGATTCCCTTCTGCTGACCATCCGGATAATTAGCTACGACCTTGTTCGGTAAATTCTTGTATTTGCCCCTGTGCCTGACATCCTTTTCACTATACTTCAACAACATTCCATGAAGCTGTTTAATATAGTTTTCAGTTAATTGGATATCCTGGAAATTGGCATATACCATGTCAATCGCTTCATAGTATCCCACAACATCCTGCTCATCCCTAGATTTAAGCTTGGTTATCTTGATATTATTTAACAACGATTTAATTTCTTCATCATTCATGGTCGCACCCTCAATACGGGTCGATGATCCAATACTTTGAATGGTGGCAATCTGACGGAGCTCGCGGAGATACCTGCTCTCTTTCTTCTCAATTCCCAGCCAGACTGACTTGAAACCATCTATTGCACTGATCCTTTTAAGGATTTCCTGGTTGGTTTTAAAATCGAATTCAATCTTTTTCTCAAACATATATACCTGTATTATACCTTCATTCTACCCGGTAAATATACGACAATTTTTCAAATATCCGTATTGTATTCATATTACACCTATAAAATTTGTTCAAAACTAATTTTAGCCCCGAAATTATTTTTTATGAATTCTTTTCAAGAAATTTTGGTTTTCTAATTGGCAACGTAAAGAAAGGAAAAAATCGAAACCGTTTTTTTCTGATGGAGTCATTTTCGAATCATTACTTTTGCAGTTGAAGATCTGTTACCATCACGAACTTTCAGAACATAAAAGCCATCCGGAATCCCTTTAACATCAAAGAGTAGCTGGGAATGACCAGCTGCTACTTTTGAATATTCCCAGGTCTGGATCATCCGTCCGTCTGAACTCCACAATGATGCATTTATGATTGATGAAGATGCCAATTTAAAATCGACTGAAATATGGTCGAACGCAGGATTTGGGAATACGGTCATCGGAAATGAGGTTGCAACAATTTCTTCCACCCCGACTCCGATGCTTCCATTGTTGAAAATATTCTGGCCATATAATTGTCCCTTGGATTGATGGTAATGGGCGGAATCCATCTGATCTATGTAATAGGCCACCCATTGACTGCCGATCTCTTCTAGCGCCATCAGCCCAATATTACTTCCTGATTTATTTGAAAGTAATACGGTTTTTCCCCAGACACTGTTGCCGCTGGGATCTAATTTACTCGCATAGGAATAAATGGCTGCTGAAGGGGATATTCTTTTCATAAAAAACAGGATGCTCTCATTTGTGCCGGATTTCCGGAGTGTCAGAAATGCGTAAGTGGAATCCATCATGGAGATTTTGGGATAGAACTCTTTTGCAGAATCACCCCAAACTCTAGTTCCCATGGAGGATATTTTTTGTCCCAGGATAGAAGCCGTATGCGTTGTGAAATTTTTCTCAGCCCAGATGACCAGCAATTCCTGCGTTTCAGGGAGGTAACGGATTCCGAAATCGGTGCGTTCAAGATTGGTGGCAGCATCAATAATTACCGGAACAGGTTCAGGGAAAAGGGTGTTTGCATTGGCATCGATTTGCTGAATAAAGTTCTGAATGGTAATCACCCCCTCGTCGTAAGCAACACCGATATAAAAACCATCCTCTGAATTGCTTTCGACCTGCACCATGGTCATGGGATAATCGCCGGTGTATTTGGGATAACTTAAAATATTTTTCGGTTTGGCAAACAACGGGAGACCGTTCGCGTCAAATTTTTGTGCCCAAAGCGATTGCATGAAAGAGGTGTCATTGAAGTTGGTGCTGTCATGCCGGCAGATCGCCATGATATTGCCATTGTCCATGGGATGCATGGAAACTCCCCAGTTAAACTCAGCTGACCCCTGGGGAAATGTATACTCCCATACCAATGTTCCGGCGGACGATAGTTTTCTTAAAATCACGTTTTGTAAACTGCCGGTGGGCGTAAGTGTTGAATCGATTGTGATGTAACCAACGCAGACCTGGTTGTCTTCAGTAGCCAGTAAATAAGGAGAATAGCTGGAGCAGGTGGTGGATCCTTTGCTCACCCGTATTCCCTCATCACCCCACAATTTTACTCCGTTTTTGGTCACTTTATTCATGAAAATAGCGGTGACTGTATCCTGCGGTCCGGGATAGAACAGAACTTTTGAATAGGCCACATACACGCATGAATCCTGGTTTGGTACCACCGCCACTCCGGCAACCCAGGTCTTATTCGGTCCCGGATCGATCAGTATGCCATCATTCCCGAATTTCCGGTATCCATGATAATCAATTTTTTGCAGGTAAAGTTTAAAGAAGGGCGGATTTGGAGCGGTGGATTTGTAGTATAGCAGATAGGAGGCGGAATCATTGCTGTTCCCAACCATTTCGCCATAGGCACAGGCTGTGTCGACCCCTGCTAAAAGGGTGTTTACCGATGGGTCGGAAACCCATTGAGCCATTGCACTGTTCACCGTAAGTATAAGTGAACAGATTATAAAAATAGATTTTGTATTCATAGGAGTTCAATTTTAATGATGATAAAGGGATTTTCAACGAAAAGCACCTACTAAACACAAAATACATACCAGAAAGGTTTGAAAGGTAAAATAACTGGCCTGAAATTGCTAAATGAATGAAATTGAATTATATAAAATTCATTTTTATATAATATCGGCCACCTGGGAAAGGGTATGTATATGTATTGTGCAAGGAAGATTAAAAAAAAACGCGTATGTACGCAAAAACACTTTAACGTAAAGGATGATAATTTTGAGCTGGGAACCGGCTTCGGGAACGGGGAATTGATAAATGAAATGTTTCAGGTTTAGCTAAGGCGTTTTACTTTTCCCACTTACTATCTTTGATATAATACCCTGTTGGTTGGTTAATTCAGCCAATAGAATACCCCCAATGTGAAGAGAGATAAAGACTACTAAATAATAGAGAGATAACTTGTGGATCTCCTCCATTTGCTTTTTTAAGCTTGCAGTACCAAATTCAATAAATAAACCTGTAATCAATGAAACAGCTATACCGCCATAAAAAATTAAATATACCCAAAACTGAAACTTTTCTTTAAATGAAAGACCTTTTTTGATGGGATTTGAAAAATTCATTTCGCCCAAAAAAGGGATGAGCGCTCTTATACTAAACAATCCTACCAAAACATAACCGATATAGATATGCCAATCCCACATTGGTTTTCTGATTTGTTTTGCAAGGGCAATAAGCTGATCTTGCGTTAGCGATTGATCTATGGAAGACAGATAGTTTTGAATGATGTCGGCCATATGGTTTTTGTTCATCCAATTCAATCGTAAAAAAATGGTGATAAGCATCAGGATCATACAAATAGCTATAGCCCAGTGTATTATTCTAAAAACGATCGTGTAGTTTTTGGTTTCCATGAAAAAATAATTTTTTGCTGTTTATCATCCGAATATCTAAAATTTGCCAAACTTTAAACCTATGGTAAAAAAAGAATAAGGTTGCTCAGGTAGGATGGATTACCGGTTGGGATGTGGAGCACCTGTCAACGTAAAGTAGAACGTACTTCCTTTTCCTTCCTCGCTCTCCACCCAAATCTTCCCACCATGCTTTTCAACGAAATCTTTGCAAAGGATTAATCCCAAACCGCTGCTGGGTTCATTTTCGGTGCCCCTGCGGTTAGATTGAACATCGAGCCGGAATAAATCGCTGACAATTTCAGGACTCATGCCAATGCCAGTGTCACTGACTGAGATTTCAACTGAATTGCCGGGTAACAGTTTTGCAGCTATTGTAACTTTCCCGCCTGTGGGCGTATACTTTACAGCATTGGTGGTTATATTGCGGATGGTTGAGGCAAGCATATGTTTATCGGCAAAAACTTCCAGACCGGCCGGGATTTCATAACTGATCTCAATCCTTTTTTTGATAGCCGAATCCATTACCGGGCGCATGGTTTCAGCAATCATGGGCATCAACAGGGATGAGTCAGGATTAAATATGATTCTCTCCTGCTGCATCCGCGACCACTCCAGCAGGTTTTCGAGTAACCGGAAGAGATTGGCTGCGGAGACTCTCAGCGCCCCTGCCATCCTTTTAATCTCCTCCTGCGTCAGTTCTTGCAAACTTTCAGCCAGTAATTTTGACAGTCCTAAAAATCCGTTGAAAGGGCCGCGTAAATCGTGGGAAATGATGGAGAAAAATTTGTCCTTCGTCAGGTTGAGTTCATGCAATTCTTTGTTTTTCAGGTCGAGGAGCTGGTTCATGGCCTGAATCCTGCGGCCGTTCCTTTTGTTAACGAACAAGAGAAGCAAGACAAGCAACAAAATCCCGCTGGCAGTGATAAGGTAAAAGCTTTGAATTATTATCGTCTTCTGCTTGATTTCATTGTTCTTTTGCAACAGGATATTCTCATTTTCCTTTTCCTTCAATTCATTCTTAAAAACTGTTTCGGCCACTTTATGCTTCACCGTTTCACTTCCAAGGGTGTCCTGCAATAAGGAGTACCTGGCAGAATATTCAAATGCTGCTTTGTAGTTCCCCTTCCTGGCTTCAATATCTCCCATAATTTTGCAGGCGGATTTTTCGTAGGTCACAAATTTCTGCTCTTGGGCCAGCAGAAGTCCGCTTTTTGTAAATTTCTCTGCTTTTGCAAGGTCTCCGAATTCAAGATAAACCCCTCCGAGGTTCACCAACAAGGCGGCACGCTGCATGTTCCGGTAAGGAATCAGAGGCGATTGATAGGCATCTGTGAAATATTGCAGCGCCGTTTTGAAATCCTCTTTGGACAGGGCAATATTGCCGAGGTTGACCAATGCATTTAAACGGGTATCCTCATCCTTGTTTTCCTCTGCCATACGCAGCGCCCTGGTCAGAAAAATCAGGGCCGAATCCTGATCCCCTTTTACCAGAGAATATAAAAGCCCTATGTTCAGAAAAACAGCCAGGTCGATGTTGATATCGCCAAGCGGTTTATTGATTTTAAGCGCCATACGGTAAGCGCCTATTGATTTTTCAAAATCGTCAAGGTCGTAGTAGATCATGCCAAGCCTGATATTAGATTTTGCCAGATCAATGTTCATGTGTTTGGCTTCATATATCTTTTGCGCCTCTAAGCTGTTTTGCATGGCTCCGATGTAGTCGCCCTTGTTGAAATAAATTGTGGCAAGCTCAGAAAGCGCTTGTGCGTACTGGCTTTTGTCCTGAAGCTGCTTCCCTTTATTTACAGCCAATATTTGATATTTTTCAGCGCTGTCGGAAACACCGAGCACTTTGTAATACATGCCGAGGTTGCTAAGAACTTTCGTTTCCATGTCGATGTTGTTATCCTTCATGGCCCTGGCAAGCGCCTTGTGAAACGTTGGGATGGCCTGGTCTGGATCATTCTGGTACCAATAACATATAGCCATGCCGTTCAATCCCTTGATAATCCCGTAACTGAAATTGATTTTAGCCGAGAGGGTGAATGCCTGCCGGCATATCTTCAAAGAGCTGTCAAGATCCGTCGGAAAAAAACAACGGTTATATTCCAGCAGCAGTTTTACTCTGTTGCTGTCCTCTTGGGGTGATAAAGCCAGGAGACGGGCTATACTGTCAGCTGCTGATGGCTTTGGCTGGGAGTGCCCTGCCATCGTTGCAAAAAGCAACATTATCAAAATCAGGATGCGGTTTATCATGACGAAAAGTTGTATCTGTTTAAAAAATCCTGAATTTGACTGAAGATTGCCGGTGGCCTGAAAACAAGCCATTCATATAAATACCTGTAAATCAATCATCTAATATCGTGAAAATGCAAATATAGATATAAAAGATGACCTTGACTTAACTATACTGAGAAATACTTATGTATTAACCTCAGTAATTCATCTTCGTCAATGGGCTTTGAAATGTAATCATTGCAACCTGCAGTCAGGGCCTCTTCCCTTATGCCTGCATGTGCATATGCTGTTTGAGCTATAATGACCATTTCCTTGTTAAATCTCCGAATCTCGCGGGTGGCCTCAAATCCATTCATCACCGGCATTTTAATATCCATCAGCACCATAGATATTTCGGGATGTGCGCGGCATAAATCAACCGCTTCCTGGCCATTGACTGCTTTGTACATAAACGAAGCTTTCTGTTTCAAAATGACTTCAATGTACATCATCGTGAGAAGGTCATCCTCCGCAACCAGAACCACCGGACGGATAATCTCTGCATGTAGGACAGGGGGATCGATGGGCTCATTCTCTTCAGTTATCCCGGGTTCCATCGGCAGGGAGAAGAAAAATGAAGCGCCGTGTCCTTTGACCGATTCAAGGCGGATTTCACTCCCCAGCAGCTTTAAAAACCCTTTGATGATCGATAAACCAAGTCCGCTCCCTTCATGACCGCGGGTATCGGTGATATCTTCCTGCATAAAGGGTTCAAATATCCGTTCCTGCGCATCTGAGGCAACCCCTATACCGGTATCGATGACAAAAAAATCAATGGTACCGGATTTTACCGAATAGCCAAAGGTTATTGATCCGAGGCTGGTAAATTTAATGGCATTGTCCAATAAACAGGCGATGATCTTTCGCAGCAATTCAGTATCGGTATTCAGCGTGAAGTGTTCCTGTTCCCTGGGGATTGTAAGATTAAGCGCTAACTTTTTGATGGTGCAGGAGTCCTGGAATTTGGCTTGTAATTCTTTCAGCAGGTCACGCACATTAACCGGATTGAGGCTGACTTCTATATTTTTGGATGCAATCAGCGAGATATCCATGTAGTCGGTAATGGTATTTATCAGGCGGTTGCCCGAAGCTTTCAGAAATTGGTTATACTGCTGCCGCTCTTCAGAGGTGAGGTGCGGATCGGCAAGCAGGCTTCCGAATCCCATGATCCCATTGAGCGGCGTGCGAACTTCATGCGAAATGTTATTCATGAACGCTGTTTTGAGGCGGTTGCTTGCTTCGGATTTTACAAGGGCTTCTTTAAGCGACACCTCAGCCAGCTTGCTCTGGGTAATGTCTCTGTATTTCCATAAATGACCGCTATATTGATGATTAAGGTATGTAGGAATATAATCCCGTTCGAGAAACCTTCCATCCACTAATTCCAGCTCGTCGTTGAGAACTGCTTGTTTTTTGGCCAGAATTAACTTGATATCAGCAATAAATTTGTCGGGGTTTTTGAAAAACATTTTACTCTCTTCCGCTGCGTTTGAGCAATCAGCGCCAAGGAGCGCTTCGGGAGGAACAGGAATGCCAAACATATCGCAAAACAGCTGGTTGGTTATTAAAATCTTCCTGGTTGAATCTTCCAGCAAAACACCTTCATGCAAGTTGATGATAAGGTTGGTAAGCAGCGATGCCTTATTCTTTAATTCCTCCTCCGCATCCCTGTGCTGGGTAATGTCCCTGAAAAATCCTACGATGCATTTCCGTCCGTTGATGGTTAAGAAACTCGCAGCAATATCTACGTAAAAAATTTCTCTATTCTTTTTAACACATTGAATATTTCCGGCAATGGTTTTCTCCCCGCGCGAAATACTTTCAAACATGGCAATGGCATCTGGAAAAGTATCTGCAGGATGAATCCCGGCAATGGTCATCGTTTTAAGCTCCTCTTCGGCATATCCAAGCAGCAGACATTGAGACGAATTCGCATAAATAATCATTTTGGTTTGCTCATCAACGACCATAATTCCATCGGGACTACCATTGAAAATCGAACGATACCTGCTTTCGGAATCTTCCAGCTTTTCGTTTTCTGCATTCCTGAGTTCAGAAATGTCCCAGTTCGTGCCGATCATGCGCAGCGCCTTTCCTGAATCATCACGTTGAACTACAGCAAGTGCCCTGATATAGTGGATTGAACTATCCGGCCATACAACCCTGAACTCGGTGTCATACTCTTTTTCGCCGCGTAACGCCTTATTATATTCATCGTTGCTCCGTTGCAGATCATCAGGATGAATCCTTGTTTTCCATGAATCGTATAACCCTGCGAAATCTTTTTTTTCAATGCCATAGAGGTCATACATACGATCGTCCCAGGCAAGAATGTTGTTATTAATATCGTAGTCCCATATCCCAATCCCCCCGGCACGGGTGGCCAGAAATAGGCGCGAAGAGGCAAGTTTCAGTTCATCTTCCATCTGCTTGCGTTCGGTGATGTCGGTGATAAATCCATGCCAGAGTACTGATCCGTCAGCCTCCCGCTGCGGCAAAGCATTGCCGTAAAGTGAGCGGATTGTGCCATCGGAAAATTTTACACGGTATTCATGTTGCCATGGTGTAAGGTCTTTTGCTGATGCCTGTATGGTATCAGCCACACTGGCAAGGTACTCCGGGTGAAGGTTTGTGAATACAGCTGATGCATCGTCACGAACTTCATCGGGGGTTACCCGGTATATCTCCTTGATGGCCTCACTGGCATAGGGGAAACAGGAGGTGCCATCGGGGCGTAGCCGATATTGATAAACAACTCCCGGGACCTGGCTGGCGATTTTTCTCAGATTATCCTGTTGAAAAGTCAGCTCTTTATTGGCAATGATCAGTTCATCGGCCCGCTTTGCTTTCTCTTCATTTTGAAAGGCAAGCTCTTTATTGGCAATGATCAGTTCATCGGCCCGCTTTGCTTTCTCTTCATTTTGAAAGGCAAGTTCCTCAACAAGTTCCAGAATTTCGATCTCTGCTTTCTTTCTCAGAAGTTCTTCTGCTTTTTGGCGCAGGAGGTTAGTACTGTCATTTCTTTCCATCTTTACGTTTTCTTTTGAATTGGCAAAACCAGTCTGAATTTCGTATCGGATAAGCTGTCACTCATTATTTCAATGGTCCCACCCATTTCCTTAATGATCTGTTGACATATGGATAACCCGAGTCCGGTACCCTTTCCTTCCTCCTTTGTTGTATAAAAAGGAAGCATAATATGAGGGATATCTTCCTTGTTGAGACCAATCCCATTATCTGTAATTTCAACGAGAATACAGTGATTTTCCTGCCAGGATCTGATCCCAACAAGCATTTCAAAATCGTTAGTCTGTTTCCTTTTCTTCTCGGTCATTGCATCTTTGGCATTGGCCAGCAAATTAAGGATAACCTGCTCAAATTTATAGGTATTGCCAATTGTTGGCGGAATTTGCTGTTCAAGCTGCAGATTCAGGTTGATGCCATGGTGTTTGAATTGTTCCAAAATCATTGAAGTGGCATTTACAATGCTAGAATTAACATTGAAAGCTGCGAGCATGTAATCATCGCGGCTACTCGAGAAAGCCTTTACATGATCAATAATATCTCTGATACGGGTTATGTTTTCGAAAATCTTGTCTGATTTGATTTTTAGGAATTCCACATCGACCATTTCGGGTTTGGCAATCTCAAATAGAATTCTATCTAGTACCATCGAAATGATATTTAAGGGCTGGTTGATCTCATGCGCAATACCCGCGGCCATTTCTCCAAGCGTCGTCAGGCGGTCGGCATGGATCTGCTTTGCCTCCATTTTCTTACGGTGTGAAATATCGCGTATGATGATCATAAATGAAATGGGCGCCCCATGTTGGTCTTGCATAATGGTGGCGCTGATTTCACTGGTAAACAGGGATTGGTCTTTCTTTTTAACAATCAACCCGATATTTTGTGTAAACCCTTCGTTCGCTGTCGTTACAAGCATTTCCCTGAATATTTCATTCGCTTCTGTTGGAACGAATTGAAAAATTTCTTTGCCCACCAGGTCATCTCTGGTATCGACGCCAAATAAATGCAGCCCCATTTCAGAAGCTTCGGTGATCATCCCTTTAAGGTCGATTAATACCATTGCGTCGGGAGAAGCATTTAACATGGTTTTGTATTTTACTTCGCTTGCTTTCATCGCATGCTCAGGATTCTTACGGTCGGTGATGTTACGAATAGTACTCACCACACCAATCGCTATCTCATTGATAAAGTATTTCTTTGCAGAATGAGACACCCACCTTGTTGCACCTTGCGCATCAATAATCCGATATTCGAATTCTCTGAGTTCCTTCCCTCCATGATATACCCCACCCCAGGCTAACCTGACCATCTCAACATCATCGGGATGAATGATGTCGGGTATTTGAAGCCCGATAAATTTATCAACCGGATATCCGAGAACGGATTCACATTGCGGACTGACAAAGAGTACAATGCCATTAACATCGGTAAGCGTAGTGAGGTCGCTGCTGTTGGAAACAACTGTTTTGAGCAGTTCTTCGCTTTTTCGCAGTGCATCCTCCGTAAGCTTGCGCCCGGTGATATCAACCGCAGTCACCAGGCATTGTTCTCCTTGACCGGCTGATATGCCTGAAAGGAGAATATACATTGGTAAATTGCTCGTTGATGAGATGGTTACCTCGCAGGTTTCTTTGGCTTTAGCTGAGAATACCCGTGAAAGAAAGAGACTAAAGTTTGTTTTTGTATCATCAGAAACAAAAAAATCAAACTGTGCATTTTTAAAATGCGCGCGTTCCCCGCCTAACATCGTTGCTCCGCACAGGTTTAACTCTATAATTTTCCCTTCTTTGGAAAGTGTAAAATATCCCGATGGGCTAAAATCGTATAATTCAGCATATTTGTCGTTGGCTGCCTTTGCTATCTGCTCCTTTGCCCTTTTAAGCTCATCATTTTGTATTTCCAACTCAACCTGATACACCTGGAGTTCATGCGTGAGTTTCAGTGAATAGGCCACTGCAGTGCTTAATTCATCAGCCCTTTTTTCCTTCTCTTCATTTTGATAAGCAAGCTCTTTATTGGCAATGACCAGCTCATCTGCACGTTTTGCTTTCTCCTCATTCTGAATGGCCAGCTCCTCAATAAGCTCCAGTATTTGGGCTTCTGATTTCGATTTCAGCAGCTCTTCCGCCTTTTGGCGCAGGGTTTCAGCTTCTGAATGATGGGCATTTTTCATGATAAACTGCTGATCAGCATTGTGTCGTAGCAAATGCAACTGAAATAGCAAGAGGAACACATCCGTTGGGTGCCACGCAATATTTTATCTATGTTATAAACGTTGAATGAGGTTGTAACTTTACACAAAGATAGGTGGTTTTTACTTTTTTGATTCGGGACGCCGCAATTATTCAAGAGATATGACCATGTTTCGTGGAAAATGTAGAAAACTGGCGGAAGGTGGTACAAGTTCGCGTATTGTCCAATTGGGGGTCGAGACCCAATTAACCGTTACAGCGCGTTGATGTAGTCCATCACTTGGGTCGAAATACCGGGGTTCCGAAGGTTTTTATGGTCAACCCATTCGAGGATGGGTTTTCTCTCCTTAACGGGGTACCCTTCAAAAAGGCCTGAGGAGAGTGTTACCAGTCCGTCGTTGGGAGGACTTTTAAACAGGACAAAGGCATCAAAGCCAACTTTGTCCATGATATCGTAATAATCTTCAGCCCAGACCCATTTCAGGCGGTGATTCACGATTTTGAAACTCCCTTTCATCTGGCCCGCAAAAACAACATACCTCTTCCTGTTCTGAGCATCGCTTGTACTGGCAAGCAACGATTTAATACAAACAGATTGAGGCGCCATGTCTTTGGGCCCCGGGAAATTGATAAAGCAGAGGAGTTTTACCAGGGTTGCCAGGGGACTTCCGAGATGGGGCGTTCCGAGGGCAACCAGGGTGGCAATCGCTCCTCCTTTCGCAATGTAAGCCCTTGCCACCAGCCCTCCCATGGAATGGGCCACAATGATCGGGTTGGTCAGGCCGGCTTTCTGTACCGAGTCGAGCAATATCCTCCCATTGGTCATGATCGAATCTTTCCAGTTATATTGATACACGTAAACATCATGGCGCTTTTTGAAATCGGCCGTTAACTGTTCGATGACCTTGTCCCAATGCGTGAGATCCCCGGTCATGCCGTGGATAAAGATGACCGCGGAGTCATTGGGATGTTCCGAAGCGCTTACTTTTCTGAAAACAGACGGATTGTCGGGAAAGACATCGGGACAGCGGAAGTCGAGGGTGGAGCTTACAATGATGATCTGTTCATTGTTACCGCCGGACTGAGGCAGGACAGATTGCACTGATCCTTCAAGATTGTGCCGTTCCGCATCATCCACCGCCACTCCACGGAAGCTGAAATCCAGTTTATTATTCCCGAAATCGGCAGTAAAGAAGACACTGTCCTGCTCAATCACGCCCATTATTGTACCTGGTTCCTGATCTGCGGAGTCGCGTACAAAAACCTCTCCCGTCAACTGTTTTCCATCCAGCGACAGCGTGATGAGATAAAAATAAGCCGTCGTATCGGGATTTACCTCCAGCAATGCACATTCCCAGAAGGTCGTTCCCTGTAACGCCGACTCGCTGTGCGAAGGCGCCGGATTGTCTTTTTTACATGAGGCCAGGGAGATGACAATTAGCAGCGTCAATAAACCAATAAATTTTTCAATGTGTCTTGCTTTCATGATGCGGGAATATTAAATGATGATTCTTTGTATGGACAATCAAACTGATATCAAATATACAAAGGTTATCGGTGGTTTTTCAATTCAAGATCATCATTATTTTTCAGCAATAACAAGCATTTCAAAATCTTCGGTTGTCAATGTGTCCGTTCTCGAAAATGCTCCGAGTTTCGCTCCAAATATGTCAATTTTTCTGTATCCAAGCGATTTTAATACCCAGGTTATTTCACTGGGTACATAGTATCTTTCGTTGCATTCAAGCCTTTTTATATTTCCTGAATCGTCTTCAAATTCAGTAATATTATGGTCGCGAAATGTCATTAAATCAAACGTATTGCTTCGATAGGTCGCATTCCCTTCTCCGGATGCTGAAGCACAAAATTCTTCAACAGAATGATATAATGGGAAAAGTCCGTTGAGTGTGGTAAATATAAATTTCCCATGCGCTCTGAGCGATTTTGTCGCACCCTTCAGAATCTCATAATTCATTTCATCCGTTTCCATCAATGGAAAGCCCCCTTCACAAAGCATGATGGCCATATCAAATTCACCGTTAAAGGACAAATTTCTTGCATCCTGCTTTATAAAATTAATGCTGAGGTGATCCCTTTCTGCTTTTTCCCTTGCCCGGATGAGTTGTGTTTCTGATAAATCAATCCCGGTAACCGTATATCCTCTTTTTGACAATTCAATGGCATGTCTTCCAGTGCCGCATCCGACATCCAGTATCTTCAATGATTTATCAGCATTGAGTTCATGTTCAATAAAATCACATTCACCCACCGTACCCCGGGTAAAATTCTCATTGTCGTATTTCTGGCCGTAATTCTCAAACAGCGATTCGTACCATTGCTTTTTGTTCATTTTACCTTATTTTAAATTCATCCATCGCGTTGCAGCTTGATTTTATTGCAAAACGCGCATTTGTTGAAAGCGTTAGAAAAAAATTAAATATACAAAGAAACTATGCTGGTATGGATGTGTATGCAGTCAAAATTTTGTTTAATATTATGGTTCAAAAATCTAACCGCTGTAACATGAAAAAAATCATCTTTCTATTTTTGCTGACCATCCTGATCTTGGGTGTAACACATGCTCAAAACAATCTGGCCTCAGCGTTAAAACAGGTCAATGCCGCTGGTCAATTTGATACCTTGTTCTATTATGGCGTTGACTTCTCACATGTTAGAATCAACGATGCGCCAAAAATTTCCAAGAATGCCACCTATAGCCAGAAATATCCGTCGGCATGGATCGCCTATGTGGAGAAGGAGATGCCCCCGGATGTTTATGTGAGGAGTATGCTTGGATACAAAGACTTCATCTACCAGCAGCGGGATATTTTTGAGGTATCCATTGCAGCGAATCCCCGGTTAATCACCGGAGTTGACCATACCATTCCTCCCGATACGCTGAATGCCATTGTTGCAAAGTATAAGCTCCATGCAAAATCGGGACTGGGTTTGGTGCTCATCCCCGAACTATTCAGTAAGCCCAAGGAAACAGCTTATACCTGGGTTGTTTTCTTCAATATTCAATCAAGAAAAGTGCTGTATAAAGCAAAAACGTATGGTACTTGTTCCCATATGGGTTACACAGCCCACTGGGCATCGGGGGTGGTGGCTGGGTTTGAGCATTTCGCGGCGCCATGATGTTGATTGTTTGCCAAGGAGTTCGTTGATTATAGGCGCTTAAGCATGGGAGGGGAGGGTGAAATAAAACACGGAACCCTTACCAACTTCGCTTTCCACCCATATTTTTCCGCCGTGCTTTTCAATAAAGTCTTGGCAAATAATCAGTCCCAGGCCGACGCTGGGTTCGTTATCGGTGCCTCTGCGGTTTGATTGAACATCGAGCCGGAATAAATCATTGACAATTTCAGGGCTCATGCCGATGCCAGTGTCCTTGACTGAGATTTCAACTGAATGGCTGTTCACAGACTTTGCCGCAATGGTAACCTTCCCGCCTTTATGGGTGAATTTCACGGCATTGGAGGTCAGGTTGCGGATGATGGAGGAAAGCATATAATCATCGGCAAACACTTCCAGATCGGCAGGGATGGCATAGATGATCTCTATCTCCTTCACATTTGCTGAATCCATTACAGGATACATACTTTGAGCAATCATGGGCATCAATAGAAACGGCTCAGGCTTGAACGAGGTAAGGCCCCTTTGTAATCGTGACCACTCCAACAGGTTTTCGAGCAGGCTGAATAGTTTGGCAGCTGCGTTTCTCATATTCAAAGCCATCCGCTGGGTCTGGTCTGGTGTTAAGGTAGGCAGCTCTTCGACCATCATGTGTGTATAGCCAAGAAGCGGCTGAAGCGGGCTACGAAGGTCGTGGGCAATAATGGAAAAGAACTTGTCCTTTTCTGCATTTATTTTTTGCAGCTTTTCTTTGCTTTGGAGCAAAGCCTTCTCGGTGTTCTTCTGGGCAGTAATATCCCAATTTGTTCCAATCATGTGCAATGGCTTTCCTGAATCATCGCGCTGAACAATACCAAGCGCTCTAATATATCGTATAGTTCCATTGGGCAAGCGTATCCGAAACTCCGTGTTATACTCTTTTTCATCGCATAGCGCCATTTGATGTTCCAGGTCGCAACGTGCCGCATCATCTGGATGAATCCCTTTCCGCCAGGCTTCATATCCGCCCCCAAAAAAATCTTTGTCTACGCCATAAAGATTAAACATTTGATCGTCCCACAAAAGTTTGTTGTTGACAACATCATAATCCCATACGCCTACACCCCCGGCCCGTACCGCCAATGCCAACCGCACTTCGCTCTGCAACACCGACAATTCTAATTGTCTCCGGGCGGTGATGTCAAACAAGGCTATCAGGCATTGATCTCCATTTTCAGATACAATGCCGGTGAGGTGGCCAATTATGGGTAAACTTTCATTATTTAACAAGGTCACCTCACATGTCACTTCTGTTTTGCTGGCAAATACCTTCTCAAGAAAGAGATTGAAGATGGCCTTGGTATCATCAGAGACAAAAAAGCCAAACTGACTATTTTTTACATGAGAGCGTATTTTGCCCAGAATTTTTGATGCATGCAGGTTTAGCTCAATGATCGTTCCCTCCCTGGAAAGGGTAAAATATCCTGAGGGAGCTAAATCATATAGTTTAGAATACTTATTGGCGGCTGATTCTGCCTGTTCTATTGCCAGCTTAAGCTCTTCATTTTGCAATTCCAATTCAATGTGGTGTACATCCAGCTCGTGAATGATTTTCAGTGCTTCAACTTTTGAGAGGGACGACACTGTCCTTTGCGGCAATAATTTCACCAATTTTTCGGCTTTCTGACGCAGAATTTCGGATTCAGAATTGCTGTTGAGACGTTTCATGACGGAATGCTTATTTATTATATTCCTTCTGCAGGGCTTTGTGGGCCAATCAGAAAGTATTCTGTCAGGTCAAAAAAAAATATCATTCTGAATGAGAATGAAAAAGAGAGCTAAGATAAGTTATCATTATTCAAAATCAAATAGTTGAAATGATTTTTTTTGGTGATGTTTTACACTACATGATGTGATGCTTGTTATTATTATTATTATTGTATCTTTGGACCGCAAAACGAAATAGGTCATTATGACTAAAATTGAAATCAACAAAGAAGATCTCATAAAAGCTGAAATCATTGCGGCTGCCAGGGGCCTGTTTCAGAAGTATGGTCTTATCAAAACCACCATGGAAGACATTGCCCGGGCTCTAAACAAAGGGAAAAGCACACTTTATTATTACTACAAGAACAAAGAAGAGATATTTGAGGCGGTCGTTTCCAACGAGATCCGCGATGTCTTTCAGGAAATTCGTTCTTCTGTTGAAAATGTTAGCAGCGCTGAAGAGAAATTGCGCATCTACTTCACCACTGCAATCAAATCAGTTCAAAAGAAGATACTCCTATACCAGATCATGAAAGGAGAGATAGGGGAGAACCTGAAGACGATCGTGAATTTGAAATATAAAATGGACAACTATGAGGTGCAGTTCATCAGGGAGATTCTTTCACTGGGAGTTGAAAGAAAAGAATGGGTCAGCGAGATTGAAGCAGATGTTGACCTCATTGCCTATTCTATTGTGTCAGCATTGCGCGGCATCATGGTCGACCTGGTGGTAGAGGAACGGTTTCCTCATTGGGATGAACGGATCGGTGTACTCAGCGAAGTGTTTCTCCGGGGGCTGAAACGATAATTTTTTTATCCATAATTCGACCAAAATACCAATATCGTTTTATAGTTTAATATTATCACATGATCACATTAAATGAAAGGTAACATGACCAGAAAAAAAATCTTTATCATAATGCTGCCCGTTGGGCTTTTGCTGCTTTCAGGGTGTGCCGGCCGGGTTGGAATGGACTCTGCAGAGCAGCCGGTCAGAGTAGCCATTGCGGTGGTGGCCCCGGAAACGGAATCATCTGATTATTACATCGGGACCGTTGAAGAATCTTCCTCCGTCCCGTTGAGTTTTATGACCACAGGGTTGGTTGAGCAGGTGCTGGTTTCGGAGGGGCGCAAGGTGAAAAAAGGGGAAAAGCTGGCAGTTCTCAATAATGAGAATTACAGTCAGGCTTACCAGATTGCGCTAGCAAAGGAAAATCAGGCTGAAGATGCGTATCGCAGGCTCTCTGAACTTTTTAACAAAGGAAGTCTTCCTGAGATCAGGTTTGTGGAGATACAGACATCCCTTGACCAGGCCAGGGCCGCGACCCAGGTTGCCCTGAAAAATCTCTCTTACTGCGAGCTTATATCACCGGCTGATGGCATCATCGGCAAACGAACCCTGGAGCCAGGCGAGAACGTCATGCCAATAAAAACGGTTCTGACCCTGATCGACATCCGGCAGGTGAAGATTAAGATCTCCGTTCCGGAAAAGGAAATACCGCAGATCCTTATCGGTCAGATTGCGACAATCCGTTTACCGGCCCTGAACGAGGCCATGTTCACTGGCAAAATCAAGGAAAAGGGAGTCATGGCCAATCCAATCTCACATACCTACGATGTCAGGATCATGGTCGACAACCAATCTGAAAGACTTATGCCGGGAATGATCGGACGGGTTTACCTCGACCGCCCCGATCGCAGTGCCCTGATCCTTATTCCTCTGAATGCAGTGCAAACGGATGAAGAGGGGAGGAGGTTTGTTTACCTGGCCGATCCCATCGCAAAGAAAGCCCTGAAGCAAATGATCGTAACCGGCACCGCGCAAGACCTAAAGGTAATTGTGAAGGATGGTTTAAAAACAGGTGATCGATTGATTGTGGAAGGGTATCAGCAACTGAATGATAATGATAATATTGAAATCATTGGAAGAGATGAAAACTAGGGATGGCATTGTAGGATCAGCCATGAAACACTGGCATATTGTGTTTCTCCTCATCATATTGCTCATTGCATTTGGAATTTATGCGCTTTTTCAGATGCCACGTCAGGAGTTTCCTGTTGTGACCATCCGTCAGGGACTGGTGATTGGAGTTTTTCCAGGGGCAACTGCCGCACAGGTTGAGGAACAACTTACCGGCAAAGTGGAGAAGTACCTTTTTGGCTTCAAGGAGATCAGGAAGAAAAAGACCTACTCCGTGTCAAAAGAGGGGATGATGATAATTTTCGTTGAACTGAATGAAAACGTCAGGAATGCGGATGAATTCTGGTCAAAGTTAAACCATGGGCTTTCCCTGTTCAGGAATCAACTGCCTGCAGGCGTTTTTGCGCTTTTTTCGAACAGTGATTTTGGCGATACCTCTGCATTGCTGATATCCCTTGAATCGGACCGGGCAAGCTACCGGCAACTCGAACAGTGGCTCGATAAGCTGGAGGGAGAGCTCCGGACTCTGGAGCCAGTCTCAAAGATCAGAAGATATGGTCTTCAAAAAGAGCAGATCACGGTTTATCTGGAACCCGAGAAACTCACCAGCCTGGGTATCAATTCCACTACCTTGCTGGCCAGCCTGTTTACCCAGGGTTTGACCACTACCAGCGGCACCATCCGGAATAGCAAGATGGAGATTCCTGTCCATATCTCAGAATCCTACTCCACTGAAAAAGAGATTGCCGAACAGATCATTTACTCCGATCCTTTGGGAAACATCGTGCGGTTGAAAGATGTGGCCCGGATCGTGAGAGCGTACCCTGATCCCGATAGCTATATCCTCAACAATGGCATGAAATGCCTGCTTATCTCCCTTGAGATGCAGGATGGGAATAACATTGTGCAATTTGGATCGGAGGTGAATACGATACTTGAAAAGTTTAAGAAAGAGCTGCCCGGGGGATATTTCATCAGCCGCATTGCCGACCAGCCTGAAGTGGTCAGTGATTCGGTGGCGACCTTCCTGAAGGAGCTGCTCTTCGCCATCGCGGCAGTGATCCTGGTCACCATGCTCCTCCTCCCGTTCCGCGCCGCGTCGGTATCGGCAGCCTCCATTCCCATCACCATCTTCATTTCAGTTGGATTGATGTACATGGCCGGGCTTGAGCTGAATACGGTGACGCTGGCAGCCCTGATTGTTGTGCTCGGGATGATCGTAGATAATTCGGTCGTGATTGTCGACAGCTATATGGAGAAGCTGGATCACGGATTCTCACGGTGGGATGCCTCCGTTACAAGTGCCAAAGGCTTCTTTAAAGCCATCTTGTCCGCTACCCTGGCGATCAGTATCACCTTTTTCCCTTTCCTTTTCACCCTCAAAGGAACCTTTCACGATTTTGTTGAGTTCTTCCCATGGACTGTTACCCTTACGCTGGGGATATCTCTTCTGGTTGCGATGCTGGTTATTCCATTTCTGCAATATTTCTTTATAAAAAAAGGATTTCACAAGGAGGCCAGCGCGAAGAAGAGCCATAAAACCATGCTTGAGGCAATTCAGAAATCCTATGAATTCTTACTGGGATGGGCTTTTCGCTACAAATATTTGACTGTTGGAACAGGCCTGATTTCCGTAATTGCGGGGGTTATCCTGTTCACCCAGATTCCGCAGCGTTTAATGCCCATTGCCGACCGCAACCAATTTGCTGTTGAGATCTATCTTCCAAAGGGAGGTTCGCTGGAAGAGACCGCGCTTGTTTGCGACAGTCTTGAAAAATTATTGAAAACAGACTCCCTTGTGGTTTCGGTTACATCCTTTATCGGGACCAGTTCACCACGTTTTCATACAACCTATGCTCCCAACCTTCCGACAAAAAATTATGGACAGTTCATTGTCAATACCGCTTCAATCCAGTCAACAAAGGCTGTTCTGGACAAATTTTCAAATGGTTATGCACACTATTTCCCAAATGCCTATGTCAGGTTCAAAGAGTTGGATTACCAGGCTGTGGCCGCTCCCCTTGAGGTGCGCTTTTCAGGAGATAACCTGGACGAATTGCAGAAAAGTGCAGAAAAGGCAGCTTTAATGATGGGCCGGATCAATGGCATTTCTCACATAAGGACGAACTTTGAAGAGCGGCTTCCTGGTATTTTCATCGATTTGGACGCCTCGCAGGCAAACCGATTGGGGATCAACAGAACAACCGTGGCAGCAAATCTGGCCATGCACCTTGACGGATTGCCTGTGACTACCCTTTGGGAGGGAGACCGTGCGCTCCCTGTCGTCGTAAAGACTGAAAGGAATGACACCCTCACAGATACCGGCATTGAGAACGATTATATCCACTCCGTGATCCCTGGTATTTCTGTTCCCCTGAGGCAAATTGCCGTTGTGAAACCCGAGTGGAGCAGGGGCCAGATTGTGCACAGGAATGGCATCAGGACCATCACGGTTTTGGCAGATCTGGACAGGAAGGCCAGCGTAAATGAAATTTTCCCGGAGGTAAAAAAGCGAATGGAAAAAATCCGGTTACCTGAAGGGATTGTGCTATCCTATGGCGGTACAAAGGAATCTGATATGGAAACCCTGCCACGCATCCTTTCTGGTTTTGTACTCAGTATCATCATCATTTTCATGATCCTGTTATTCCATTTCAGAAAGATCAGCCTGTCATTGCTTGTGCTCGGTTCATCCAGCCTGACCCTTTTAGGTGCATGCCTCGGAGGACTGATCATCGGGGTGGAATTCGGGCTTACCTCCATTCTTGGTGTTGTCAGTGTAATTGGTATCGTTGTGCGTAACGGGATCATCATGCTCGATTACGCGGAAGAGTTAAGGATTACCCATGGAATGACGGTCAGAGAGGCTGCAATCGAAGCAGGAAAACGCAGGATGCGCCCTATTTTTCTGACCTCAGCGGCTGCATCTGTCGGTGTCATCCCAATGATTGTAAGTAAAAGTGCACTCTGGGCCCCGATGGGAACCGTGATCTGTTTTGGGACCATTCTTTCCATGGTATTCCTTGTTTTTGTTTTACCGGTTGTCTATTGGCTCATCTTTCGCGGAATCGACAAATCCTCCGGTGAAAAATCGGAGCGGCGTCCCATTGCAGCAACAGCCGGTGCGATCATGGCTGGATTGATCCTTTTATTGGCCACACCGGCTTTGAATGCACAGAAGACTTATTCCCTTGCCGATTGTAAAAATCTGGCCCTGGAAAACAATGTCGGTATAAAGAATGCAGGACTTGAAATAGAGGCGTCGAAACAGACAAAAAAGATGGCCTTTACACGGTTTTTCCCAAAAATTGAAGCAACAGGCTTCTCCTTTAAAGCGCAGGATCCACTGTTCGATATCACCATGAAGGGAGGAAATCTCCCGGTTTATGATGGAAACCCCAGTCACTTGTTCCCGCCGACTCAATACGCCTATTTTCCGGATGTTACCATGTCCTATTTTGGTAAAGGTACCATTGGGATGATCTCAGCAGTTCAGCCATTATTCGCAGGAGGCCGGATCATCACCGGCAATGCACTTGCCACGTTGGGTATAAGCGTAAGTAACAGCCGGAAAATTCTTTCAAGAAATGAGGTACTGCTGAAAACCGAGCAGGAATATTGGCAACTGATTATGCTTTACAAAAAGATGAAAGCCCAGCAGCTTGCAGAAAACCTGCTCGATACACTTTATAAACAGGCCGGTGATGCCTGGCATGCAGGGATCATCAACCGCAATGATGTGATGAAGGTCCAG
The DNA here is from genome assembly GCA_903945175.1 of uncultured Bacteroidales bacterium. Lineage (GTDB taxonomy): Bacteria > Bacteroidota > Bacteroidia > Bacteroidales > FEN-979 > CAIVAT01. Next base: position 28,784 of record CAJAUM010000089.1, on the reverse strand, counting down.
CTCAAGCAGGGGGATCTTAAAATCAGCCGTTTGCAATTGGAAAATGGCATCAGGATGGCTTCGATGGCCCTATGCCAGACCATGGGTATTGTTTATGATACTGCGCTTGTTATTACGGATACCCTCACGGTACTGCTTCCTCCTTCATCTGCATGGGTCGATCCTGCGCAGGCCCTTGAAAACAGGGAAGAATATAAGCTTTTGAAGAAAAGTATTGAAGCAGAAGAACTCCAGTCGCGCATGAAACTCGGAGAGTATCTGCCCGAAGTTGGCGTGGGAATCGGGTCCTATTATACCAATATTATGGGCGACCAAATGGGAAATACGGTCGCTTTCGCAACTGCAAAGTTCCCCATCTCAGGATGGTGGGAAGCTTCTCACAGTATCAAGGAGCGAAAGATCAGGGAAGAGATTATGTCAAATACAAGTCAGAATGCGGCTACGCGTCTTACCCTCCAAATGAGACAATATTGGTTCGACCTCACCGAAGCCTGCAAACAAATAGAGGTCATGGTTGAATCATTGATGCAGGCTGAGGAAAATCTCAGAATAAACGGGGATAACTATAAAGCAGGCATTGTTAATATTTCGGACATGCTTGAGGCACAAGTCCTGCTACAACAAACTCAAAACCGATTTGCCGAAGCACATTCAAACTATAATATTCGACTTACCCAATATAAGCAAGCGACAGGCAGGTATGAATGATCGAAGGGGGCTGTGATTGGAAATGAATTAAAATTATTTGCGCGTGGCGTATCGTAACCTTATTTCCCTCTCTTTGCTTTTGTCTGAAATATAAACGATCGTACGGCCATCATCCAGCATGACAGGATACTTATCCACAACTGATCCAGATGATAATTTCGATTTGGGTACAGCAACCTGATGATTTGAAATCTCCAATTTATTATCAAGGAGATCATTTTTGGCTATGTGTCGTATGTTTTTCATGGCACCTGAAATCTTGTAATTTTCGCCTAAAATACAGATCAATTCCTGTCATCCTGACAGTGATCCTGGCCTTTTTATTAACAAAAATTGGTGATAAATTTATTATCAGGCAGCTAATTGTTGCTGTACCGATACCTTACTGCATTGTCCAGTGCATCAAGTATTTCCCGGGCAAATCCGGCAGGGGGGGATGACCCCATCGGTTCTGTTGTCGGCAGGTCTTTATCTGGTAGTTGGTTTAGTATCCGGTCACAAATATCCCTGATATGAGATTCATGCAAGGCATCATAGGTTTCGAAACTTTTACCAAAACGGTCGTTGAAATCAACCATGGCCGAAACAACAGCCGTGTAAAGCGTCTCTTTGTGAGATATCCTCGCCTGGATATGCTGGTAAGCCGTATGAAACATGGAAGAGGCATGCTCCCTTATTTTTTCGGAAACCGGAATGGGGTCATTGTCCATGACGAGTTTGTGACCATTTACACGTTCCCATTGGGCATGGGTGCGTGCCACCTTTGCATCATACATTGACCTGTTATAATCAACCAGGTAACAGGTATAGATGTATATAATTTTAGGCAACAAGTACATCCCTTTTTTTTGTGTAGCCCTGAGAATGGTAAAAAAGGCCTTCTTGTGATCCTTTCCGGCATCAAACATAAAAAAGGTGAATACACGCCACAGCATTTTGCGTAGATTCCATAGATCTTTCAGGCCAGGTTCCTTAACCTTGGGTTTATACTGAACATGTTCAATAAATGTAATTGCGCGTTGGGTGAATTTTTCAGGGTCATAAATACTTTCCCAGTAATCGGCCAATCCTTCGAACAACTCGACCCGCGTCATCTGCTTGGGGATGATATTCGAAATGATATCGAGTTTATCTGCAATCTCTTCCTGATCGGTGAGGATGATCCGCCCGGCCCGCTTGAGTTCATACCACATTTTGGTGCCCGGAGGTGCCGCAAGCGGGTGGCACAAATGATGAACGATGTTGGCATCGGCAATGAATGCTTCAGTTTTTTTAAAGACATCCGCGTTGTCCGAATCGGCCCCAATGACCATGTGCGCCAAAACAATAATACCATAGGCCTGGATCTTCTGAACGGCTTCACGAATAGGAATGCGCAGGTTCTGATGTTTGTTGTAATCCTTCAACGATTGCTCGTTCACCGATTCAATGCCGATCATCACAGCCTGAAAGTTGCAATCGGCGAGCAGGGTAAGCAATTCTACGTCATCGGCAATGGTGATGTCGATCTGGGTAATGAATTCAATCGGGCTTTGGAAGGAGTTGTTCAGCGGAATCAACTGCTTAAGTAACGCCTTGGTATACTTTTTATCTCCGGCAAAGTTATCATCCGCAATGAAAATCATCTTCACCTTCAGTGCACTAAGCCTGCGAACCTCTTCCAGCACCTGTTCGATGGTTTTACTGCGAAGTTTTCGGCCAAAAGTATAGATGACATCGCAAAAGCTGCAATCGAAGGGGCATCCACGGGTGGTCTGCAACAACGTGGCGGTATAGGAGTTCATCTCTTTTGATAACAGATCCCATCGCGGAGCAGGCGTCTTTGTCATATCAGGCTTTGAAATATTCTTGTAAATGCGCGGATAGGAGCCTGTTTTTACATCTTCAAGGAAGCGCGGCCAGGTCTCTTCGGCCTCTCCATGGAAAATGACATCAACATCCGACATCGTTTTATGAATGAAATGTTCCACCCCGATGCCACCAAAAATAACAAGCGACGACGGGCTGTGTTTTTTAGAAAACATGGCAAGTTGCAGTGACCTGTTTTGCTGATTGGATGTCACCGAAATCCCAATGATGTCAAAGGTATTGTTCTGTATGGCTGATTCAGCCATGCCGCAGGTATACTCATCATGCAACGCAACCTCGTGCTCAGGTGGCGTAAGTGCAGCCACGGCTGCAATGGCATGTGGTGCAAACAGTGTTTTTGCGAAAAGATATGGAATGCCTTGTGTAATTTGGCTGTCAATATCATCAGGGCTTCCCGGACTGATCAGCAATATCTTCATGGGCAGTTATTTAATTAATGTAAGCAGTTCTTCACAGATCCCGATCTTGTATCCTTCCGAAAGATAGTTTATAACTCCTTTGGGATTGATGTAGATCACAACTGGAAAGCTCTTCAATTCCCCTGTTTTGACCCTGAGGTCGGATGGCCTCACGGGAAAGGTTGACTGAAAAGAATAGCTAACAATCGCAGGCAGCAGGGTTGCTTCTTTGGCCACGAAGGATTTCATCTGTTCTTCCGTCGGAAAAACCATGACAAGCCTTCCTTTCCATTGATCAAAATCATTTTTCTTTTGCCTCAGATCGGCCAGCAGGTGTTTGGTCGGCTCCTTATCAGGATCGATCCACGCTATGATCCTACCGGAGCTGATCACATCGCTGAAAAGCGCCGGGTTTATCTTTCCGTATTCCGGTAAAGGAAGCTGGTTTTTTCGAAGGACAATCGATTGAGAGGTCGATTCACCCGCTTTCACTTCAAAAATCTTCAATTGCGAAATCACGGTGCCATCCGTCAGCCTGTTTCCTGTAACCAGCATACAAGGGCCAGCCGGAACTTCGATGGTGCAGGGATAATTCTGAACCAACGAACTCGCTTCGTAATCAAGGGTGCGGAAAAAGCCCTCTTTAAATTCTTCCAAGGTGTAGTTTGTTGTGTATTCCGGTTTCTTGCTGTTTGAGGACGGGTTGGTAAGGGTCACAGCTCCTTTTGCGCCGGCATGCTCCTTTTTATCGTATAGGTATGCTTCATTCCATTTGCCATCGGTCAGAAACACCGGAATTTTGGTGGATGGATCGAGCCGGGCGCCAATGCCAAAACTCCGGCATATGGCCACAAAACACAGATCGACAGAATGACCGTCAGCGGCCTTCATCTCATACACGCCAACAGGCGTTATGGGAGCACGGCTATAATTGGCGGTTTTGTTCAATGCTACATTGTCGCGAAGCCAGTTGGCAATCTTCATCGGATCTTTTCGCGCATCTTTGATAAAACCCGCATCGAAATTGGATTGAAAAAACAGCCTGAAGGGCTTTAGCCATTCATTATCCACCCTTGGAGAGAGAACATATTTTTCAAACTCCTCCCTGTTTGAGGTAAGCGCTGAATATGTTAATGCATGGTTCACCAGATCTGAAAGAACAGCCGTGTCGATATCCCGGAGGTCTTTTTCCGAAATATTTTCAAGGATTGGGAATAGGAGTGATTTTCCGGAGAGCCCTGTCTGGGTTATAAAAGCAGTTAGCAGGCGCCAGTTTCCCCGGCTTTTATTCAGATAACCCCAGAGGGTGTCCGAATCCAGATTCACCAATTTGGCAAAGCGGGCGCTTTTTGACGAGTCGATAAAGGTAGACTCATAGCCGCCCCTGAGCTTGTCTTCGAACGCAAGCCTGTCGCTGTTTCTTTGTCTCACCAAATCGCTTACAGATGCATTGATGACGGCTGCGGCGGGCGGAACCAGGTCGAACTCCATGCTGGCAACCATTCCGGGTTCGAAATTTAATTTTACAATGACGGTATCTGTTTTCCGTACATCCAGCTTTTGAAAGCCATATTTTCCGTCTTTGGCAGCCCACACAACAAGATCCCCATATCCGGTGATAAAGGAACAAAGGCCATCAGGGGCTGTCGATGTTTTGTAAAGCGGGTAAAATTCTGCATAATTGTACAGCTGAAATTCGACCGATGCGCTGTCAACAGCCTGATTGTGGGCATCGGTGACGAGTGCATACACTTTTTTAACCGGGGCGTAATTTTGGAGAACATTGATCCTGGTGAACAGCGGATCTTTCTGCAAGACCTCTTCGGTACCTTCATAATCTCCAAAAACTGTCGTATTGACAAGCATCGCCCTTTTGGCCGGTGCGGTAAACCAGGCGAGATCAAGGTCGGCCTCCGGTTCACAGGCACCGATAAAGTGCCATGTGCCATCAACCCAAACTTCAACCCAGGCATGGTTATCATCGCTGTGGGCCCAACGCGGTGTGTAACATTGCCTGGCCGGAATTCCAACAGAACGTAACGCAGCCACTGTAAACGTCGATTCTTCTCCACAACGGCCCCAGGCCGTATTTACCGATGCAAGGGGAGAGGAGGTCCGACCGTCAGAAGCACGATAGGTGACCTTTTCGTGGCACCAGTGGTTGACTTCCAATACGGCATCTTTCATTGAAAGTTTCTTAACCCGGTCTTTCAGTTCGGCCATGAATACCCATCTTGAGGAGTCCAGGTTTTCATTGTTCACCCTCACAGGCAGTACAAAATGACGAAACAGGTTTTCAGGCACGGTTTTTCCCCAATTAAAGGTATCCCGGGCTGCAAACGATGAGCGGACATTCTGCAGAAAGAAATCACCGTTATAATCGGCCAGATCATTCAAAGAACTGTATGCATAAAGAAATTTCAGCGCCTCCGTTTCGCGCGTGGACAAACCTGTATTAAAGACACCGAAGAGCTGTTCGGCGCGGTTTTTTGCCAACTCCTTTTGAGATTCGAACTGAATTTCTACTTTTCTACGGTAGGATTTGTCGGTAATAAAATGGTTTTCGCTGCATGAAGCAGTGATTAACACCAACAGGATCACCAGGTAGATCGTCTTTTTCATTGGTAGCTGATAACCATGGTTTCACTGCTTACCGGAATTTCCACGAAGCGCGCTTTGGTTGACTTAAGTTTGACAGAATAATCCTTTCCATTTGATTTGACGGACATTACATCATCAAATGCGTGCAAAACCAGCCTGAAAGTTGTAAATTTTGTTGTAAATGCTCCTTCAGGTTTTGCTAATCGGATCGTTTTATTTAATGGGTCAAATGTGATCATTCTGCGGTAAAACTGCCCGTTTTCAAACTGATATGTCTGGCCGTCATCCTCATAATAGGTAAAGCTGTTCGGCTTTTCACCATTGTAAATGTGCAATTCCAGGGTAGGTGATGGTTTCTGGGCGGTAAATTGGATATCTGACTGCATGGGGATGATACCCGATGCTTTTACAAAAACGGGAAGATCATTCAAAGGGGCATTTACAACTACCTCTGAGTTTCCCTTGTAGTATTCGCCGCTGCTAAGGCGGTACCAGCCGCCTTGGGGCAGGTAAACAGAAGCTGCCTGCTGGTTGCATGAAACAGGCGCAACCAGGAGGTTGTCTCCGAAAAGATATTCATTTTGGTATTTCCACCAGTACACCTTTTCATCGAAGGTATAGTTGATCGCCAGACTGCGCGCTACGGGCAGTCCGCTTATGGCTGATTCATTGAATGCAGCATAGATGTATGGCAGCAAGCGGTAACGCTGTTCGATCATCTCCTTCACCATACGCTCCACGTTGGGCCCGAACGACCATGGTTCCTTGCTTTTGGTATCCCAGGCCGAATGGTTCCGGAAAAAGGGGGTGTAAACGCCCATCGACATCCAGCGGGTATACAATTGCTCTGAAGGATTGCCTATGAACCCGCCGACATCCGGACCCGTAAACGAAACACCTGAAAGCCCCAGTCCGGTTACCATGCGTGCCGAAAGCAACATGTGGTCATCAGTGGCATCGTTATCGCCGGTCCACACGGCTGAATAGCGCTGTATCCCGGCATAACCGGCACGGGTGAGTATGAATGGGCGTTTACCCTTTAAAAGCAGGCTTGTACCTTCAAAGGTGGCACGAGACATTTCCAATCCATAGATGTTGTGAGCCTTGGTGATTGAACCTTTACGCCCTTCAAAATCAAACTGAATGATGTTCGGGATGCTCTGACCCCAGGCGGAGGGTTCGTTCATGTCGTTCCAGAAGCCTTCGACCCCTGCATCAGCAAGCCTGTTAAACGAAGCGCCCCACCATTTCCGTACGGCGCTGTTGGTGAAATCGGGAAAATGGCAGCGACCAGGCCAAACACTCCCGATATAATTGCTTCCATCCGGATATTTTGCAAAGTAATGGTTTGCGACGCCCTCATCATAGGCAAAATACCCCTTTTCGACCTTGATCCCCGGGTCGACAATGGTTGCAACGTGAAAGCCCATGCCGTTCAGCTTGTCGATCATCGCCTTTGGTTGAGGAAACCGATCTTTGTTCCAGGTAAAGATCTTGTAAGCATCCATGTAATCGATATCAAGATAAATGACATCACAGGGGATTTGCTTGTCCCGGAATTGTTGTGCAATATGCATCACCTGCGATTCGGGGAAGTAGCTCCAGCGCGATTGCTGATAACCAAGACTCCAGTATGGCGGCATGTTCATTCTTCCGGTAAGCCATGTGTAATCCCTGATGATCCCGGCAACACTGGATGCGCCGAAAAGATAATAGTTCATTTCACCATCCGCCGCAGAGAAACTGCTGAACTGTTCATCGGTAGATGCCCCAAAGTTGAATTTCGTTCTGTAGGTATTATCAAGGAAGATACCGTAGGTTTCTTTTCCATGAATACCGATAAAGAACGGAATACTCTGGTACAGCGGATCGAGGTTGGTGGCATAGGCAGGAACATCTGAATTCCAGTTTTCAAAGGAATTCCCACGCTTATCGAGGTTTCCGGTCTTTTCTCCCAATCCGAGAAATTTCTCATCCGCGAACATTTTTTTGTAGCAGGTTACCTCAGTTCCAAGCCATGATACGGGAAGTGCTGCATAATCTTCAGAGATCACATTCCCATGAAGCGTTTTAACGACAACCCTGAAGGGGTTCTTGAAGAGGATGATCTTCAGCGAATCGGTGGCCATAATTAAGGAATCGGGGTGATCTGATGTCACTTTGTAGCCTGCCACAGGTGACTGGATCACCGCATGGGAGAAATAGTCCTTTGGTTCTGTCCGGTTAATGCGCACCCGAATCACGGTAGGGGAATAGAGATAAATTTCCGCAAAGCCATTTTCTGTCTTCACCTGCACCGAATGTTCCTTTTGGAGAACAGATTTAACTTTTCCGGCAAACACAGGGGAATCCGATTGGGCGCTGATCCATACAGGAGCGAGAATCAAGCAGACCAGGAACAGGTAAAACGTTTTTTTCATATACATATTTGGTTAAAATGATCCTTGTTCCGTTCTCAAAATGATCTCATTCTGAAGATCTTCTCCAAGGTCATTGAAATAATCACTATAACCAGCTACCCGCACAATCAGGTCGCGGTGTTTTTCAGGATTTTTTTGTGCATCACGCAGGGTATCGGCCGATACCACGTTGAATTGGATATGATGTCCATCCATCCGGAAATAGGAACGGATAAGGGCTGTAAGTTTGTTTATGCTGTCGGCGCCATCAAAAAATTCAGGAGAAAATTTCTGATTTAGCAATGTCCCTCCCGTACGAAGGTGGTCGATCTTTGCGGCCGATTTCAGCACAGCTGTTGGACCCTTGCGATCAGCGCCCTGAACAGGAGAGATGCCTTCGGATAAAGGCTGTTTCGCTTTCCTTCCGTCAGGAAGTGCACCGATTACACTGCCGAAATAAACATGGCAGGTGGTTGGCAGCAGGTTGATGCGATGGGTTCCACCGAGGGCATTTGGCCTGCCGTTGACACAGTTGTAGTAGGATTCAAATACCTCACGGGCCTGGTTATCCGCATAATCGTTATCATTGCCATATTTCGGGGTCGAATAAACCAGGTCGACATGGAATTCTTCAAAATCCTTGAAATCGTTGGATAAAGCCATTATCATCCCCTTCATGGAGATGGATTTGTTGTCGAACACATGGTATTTGAGGGCGGTCAAGGCATCGGTGATTGTTCCAAGACCGACTCCCTGGATATAGGTCGTGTTATATCTGGCTCCGCCGGCATTATAATCAACACCTTTGGTAATACAGTCATCGATGATCAGCGAAAGAAACGGAACCGGAAGATGGCGGGCGAAAATTTGTGCGATGATGTTGTTTCCCTTGATCTTGATATCAATAAAATGGCGCAATTGGGTGTTAAATGCAGCCATCAGATCTTCGTACGATTTGAATTGCTCCGGATTTCCGGTAGCAGGGCCAATCTGCTTCCCGGTGCGCGGATCAAAGCCATTGTGAAGGGTAATTTCAAGGACTTTCGGGATGTTGAAATAACCGCTGAGGATATAGGCTTCAGTTCCGAATGCTCCTGCCTCAACACATCCGCTGGCTCCTCCATTCCTGGCATCCGCAAGATCCTTGCCTTGTCGTACCAGCTCCTGTATAATGGCATCGGTGTTGAAATAGGAGGGTTGCCCGAAACCTGTTTTAGTAATCTCCATTGTGCGGTGGATAAGGCTGTCGGGGTTTTTCTTGCTCACCTGCACCATCGAGCTGGGTTGCAGCAACCGCATCTCCTCGATCACATCCAGCAGGATAAAGGTCATTTCATTTACCGCATCGGTTCCATCTGCCTTCAGGCCTCCCAGGTTGATAAGGGAAAAGTCTGTATAGGTATTGCTCTCCTGGGCCGTAACGCCCACCTTTGGCGGAGCCGGGTGGTTGTTGAATTTGATCCAGAAACTCTCCAGGATTTCAACTGCTTTTTCCCTCGTGAGGGTCCCCTGGTCGACCTCTCTTTTGTAAAACGGATAGAGATGCTGATCGAGCCTTCCCGGGTTGAATGAATCCCATGGGTTAAGCTCAGTGATCACACAAAGATGCACAAACCAGTAATATTGCAATGCTTCATGAAAGGTCTGCGGAGCATGGGCTGGAACACGGCGGCAGATACGGGCAAGCTCTGTTAGTTCGTGACGCGTGACGGGTGACGCGTGACGTGTTTCAGGAATCCGGAGAGCCAAATCTTCCAGATAAATGGCATATCGCTCTGCAAATCGGATCACCGCATTTGCAGCAATTTCCATGGCCTTCAGCTCCTCTTCCCTGGCAAGGCTGAGCGGGTCATTCATCCAATCGATGGCAGATCTCGTAAACTTGATTTCGTTGATCAAATCAACCATCCCTTTGCGAAATATCTTATCACCAGCCACAGTATGTCCCGGACCACGCTGCTCCTGGAATTCTGTAAAAACACCGGCTTTGTAAGCATCCAGCCATTCCGGGGGCACCGACTGCATCACCCGGTCGCGGTTACTTTTATCTTTCCAGAATGGGATGATCGTTTCAACGTAAATCTTTTTGGTTGCAGCATTAACTTTAAAGGATACTTTCCTCCTTTTATCCAGAATATCCAAGTCTTCCGGCGAATGCAGGCAAATTTCGGGATAGGTAGGGCAGGCTTTGGGGGCAGGACCGCGCTCCCCGACAATCAATTCTCCCGGGTTATAACAAAGTTCTTTGTAGGAGAGAATATGATCGAGCGTCATGGCGCGCATCACAGGAACAGATACTTCACGATCAATCCCGGTCTGATAAAATTCAGTCACCAGCAATGCCCTTTCGGCCGAAATTCGGTTAGTCGCCTTAAGGCTGCTCTCACGCAGAATTTTTATACGGTCTGTCATGTCACAAAGATATCGAAATTTCTGAATTTCTTTTTTTGAACGAGATGAAAGATCAATAAACATTTATCATAAATTTGAACAAAAATTAGACAATGGAGCAGCCTAACACGCCAGCAGGTGATCACGATTATGTAAAGAAAAGTTTGGAGGTCGCCATCAAAGTTGGCCTTGCACTGGGATTGGTTGCTTGGTGCTTCATGATCATTCACCCATTTATGATGATCACGCTATGGGGGATCATTCTTGCGGTAGCAGTATATCCGCTCTTCGCTATGTTGAAATCATGGCTTGGAAACCGGACCAAACTTGCAGCAGCGCTGGTGACTCTTTTATTGTTGGCTATCATCCTGGTGCCAATCCTTTTGCTTGGTGGTTCTCTGTCTGATGCGGTAAAATTTGTGAAGGAGTTCATGACAACAGGCCAGAGCCTGATTCCTCCGCCTCCCGACTCCGTCAAGGAATGGCCCCTGGTTGGTGCGACTGTGCATGCACAGTGGGTTAATGCCTCCGACAACCTTGCAGGGGTCGTACAAGAGTATAAACCTCAACTCATGGCAGGGCTCAGCTGGTTCTTGTCTGCCCTTACAAATGCCGGAGTTGGTGTTCTGATGTTCCTCGTTTCGATTATCATATCAGGAATATTCCTGGTATTTGCCAATGCTGGAGCAGAGACAACGCGCAGAATCGCAGTCAGGCTGATGGGCCCCAAAGGGATTGAAACAGTTTCCAATGCTGAAATCACCATCCGTAACGTAGCGCGCGGTATCCTTGGGATCGCCTTCCTGCAGGCATTTCTTGCGGGTCTTGGTTTTTTGGTTGCCGGTATTCCGGGAGCCGGTTTGTGGGCCCTCATCGGTTTCGTGATGGCCATTGTGCAGATTGGCGTTGGACCAGTCGTGATCGGGGTGTTGATCTATGCATTTCTGAAGCTTGGTACATTGACGGCCATCCTCCTGACCATTTGGTGCGCTCCGCTGCTTGTGATTGATAATGTGCTGAAACCATTGATGCTTGGACGAGGCGCACCTGTTCCAATGCTGGTAATTTTCCTGGGCGCCATTGGCGGATTCATCGGTTTCGGTACCATCGGACTTTTTGTAGGAGCGGTGGTGCTGTCGCTTGGTTACAACCTGTTTCTCCTTTGGCTGAAAAATTAAATACTTTATAAACGCATACCATACCCATTTCAATGAAGAGATTGACTTTGTTCCTTTTTGTAAGTTTATTGATGGCTCAGCTGCAGGCCCAGAATTCAATTGGTATCCAGGTTGGGTTCCTTGGAACCTATACAAGTGTGGCCGAATACGAACGTATAGGCCGGCGCGATTACCTCCTCGATTCCGTGAAGCTGAACAAAACTGCCGGGTCTGTTCAGGCGGCTTTTAACATGGATATCGATCTGGGAAAGAACCTTTTTCTGTCTACGGGCTTTCATTACAGCAACAAAGGGCTGTCGAATGTGACCTTTGCTGATTCAACCGGTTGGCCATGGTCAACTTCGGCAAGGCAGCATTACCTCGGATTATCCATGCTGATCGGATATCATTTTCATTTCAATCAAAGTAAACTGGGATTGCAACTTGCAACAGGTCTCCAGGCTGATTTTGCCGTTGGAACGCCCAATGGCGGCACCCTGTTTTCAGGCCCCTATTACAGATTTTTCATGCCTTTTTCCCGGTTCAACGAAGTTGATCTTTCGTGGAGGACTGAAGCTGGTCTGGCTTATCCGCTGGGGCCTGGCGACGTGATGGTCAAATTATCCTACCAATACGGCTTAAGCGATGTGCTGGAGGATGCCTTCATCGTAGCCCGAAGTATGTCTGTTGGTATTTCGGTGGGGTATGCCTTTAAACTGATGGGAAAAAAGTAACGTGGAGGCAGGGTGGCCTTGGACTATCCACCGATGGATACCGTCAGCCCCATTGATTCAAACACGGTTTTGAGTGAACCAAGCGCTTCCGGCTTCAGATTGGGAATTCCCTCCATCGGATTTGACATACAAAAACGGCGATATTTTTCACGGGCCATTGCGTGATAGGGGAGAAGACTGATGTGGGGATTTGGGGATGCGGGGATTTGGGGATTTGGGGATGTGGGGATGTCGGGATTTGGGGATGTGGGGATTTGAAGATGGGTGATAAATTCTTTTAAATCCCGGATGTTTTCGGGCGTATCAGTAATTCCGGGAATGACAGGAAATCTGAGAATTACATTTTTGCCTGATGTGTAAAGAAATTTCAGATTTTCCAGGATGGATTGGTTTGACTCGCCGGTGTATTTTATATGCATCTCATCATGGATGATCTTCAGGTCGTAAAGAAATAAATCAACCCAATTTGCGATTTTTTCAATCGAGGCAATCGATGCAAATCCGGATGTATCAAGGGTGGTGTGAATACCTTGCTCGTGGCATTCTTTGAGCAATTTGATCAAAAACCCCTCCTGCAGCATCGGTTCCCCTCCCGAAAATGTGACCCCGCCATCCGATTCATCGTAAAAAATCCGATCCTGTAATATCTCCTGCATGACCTCCTCAACAGACATCCACCTCCCTGTGGTCTCTTCACGTTCGAAACTCCGTCCGTCAAGGGCAAGATGTTTGGTTGATTGTTCAGGCCGGATATCGCGGCTTTCCGGGTTGTGGCACCACCAGCAGGTCAGCGGACAACCCTTGAAAAAAACTGTCGTCCTGATTCCCGGACCATCATGTACCGAGAAGCGGCGGATATCAAAAATGAGACCTTTATTCACAATAGAACATAATCATTTTACGGATGGCATCCTGGCAAGCCGGACAGAACGCTTTGGCCTCATTGCTCTTCATGCGGCAATCCATGGCCGGACTGTAAATCCCCTTTGAAAGATATCCGCCTCCTTCAAACATGCCGGTTATTCCTTTGTTTTTTTCTTCCCGCGGAGTGGGAATAGGTGTTCCCGGCTTAATCATACTTTTCCATTTGGAATCAAAATTCACATTGGTCGTGATATTTGGTTCCCAGGGTTCGAATTTCAGGTTGTAATAATCGGAATAGGTGATTTGGGAAGTGTAATATTCATCAGCCAAACCAGCAAATTCATGCCCGAATTCATGGATGGCCACGATGTTCGACAACTGGTTATCAACTGTACTTTGTCCGTAATGATTATAGAAGCCTCCACCACCGTAACGCTTGCTGTTAACCAATACGAAGATCATATCATACGGCACGTTTGCAGCAATGTCATACATCGTTTTGGTATCGGACGTTGTCAGGTACCGATCCATATCAAAGGTGTAGAAACTGCTGTGGATGTTGGTATTCACATAGATATCCTTTCCGGGAATGGTCACGCCCGATTCATCTGAAGGCGATTCGATGGCATAGAAATTAAACCGGTTGGAAAGACTGGCATAGGGCTCCACCGACATGAAATATTCGCTGATGCGTTTGGCATCCTCCAGAAATTTATCCATCTCCATGGCCGTGTACCCTTCGGCAAGAAATGCCACATCGACATGATTCTGCGGATCTCCTGCGTTTTTGATTTTCTTATACTTATACGGATGAATATTCTCCTGACAGATAAAATAATCGTCAGGATTGATCAAACGTTCGAAGAGGTTCTCAAAGGTGTTGGTTTCGAAATTTCTTTTTTCAATAACAAAGCGGATGGTGGCTTTGGGAAATGGCATGACAGCCGTCATGGGAAAGGCGCGTTTCATCTTTTTCGCCTCATCCGTGCCTTTCCATTCCTGGAACAGCGTGCTGAATCCACGGGAAAAAATCAGTTTATTGGTGGCCGAATCGTAGGCAGCATACCTGTAAGTACCATTTCCGAAGGGATCGATGAGATGTTTATGCGGCCCGCCCCAGGATGGTTCCTGTTTCATATTCAGGAAACAGGCCACTTCCGAATTTGCATCACCGGTGAGGAGATAATCGACCCGTAACGTTTTCGGGATGAACCATAAATCAAAATCAATGGTTTCAATTGCTGCAGTTGGCTCAGCGGAGGCTGTCATTTCAATCTGCGCGATGGTCTTAAATCCTGAATTCAGGGCTATAGTTATCAGGATGGCAAGAAAAAGTGGTTTAATTTGCATAATTCAAAACTATAATAAATGGCTGTGTTCATAAATATCAGGCAAAATTAGGCAATTCCGGCATTATTTCCTCCTCACCTGCACTACCACCATCCCCGCCAACATCAAAAGGCATCCCATAATCATCCGCTGGTTCAACTGCTCATGCAGGATCAACCAGCCGCCCAGCACGGCAAAGACTGCCTCGAGGCTGAGAATGATCGAGGCATAGGCAGGATGGGCCGTTTTCTGGGCGATCACCTGGAGTGTGTAGGCAACCCCTACTGAGAGAATGCCTCCGTAGGCAATGGGAAGCCAGGCTTGCATGATGGAGGTTATGGCGACTGGCTCGATAGCAAAAGCAATAACCAGATTGAGCAGCGCGCAGATGGCAAATTGGATCACGGCCAGCAGGAAACTGTTCATAAGCGGTGAAAGCCAGGCAATGAATAAAACATGGAAGGTGAAAATCACTGCACAATAGAGAACCAGCTTATCGCCCGGGGCAATGATAAAAGAGCTTGTCATGCTGAGCAGGTAAAGTCCGGCGACCGAAAGAGCGGCTCCGATCCACATGGCAAGATGAGAACGCTGGCCAAAAAGCAACCCGACAATCGGTACCAGAACGACGTACAGCCCGGTGATAAAACCTGCTTTCCCGGCCGTGGTCTGCTGTAATCCCAATTGCTGCAACGCAACGCCGCCAAATAAGAATAGTCCGGTCATCAAACTTCCGATCATGATTTTACGGCGGTCGGATGGATGTGAAACCTTGATCAGCGGTTCATTTTTCGAGGCATTTATAAAGAGAAAGGGGAGAAGGATGATCGTACCCAGTGCAAACCGCACGCCATTGTAGGTAAACGGGCCCACATAATCCATCCCGATCCGCTGGGCCACAAAGGCAAAACCCCAGATGATGGCAGCAAGAAGAAGGATCAGGTCGGAGCGAAGGGGGCTTCTATCCATTGGTCATTATTCCACCGTTATTTCATCCGCAAACACCCATGCCTTCCCGCCGGCGCCCGGATGCCACGAGGGACATACACCCCGGTTTTTGGCGATAACTTTGACGTATCGTGTTTTTTGGTTTTTTATATTCAATGTGAAATCTTTCATTATGGCTCCATCAGCATGTTCATCCACATCATGGGCTATCGTTGACACCAGGGTGTAATTCGCGCCATCGTCCGAAATCCAAAAGGAGACATCAACAGGCATAAAAATCCACGCGCCCTGGTCCTGCATGCATCTGATCGAGAGTTTGCGAATGGACTGAACCGATCCAAGATCGACGATGGCATCGATATTTACGCCTTCATAACCCTGCCATACCCCGGTTTTGAAATTGTCGCCGCCCTGAAGAAAATCAATCAGTGCAAGGTCACCACCAGCAGCATATTGGCCTGCATAGAGGGTATTCAGCGTAATTTTTCTGTTTTTCGGGATTTGCATAAACCGGGCTTCAATCGGCAGGCTTTTGGGCGACTCCTTCCCGATGGCAAATGCTTTCAGCGTAGCCGATTTTCTCAGGATAAAAGGACGTTGATAGACCGTTGATTTCAGGGTTGGCTCCGAGCCATCGAGGGTGAAATGGATGGAGACCCCTGGAAGGGCGCTGGTCAGACCCACCACCGTTGAATCGATAAAGGTTTGATTGCCCTGGTACACCGATGGAACCGGCGTGATGGCAAATTCAGCAATATATGAATCTGGAAAGGCGCCATAACCCACACCCCAGGCCTTGTTTGGCTGCGGGCCCATGGTAAATCTGAGTTCTCCGCCTTTCATTAAATCTTCATGGCTGATGTAACATTTGGTGTAGGGCTTGTTATTAAGACTGGCCGACTGGATATAAAAGTTACGCTCGTTCACATTGATGGCCCTGATGGTGAATGCTTTTCCATTCTCGAGGTTAAGGGTCAATTTTGGAAAAACAGGCGATCCGAAGGCATAGATGCCGGAGGCGGGCGTAACAGGATAAAAACCCATTGCACTCAGCACATACCAGGCCGACATCTGTCCGCAATCTTCATTGCCAATCAGTCCATCTGCAGCGTTTTTATAAAAATCATGACAAATCCGGTGTACCAACTCCTGGGTTTTCCATGGAATACCAACATAGTCATACAAATAGGCCATATGATGGCTTGGCTCGTTGCCATGGGCATATTGACCGATGAGCCCGGTTATGTCGGCTTGTTCCCGTCCCGTGGTTTTTGAGTCTGCCGCAAACAAATCATCCAGTTTCAATGCAAATTTGTCACGTCCGCCATGGAGCATCATCAATCCGCCCAGGTCATGAGGAACATAGAAGCTGTATTGCCATGCGTTGGCCTCGGTATAGTTGAAATTCACCTCAGCAGGATCAAAGGGCGTGGCCCATGTTTCATTTGATTTGGCACGCATAAACCCGGTAATCCTGTCAAATACATTTTTATAGTTCTGCGCCCTTATAAGATAGGTTTTGTAATCATCCGGCTTGTTTAATGATTTGGCCATCATGGCGATGCACCAGTCATCATAGGCATATTCCAGCGTTTTTGACACCGATTCCCCATCACGGTCGGCGGGAATATATCCTTTCGATTTATAATATTTCAAACCAAGATGATCTTGTTCAGCGCTGTGTTTCATGGCCTCCAGTGCTTTATGGCCGTCATAACCCTGAATTCCCTTTAGCCAGGCATCCGTTATCACCGGGATGGCATGGTAACCGATCATGCACCCGGTTTCGTTGCCCGAAAGTTCCCACACGGGGAGCATTCCACCATCCTGGTATTGACTTAGAAATGTCCTGACAAAGTCATTCACCCGCTTGGGTTCTATAATAGTATAAAGCGGATTTGCGGCGCGATAGGTATCCCACAATGAAAAGACTGTATAATAATCAAACCCTTCAGCTTTGTGAACCTTCAGGTCGCGGCCCCGGTACCAGCCGTCCACATCGTTGTATACGTTTGGTTGCAGCATGGTGTGGTATAGCGCGGTGTAAAAGATAACCTGCTGGTCGCGGGTACCATCCTCTGCCTTGATTTTCCCCAATGCTTCATTCCATGCTTTTGAAGCCTGGCTGACAATGGTGTCAAAATTCCAGCCGGGAACCTCTGCTTCAAGGTTTTTTCTGGCTCCTTCAACACTTACGCCAGAAATACCGACCTTCACGAGTATCTGCTCTCCTGATGTGGTTTTGAAGGTAAAAAAGGATTTGATGTTATCGCCGTTGACCTCTTTCACCTCGTTCGATAACTGATCACCTGATGAAAGGGTTGCTGATTCAAATGGTTTGGAGAACTTTACAACGAAATAGACCATCTGACGCTGCGCCCAGGCTTGAGAGACGCGGAATCCCTCGGCTTCATCAGGGCCGGTGACCTTCAGGCCTGATTCGAGCACCTTGTCGCGATGCTTCAGGTCAATCACGATGTTTGCAAGTCCGGCTTCCGGGAATGTATAGCGGTGAAATCCCACCCGCGCCGTAGCTGTCAGCTCGGCCTTGACGTTGCTCTTCAGCAAATCTACCCTGTAATATCCCGGAGAGGCCACTTCATCAGCTTTTCTGAAAGGAGAGGCATAGCCATAATTATCCAGGGTGACAGGCCCGGTAACCGGCATGATCAGGATGTCGCCGTAATCGGAGCACCCGGTTCCGCTGAGGTGGGTGTGGCTGAACCCGTAAATCAAAGAATCACTGCCATGATAGGCCGAACATCCATCCCAGCCCTCGAGTCGGGTATCCGGACTGAGCTGTACCATCCCGAACGGAACGGTTGCCCCCGGATAGGTATGCCCGTGGCCCCCTGTTCCTATAAATGGGTTTACATAATCGGTCGGAAAAATGGTTTTTGGCGATTGGGCCTGAATCAGTACAGTATTGGCCAGGCAAAAAATAATACACATCCATTTCCGTTTCATCTCGTTTTTGATTTTGTAAGCATGCCTAAAATTGAATATCCCATTCTGGAACAGATCGCCTGTTACTTGTCATTCGTCATTCGTCATTTGTCATTATCAATAGCTATCTGTCAGGCTTTTCACGACAATCAGATCAGCCATGTTCTGGAATTTTTTCGGCGTGGTAAAATTCACCTGTCTGGCTTCCCCTGGCAACAGGTCGAAATAGTTATCTGACAGGTCACCCCGCACCAGGGGTGAGATAAACACATTTTTTGCCAGTTTATCGCTCGAAAGTTCAATGGTATATCCTGTTTTTGTTTCGGTTACCTTTTTCGTAATAAAGGGAGTCGTCAGTAAAAGCTCTTTGGGAGATACAAAATAGAGCTGGTTTTGTCGATCCCGATCAAATAAATCGGAGCTTAAGGTCACGCGGAGTAGTACCGAGCCGGGATTCAGGTTTCCAAGCAGGGCCGATTGAACTGTATCAAAACAGATGACGGACCTTTTACCCGGAATTTCAACAGGCTGATTTTGTATGAAATATGCATTTCCCTTAAAATCAATAAGTTTAATAGCTAACGTTCCTTTCATCACCTTAAATTCATCTGAGGAAATATACACCCTTACATGCCCATCTTCTACAACAGGTGAAACGAGAATGTTGCTAAAGACTGCAGGAAGTGCAAAGTGAAGCGCTTTTTTCTTTCCATAGTAATCGCGTGAAGACCAGGAAACCCCAGGCCAGCAATCGTTCAACTGCCAGTATAACGTTCCCATACATTTGGGTGCTGCCCTGCGTTGGGCTTCGATCGCCAGCTTTATCCCTTTGGCTTGCAGAAGCTGGGATACGTAGGCATACGATTCAAAGTCCTTTGGTTTTTTGTAGTCGCGTAAGAGGTACTCGTCGATGGTTTCGTACCCGATTGGATGCTTCTGGTGCGCTTTCATCACGCCCGATCCAAGCGTCCGGTCTCCCGGTGAAGTGAATTCCCGGATGGTCGTAAAATCAGGAAAGCCCTGAAATCCAAATTCGGACATGAACCGGCCCACCTTTTTCTCATATACCGAAAAGGGCTCTTTGCCCCACCATACACCCCAGTAATGTGAATCACCCGCTGTCATGCTTTCCCTGCGGCCCCAGCCGTGAAGAGGAGAGGAGGCAATGTAGGGGCGCTGGAGATCAAATTTTCTAACCATATCGGGAAGGATGGTGTTGAAAATCATCTCGTAGTTTTTATAAATCGCGGCGGAATCTTCAGCTGAATAATTGTACTGCTTCTGCCACCCCCAGTTTTTCCAGCCTTCATCAATTTCATTGTTCCCGCACCACAATGCCAGAGAGGGATGACGACGCAACCGTGTGATATTCTGGATTGCCTCTTCTCTTACGTTATCAAGAAATTCGTTGTTTGCAGGATACATGGCGCAGGCGAACATGAAATCCTGCCAAACCATGATGCCATTTTCATCACACAGATCATAAAAAATATCATTTTCATAAATGCCGCCTCCCCACACACGCAGCATATTCATGTTGGCCGCTTTCACATCACCAATAAGGGCCCTGTATGCCGATGCCTTCACCCGTGGTAAAAAATTATCCTGGGGAATATAATTGGCGCCCCGTATGAATACAGGGATATCATTGACCTTGAAATAAAAGGACTGGCCAATGGTATCTTTTTCCTGGATAAGTTCAATGGTTCGAAGCCCGATCCTTTGTTGACCCTTGGCAATCAGTCGCTTTCTGGCATAAACTTCATAGCTGAAATTGTAAAGGGTCGGTTTACCCATGCCATTGGGCCACCAGCGGGCAGGATTTGGAATTGAAATCTCAGTTTTGACCACATTGACTTTCCGGCTCAGCAACACGGAATCCCTGACAATTTCAGTTGAATCAAGAAACAGTCTGATATTCACCGAATCATCCAGCTCGGCCAGGATGGTAAATTTGGCCGTTAAATCAGCGATTGAATCCGTCAAACTTTTCTGGATAAATTGCACATCCGCTACCTGAACAGTACTCCTGGGACGAAGATAAACAGACTTCCATATTCCGCTGGTCACGAGCTTTGGACCCCAATCCCAGCCAAAGTGATAGGCCGCTTTTCGACATACAACCTTTTCATCCCCCGGAAGCTTTTGCGGCAATTGATCAGCCAGCCTTTTGATTTGAGGATTCACCGCAGGAAACACCACCCGAAGTGTGTTGGTCCCAATATATAACCGAAATTTCACATCGACGATCCATTCACGAAACATGTTGTTGGCCACCAGCACCAGGGAATCATTAAGGTATACCCGCGCATAGGTGTCGAGCCCCTTGAATACCAGATCAATATGACGCCACGAAAAATTTTCCGCTCCGTATTCAAAAGACTTTACATATTCCCATCCCACATCGCCAATCCATTGCGAAGTTGCCTCATTTTCGAGTAAACAGGGATCAGGAATGACCTTGTTTCGCATCAGATCAAGGTGAACAACGCCGGGTACACTCGCTGGCATCCATTCCTCAGTCCCCTCTTTTCGAAATTTCCAGTTTCCGTCGAGCGGCAATGTATTTAAATCCTGGGCAGGAAGGTACCCTGAAAAAAGAAGTAGGTTGGCGAGGAAAAATGCGGAAAAAAAACGAAACACAAGATATATTATTAATCTTACAAAATTATCATTATTATTTCTAATTTAGACACAAAATAGAGGAACTAAGATGATGAACGTAACTGTGCTATACGACCGCTTTTTCGAACTTTATGGCAAGACGGAAGAGATGCCGCGCTATTTTTTTGCACCTGGCCGGGTTAACCTGATCGGCGAACATACCGATTACAATGGTGGTTTCGTTCTGCCATGCGCCATTCAATATGGCACCTACCTGTTGATTCGTTCTAACAATGACCTGATCGTGCGGTTGGCTTCTACCAACATGGATTTTCGTACAGAAATTCCCCTGGCAGAATTATCGAAAAAGGTAAACAGCCAATGGGTAAATTATCCCCTCGGCATCTTTGATCAGTTCAGGCAGATGAACATTCCTTGTACAGGGTTCGACATGCTTTATTCCGGAGATATTCCCAATGGCGCCGGCTTATCATCTTCGGCTTCTATTGAAATGGTTACCGCCTTTGCACTCTCGGTCCTGTTAAATGCCACGCATCTTGATATGCTCGACCTCATTAAGATGTCGCAGCGTGCTGAAAATGAATTTATTGGCCTTAACTGCGGCATCATGGATATGTTTGCGGTCGGTATGGGGAAGAGGGACAACGCCATTTTCCTGAATTGCCTGACCCTTGAGTACAAGCGGGTTTCATTGGTGCTGGATGGATTCAGACTTATTATCGCCAACACCCATAAACAGCGTGGTCTGGCCGATTCAAAATACAATGAAAGGGTGGCAGAATGTCAGCTTGCTGTGACCTATCTGAGTCATGAGATGTCCATTTCGAAGCTTGGGGAGATCAGTTTTATGCAGTTCTATAAAATGCAGGAGTGTATTCCTGATGAACTGGTCAGAAGAAGGGCGCGCCATGTCATTTCTGAGAATCAACGTGTTTTAAATGCGGTTTCATGCCTGCTCAAGGGAGACATTCTGCAGTTTGGCTCCCTCATGAATGCCTCGCACGAATCGTTACGTGAAAATTATGAGGTGACTGGCATTGAACTCGATACAATGGCAGGGGCTGCACAAAAAATAAACGGGGTTGTCGGATCCCGAATGACGGGCGCCGGCTTCGGCGGATGTACGGTGAGTCTTGTACGCGAAGATACTGTTGAGAAATTTATAGACCAGGTAGGAAAGGAATATCATGCAAAAACTGGCCTGAGGGCAGATTTTTACCAGACCGAGGTATCTGACGGGGTCAGGGAAATTGAAGTTGTTTAATTACATGTTGTTGTTGAATTCATGTAAAAAATCGTAAATCGTAAATCAAAACTATCAGCCATGGGACACAAGAAGGAAAAGCAAAAAGACAGCACAAAGGTGAATGACAAGAAGAAAAAGCAGAACATTGAGGATTCAAATGCTGCTACAGGTTCAAAACCAATCGATCATGAAGATGAGGGGCATGATAAACTTCCCGGTCACATATATGAGGATGAGCTGGCCAAACTGCAGGTTGAGCTGGTCAGGCTCCAGGAGTGGATCAAATATAAGGGGCTGAAGGTGGTTGCATTGTTCGAAGGAAGGGATGCTGCCGGAAAGGGGGGGGCTATTAAACGGATCACGGAAAGCTTGAATCCCAGGGTCTGCCGGGTTGTTGCCTTGGGGGTCCCCACGGAGAAGGAGAAAACGCAATGGTATTTTCAGCGCTATGTACCGCATTTGCCTGCAGCCGGAGAGATGGTACTCTTTGACCGCAGTTGGTATAACCGGGCTGGTGTTGAACGTGTGATGGGGTTTTGTTCCGATGAAGAATACTGGGATTTTCTGCGCTCTTGCCCGAACTTTGAAAATATGCTGACGCGCTCCGGTATTATCCTCTTAAAGTACTGGTTTTCTGTCAGTGACAAAGAACAGGAAAAGCGGTTTCTACAGCGCATCAACGATCCTACCCGCCGCTGGAAAATCAGTCCGATGGACGTGGAATCCCGCACCAAGTGGATTGATTACTCCAAAGCAAAGGATGAAATGTTTGCCTATACCGATACCAAGCAATCACCGTGGTTCGTTGTAGAGGCGGATGACAAACGCCGGGCGCGCCTCAATTGTATCAGCCATTTGCTGAGCTTCATTCCATACGGGGATGTTCCGCGTGAAACCATCATTCTGCCACCGCTCGAACACGACAAAGCCTATGTAAGGCCCCCCATGTCGGAGCAAACGTTTGTACCAAATAAATTTTAGTTGTTGTAACCCCTCTCGTTACTTAATCACCGAAAACCGGTAAACCGTCTTCTCCGAGAATTTCTCACCTGGTTTTAAAATGGTGTTCGGGAAAGACGGTTGGTTTGGAGAATCAGGAAAATGCTGCGTTTCAAGGCATAATCCCCAATGGCTTTTATACGACTTACTACCTTTTCCCACAATGGAGCCATCCAGAAAATTACCGGAATAGAGTTGCATGCCAGGTTGTGTCGTGAAAATTTCAACCTGACGACCTGTGCGCGGATCGAATAATTGAGCAGCCATGGCCAACTTTCCCGGACTTTTGGTTAATACATAATTATGGTCGTAACCGCCTTTAACCAGGTTGATACGCTCACCAATGGATATAGAATTGTTGAAATCCATGGCAGTTCCCCTTACATCCGCTAAAGCCCCTGTAGGAATCAGTTCACCGCTAACTTGTGTGTAATGATCAGCGTACAGGGTAAGAATATGTCCCAGAATATTGGTATCTGCTTCACTTAGATTAAAATAGGTGTGGTTGCATAGATTCACGGGTGTAGGCTTATCGGTTTCCGCTTCAATAAGCATGGTTAGTTCATTGGACTCATTGAGAGAATAGATTACCTTTACCTTCAGGTTTCCGGGATAACCCTCTTCTCCATCTTTACTGAGATAGGTCAGCTCCAGATGAGCTCCCGATGAATCTGCAGTTTCCTTTGCATCCCATACCACCTTGTCAAATCCTTTCAATCCGCCATGCAGGGAATTATTTCCATTGTTTTTTGCAAGCTTGTAAATTTTACCATTCAGGGCAAATTTTCCTTTTGCGATTCGGTTTGCATACCGACCGATGGTGGCGCCAAAATAGGGGCTGTTGGCAATATATTGGTTCAGGCTGTCATAGCCCAGAACGATATCGCCCATCCGGCCGCCTTTATCAGGAACAAGGATCGAAGTGATTATACCGCCGTAATTAATAATCTTTACTTTGATGCCATTGCTATTGGTCAGAACGAAGCGAAAAATTTCCTTTTGATCTGCTTTTCCAAATGGTTCTTTCATTGCTGTAGGATTTTTGTCTTCCGGAATAAGGTCCTGGATATCTGAGATGATCGTGGAATCATTCAGTTCCTCGTTTTTGTCATTAACCTGCACATTACAGGCTGGAGTTATAAATAAAACAAGTACTGCAAGGAATAAAATAATGTTCTTATACATATCCTGGGAAATTGATTTCCATACAAACTTATCAAAACAAAGTCAAGTGACCAACAATCTTTTTACTTTTGAACTTTTTTGTCGCGCGATCCACATCACACTTTTTATCAAAAATCGTACATCATAACATGTTTCTCCTTCAAAACAAAGTCATTCTTATCACCGGAGCCTCATCAGGGATTGGTGCAGCTTCGGCAATGGCCTTTGATGCAGCCGGGGCAACAGTTGCCATCGCTGCACGCAGAAAAGAAAAACTGGATGAACTGGCCTCCGTCATGCACAATCCCCTGGTCATTGAAGTGGATCTTTCTGATGAAACCGCAGCATGTGAAATGGTACGCAAGGTTGTTGCGCAATATGGCCGTATAGATGTTCTTGTTAATAATGCAGCCAGCATCATTGTGGCAAAGTCTGATGCTGTTACGCCGGCTGATTTGCGCGCCGCATTCAATACAAATCTGATTGCACCGGTCGTCGCAACCCAGGAGGCCATTCGTTTTATGCGTAAAAATGGGGGCGGACACATCATCAATGTAGGCTCCCCCGGTTTTATGATGGGTATTCCGTTTTATGCCCCTTATGTTTGTTCAAAGGCTGCGTTTTCTGCATGGACCCGCACCATCCAGGCTGAATGGGCCGGAACAGAGATCATGGTGAGTGAATATTTTCCCGGGTACATTAAAACCGATTCACCTCCCGATTCCAGACTTGGACCATTGAACCAGGATTTTCTCATGGCAGAACATCAGAATCTCCTGGCTAAAATCTTTACAAAGCCAAAGAGAGCAGGGGATGTAGCACGGCAACTCGTCAGACTGATCTTAAAACCGAAAACCCTGGTCTATTCTGACTTCAGTGTGAAAATAGGCGCATTCATCTCCAATATTCCTGGCTTCCGGTTGAACATTGCCCGTCAACTTGCCAACAACGCACGTAAAAAAAAGAACCTTTCTATATTTGACAAATAACCCAATCCCCAAATCCCCAAATTTTCAAATCCTCAAATCCCCAAACTATGAGACAACCCATCCCTTTAAGAGAACGAAAAACCGATTACATCTATCTTGCCTTTTTCTTTCTGAACTTGTTTTACATCACCTATATTGTAGATCTTGAGCAACTTGTGATAAAAAATCCGGATGATTTTCAGTATCCATGGTGGCCGCTTCCCTTTCTGGTAGATATGGTTCACTGGTGGGGCGGCAACTTTGACCCGCTGCAATGGGCGCGCCCAACCTGGTGGAAAGCAACCATCTGGCTTGATGTCGTCTTTTTCGGACCCTACTACGCCTTTGCCATCTATGCATTCATCAAAGGAAAGGAGTGGATCAGGATTCCGACATTCATCTATTCTTCCATACTCTTCACCAATGTGTTTATCATCATGAGCGAGGAATTCTGGGGACCACATGCATCAAATGCCATCGTCATCGTCACCATCGCCAATGCCCCATGGTTTCTTTTCCCGATATTTCTGATATGGAAAATGTGGAAAAATGAGCACCCCTTTACCCGGGATGCCTGATAAAAAATCTTTTTTCAGCCGACTTATGGTTTTTGAGTAACCGCTGTTTTTTTAGCAGGGGGCGCTCCATTCAATTGAATATTCAATTTGGCAATCACCTGCTGAAAATGTTGCATATCTTTTGATTCAACAGGTTTGGCGTGAGGTGATTCAAGTTTTAATGGATCGGTAGGGCTTCCGTTGCGGTAAACCCGGAAATCAAGATGGGGACCTGTTGAAAGTCCGCTGCTGCCCACAAAGCCGATTACCTGTCCCTGCTGAACATGGCTGCCCGATTTTAATCCCTTGGCATAACCTGAAAGGTGGGCATATGTTGTAGTATAAGCTGTATTGTGTCGGATGCTGATGAACCGTCCATATCCTCCGTGAAACCCCAGTTTATTGATATTCCCATCGCCCAGCGCAACAACCGGTGTTCCACGGGGTGCTGAATAATCAATTCCAAAGTGGGGGCGTGCAATCCGCAGTATGGGATGCATCCGCGAACGGGAGAAACGGGAACTGATGCGTGAGAATTTCAGGGGTGCCTTTAAAAAGGAACGTTGAAGGCTCTGCCCGTTTTCATCGAAATACACCCCTTTCCCTTGCTGCATAAAGTAATAGGCGTAAAAATCCTTGCCATTGCTTTGAAACTTAGCAGCCAGGATGCGGTCGATGCCAATTAATTTGCTGTCAACAAACACCTCCTCGTAGATAACAGTGAAATTATCCCCCTGCTGCAAACCATAAAAATCAATATTCCAGGCATATACATCCGATAACGCCATGCCGAGATTGACATCGAGCTTATTCTCGACAAAGCAATTCCATAGGGAACTCTTGATGATTCCGGAGGAGGTCTGCACAAGCCTCGTTACAGATTTTTTATCCATATACACCCTCAGTGAATCCCTGAAATCATATACCACAAAGTCGATCGGATTAAGTTCGTATATAAAGTAAAGTGTCCGGGGCACCGAATCATTGCTAAATATCCTGGCGTACAAATTGCCTGCTTTGATCTTTCTGACATCAAAAACGCCCTGCGTCTCCCTGGCAATTTTATCAATCATGGCGCCGGATATATGTGGCAACAACAGCGTAGAAAGGTTCTGGTTACTTGCAACCTGGCCATGCACGATCTTAAGGCTGTCCAGTTTGATTTTATAGGCAGTTCTGGGCTGAGCAGTATGTTTGTCTGGTTTTCCTGGTTTATTCAGTTTGCCTGAAAAAGGGATGAAAAATCCAATGATCACAACGATGGCCAGCACAAGAATAGCCGCTACAATTGAATAGAAAAGCAGGGAGGGTTTCAGATGTATTTTCACTGGTCGAATATAAGTTTTATCTGAACAATTTCAGGCCGGTTGCCAAGCCTGACCGGTGGCCCCCAGGTTCCAAAACCTGTGGATACATAAAAATGGGTCTGCCCGATCTGCTTATAACCGTAGCTTAATTCATATATGGCATTCGTGATATAATTGAACGGCCATAGCTGCCCATGATGCGTATGTCCCGAAACCTGAAGATCGACCCCCAGTTCCCGGGCCTTTTCAAGATTGAAAGGCTGATGGTCCATTAAAATAACCGGGCGGCTTAAATCAACATGCTGCATGAGTTCCCCGAGTTCCTTGCGTTTTTTTCCTGTAAACCGCGATTTGTCGCGATCATCACGCCCAACCAGATAAAACCTTTGATCTATCAGCAGCGAGGTATCCCTCAAAACTTGGATACCATGATCTCTCAGATATTTTACCGCAGATTCAGCGCCTCCTATATATTCATGATTTCCGGTGATGGCAAATACCCCAAACTTAGACTTTATCTGGTCAAAATTGGCTCCCAGGTCGTTCTTGATCACCGGGGCAAGGTCCTCGTCAACCAGGTCGCCGGCGAAAAGCACAATATCAGGATGTAGCGAATTGATAACAGAAACCAGCCTGTTGGCCTTTCGTTTTGCAATTATGGTTCCCAGGTGAATATCGGAAGCCATAACAATGTTTAGTGATTTTTCCCCGGCCACAGCCTTTTTTATATGCAGCTCCAGCTTTTTGATCCGGGGTATCCGCGCATTGATGAAACCACCTGCCACGAGGAGGGTGACCGTTGCCACGGAGATCAATAACAAGATCAGCTTTGTCCGCTGATAATCAACATAAAAAGAGGAAGGAAAAATATGAAAAAAATGGTTGATAATCCTGGCAAAATCAATGAAAAGGGCGATCAGAATAAAATACAACATAAAGGCCAGCCAGAATGAACCGATCCAGGTTATGATTCCCGTAAAGCCGCAGGGATAAGCCCGTTCCAGAATTCGGGCCAGGATAAAGGTAGCGGCTATTAACCAAAAACCGGCAACATACCAGGGCCTCAGAGATGAACCGACAGGAATGGACTGCAGACCGCGGATGAAAATATAACTGTTAACGAGTCCGTAAATAACCAGGACTATGGTAAAAAAAACGATGAACGCACCTGTTTTCAAAAATTATTATCCTTTCTTTGATTTTTTTTGCAAAGATACCCATTCATAAAAATATACCATTAAATTTGTTAGGTCAAAAAATCAGCAAATTCCCTTTTGAATTTCATGTTAACTATGGTATTTACCTTTAATCTTTAATCGATGATAGAAACAGGTTTTGCTCTCAGTTGGATTGACTACACCATCATGATTGTCTATTTTGTCTTTGTCCTTGGCATCGGATGGGCCTTGAAACGATACATGAAAGATGCCAATGCATTTCTCGAAGCCGGTCGCTCGATGCCGGCCTGGGTTGCCGGCCTGGCATTTATATCCACCAACCTCGGCGCACTTGAAGTGATGGGCATGGCCGGCTCAGGAGCAAAATATGGAATGCTTACCACCCATTTCTATTGG
>CAJAUM010000088.1 GCA_903945175.1 uncultured Bacteroidales bacterium | reverse complement strand
GTCAATCTGCTCAACCTTATTAACGGACTGGTACTGTTCAGTAAACCGGTACTCTCGTGATTTTATTCCGGGGATATACTGACTGTCAATATCAAGCACCTCAGTATTTACCAAATATTCCAGGTACAAATTGTAATCCCGAATCTGCTTTTGCAGCGTATGAGCATGGATAGGAACGAAGCCATCCTCACGGCGGAGGTCTTTATTGCGAGCTGGAATCTCCGTCAGCAGGTGAAGTATGTGGACAAAATTATCTCTATGATACTTAAATGAGGGCGGATTAGCAGCCAATAACTTATCTATGTCCAGGTTAGCTGGAATAAATTGTCTCATAACCAGTATTGAATGATGGATTAAGCGACGTTGCGCTTGTTTCTGTCAAAAACAGCGTTTACAGAATCGGAAGAATAATAAATTGTACCACCAATTTTGGTGTATTCGAGTGTTCCGTTTACACGGAGGTGTTGGAGTGTGCCGGGGGAGCAGTCCAGCAGATTTCGGACTTCGGAAGATTTGAGCCATTTTTTATGCTCAGGTTTGATGCCGACCAACATTCGGATTTCGTTGATCAGAGTTTCCTTCAAGTTGTCCAAGTCGTTTTTCGTTACCAGTTCTACATTCATTTTTGGAGGAAATATTAAGTTTGTAATAGATTGAATACCAAATAAATGACACCAAATAAGTATTATACAAATATACAACAAATATTCATCAATTTTATATATGGTTTGAAGAAGATATTAACATGTTGAGGGGGATTTGGGGTAAATACCTGACTTCAAAAAGCATAGACTTTAATAATTGATGAGTGGCTTGGTGGTGTAAGCATTCGGGTAAATATTTCAAGTAATAAACCACCAAATCCAAAGCCGTTACAGGTTTATCACTTTTGTTTGTGGGTGGGTTGGTTTACTCGCCATTTTCTCTTTCAGAACCTTCATATCCTGGCTGATTTTCACGTCCACCACCTTACTATATATCTGAGTGGTCTTGATGGAAGTGTGGCCAAGCATCTTGCTCACAGTTTCGATGGGAACACCGTTTGTAAGCGTCACAGTGGTGGCAAATGTGTGACGGGCAGTATGGAAGGTCAGAGTCTTATCAATACCGCAGAGCGCCGCAATCTCTTTCAGATAACCATTGACTTTTTGATTTGAATACAATGGCAAGAGCTTCCCTTTGTTCAGGTTTACCGGATAATCTTTGTATTTGGCAATTATTCCGAGTGGAACAGGCAGCAGTGGAACCGGGGAACGATTACCGGTTTTAGTACGGTTATAGATAAGCCACTTTTCGCCATCAATTCCGGTGGATATATCAGCTGGTGTAAGCTTTTCCAAATCGGAGAATGGCAAGCCTGTGAAGCAGGAAAAGACGTACATATCCCGGACAATAGCCAGCCGGTTTATTAAAAACTGTTTATTTTGCAATGTATCAAGCTCTCCTTGTGATAAAAAAGCTCTTTCAGGGTCCTTATAGGGGCAATGGAATGAGGTGAAAGGATTTTTATCAAGCCATCCGTTACCAATACTATAATGAATGATGGTCTTTAAAAAACAAATGGACTTTGAAACTGTATTATGAATGTTTTTTACTTGTAACTTCAGGTAAATCTCATAATTAGCGATAAATTGATAGTCTAACTCATCAAGAAATAAATCAGACCTATTATACTGAAACTTGATAAAATTCTTGACCTTATTGCAGGTAGCTGTATATTTTTCCAAAGTGCCATATGCATGACCATGGCCTACCTTTGCTTGCAGCTGCTCATTGTGCAATTTGAATACTTCAATCAATGAGCGCCGGTTTATTGACTTGCCTTCCAGTGTATTCCTGATGATTTCAGCAGTTATCGGCTTCCCCATCGTTTCCAACTGCGTAAAAATCTTGTTGACCTTCGACCTAAGGTTATCCAGGGTATTATTGACAGAATGGGTTTCTGATTTCGGCCCTTTCACTTGGCCATGCTTAACATCCCACTTATCATCTAAGGTGAACTGGTGAGTTGAAAGATCAACCCTGCTCCCATTGACAGTTATCCTCATATAAATTGGAGCCTCGGTTTTTTTCCGAATAATACTCTTGCGGAGGTAAAAGAGTACAGATATAGAATTTTCCATGTGTTAAAGGTTTTATGCACCGATTAGTTATAAAATTACGAAAAATGAATGGATTTTCCTAATAATAAAACACACATAAATGATTAATTATT
>CAJAUM010000087.1 GCA_903945175.1 uncultured Bacteroidales bacterium | reverse complement strand
TAATCAGAACAGGGCTACCTTGCTTGACATTATCGAAGACCGGCATGGTAAACGGTCCACCATCATTACATCACAGCTGCCGGTTCTGCAGTGGCACGACATCATTGGAGAACAAACCATTGCTGACGCGGTGCTTGACCGTATTGTGCACAATGCGCACCGCATCGAACTTGTAGGTGAATCGCTTCGCAAACGGCAGATCCTTCTGAATTAATCTTAAAAAATGAAATAGAGAAAGAAAAAGTATATTTGTATAACCAGAAACAGGACGAAAATAATGATCAAAAAAAGGTCAAATGGGGGGTGGTCAATTTAAATCGGCCAAGGGGTGGTCAAAAATTACCGGCCAAGGGGGGTCACTTTGAGCGGCTTTTCCATTCGACCACGACAAACCGTGTCGTGGTTTGTAAAATCTTTGATATCCTATATAAATGTACATAGAATATCCATCGGAGATTTTGTAATACTGGAAAAACTGGAAAGTGAAAAACACATATCACCCACCCAAAAACCTCTCAATTTCTGATTTCCTGATCCTTATTGCGGGTCTTGCACCTGGTTTGTCAATAGAAGAAATTTCAATTTTCTTCAGTTTTCCTTTGTTAATCAGGGTGTAAACTGTGGCGGGGGTGATTTTCATGTATAGAGCTGCTCCTTCCACCGTCATAATTTCATCAACCATTGGTTTCTGATTCATTTCATCTATAAGTCTTGGTAATTCTTCCGATAGATACCATTCCGACAGTCTGGATAACGTGTGAAGGTTTTCGACATCGATTTTAAATGGTTGGATTGATTTTGTTCCGTTCTTTTGAACCAAACGGTTACAATGGTCGGTTAATTCGATAAGAATCGTTTCCTTTTTACAATTGGAAAGGAATTCAAATAATTCTGATAAATTTCGCATAAGGTTTTCCTTATTGTATATCAGAAAAGAAGGTTTGTTTGAAAAAGTTTTGTCTCCCGGAAAATCCGGTTTTTGGTCATACCGAGACCATCATCCGATGAACAGAATTCAACCGAATCCAACGGGTTCATCATTCAACCAAAACACAGTTCAACCGGATAAAACCGGACTAAATGGGACGTCTTATGAGACAATTCTGAGACAATTATGAAAAAACCCTCTGTTATCGTATTGATATACAGAGGGTTAAGTGTCATTTGGTGTCTCCTCGCCAGGATTCGAACCTGGGACCCATTGATTAAGAGTCAATTGCTCTACCAACTGAGCTACGAAGAGTTTTCGGGGTGCAAAGATAGGTATTTTCAAATAATGAATGAACAATGTGCTGAAAAATAATTTGGTGTATCTTTGGCTTTCATTATGGAACATCCATCAAAATCGGCGCTGAATGTCATGAAGGGGATTGAACAACCTGGTCAGATCAATGCGGATGCTTTGAAAAAACTGAGGGCCGGGAAACGTTCCGGAAACAGTGTACAGGAACTTATTGACGGTATTTTTAGCGGAAACCGTACCCTGCTGAGCAAGGCAATCACCCTGGTTGAAAGTTCCCTCCCGGCACACCAGGAGCAGGCTCAAGAGGTCATTGCGGCGTGCCTTAAGCAGACAAGAAGCCCGTTATCAATGACCAATTACCAATTACCAATTACCAATTACCAATTACCAATGACCAATGATAAAGTTCGGAATTCGAGTATCAGGGTTGGGATCACGGGGGTGCCCGGTGTTGGAAAGAGCACATTCATAGAGGCGCTGGGGACCAGCTTAACGGCAAAGGGCCATAAACTGGCCGTTCTGGCGATCGATCCCAGCAGTTCCCGCTCAAAAGGGAGCATTCTGGGTGATAAAACACGCATGGAAGAATTATCGGTCGACCCGAACGCCTTTATCCGCCCCTCTCCTGCCGCCGGCTCGCTTGGCGGGGTGGCCCGGAAAACACGGGAAACAATCTTCCTCTGCGAAGCTGCCGGTTTTGATGTCATCTTTATCGAAACAGTTGGGGTGGGACAATCGGAGACAACGGTTCATTCCATGGTCGACTTTTTCCTGCTGCTGATGTTAGCCGGCGCCGGGGATGAACTCCAGGGCATCAAGCGCGGTATCATCGAAATGGCGGATGCCATCGTGATCAATAAGGCCGATGGCGACAACCTCAACAAAGCCAAAGCGGCCCGGGTCGAATATGCCAATGCCCTGCACCTCTTCCCTCCGCCCGACAGCGGATGGACCCCCGTCACCGACATTTGTTCGGCCCGTTCAAAACTGGGTATCGACCATGTATGGGATATCATCCTGGAACACAGGGAATCAACCACAAATTCAGGTTATTTTCAGAAACGACGTATGGAGCAAAATCGCCAGGCGCTCTACGAAACCATTGAAGAGGGGTTACAACACCATTTTTTTTCGCGGAAAGAAATTGCCCATCTCATGGCCAAGTCAGAACAGGATATCCTTGCCGGGCTTGTCAACCCCTATAAAGCGGCCCAGGAGCTGCTTGAACAATATTTCAAGAAAATCTGAATTTTACAATCACACGGTCTTTATTTAAGAAAAGGCTCGATTTTCCAGTACAATTCTCTCGGATTGAATGGCTTGATGATATATCCGCTCATGCCAACGGTATATATTTTATCCCTGTCTTCGAGGAAGGCCGATGCCGTGAGTGCGATGACCGGCAGGTTTTTAAAATAATCGCCCTCCATCGACCTGATGGCTTTGGTTGCATCATACCCATTCATTTCAGGCATATGGAGGTCCATAAGCACGACATCATATTCCTCATGCGCTACTTTTTCAACTGCGACCCTTCCGTTTTCAGCAATATTTACAGTGGCATCCCATTTGGTGAGAAACTTTGAGACGATCTTCTGGTTCACAAGGTTATCTTCCACCACCAGTACCCTTAGTCCAGTCAGGCTCCCAAAGGATGTTTTCATCAGCATCTCCTCTTCGAGGCGATTCTTCTCACTTTTAATGAATTTCAGTTTGAAGAAAAAGGTACTTCCCTCACCGGGCTTGCTATTGAGCTCAAGCGTACCGCCCTGTAAACTGATCAGTTTTTTCGTTATCGCCAGTCCCAATCCGGTCCCCCCGTAGTTCCGCGTTGTGGAGGAGCTGGCCTGGGTGAAGCTTTCAAAGATAAACTGCTGTTTATCCTCCGGGATGCCAATGCCGGTGTCGATCACCTTGAACAGGAATTCGGGCCTCTCCGGCAAATCGGAAATCACCAGAACCTCCATGGTGATTTTTCCTTTGTTGGTAAATTTGATGGCATTTCCGACGAGATTGATCAGAATCTGAGACAATCGCACCGAATCGCCCCTGATCACGGGAGGAACCGCCTCGGAAATTTGAACAACCAGTTCCAATCCCTTTTTTACGGCCTCGTATTCGAAACTTTGACGAACGCCGTTAAGCAGTTTTCGCAGGTCAAAATCAACGGTTTCAAATTCGATTTTTCCGGAATCGATTTTTGAAAAGTCGAGGATGTCGTTGATCAGGTTCATCAGGTTCCCGGCTGAAAACTGAAGGATTTCGATGTTATCAAGCTGATCGGGGCGCGGCTCTTCCTCGCGCAGGAGGTTGGCCGTATTGATGATGGCATTGAGCGGTGTCCTGATTTCATGGCTCATGGTGGAGAGGAACTGCTGTTTTGCCCTGGCTGCCTCCTCGGCAATATTTTTCGCTTTATGCAATTCCCGTTCGATTTCAGCCCTTTGACTGATCTCCAGTTCGAGCTTCTTGCGCTGTTTGTAAAGATTCACAAATATGTTCACCTTCCCGATAAACATATCAGCGATGATGGGCTTGGCAATAAAATCAACCGCTCCGGATTTGAGCCCTTTGGTACGGTAATAATTTTCGTTATAGATGGCGGTAATATAGATAATCGGCAGCAATTCATTCTGCTCCTCCTTCCTGATCATTTCCACTGTTTCAAACCCATCTATTCCAGGCATTTGAACATCCATGAGTATCAGTGCAAACTCATGCCGGGCCGTCAGTTCGATGGCCTCGTAACCCGACCTGGCCCGAATCATCTCGATATGCAGGTCGGCCAGGAGTTTTTCTATGGCATAAATATTATTGACATTATCGTCGACGATCAGTATTTTAGGCAGAATATCCATTTGGAGGTTTTATTTAGTAGGTTGAGTTTCTATAAGAGAATTTAAAAAAGCGGCTATTTCATCCAGCGGAAGAATCTGATCAACAGCGGTTGCCTGTATTGCAGCGCGGGGCATCGATTCTACTTCAGATGATTCCGGATCCTGCACAAGGGTGAGCCCCCCGAACTCCTTAATTTTTTTCAGTCCCTTGCTCCCGTCATTGTTGGCCCCGGTAAGTATAATCCCTATTAGCTTATCCTTGTAAGCCTCTGCGGCTGTTTCAAAAAGTACATCAATGGATGGACGGGCATAATTTACCCGTTCGTCAATGGTCAGGGTGAAGGTGCGGTCGGGTTCGATCAGCAGGTGGTAGTTGGGAGGAGCCAGATAGGCAATTCCCGGCATCGGCTGCTCCTTTTCATCGGCCTCCTTGACCTGCAGCGTTCGGATGTCATTGAGAATCTGGATGAGGTAATTTTCTGAGTCAGGGCTGATATGCTGAACAATGATCAATGGGATATTGAACCGTTCATGCAGTCCGCGAAAAAGGACCTTCAATGCATTAAGTCCCCCTGCCGAGGAACCGATCACAATGGCTTCGTATCGTTTCTTGTTGGTCAATCCAGGTGTGTTACGATTGGTACTTCTTTATGTAAATCCGTTCTTTTGGAATGAGTGGGTTAAACTGATCGTAATGATCAGAAAACTGAAGGTTTTCTTTCGACCCCAGGCAAAGGATTCCCCCGGATGGCAAACTTTCAACAAAAAGTCTGATCACCTTGTCCTGAAGCTCCCGGTCGAAGTAGATCAGAACATTGCGGCATATCACCAGGTTAACTTCAGCGAATACACTGTCGGTCACCAGGTTATGTGTGGCAAACACAATGTTTTTTTTCAGGGAATCCAGCATTTTGGCCGTTTCATAATCGGCGGTATAGTAATCAGAGAATGAGCCCTTACCTCCTGATTTCTGGTAATTTACGGTAAATTCTTTAATCCGGCTGATGGGATAAAGGCCATCTTTGGCTTGCTTGATGATGACCGGGTTAAAATCGGTGGCATAGATCTGCGTTTTGCTGTAAAGCCCCTCCTCGTGCAGCATGACGGCCATGGAGTATACCTCTTCACCGCTTGCGCAACCTGCATGCCAGATTTTAAGGTAGGGATAGGTTTTAAGAATGGGGATGATCTCTTCACGCAAGGCCCTGTAAAAATTCGGATCGCGGAACATCTCGGTGACGTTAATGGAAAGATCCATAAGCATCTGATCAACGAATTTATGATTGTAAACCGACTCATGAATCATGTCGGAGATATGCTTCATCCCCGACAGGTTAAACCTGTTCAGAATCCTCCGCTTCACATGGGCCTGCGAGTAATTTCGGAAATCGTACCCGTATTTCTGGTAGATGGCCTCCACCACAAGCCGGATTTCGATATCCTGGTTTTCCAGTTGTTCTTCCTGGATTTTTTTCATCAATCTCAAGTTATTTGGCCTGATCTGGCCGTGAATGCAATGGCCAACGATGTTGCCGTGAATCACGATGGCTACTTTTGAACCAGCTTCTTTTTAATTATTAGATTTCGCACGTTTGAAGCAACAATGCTGACAACAAGAATAGAGGCAATGATGATAAGGGAATCATTGGTAGAGATTTTAAAGACTGAGTGAAGCAGCATTTTCACCCCGACAAAGGTTAGCAGGGCTGCCAGCCCCATCTTCAGGTAATGGAAGCGGTTCATGATATCCATGACGAGGAAGAACAGGGAACGAAGGCCCAGGATGGCGAAAATATTGGAGAAAAAAACGATGTATGGATCCTGTGTAACAGAAAATACTGCGGGAACTGAATCGACCGCAAACAGCACATCGGTGAATTCGATGATCATCAAAACGATAAACAGGGGTGTTACGTAGAGTTTCCCCTGCTGGCGGATGAAAAAGGTTTCGGCATGTTCGTCGTGGCTGACCCTGAAAAACCGTGAAACAAGCCTTACCACCGGGTGTTTTTCAGTATCAATCTGCTGATCTTTCTTCGCAAAGAGGAAATCGTAGGCCATCTTCAAACCGATGACAACCAGCATGACCCCGAAAACGTAGAGGAACCATGAGAAGCGCTGGATGAGGGCACTTGCGGCGAAAATAAACATAAAACGCATGATGATGGCGCCCAGGATACCCCAGAAAAGAACCCGCTTGAAATATTTTGGCTGGATATTGAAGGAGATAAAGATCATCACGATGACAAACACATTGTCCACCGAAAGTGAATATTCTATCAGGTATCCGGTAATATATTCGAGAGAAAGGTTCTTATTATAAAGGTTTATTGACTCCTGAAGGCCTAAGCCGGTGATGTCAATCGGGTGATGATAGGTGTCGATGCGGTTTTGAATCTCTGCGATCGTGTCACTTCCGTGTATCAGATTTCCCTGGTAACGGATCAGAAAATAAAACCCAACCGAAACTGAAATCCAGACCATGGTCCAGATCAGAGCCTCTTTAAATGACAGGGCATGGTTTTTTTTTTGAAAAAAGCCAAGGTCAATGCCAAGCATCAGGGATATAAAGAAGAGGAAGGAGGAGAAAAAAATTATTTCATTCAGATTCGACATGTGCAACAAGATTCTAAGTTAGAGTTAATTCTCCAAAGTTATAAAAAAATCTTACTTTTGTCTGCTTTTGATTTTAACAGAATTTGCCAGGCCATGAATGAATCCATTTCGCTGAATCCCAATCCGCTTGTACATTTTCTTGACAAACCGGCTGATGATTTTACCAAAGCCGACTTGATCCGCTATATCGAATCCAACGGCATACAGATGTTGAATTTCCGCTATTCGGCTGCAGATAGCCGGCTGAAAACGCTGAGCTTTATCATCAAGGACCGGCAGCATCTCGACAGCATCCTGAGTGCCGGCGAGCGGGTGGACGGGTCAAGCCTTTTTCCCAATTACGTGGAGGCCGGATCTTCAGATTTGTATGTCATTCCCCGCTATCGTACTGCCTTTGTGAATCCCTTTTCAGCGATTCCGACCATGGATATTCTTTGTTCCTTTTACGATAAAGACGGTCAGCCCTTTGCAAATTCACCGGAATATATCCTGCGCAAATCGCATGAAATTCTGAAGAAAAAGACAGGGTTATCATTCGAAGTGATGGGCGAACTGGAATATTACATCATCAGTGAGCGGGACAGGTTATTTGAAGCCTTCGACCAGCGCGGATACCACGAATCGTCTCCCTTCTGTAAATGGTCGACCCTGCGGGCTGAAGCCATGCAGGCGATTGCCAAATGCGGTGGGTATATCAAATACGGCCATTCGGAGGTTGGCAATTTTACTGAATCAGGGCTTTCCTACGAACAAAATGAGATTGAGTTTACCCCGGTCAGGCTCGAAGATGCGGCCGATCAGCTATTGATTGCAAAATGGGTTCTACGTTCTCTGGCGTATAAGTACGGGGTCACGGTTACGTTTGCACCCAAAATTACGACAGGCAAGGCCGGCAGTGGCATGCATGTACATACCCGCCTGATGAAAAACGGGAAGAGTGTGATGCTCGACGATGGTAAATTATCCGATACCGCCAGGAAAGCCATCGCAGGTTATCTTGATCTCTCTAAATCGCTGACAGCGTTCGGGAATATGATCCCGACCAGTTATTTCAGACTGGTTCCGCACCAGGAGGCACCGACCAATATATGCTGGGGTGACAGGAACCGTTCGGTTTTGGTCCGCGTTCCCCTTGGCTGGGGCAGCAAACATGATATGATTGTCGATGCCAATCCAAAGGAAAAAGATACCCAGGCTGGATTTGGCAGTCGCCAGACAGTCGAATTCCGCTGTCCGGATGGGTCTGCAGATGTTTACCTGTTATTCGCCGGACTCACCGTTGCAGCACGACATGGTATCGAGATGAACAATGCCCTGGATCTTGCCGAAAAGACCTACGTCGATGTCAATATTTTTGAAGAAAAATACAAATCCCGTGTAAGCCAGTTGCAGCAACTCCCCGTCTCCTGCTGGCAATCAGCTGAATCGCTTGAACTCCAGCGAAAAATTTATGAAGAACATGGCATCTTTCCTCCCAAAATTATTGATGGCCTCATCAGGTACCTGAAAAGCTTTAATGACCGGGATCTCAGGAATTCAGTTAAAGACAATGAGAAGGAGATCATGAAGCTGGTGAATACCTATTTGCATTGCGGATGATCAGGCATTAGCCATTAGCCATTGGGCATTAGGCATTAGGCATTAGGCATTAGCCATTAGCCATTGGGCATTGGCCATTAGGGAAAGGGTTTTTCAGTCATGATGCCAGTTATTTCTTCGATTTTTTTGATTTTTATGCCATTTTGTCGCATTTTATTTGATTTTTTTCCAAGGTACAGGATTTGACTTTTTGGGTTCATCAAACGGAAGTTAAACCAAAAAGAAAGGAGCGTATATCATGACACTCATTAAATGGCAACACAGAAATCCATTATCGGATATGGTAAGCAACATTTTTGACAACGACCTTGGTGATTTTTTTGGAAAGCGTTTCAGCGATCCTGCTGCAAACATTATCGAGACCCCGGATTCATTTGCGCTCGATATTGCTGCGCCCGGCCTGAACAAGGACGACTTCAAGATCAACCTGGAGAATAACATCATGACCATTTCGGCCGAATTTGAAGATCAGAAACGTGAAGAGGGCAAGAATTATTCGAGGAAAGAGTTCTATTACGGATCATTCAGCAGGGCATTTACGTTGCCCAAGACCATCGACCTCGATAAAATCAAAGCTGATTATGAAAACGGCATCCTGAAAATTTCTCTTCCAAAGAAGGAGGAGTCAAAAGTCGAAATTAAGAAAGAGATCAAGATTTCATAATCGGGGTTTCTTTGAAAAGGGGATCCTGTCAGGTTGTTTCAATCTGGCAGGATCCCTTTTTTTTATCGTATCTTTACCAGATGAAAAACACGCACAAGGCCCATCTGGCCCTGCTCGCCACCACCCTCATCTTTGGCTTTGCCTACAACATTGTCAAGGGGCTTATGCCTGAGATATTGTCACCCATGCAGCTGATTTTTCTCCGGCTGCTGGGCGGAGCCTTTATCTTCTGGTTGTTTCAGCGGCTTTTTGTCCCGGAAAAAGTTGAGCGAAAAGATCTTATCATGCTGGCCGTGTGTGGCATGTTCGGGTTTGCACTAAACCAGGCTCTTTTTTACGAAGGATTAAACCTGAGCACCCCGGTGGATGCCTCGCTGATTCATGTGCTCAATCCCATCCTGGTCATGATTTTTGCCAGTTTACTCATCGGCGAAAAGATCACATGGAAAAAAGCCGGGGGTATTGCACTTGGCGCATCAGGCGTACTTATCCTGGTTTTGTATGGCCGCCATATAAGCTTTAACGGGGAGCATGCGCTGGGGAACATCCTGATATTCCTGAACCTCGTGTTTTATGCGCTTTACCTGGTGCTGATCAAGCCCCTTATTGGAAAATATCATACAACGACCATTCTGAAATGGGTCTCTTTTTTCGGTTTTATATTCATCTTTCCCTTTTCAATTAAGCCAGCCCTGGAGATCAATTTTAGCGCCATCCCCGTTGGCGCCTGGCTGGGGATCATCTATATCATTGTTCTCAACACCTTTTTAGCCTATCTGCTCATCAACTTTGCGCTTAAAAGTTTAACCACTACGGTCGTCAGTTATTACAGTTACCTGCAGCCATTCATTGCGGGGGTCATGTCGGTAACCATTGGCCAGGGAACCATTACGGGCCCCAAGATCGTGGCAGCCCTGCTCATCTTCAGCGGCGTATATCTTGTGAACCGCAAGCCATCGAACAACGACAATAAAGCAGCGCTCTAAAAAAAGTGCCGGAAAGGAAGGAGAAACCATTCAAATATTTTTTCGATCAGTGGGCGGCGTTTCCATTCGAGGTAATCGAGCTCCTGCGCATTGTTGATCGTTTCAGCGATGTGTTCCTGCAATTGCCTGATTATTTCAGGCTCTGTGCCGATCAGGGCAATTTCGTACTGATACCGGAAACTGCGGAAATCAAAATTGGCACTCGAAATGGAAAAAATTTCATCATCAATCATCAGCAACTTGGCGTGCAGGTTGTGTGGCAGGTAGAAAAGCAACTTGATCCCCGCATCATGCAGCAGCCCGAGATATTTATTCCGAAGGATGTCAATCATCCGCATATCTGAATGTTTTGGCATGATCACCTCGACTGTAACCCCGCGTTTGCTCGCATCCATCATGGCTTTACGAAGCAGAAACCCGGGAAGAAAATAGGGTGTTTCGATCACCACCGATCGTTCAGCCTGCCTGATCAGCTGGGTGTAGCGTTTTCGCAGGCGCTGGAATTGAAGGGAGGGCACATCGCGAATGATTTCAAAATTCCCCGACTTGATACTGCGCGTAAAGGTCACCTTGTTGGTGATAATGAAGGGGTTGAATGCATTGAAATTTTCAAGAAAAACCTTTCTGAATGAAACTGCAATTTCACCCTCCATGCGCAGGCACAACTCACGCCAGTTCAGGTTATATCCGGTGATATTGGCCGATCCGATATAACTGATGGTATCATCGATGACCAAAATCTTGCGGTGGTCACGGCGATGGCCCCGGGTAAATATGTCGCTGTTGAATTTTATTTTTTCGAAGAACCGCACTTCGCCGCCATGACTGATAAGTTCTGAGAAAAATGACTTCGAAACCGGTCCCTTTCCCCACGAATCGATCAGGATTTTCACCTTCACACCCTCTTTGGCCCGTTTCGTAAATGCATCACGGAAGCGTATCCCCATATGGTCATTGGCAAACTTGTATGTCTCCAGACATATATATTCCTTTGCATGTGCTATATCGCTGAGCATCAGATTATAATACTGAAATGTGTCGTCAATGATCCGGAATTCCATCCTGAGAAAAAATTATAGTTAATATTCCATCATTAGGTTTTTGGTAACAACTCACCCCCTACAAATGTAGGGCATTAATTTGGGAAAGAGAATGCAACGGATTCAGATTATTTTTAATCGCAGTGTCAATTATCGATCGCAGGATTGCAAAAGTTTCGGCACCAGTGAAAGACTTGAACTGGCC
>CAJAUM010000086.1 GCA_903945175.1 uncultured Bacteroidales bacterium | reverse complement strand
TTTGTAATTACCGCTTACAAATGTGGGTTGCCAGCTCAGATGACAACAATCTTGAATTAGATCCGGTAATGAATAAATCAGCCATGCTATCTGCAAGAAATCCCGCAACAGCTTTCTCCCATCCTTCTATTTCCTGTATTTCATCAATGAATAAATAAACCGGCTTTTTGATCTTTACAATCCGGGTTTTAACATACTTATTTAAGTCATGGTAATTCCTGATAAAATCAAATTCAAGGGAATCCATATTGATCAGGATGAGATTGACAGGATTTACTCCCTGCTCAGTCAATGAATTACAGATCATTTTCAAAAATGTACTTTTCCCGCATCTGCGAATCCCGGTAATCACTTTTATAATGGGCTTTCCGATAAAGGGTTCTATTTGCTTCAGGTATCGTTCACGTCTGATCATATATTATTCTATTATATCAGAAACTTTTCAAATATACTGAATTATTTAGAATATGATCGAAACTTTTAATAATCCGGAGCGGACGAAAAGCAGTGAAGGATTTTCAAGAGACCCAATTTCTGGAAATTCTGAGAGTGTTTCCAGGAATTCAAAAACCTTAATAAAGAAGTCTTTTGCAGACTTTTCTCCCCATTCAGCGATTAGGTAGGAAATAATAATTTGATCAAATTTGAGAGAAGCTCTTCTCGACCAAACAATCGTTAAAGCCATTTAGCGTATTTTTTTCTCATTTCTTCGTGAGAAATTTGATTTTCCAGATTTTCAACTTCCTCATTGGAAGCGAGAAGTTCATCAATTTCCTCTTTGGATAGTTTACTCCAAAGAACACCATCTTTGGAGGATCTTTTTCGAAGCATTAATTCATAAAACTTCTCAAGAAGGTTCTCATTTTCAATACTATCAATAAGCTGATGGAAATTATGTTTCAATTCTAATGTTGTCATTTTCAAAATGTTTAATACAAAATTAGCAAATATTTGGTGCAAAACCAAATGTCATAATCATATTGAAGACCAAGCCTGAATGTGGGAGAGTTCCCAAAATAATTGCTTAATCTTATTGCTGTATCGGCTGAGATTCTGCCTCCCTCTGAATTTCATCAGGTAATCTGGTTTACCTTATTTCTTGCCGGATTATCTCAGTTGCCCTGTGGCTTCATGGTATTTAACTATCGTTTTATCATTTTTCCGGTGTAAACATTCTGACCTGAGCTCACCTGGATGATATAGATGCCTTTGGACAGCCAGGAGAGTTCTAACTCCTGAAACTGCGATGAAGGAGTATCAAAAGATAATGTCCCGATGACCTTTCCATCCGTATCCGTAATGGAAAGCTTATTGACACCCTGCTGCAGCAGGATCATGATCTTATCATCGAATGGATTCGGATAAAAGGCCAGCTCTTGTTCGATCATCTCCTCCGTGCCCTGATTTTTTGCCACCGTGATCTGAATGCTGTCTGAAACTTTACAAGGGCCGTTTTCAATGCTGACCGAAATGGTATGTTTACCCAAACCTAGTTCCTTACCGTTTATCATGATTGTGGATGCCGTATCCCCGGTCGACCATAAACAATGGTCATAGGGAACCGTAAGGCTGATTGGCAAACTGTCATTGACATAGATCATCGTATCATTGCCCAGCAACCGCTCTGGCGGTATGGTGATGGTCACAAAAACAGAATCGGTGGCCCAACAGAAATGGTCGTTATGTACCGTGACCGAAACCCAACCCGTTTCTGTCACTTCCAGCGAATCGGTCATTGAACTGCCATTGTTCCATGAATAGTAGCTGAATCCGGGTGCCGCACGGAGTGTCAGCTTGCTACACCCCACCGTATCTTGACCCAAACCGGGATCGAGGGGGGCATTGACTTGTAAAAATCCCATGTACGGGCTGTTATAGAGTCCATGGAGGGTATCCTTGCCAAAATAGACCTCCGCGCTGAACCTGCCTGTCAGC
The DNA here is from genome assembly GCA_903945175.1 of uncultured Bacteroidales bacterium. Taxonomy (GTDB): domain Bacteria; phylum Bacteroidota; class Bacteroidia; order Bacteroidales; family FEN-979; genus CAIVAT01. The sequence continues at coordinate 2,281 of CAJAUM010000086.1, read as the reverse complement.
AGCAGGTTATTGCAGTTATCTTTCACCAGATCATCCGCGTACATTTCACTCAGGCCCTGTCCGATAACATAATGATCAAGCGTTCCATCCGGAAGGAACTTGCCTATCAGGGGCTTTCTGACAGTTCCGAATGTAAATGTTTGTCCGGCAAATTGAAATGTCTTAAAAAAAGTCGATGCAAAATAAAGATTATCCCCATCCGGTACAATATGAAACATGGGGTTGACCTGCGATGATTTCACCTTCGTTGCCTGGTACCACCCGACTTCAAAGTTTTCATCCGTTTTTCCCAGAATATAACCGATTGAATCTGCGCCAACAAGCAGCGTGTCGTTTGCAATGAAGGTAGAATCGTAGAAAAACCCTGCAAAGTACAACGCTCCGTCCAGGCCAGCTTTCATGTCATTTATATTGGTCAGCGATTCAATCATTTTTCCGCCCAGGAAATCACCATCGGGACTGAACCTTAACAAACAGGGAAAATCGACCCAGGGTTCATGGCCTGATGGCACAAACAAGGTATCCTGGTCAATGTAACAATCATACCTGGCTTTGACAATATCATAAATGGTCCCATCTTCTCCCGTAAAAAACAGTTTAGGAGCTCCGGCTCCCATTTGTTCTGACCGGATCTCCTTTCTCCATTTCAGATTCCCCTCTCCGTCGATCTTCAGGATGCTCTCGATGTTGGTGAAATAATGGGATGAATCCTGTCCGAAATAATAGATATCAGCCCCTGTGATATTGTTATTATAATGGAATGTGGCGACATAGATCTGCTGATCAGCGCTGATCGCTAAACCTTGCAGCTTCGATTGCGCGGTACCCCATATCAGTCTGACCCATTTGACTTCCCGGTCAGGACCCAGTTTGGCAATAAAAATATCCGGTGTTGACGGGTAGGGTCCGGGACCATGGTCCACAGTGACGGAATTCAGATAAGCGCGAATTTGAAATTCTACAGCTACATAGGTGTTGCCTGAAGTGTCCGTGCAGGAGAGCGCTTTCAGGATGTTTCCCGTAACATTGGTGTAAATGTCCACAGCATCAATGTAAGTTCCATCGTTTTGGTAAAAGGCCAGCGCCACATTAGAAATATTTGGATTGTTGTAATTGTGACAGAAAGTGGTATCAGGCAACACAATGGAGTCATTGTAAGTGAAACTGGTGCAGAACAGGTTTCTGTGATCTGTCCCCATGGAATGCAGTGCATCGATAAACCTGAGTGATTTATCTCCCGGGGCGCCCCATTTCCATTGCCAATCCTGGGCAGTCAACATGATCTGCATGAACAGGAAAAGGTTGATCAAAAATATGGGTTTTAGTCGTATGGGTGATTTCATCTTATTTGATTTTTAGCATCTTTTCACAAAAAATACCGGTTTCGGTACAAAACCGGAAAAGATAGAGACCCTCGCTGTAATTTGAAATGTCGATCGTAACAGGGATATGCGCTTCCAAAGCCTCCCCTTTGGTCATCTCCCGACCCCTGATATCCGTAATCTGATAAGACGACACGGGCACAGATGAGGTGATCGATACAATCCCGCGGGCCGGATTCGGTCTGATCGCGAGTTTTCTCTCCCGGATATCAACATCCGGCATTGAAGTTACCACCCCGTTTTCATTTGTTTTGATCAGGTAAACGTCGGCTCCGCCGCTCCCGAAACTCCGCGTGTATCCGCAAACCAGGAATCCTCCGTCCGGGGTTTGGTAAACAGAGCCTCCACCCTCCTGGAAGGGTCCGCCGAATGTCTTTGTCCAGAGCGTATCCCCGTTCTCATCGGTCCTTATGAGATAAAGATCGAAATCGCCGTTTCCGTGTCCAAACGATTCAGTTTCGCCCAGGATGATGTATCCTCCGCCGGCGACACAATCAACGGCAACCCCACGATCACGCAGGCTGCCTCCATAGGTTTTAAGCCATTCCACGTTTCCGTTTTCATCGGTCTTCACAATTTCGACATCCCCTATATCGACTTCAACATACCGGGTACCACAAAATACATAACCACCCGATGGCACAGAGCGAACGCATTGTGCCATGGTCAGTCCGGCCGTGATCCGGTAAAGCTTCTCCCATTCCTTTACTCCGGCTGAATTTGTTTTCATCAAAAAAGCATCCTTATCCTCCCCCGGCGGATCTTTTATGCCGCATATGATGAACCCGCCATCGGGGGTGTTGTCGATCCCCAAACCATAATCAAAGCCCGTGGTAATATAATCCTTTTGCCACATGTAGTTTCCGCTTGCATCATTCTTCTGGATAAACATATGGGAA
>CAJAUM010000085.1 GCA_903945175.1 uncultured Bacteroidales bacterium | reverse complement strand
TGTTTTTGGCCGTTTTAGGGGTGGTTAATTTACACCGGCCTGAGGGTGGTCAATATGACCGGTTTTTCCAAACGTTATGAAAATATTCGTAATGGGGAAACCAAAGGGGATGTGATAGATCTGGAAAGGCCAGCTTTATCGCTTCTCCTTACAGGAACCCCAAACCAGATAAAAAGATTAATTCCCAGCACGGAAGATGGCCTTTTTTCAAGATTCGCCTTTTATTCCCTTAACGGGTTGCCTGAATGGAGAGATGTATTTAACATGGATGACGGAACTGGTGCAAAACCATCTGTGAATGAACAATTAGAACCATTTCAAACAACATTCAAAGAAATATTTTCCGCTTTCGAGATAAATTCATGTAGTATAAGGTTTGATCTGACTGATGACCAGAAACATAAACTGAATCAACACTTTGATGAATTATCAGAAACGTATTTGAATCGGAATGAAGGGAATGACATGATTGCCGTCATTCGAAGGCAAGGACTGATTACATTCAGAATTGCTGGCATATTGACTGCAATGCGAAATTATAAAAGCATTTGCGAACCCTTTCTTTGCTGCGATGATGATTTTACTATTGCATTGACATTATCGAATGTTTTTATAAACGCTGCTTCAATCCTTGCCAAACGGTTACCAAGATCATTCCCGCCACCGATAAGTGAGATAAAACAACGATTCCTTGATAAGTTATCGGCCGGAATCTTTACAAAAAGGGATGCTGACAAGATCGGTAAAAAGATTGGAATTAAGGAAGACACTGTCGAAAAATATCTTCATGATTTGCAACCAAGTTACATAAGGAAAGGAGGGCATAATAAATATGAAAAGGTTCAAAAGTAAGATCGGGAGTGTCGGGTTTGTCGGGAGTGTCGGGAATGAAAACGACAACTCCTGTTTTTGGAGGACCAATCAGACCGTAGCCCAAAATAGCAGCCTCCAGCAAAAATGAATAAATAAATCTGAAGAAGGAATTAAAGAACCACGCTGGGATGCGTGAAAAGCATAATATGTAAATGAAATAATCAAAACATTGAAAATAAAAAATAACCGAATGACAGATTTGAATGAAATTGACTTGAATAACAATGAGTTTCAGGAAGCGTACGATTTGGTAGCGAATACCAATCAGACATTTTTTTTAACAGGAAAGGCTGGAACTGGTAAATCGACCTTCTTGCGGTACTTCGTTGAGAACATTGACAAAAAAATCGTGATTGTTGCACCTACCGGGATTGCGGCGCGGAATGTTGGTGGTGTGACAATTCACTCGTTTTTTCAGCTTCCCCCGCGATTATTCTTACCCAACGATCCGGACATCAAGTGGTTTGCGCCCAGTACAAATAAGGGAAATATCATTCGGGCAATGGATACTTTGATCATCGATGAAATCAGTATGGTACGTATTGACCTGCTCAGCGCTATTGACCGTTCACTGAGGATTAATGGCGGGAATCCAAGATTGCCTTTTGGAGGCAAACAAGTAGTATTCATAGGCGATGTATTTCAATTGCCGCCCGTGCCGCCAGATAAGCCTGAAGACCATAAGATTATAAATGAGCTGTATGGAAGCCTATTCTTTTTCAATTCGAGATTGTTCGATAAAACTGGTCTGAAAACCATTGAACTGAAAAAGGTTTATCGGCAAGCAGACCAAGGATTCATTGAAATCCTGGACAATATGAGGATCGGGGAACTTGAAACATCGGACATCGATACAATTAACTGCCGTGTGGTTTCCAAAAACGAGGTTGAAAAACTAAAGTTTGCTGTAACATTAACTCCAACAAGGGTTATGGCAGGTGCTGTCAACTTTTCCAAGCTCCACAGTTTGAGAACGCAACAGTGCATTTACCAAGCAGTTGTAAAGGATAAATTTGATCCGAAGGATTATCCGGCTGCCGCCAACCTGGCTTTGAAGGTAGGTGCTCAGGTTATGTTCCTAAAGAATGACAAAAATAAACGCTGGGTGAACGGCACCATCGGACATGTTCAAAAGCAAACTGATTTTCTCATATTCGTGCAGCTCAAGGACGGAACAACCTGCACTGTCTGCCCGGAGCGTTGGGAAAATGTTAATTATGTGTTCAACCGTGATAAGCAGAGGATAGAGCAGAAAGTAATTGGCACTTTTGAACAATTTCCATTGACTTTAGCCTGGGCGACCACAATTCATAAGAGCCAAAGCCAGACGTTTGATCAAGCAATCGTTGACATTGGGGATGGGACATTCTGCGGAGGTCAAGCATATGTTGCCCTCAGCCGAGTTACTTCACTGGAAGGGTTATTTCTGAAACGGGAAGTGAAACCTTCGGATTTTTACGTGGATTATGAAGTTAAAGAATTTGCTGAATCCTGCGGATTGATAGCTTCGGTCTGTGAAAACTGATGCAAAATAACTATTCGATCAATATATGTATGCGCGGACGAAATGTTATCAGATTCCCTTCTGATTTCAAAATCCCCCAACCTCTCGTTTCAATCGTCCTGGTATCATTTGCAACCTACCAGTTTGATTACAGCAAGCTTCACTTATATTGACCGGAACTTAATTTCCGGTCGATTACTATGCGTCTGGGGCAATTAATTTTTTGAGCAACTCCAGCTTTGACCTAATTTTGCACCCTCTGCTTTCAATGTACTGATGTACAAATCCACCTCAGATTCAGGCCCACAATAATCCGTTGGCCTATAACCTGAATTAGCTTCAATGCAAGCTGCACAATAATTTGTTTCTGCTTTTTTGCAAGATGACAATACCATTGTCGATGCAAAAACAAAAAGGATAAAATACATTTTTGATTTCATGGTCGAAATAATTTAAAGGGTTAAAAATACTTTTTTATCTAAATAGGCACTTTATAAAATCAAAGTATAAAGCCCTGGTTTTCATTTTGATTCCTGAAAATAGAAGACGTTAAATATCTGGTAATGCTGGATCTTTATTTTTCAAACTTGATGGTTTTTAATCGGGTAACGCAGATATTTTAATCGGGATTATTCATTCCAGGGTTGTATTATGTTCCGGTGGGGGCACCTCAGTCTTTGATGCAACGGACAGAATACCCTAAAATATAATAGTTATGGCCACTTTCAGCAGCGGGGCCATCGTAGATTATGTATCGGTATCGTGCAAGGTTTGTACCGTCCGTAGAACAGTTCCACCAGTAGCCATAGTAACCAATGAGGGCGAAATTTCCTAAGTCGTTGCGGTAGCCTGCCGGAACAGCTGTGAACCCGCTTTCGTTAGTGGCTCCCATATTTGGATTATGCCATAATCCTGTACCAGCCCCTATTGTGCCAGTCGATTTCATTTTACCGCCTGCTATATTCTCTCCTCCAAGAAATGTAATGAGTACACTCCACTCTGCATCGGTGGGGATATGCCAGCCTTGAGGGGCAAGCTCTCCAGTATTTACGGCGTACCAGTTATACAATGCGCCATAAGGGGTTTTATATGTGGCTTCATCATTATTATACCAGCAATAACCAGGTGTTAACAAATTACCCCATGCCGAATTATCTGTTACCAATGATATGGAAGAACCATCGTTGTACTTCGTGGTTTTAAGGTTCTCAACCATCCATACTTGGGTGCCAATCTTTACTGTGTGGTATACATTACCATCAACATCGGCTACCGTCTCTTCATCAGCGGTTGTAATATTCAGATCAGCATAGGCTCCCGCCGATTTACCATTCCCGTATGCAGTAAGGGTGGCATGGTAATCTCCGTTCTTAAGATATTGATGTTCGAAAGTCACCGCAGCCGTGGTGGAGGTTTCTCCATCGCCAAAGTTCCACAAATAGGTTGTCGCATCAGTCGAGGTATTGGTAAATGAAACGATGCCATCCGCTTTTTTGGAGTACTTGAACATCGCATAGGGATCTTTTACAACAGGGTCTGGTTCAGGCGATTCTGTTTTTTTACACCCCGGAATGATCAAAAATAGTCCCGCTAAAACGAGCAAAAAGAATAGTCTTTTCATAGTGTTTTGTATTGGGAATAGCCTTTTTGTAAAAATATAACAGAATAAATGAAAAGTCAATGACACGTTTGTGTCATTTTTCCTATTGCAACCAAACAGGATCACATCATCAATCCGTGAAAAAAAAATTCTGATAAAAATTTTTAATCGGTCGTATTTACGGGTGAATGGACTTACTACAGAACACCCCCCGGCATCTCTAAAAAATTGGTTTCGTCCCCGGGTGACATTGGGAATGAATTGACCATCACTTTTCCCGTATTCAACTTCCTCTACTACTAAACCGTGGCATCGGGAGAGTCCTGGTGTAGTATTTAACTTCAAAAATCTATTACCATGGTTACAATTTCAGGTTACAAAATCCGTCAAAATGCTGACGGCAAAAACTTCTGCACACTTACCTTATTGGGCGGCATTGAACTAGTAAAGTCCACCATCACCGAACAGTTTTACGCAACAGCTCGCAAAGCATCAATCACATCCACCTTTCCAGAAGAGGTATGCAAAGCCCTCATTGGTTCCAAACTTCCAGGGGTTATTGAAAAGAAGGAATGTGATCCATACGAATACACCGTTGCAGAAACTGGTGAGGTTGTTATGATGAATCACAGGTTTGTTTTCAACCCAAAGCCCAACAATGTTTCACTGGAGGAGACTGTTTTCACTCCGGAGATGGAGATGGCTCAGGCGTAATGGCTGCAAAATCATTTTAATCAGGGAGAGGTCAGCAATGGCAGCTCCCTTAAGTTCCTTCTTGAATCAGTAATACTCCTTAACCACCTCTACTTACTGCCGATCCAGTTGGATTTGGCAGCAATAAAAGGAGTTTTCACTTAACATTTAAACCAATGGTCACTATTTCTGGTTACCGCAAGCGCAAGAACGCTGAAGGTATTGAATTTTGCGCTCTCATATTAATGGGCGGAATTGAACTGATTCGTTCAACAATCACCGGGCAGTATTATGCTACAGCCTGGAAAACAAGTATCACTTCTACATTTCCAGAGGAGATATGTAAACATCTGGTGGGAGAGAAACTACCCGGTACAATCGAAAAAATTGAAACCGAGCCGTACGAGTATGCGATTCCTTCCACAGGGGAATGTATCACGTTAAGCCATAAGTATCGCTTCAATGCTGATCCGAACAGCCCTACCATGGAAGAAGTGGTATTCATGCCTTCAGATGTCAATGCGGAGGTGCTTTAACCTGCATTGTTTCAATCAGTAACTGGGAGTTTCAGCGATGGGGCTCCCTTTTTTATTCATCTTTTAAAACGTTACAAATGGAAATAATAGAAAAGATATCAAGCAAGGAATTTCAGTCAGCCCTGAAGCATTTTATAGGTTCAGAACAGTATCACCGTCATAGGCTGCCGAACGGAATGCAATTACTAATTACAGATGGATGTAGCTATGTTCGTGAGAAAGGTGAAGCTTACTGGTTGTTTGATCTGATCCTGAGTTGGCAACTGAAATTACGCAAGCATCGGTTCCAAGTATGGAAGCTGGAAAAGCAGAATGACAATACATGGTTCGCAGAATGCACGGACGGTAATAACATATTCATCGTGGGTCAGGAGATCGGATGCTGTGATTTTCCGCTTGATAAAATTGAGATTTGGGTCATTGACGGTGTTGCGATCCTTCCAACTGAATATTAAATATGGCTGATAACAAGCGAATTATTGAAGAGATTAATCGATTTTGTCTCCCCAACAGCCTTCTGATCATTGATTCCAGTGGAATGCTGAGGCGTTTGTACTGTCCATTTAAAGTAAAGGTTATACGGCATATTCATTACCTGCGGATGAATGACATCGTTGACGTTTTGGCAGTGAAAATCTCATCTGACTTGGTGCTTTTATACGTAGTGCAACAACTTGCCTATCCTTATTACTGCTTCATCATCATTGACCAGATTGAGGATCCATTTTGAGATTACGGGAACATGATTTTATAATTACGTATCATCATGCCGGGTAGCACCATCCACCCCATATCTCCATCTCAATTACGACAACGAATTGTCCAAGTTACACCATATCATAGCTCATTGGTAATTGTAAGCACATCTCGCATTTACAGCCAATTTTAAAGCATATCAGATGAAATTTTATAGCCTCATTTTGGCGACTTGTGGGGGAGGGCAATTCACGGGGACACAACTGCCCACATTGATTCCGAAGTGCCCCCAGAAGCGTTTATTTGAAGCCTGGCGATGGTATCTAAACTCATCTGTAATCCATAAACTTTATTCAAATTTTTTGATCATGTATAAGATAAACAATCCCAGTATTGTCAATGGTTTTCAGACAGAAGGACAATGCCGTAACGATTCATTTTATGTCCGCTTTACAGATGAGGATATAGAGGAGTTGACAGCATATGCCTTTGACATGGGATATATGCTCGAACCTGAGATCATGAAATCTGATCCGGAGCATCCAACGAGGTTTAAAATCATCTGTAAAGCGAATCCTTCAATGTATGGATGGATTTCCAAAGTTATCGAGAAAAAGGATGATCAGTGGCAGGATGTGTTTTTATACGGGTTTTACCGGCATGGATCATTCAGGAATAAATATCCGATAACCTTTAACCTGCAAAGCCATCAAATGCGTGGTATTCTGAAACGTAATGCTGGAAAGAGCAAATATCAGACTACCTATTTCCGAACCATCTTCGGAATTCTGGACCTTGAACCGCAGATAAACGCAATCAATTTCATTTTCTCATGGCTGGCAAGCTGCAAAATCCAACATATATGACGACAACTGTGATAAAATCCGAAGTTGAAAGACAGGATGATCTGAAATATGATCAGTACCTGTTTGAAATCTTCAGGAATGACCATATCGAAAACCAGGTTCAACGGATGATGGAATATTCAGATCACGATCAACCTATAAATCATGCCAACCCTTTACAGATATACCTATTATGAATTATATAAACCAAATCCCAATGCAATTCTGGTGCGATGATGATCGGCCAGATTGCAAAATCCGGTGATATTGACCACCTAAATCCGGTTGAACTTGACCACCTCCAATCCGGCACAAATTGACCACCCCCAGTTTTTCCTCATTTTCATTGATTTTATCGCTTTCAGACGGTTATACAAATGTACATTTTTTC
>CAJAUM010000084.1 GCA_903945175.1 uncultured Bacteroidales bacterium | reverse complement strand
GTACCTCAGGGATTGGACATTGACCTTTTAACGCATTATACATGCTTGGCTCAGCTTCCTTAATCCCAAAACTATGTGATAAGTTACCTTGAGGATCAAGATCAACCAGAAGCACTCTTCTTTTCATCAAGGCTAATCCTGCACCAAGATTAACGGTAGTGCTCGTTTTGGCAACACCCCCTTTGTGGTTACTGATAGCGAAGATTTGTGGTTTCATAGATTCATGTTTGGGTTATTAATATGATCGGTATTACTATTATGCTTTATATTACTGATATTACTTAATTTTCATTGAGCAAAAAAAAATCTCCTAGCCTGATTTATTCACAAACCTAAAATTAAGCATAAAATTTGATTTTTTAGCCAGTGTTTTTTTAGCCGGTGGTTCACGAGTCAGTTTTCAGGATGAGTTTTCAGTTTCATTTTTGCATTCTGCTCCGATTTTGACATTTCAGCCCTTGTTTTTGGAGAGAAGTTTGCTAATTGCGCATACCTCACCTTGCTTTTGTACTATGCGATATTGTTATATACTTGAATTATTGAGATTTAGTATTTTAGGTTCGAAGTTGCATCAGCATTTCAAAGCCTTTTATCTGCTCATTTTTTGTCGGGCAATATTGTGGTAACTCTATTTTTATCTTGGTTTTCAGTTCTTTAACCCATGCAGCTGTTTTAATAATTTTAAGCTGTATAGTTTTCATGGTTGCATTGGCATACTCACTTCCTTTTAATACTTGCTTTTGTAATGTGTGTATAAGGATATATGCCATTGAGTGCAGAAACAAACGAAACTGGTTTGCTGTAAACTTTGTGCAGGAGGAACGGTCTGACTTAAGATACAACTTATGATCCTTTATACGTAACTCCATTGAGCCTCTTGCGCAGTACCCTTTCTCGTATAAATCACGGGTACGAAAATCGGTAAGGCTGGTTACGATATACCGGATATTGGTTCCCATTGTACTTACCTCAACTTTCACAATAACCCGTTGGTAGTTTTCCCAGCTCCCGGCTTTGTACATAAATGAATGGTACCGTTTTATCGGCTTTTGGTATTGATTAAACTCTCTTTGAGCACTTTCGATGGTTACTTGTGCCAGTTCGTGGAGTTTTACATTGCCCGTTAACCCAGTAATGAAACCAACATTAGGTTGTATCCATGTCCAATCCATAAAATCCTGCGATGCAAAATGGCTGTCGCCACGTACTATAATCTTTGTATAAGGCCATTGCAAACGAAGGTACGATATAAGCTTGCGTATTAGTCTGGCTACATTGGCTTGTTTATTCCGGCGACCTGGTTTTAAAATGGTGGTTATCAGCTTGCCCGATAATCCTTCATAAATATGTAATGGCATGTAACAATACTCGTTGTAATAGGTGTTAAATAATGCTAGTTCTTGTTGCCCGTAAGTGTCATTGTTTGTATCATCACAATCTAAAATTATGACAGAAGGTGCTTTTGAGTATGAATTTATAAAGACGTCTACCAAACACTCTCCCAAACGAAGGAGATCAGTTTTGGTAACTGTGTTTTCCAGTCTGCTCATTGTAGGTTGAGACGCTAAATCATTGTCACTCTGAGGCAATCTGCCTGCGCACATTTTAAATATCATATCTTCACGCAGATCATTGCAGTCATTGCAATCTTCATAACCAGCAGCTATCTGAAAAACTCGTTGTGACAATAGTTCCTTAACAGTATGCTCAATATAACGATGATCTCTTTCATCATGTATACAGTTACTCGCTGAGGATAAGAGATTTAGCTGGCTATCAAGCTCACGAAGAAGTAATAACCCTCCATCACTACTAATGCGATCACCACTAAAACTAAGTTCAATATTTTTACCTTTTATTGGGAAAAGGTTAAGTTCTTGTGTGAAATATTCTGTATTTTTGTTTATCATAATAGAGGGGGGCTTTTTTGTTGTAAGCACTTCAAATATAACTAATTAAGTTGTAATTGAAGAACAAAAACCCCCTTTTTATGAATAATTCAGGTTAAAACAGAGATGAGATTCCATCATCATATTCTGATTTCAAATTCCATCAAAAAGATATTAGAGCGTTTCTGGATATGATAAAAAAGCCTATTGGTATATCAGGCAAGTATTGAGTATGAT
>CAJAUM010000083.1 GCA_903945175.1 uncultured Bacteroidales bacterium | reverse complement strand
ACGCGTTAACGGCAAACAAAACCAATCTTGTCAAAGAGGTCTTAGCCTCAAGGTGATGTTGGCTTACTTTCTTAGGGCCCCCTAAAATACCAAAGTTAGTCCTTGTTTGCGCCATTCCTATATGGTGTTTGTCTTGTCACCTTGTTACCCTGTTACCCTGTTACCCTGTTACCCTGTTACCTTTTCACCTTGTCACCCTTTTTTTTAACGTATCTAATCAAATATGATTGCAGCTGAAGGACTTACGGTAGAGTTCGGGGGGACAACCCTGTTTAAAAACATATCCTTTGCCATCAATGAAAAGGACCGTATTGCCCTGATGGGTAAGAATGGGGCGGGAAAATCGACCCTCCTGAAAATCCTTGCAGGGTTGAAAATGGCCAACAGCGGTCGTGTTTCCTCACCAAAAGGAACCGTCATCGCTTACCTTCCCCAGCACCTGACGACGACCGACAGCCGCACCTTGTTTGAAGAGGCGTCACAGGCATTTGCGAATCTTTCGGATATGAAAAGCCGTATTGATGAGCTTAATACCCAACTTTCAACGCGTACCGATTATGAATCAGAAAGTTACTACAAGCTCATCGAAGATTTATCCGTATTGAGTGAACAATGCTATACAGCAGATGATACCAACTACGACGCCGAAATAGAAAAAATACTTTTGGGATTGGGATTCCTGCGCAGCGATTTTACCCGTCCAACCCATGAGTTCAGCGGTGGATGGCGCATGCGGATCGAGCTGGCCAAAATTCTGCTTCAAAAACCTGACCTGATCCTGCTGGATGAGCCCACCAACCATTTGGACATCGAATCGGTGCAGTGGCTTGAAGAATTTCTGATCAATTCGGCCAAGGCCGTCATTGTGATCTCTCACGACCGGGCGTTTGTCGACAATCTTACCTCGCGCACCATTGAATTGACCATGGGACGCATCTATGACTACAAGGTAAACTTCACCAAATACCAGGAACTCAGGCTCGAACGCCGCCAGCAACAGCAAAAGCAATTTGATGACCAGCAGAAGATGATTGCTGAAAACCAGGAGTTTATCGAACGCTTCAAGGGAACCTATTCCAAAACCCTTCAGGTTCAGTCACGGGTTAAGATGTTGGAAAAACTCAACATCGTTGAGATTGACGAAGAGGACACTTCGGCACTCCGCCTGAAATTTCCTCCCTCGCCACGTTCGGGTAGTTACCCTGTGATCATTCATGAGATGGCAAAAAGCTATGGAAGCCATACGGTTTTTTCGGATGTTTCCCTGACCATTGAACGGGGTGAACGGGTTGCATTTGTCGGGAAAAACGGAGAAGGAAAATCAACCCTGGTCAGGGCCCTGATGGGAGAAAAAGGTTATGAAGGTTCGCTGACCATTGGCCACAACATCATGATTGGATACTTTGCCCAAAACCAGGCCTCGCTTCTCAATGAAGAAATCACCGTATTCCAGACGGTCGATGACGCCGCAAAAGGCGATATCCGCACCAAAGTAAGGGACATCCTCGGCGCTTTTATGTTTGGGGGCGATATCTCATCCAACAAGGTGAAGGTGCTTTCTGGCGGTGAACGCACACGCCTTGCCATGATAAAATTGCTCCTTGAACCCGTTAACCTGCTGATCCTTGATGAACCGACCAACCACCTCGATCTGAAAACAAAGGATATTCTGAAAAGCGCCCTGATGGATTATGACGGCTCGCTCATCCTCGTATCGCATGACCGGGATTTTCTCGACGGCCTCGTAAACAAGGTCTTTGAATTTGGAAACAAGCGGGTAAAAGAACACCTTTGCGATATCCGCAGCTTCCTTGAAAAGAAAAAACTTGAAAACCTCCGGGAACTTGAGCGAATCAATATTGCCAGTTAATCATACTTGTTGGGTCATTTTGTGCTGGCTGACCTTTTTCTTGCTCTTCCCATGGCATCGGCTGCGATCATGGCAACCATTACTTTTTCGGGAGTAATCTCACCCGCTTCATGATGAATGCATTCTTCAGGAGCACAAGCCTTTCTGCCCACCTCCATCAACCTTCCTCTGTGTATCTCCTCTATTCCAATGTCTGAAAATGTGGTTGGCAGTCCAACCTCTTCACAGAAAGAATAGACTGTCTCCATTTCAGCAGGTTCAGCATCGGTAAGATGAAGTCCGGATAAAACGCCAAAGGCTACCTTCTCGCCATGGTAAAACGCGTGGGTTTCATCCAGTGCGGTTAGTCCATTGTGGATTGAATGCGCGGATGCCAGTCCTGAACTCTCAAAACCAAGGCCGCTCAGAAGAATATTCGCTTCTACAATGTGGTTCAGCGCAGGGGTAACAATTTTATTTTCACATGCCATTTTAGCAGCAGAACCGTGAAGCAAAAGCGTATCATAGCAAAGCTTTGCAAGACTTAGTCCTGCCAGGGTACTATACCCGCCGCACGCATTTAACGCGTGGGTCCGTGCGCAGGATCTGGCCTCGAACCAGGTTGCCAAAGCATCACCCATCCCCGAAACAAGAAACCGGGCCGGAGCTTCGGCGATCACATTCATATCCACAAGAACCACCTGTGGATTCATCTTCTGATAGTAAACGAAATCAAAAACCCCCTTGTCAGTGTAAATGACGGCACAGCCGCTGCATGGTGCATCAGTAGAGGCGATGGTGGGGACTACAATCACAGGGATTCCAGCCCGGTCAGAAGCAATTTTGGCTGTATCTATGGCCTTTCCTCCCCCCATCCCTACCATGATGTCAATCTTCTCGCGACTGATTATTTCCGACACACGATTCAGCTCTTTTTCATTACACTCCCCATTAAATAATTCAATTCTGATCTTCGCCTCAGGATGGTTTATATGATACCTCGGGAGTATTTTATTCTGAGCCGTTTTTGAAGCTAAAATAAGACCGTTTTTACCTAATAAACTGACCAGGATTGGCAATTCAGCAAGGGCATTCTCGCCCTGGATGTACTTTCCTGGAAACACTGCCTTTATATTTCTTGAAGATTTATCCATGGTGAAAAAATTATGAACCTATTTCCTGGCCTGATTTATCTTTAGCTTATTCCTATTGCTTTGCGATGAGATAACTGTAAGGCAGCAATGTAAGTTGTGTACTTAAGGATACACTGCCACCCTTTATCGCATCGGTCCATGACGTATTGGTTAACGCAACTGGCAACGAATATTGAATGGTTTGGTTTCTGAGATTTGAGATTACCAGAACTTTTTCTCCTGCTGTTTCTTTTGTAAACGCACAGATATCAGCATTGCTGTATGATGTCAACAGACCCCGTCTGATGGCTGTACTGCTGTTTCTGAAAGCAAGGATTTTTTTGTATTCGGCCGTGATGTCTGGATTTAGCGTCCAGTTTATCTTATTCCCCGTAAACGGGAAGGGAATCCTGAAAGGGGTTCCCACCTCCTGCCCGTTGTAGATCATGGGAACACTTTTCATATAGGCTGCAACAATAAATGCCGCCATTGAACCGGTTTTACCTCCGAATAGATCAAGTGGGGTGCCATCTGAACCATTCACATCGTGGTTGGTAATGTACCGTACCACTTGCTGGTCGCCGGTTGAATTGGCATACTCCGTTTTGTTTAAATTATCAATCAGAAGAACAGATGCTCCTTTACTGTATATGTTTTTCAACTGACCATAAAAGCCGAAGCCAAAGTTGTAATCGAATCCTGCAGAATAGTTGGCGCTCCTGGTCCCTTCGGCCATGATCAGCAGTTTGTGCGTTTTAATATTTCTGAGTGAATCAATGGCCTGTTTCCAAAAATCAACGGGAGGACCATCCGTATAATCGCAGCGGAAACCATCCACATTTGCAATGTAGACCCAGGATTTCATATTCTTAATCATTTCCAGCCGCATCGCAGCATTTTTAAAATCCAGTTGCGCCACATCGTTCCAGCCCATGCCTGGCGGACTGACAATATTGCCGGATGCGTCCTGCAAATACCAGTTTTTATGGCTGGCAATCCATCCATTGTCCCAGGCAGTATGGTTGGCAATCCAATCTAAAATCACACCCATGTTTCTGTTATGTGCTCCCTCCACAAGCGCACGCAGGTCTGCCAATGTTCCGAATTCACTGTTAACCGACTGATAATCTTTCACGCAATAGGGTGAGTTGACTGATTTTATCTTCCCGACAGGATAGATCGGCATCAGATAGATGACATTTACGCCCAACGCCTGAATAGAATCCAGCCTGGCAATAACACCCTGAAAATTCGCCTTTTGGCTGAAGGCCCGCATATTTACCTGGTATATAATGGCATCCTGCCGGGCGGGAACATTGTTAAAGGGGGTGCCGTATTGTGCAGGGGTGGAATCGGTTACCGGAGGAGTTACAGGCGGGATGTCAGTAGATTCAGGTACCTTACTGCAGGAAAACAAGATCCAGACACCTGTTATCAAACATAAAATTCTATTCATTTTGTTTTTTCATTTACAATCGTTTCGAAGCAATTTTCCGATTGTCATTTAATGTTGTATGTTTGTTTCAAATTTACGAAATATTTGTGTTTACTGCAGTAAAATAAGTCTGATACTCATAATCTATTGAATTTTAAATGAATGACCAAAGCCCGCGATACCAAACCCCACATCGGTATCTTCGGAAGAAGAAATAATGGCAAAAGTTCCCTGATCAATGCACTTACAGGGCAAGATATCGCCATTGTTTCTGAAGTTCCGGGAACCACAACTGATCCGGTAAAAAAATCAATTGAGCTCGTCGGGATCGGGCCTGCAGTGATCATCGATACTGCGGGTATCGACGACAGCGGTGAATTGGGGCTTAAGCGCGTCAGCAAAACCAGAGAGGTCCTGAAGATCATCGACATGGCCATCCTGCTTATTGCACACAACCAATTCGATGAACCGGAGAAAAACCTCATCCGCGATTTTCAGTCCAACGATCTCCCCTTTCTCATCATCCACAACAAATCGGATGAAGAGGAGATCTCTCCGGCATTATCCGCAGTGATCACCGAAAAATACGGCGTTCCTGTCATTGGTTTCAATGCCCTGGATGCTCAAACTGATAAACTTAAAGAAAACAGCCCCGAGCAGATATTCAGGCAGCAAAACTTTGACGATGTGATCAGACTGATGCGTGAAACGATCCCCGAAACCGCATTCAGGAAACAAACCCTGGTGGGCGACCTGATCAAAAGTGGCGATGCTGTTCTTCTGATCACCCCCATTGATACTGAAGCGCCTGAAGGGCGGATGATCCTTCCGCAGATGCAGGTGATCCGCGATGTACTGGATCATGATGGCATTGCCGTGGTATGCAAAGAGCACCAACTGGAGGCTTTCCTGAAAAAAATGAACCCCATGCCGGTGCTTGCTGTCACCGACAGCCAGGTATTTCCGCGGGCTGATGCCGCCGTACCGAAAGAGATTCCGCTCACCAGTTTCAGCATTGTCCTGGCAAGGCAGAAAGGTGATTTCGCCAATTATCTCAAGGGAACGCCGCATTTATCGGATCTCCATGATGGAGACCGCATTCTGATCCTGGAATCTTGCACCCATCATGTCTCCTGCGACGACATCGGGCGTGTGAAAATTCCGAAATGGTTACGTAATTTTTCAGGAAAAACACTTGAATTTGACACGGTAGCCGGACTGAGCAAAATCAGCCGCCCTATCACAGATTATGCCATGGTCATCCAATGCGGCGGATGCATGATCACCCGAAAACAGATCGTCGGCCGGCTTAAACCCGCCATTGATGCAGGCATCCCCGTAACCAACTACGGCATGGCCATTGCCTGGGTGAATGGAATATTCGAGCGGGCCATTGAACCGTTTAAAGAAAGTAACAAGGTAACAAGGTAACAAGGTAACAAGGTGACAGGGTGACAGGGTAATGGAGTATTGAAGTAAAAATTGGTCATTCGTCATTCGTCATTGGTCATTCTTTAGGGCGTTGACATCGACACCGGCACCACCTTCCCGTTAAAATACTTTTGTCCGTTTATTGCGAAATCAGCAATATATTGTGCCATCTGCACAGGATTCAAATTGGCTTTGGCCCCCGGAAACGCTTTGGCAAACATCTCTGTTTGCACAGATCCGAGCGCCAGACAGTTAACCCTGATATCCTGCTCTGCCAATTCCTCGGCCAGTATCTCAGTGAGTATAGCCAAAGCGCCCTTGCTCGAAGAATAAGCCGCCAGCCCCGGGAACTTCTTGCTTCCCTGCACCCCGCCCATACTTGCAATGTTCACCACATGTGCCCCCCTGTTAAACATGGGGAGCAAGGCCTGTATCAGAAAAAACGGACCTTTGACATTGACATTGAAGGTTGCATCGAATTCGGCCTGGTCAAATTTAGCATAGGGTTTATTGACCAGTTTCCCGGCATTGTTAATTAGGATATCGCACTTGTGGATGAAGGTTTCAAGCCGCTGTACGATAAACGGATAAAATTCAAACTGGTTCAGATCGAATTCATAGGGGATGACCTTTCCAAGAGAATTTTGACGTGAACATTCGGCCACCAGTTCCTTAAGTGCTTTTCCGTTTCGTGAAATCGCCACAATCTGGTTTTGCTTGTGCTTGGCTAAGGCCTTTACCAGCTCAAAACCAATACCTCGGCTGGCTCCGGTTATAATTATATTCATAGTCCTTGGGATTTGCAAAAAGTTTACAAATATATACAAGAAATAGGTTAGTATTGGCAACTTTTCCGTAACTTTGCAAACGTATAGTAGCAATTAAAAATTATCAGTTAATCCTTCATTAAACAAAACCATCAAACCCACACCCACATGAAAAAATACCTTACTATTTTTCTGCTTTTGCTATCGTGCATAAATTTTTCCTATGCACAGCAAGATGTTCAGAAAGCGACGGTTATGCATCCCGTCTATTTCGATATTTCTCCTCCCCTCAGAGATATGGTGCAGAAGTCAGATGCCACCGTTGACCTCTCCTGGAAAGATGGAATCGTAAAAAACATGCTGAATACCTATACCAATGATAACAGTACCTCAGATCAGCTGGCAAACGATCCTGTTCTTCAATTTGCTCCCGGATTTATTGCCACCGACACAACCATCCAGAATTTTGATGGAATTGGGGCCACTGGTTACTATCCTCCTGATACAGATGGAGATGTAGGGTTGTCACACTATTTACAGGTTGTCAACTGCAAATATGCCATCTATGACAAAAACGGCAACAAAATATTCGGCCCGGTCAATAACAGTTCGGTCTTTTCAGGCATGCCGAACAACTCAAATGACGGTGATGCCATTGTACTTTATGATGAAGTTGCTGACCGTTGGCTTTTCAGTCAGTTTTCTCTGCCCAACTACCCCAATGGCCCTTTCTTTGAAATGGTTGCCATTTCTCAAACCAATGATCCAACAGGTTCATGGTACCGCTATCAGTACCAGTTTTCTGTGATGCCCGACTACCCTAAGCTTTCTGTATGGGTCGATGGCTATTATATGACCATCCGCCGTTTTTCTACAAGTGGCAGCTGGATCGGACCTGCAGCAGTAGCAATGGACCGCACCAAGATGCTTGTCGGAGACCCGACTGCAACCATGCAAATGTTCGAGCTCCCCTCATCCTCTGAGGGCACCCAGGCCGCAGACTGCGACAGTGATTTTCCTCCCATGGGCACCCCATGTCCTGTGGCTTATCTGACAACCACTACGGTTAAATTGTACGATTTTCACGTTGACTTTGCAACCCCGGCCAATTCGACTTTCGTCAACAACCAAACTATTCCAATTTCCATGTTTTCTCCCATATCTGGCAATCAGACTGTTACTCAAAAAGGAACAACCCAGAAACTTGATCCCATGTCGGGGAAGAGAATCATGTTCCGCATGCCATTCCGCACCTATAGTTCACACTGGTCTATGCTCTTGAATACCACCGTGAATGTAAGTGGCACAGCTGGAATCCGGTGGATGGAACTGAGGAATAACACGACTGGAACCTGGTCCCTTTACCAGGAGGGAACATTTGCACCTGGCGACGGTCACCATCGCTGGATGGGCAGCATTGCCATGGATTCAGCCGGAAACATTGCCCTCGGCTATTCCATATCGAGTTCAACTTTATATCCATCCATCCGTTATACAGGCAGAATGAATGGCGATCCTCTTGGAACCATGACCATTGCTGAAAAAGGAATTGTCAATGGGGGTGGTTCACAAACAGGAACCTATCGTTGGGGCGATTACAGTGCAATGAATGCAGACCCTGCTGAAAATGGCAAGTTCTGGTACACCCAGGAATATTATGCCACCACCTCAGGCTCAAACTGGAAAACAAGGGTGGGTTCATTTTCATTTACCAACACATTTTCCACCGTCTCCACTGCATTTCCCAATCCTGTTTGTATTGGAGATTCTACCCAGCTCAGCGTTACCGCAACAGGTGGATCAGGCTCCTATACTTTTTCATGGAGTTCAATACCCGCAGGTTTTTCATCCACCCTTCAAAACCCAAAAGCCGCTCCAACCGATACTACAAAATATATCGTCGTAACCAGTGATGGAACGTTAACCCGTTCCGATACCGTGCAGGTGAATACAGCCTACAAACCCACTGCGAATGCCGGTGAAGATATCATCGTCTGCTGGTATGTCACCTCTGTTCCTCTTCATGGTGTAGTTACGAATTATAAGCAATTCGGATGGTCGACCACAGGTTCCGGATCCTTCTCAGATCCTTACGCACTTGAGACCAATTATCTCCCAACACTCAATGATAAAATTGCAGGATTTGTAAATATTAAACTGGTGGCCCTTTCCAATTCGCCATGTTCTGGAAATGTGGTAGATACGGTGAAAATCACCTTTGATGCCTGCACAGGTATTCCCGTTCAGAACACCCCGGAAACAGGCTTAAGTATCCACCCTAATCCTTCACATGGAACAGTCTCCATCACCCTGAATGGAATTAGTACGCCTCCTGCAGTGCTGACCATCACCTCAACCGATGGGAAAATCCTGTTCTCGGAAAATGTTGTAGCCGCTAACACAACCTTTGTGAAACAACTGGATGTTTCGGGTTATGCCAAAGGAATCTATGTTGTTCAGTTGACAACCGGGAAAAAGGTAATTACAGAAAAAATGATCGTTCAGTAAGGTAAAAATGCAAATACTGTTAATATTTTAACAGTATTTGCATTTTATATATATCTTTGCGAACGAACCCATTGATTTAAAAGTTCATTAACATAAAGTAGGTTCTTCAGGGCAGGGTGAAATTCCCGATCGGCGGTATAGTCCGCTAATCCTATCTGAACATGGATCATTTGATTGTTTGTTTTGATGGGACCGAGTCGTTGAAATTACGGCACCGACAGTACAGTCTGGATAGAAGAAGAATCGTATTTAACCTGATATATTTACCAGTTTAAATAGGATTACGCCCTGTTGCTACCATTGTGACAGGGCGTTTTTTATTTACGAGTGACGAGTGACGAATGACAGATGATCTGAAATACATGAAAAGGGCGATCAGCCTGGCGAAGCGCGGAGCAGGCTGGGTCAATCCCAATCCCATGGTGGGGGCAATTCTCGTAAAGGGAGGTCGCATTATTGGAGAGGGTTTTCATGAATACTTTGGAGGAGATCATGCTGAAGTCAACGCAATAAACGCGGTTCCCGATGCATTAAAGGATGAGGTGGCAGGTTCAACTTTATATGTAACGCTTGAACCCTGTTCGCACCTTGGAAAAACTCCTCCCTGCGTAAACCTTATCGTTGACAAGAAGATTTCAAACGTAGTGATCGGAACAACCGATCCGAATCCGGTGGTCAATGGCCGGGGAATTCATTTCCTGAAATCGCGGGGGATCGATGTTGAGGTGGGGCTGATGGAACCGCAGATAAAAGAGATGAATGAAATTTTTTCCAAATATATTCAATCACGATCACCGTTCGTGGTGCTGAAGTCGGCCATGACCATGGATGGGAAAATTGCAACCGTCACAAATGCGTCACGATGGATCACCGGAGAACCTTCGCGTAAATTGGTGCACCAGCTTCGTCAGCAGATGAGCGCCGTCATGGTTGGTGTTGATACCGTTTTATTTGATGATCCATTGTTGAATATCCGGCTGAAAGGAACCTGGAAAAACCCGCTGAAAATCATTGCCGATTCACATTGCCGGATTTCTCCCGAATCAAAGGTGCTTACCATCGATCCCCAGCTTACCATTGTGGCGACAACCCATTTGGCTGAAAAGGAAAAAGTCAAAAATATTGCACGCGCCGGGGCCCAGGTGCTTATCTGCCCGCTGAAAGATGGCCGTGTTGACCTTGGATTTGTTATGAAATCGCTTGGATCTATGGGAATTGACAGTGTGATGATCGAAGGGGGCAGTACCCTGGCATTTTCAGCATTGCAGGAAGGATTGGTCGATAAAGTCATCAGTTTTATTGCACCAAAGATTCTTGGAGGAGCCAATGCCCCCACTTCTGTTGGCGGAGCAGGAATTTCAGCCATGGAAGATGCGATTGCCCTGATCAATATGAGATCCCGGAAAATTGGGAACGACTTTATGCTGGAAGGCTGGATAAAAAAATAACTGAAACCAATGCAACCTTATTACCCTGTTACCTTGTCACCTTGTCACCTTTTTACTAAACTAAAATGTTTACAGGAATAATTGAAGAAACAGGTCTGATCAAAGCCATCCATCACATCGGCAACGCCTCGCAACTTACCATCGGTGCGCATAGGGTGCTCAGTGATGTAAAGGTCGGCGATAGCATAAACACCAATGGTGTTTGTCTGACGGTAACCGCCTTCGGGCCGGATTTTTTCAAGGTGGATGTGATGCCGGAAACCATGCGCCGCACCAGTTTCAATGCGCTCAAGACAGGCAGCACAGTTAACCTTGAACGGGCTTTGCGGCTTTCGGATCGTTTGGGTGGACATTTGGTAAGCGGCCACATCGACGGAATCGGAAAAATCGGACGTCGCTGGGAAGAGGATAACGCGGTTTGGATGAACATTTTGGCTGATCAGGAGATGCTGCGATACATTGTGGAAAAGGGATCAGTGGCACTCGATGGCATGAGCCTCACTGTAACATCGGTTGATGCACGATCATTCAGCGTTTCAATCATACCGCATACGCGGGATATAACAACGATTGGAGAAAAAAAAGCAGGAGATGTTGTGAATATAGAATGTGACATCATCGGCAAATACATTGAAAAATTGAGTTCATCCGGAAACGAACGTTCTAAAATCAACATGGACTTCCTGGCTAAAAATAATTTTCTATGAAAAACTACAAATTCAACTCGGTTGAAGAGGCGCTTGAAGATATACGCAAAGGGAAAATGATTGTTGTGGTTGACGATGAAGACCGCGAAAACGAAGGTGATCTTGTAATTGCTGCCGAAAAAGTAACCCCTTCAATCATCAATTTTATGGCTAAAAACGGAGGAGGACTGATCTGTCTTCCGATTGTTCGCGAGCGCCTGGAAGAGCTGAACATTGAGCGCATGGTGGTGAAGAACACCGATCCGAACAGGACTGCTTTTACTGTTTCTGTCGATGCCATTGAATGTTCCACCGGGATTTCGGCCCATGAACGATCGCTGACAATAAAACGGCTGATTGACAATCAAACCAAAGCCAGGGATTTTACCCGGCCCGGCCACATATTTCCGATTGAATACAGGGAGGGAGGCGTGTTGGTGAGAGCTGGGCATACTGAAGCATCTGTCGACCTGGCCAAAATGGCTGGTTTATACCCGGCAGGGGTAATCTGTGAGATCATGAACGAAGACGGGTCAATGGCCCGTGTGCCCCAGTTGATGAACTATGTTAAAAAGCACAACCTGAAGATCATTACCATCGTATCGCTCATCGACTACCGGCGCAAATCGGAGACCCTGGTCGAACGTGCAGCAGTGGTTGACATGCCAACAAAATATGGAGAATTCAAGGCGTTCAGTTATGTCAGCAAAATCTCGAAGGAGAACCACCTCGCCCTTGTGAAGGGCGACATTACTGATGGTAAACCTGTTTTGGTACGCGTACACTCTGAATGTCTTACCGGGGATGTTTTCGGATCGATGCGGTGTGACTGCGGCGACCAGCTTGAGGTTGCAATGAAACGAATTGCAAAGGAGGGTCGTGGGGTGTTACTCTACATGAGGCAAGAGGGCCGAGGCATCGGACTGGATAATAAAATGCGGGCCTATTCCTTGCAGGATCAGGGAATGGACACCGTGGAGGCCAACAATGCCCTGGGCTTTGATGCCGATCTGCGTGATTATGGTACGGGTGCCGAAATTCTCGTTGACCTGGGTATTAAAAAACTTCGTCTGCTGACGAATAATCCCCAAAAAATTTCGGGAATTGAAGGGTTCGGGCTGGAACTGATTGAACGGATCCCCATACAAACCAAAAGCAATGCCAGCAACATCCGGTACATGAAAACCAAGAAGGAAAAACTGGGACATTTGCTTAATTTTACCGATTAATAAAACACAGCACTATGAAAACATTTGAAGGAAAACTGGATGCCAAGGGACTTAAATTCGGCATTGTCATTGCCCGTTTTAATGAATTTATCAGCGGTAAATTGCTTTCGGGTTGTCTTGACGGACTTATCCGTCACGGTGCGGATGAAGCAAATATAGATGTGGCCTGGTCACCCGGTTCTTTTGAAATACCGCTGCTGGCAAAGAAACTGGCGGTCAGTAAGAAATATGATGCGGTGATTTGCCTCGGAGCAGTGATCCGTGGTGCCACACCACATTTCGATTATGTTGCCTCTGAAGTCTCGAAAGGGGTAGCCCATGTCTCTCTGGAAACAGGAACTCCGGTGATTTTCGGTGTATTAACCACCGACAACATCGAGCAGGCCATTGAACGGGCCGGCACCAAAAGCGGAAACAAAGGATTCGACGCCGCCCTCGCCGCCATTGAGATGGCCAATGTGATAAGGGAACTTTAAAAAACCCTTTTACTTTTTGGTTATCACAAACACCGTCCTGCGGTTCTTGGCGCGTCCCTCCTCCGAATCATTTCCTGCAACGGGCATTGATTTACCAAATCCCTTATAGCTAAGGCGTTTTTCAGGAATACCCTTTTCAATCAGATAATTATAAACTGATCGCGCGCGGTTTTCCGATAGTTTAAGATTGTTGGCATCATTCCCGATGTTGTCTGTGTGTCCCTGAACCTGGATGCTGATGTTTTGATTCTCATTTAAAAAATCGATCAGCTGGTCCAGCACCACTTTAGATTCAGCGGTAAGATTAAAGGAATTGAATGGGAAATAAATATCATTGATGCGGTAGGATTTATTGAGTTCGATCGGCTTCATTTCAATATCAAGCCTTGCCGGCAATTTAAACATGCTGTCGACTTTGGCGATGTACTTTGACTCGTAAACATGTCCCTCCTTTTTCACTGTCATGATGTAGTCGCTTGAAAATGGTGCAACAGCCACGTAATTGCCTGTTATTGAATCCATCGGAATATTTGAAATCTTTTTTGTATCCAGGTTTTTCAGTTCGATATGTGCCTTTATCGGTTCAGTGGAGTATTCCGACTTGATGTTTCCCTTGATCAGAAGTACTTTATCGGGTCGGGCCGCATCATAAAGTTCAAACGAGTAGAGATCCCAGCCTCCCATACCATTGAACTTATTGGATGCAAAGAAACCCTGCATCCCATCGGTACTCACAAAAAAACCCACCTCATCATCGGGTGAATTGATCGGATATCCAATATTTTTGGGCTTGGTCCAGATGCCATGATCATCCTGTTTGGCATAAAAAATATCATACCCGCCAAGCCCCATCCAACCGTCAGAGGAAAAATAAAGTGTTTTCTCATCCGGGTGCAGAAAGGGAGATTTCTCATTTCCAGTAGAATTGATGAGGGCTCCGAGATTGATAGGGGTGCCCCAATCGCCTGTTTCACTCTTGATAGAACGGTAAATATCATATCCGCCAAAACCTCCACTGCGGTCGCTTATGAAATACAGGGTTTGTCCGTCGGTAGAAACAGTTGGCTGTGATTCCCATGAACCCGGCAGGTTGATCTTGTTGCTTACGGTTCGGATCGGGCTCCATTCCCCTCCAAGATTTTCAGAAAAAAAGATATCACAATTAAGATATTTCTTTACATTGTCAAACTTGCAGACCGTATAATAGAGCATGTTGTTGTCGGCCGTAAGCGTCGCACCTCCCTCATTATCATTGAGGTTGAAGGGGTCGGGCATCTCCTCCCCCTCTTCAAATTTGCCATCCGCATTGCGCATGCTGTAAATGAACCGTTCCTTCATGCGCGTTTCCCTGAACAGGCTGTTTTTACCGGGATCAAGCTTTATTTCCCGGGTAAACAAAGCCATCTGATTGTCGGGGGAAAGAATAGGCAAATACTCATTTTGTGCAGTCGATATTCCTTCAACCACTTTCGGCGTAAAGGGAACCGGATTTCCTGTGATGTCAAGATAAAACTTCGAATAGCCCTGCAAGGCGACGGCCCTGTTATAATCCTCATCACGCTTAATCTTATCCACATCCTTCAAAAATTCATTCAGGTATTTCAATGCCAGCTCGAAATTCTCCTGACCATAGTAGATCTCTCCCAGATAATAATAAGCATAGACATCATAGGATGGGCATAATTCAACCACTTTTAGTAAATTTTTTTCCGCCTCTTTGAAATTGTTATCCGCTTTCTTGAAGTTAACCATCCCTAATACAAAATAGGCATCCACACATCCCGGCTCCTCGCTCACCACCATCCTCATTTGCTGGCCGGCCAGGTTATAATTTCCTCTTTTCAGATGGTCAATGCCTTCCTGGTAACTCTTTTCTGTTTTCTTCCCGAGTTTGATTTTACATGAGTCGCTGATATGCTCCGCTTGCACATCAGGTTGGAAAAATATCAGAAGGCAGGCCAACAGCAAGTGATGCATACCATACGGAATGGGCTTCATGGGCATATTTTTGTCAAAGATATATTGAAATGTCGTAATTTTACGATTCGGCTTAGTTATTAATGTTTCAATGATGGAATCAAATTCAGTCAGGACCGGTATCATCCAGATGACCTGCGGACCAGACAAAGAGGCCAACCTGGAGAAATCGATAAAGAAGATCAGGGAGGCTGCAAAACTCGGAGCGCAGATAATATGTCTGCAGGAGCTGTTTACCTCCACCTATTTCTGCTGGGAAGAAAACCATGATTTTTTCAGGCTGGCTGAGCCCATTCCCGGCCCATCCACAAAGATATTGGGAGAGGTGGCCCGCGAACTGGATGTGGTGATTGTGGCCTCCCTGTTCGAAAAACGGGCTGAAGGGATTTATCACAACACAGTGGGCGTGATTGATGCCGATGGAAGCTACCTTGGAAAATACCGCAAACACCACATTCCTGATGATCCGGGGTACTATGAAAAGTTTTATTTTACGCCGGGAGATAACGGGTACAAAGTATTTCAAACCAGGTATGCCCGCATCGGGACCCTCATCTGCTGGGATCAATGGTATCCTGAGGCTGCCCGCATCACCAGCCTGCTTGGGGCACAGATTATTTTTTATCCGACAGCCATTGGCTGGGCCCGCTCGCAAGAAAGTGAATTAAACCGTCAGCAATACCAGGCCTGGCAAACAATCCAGCGAGGTCATGCCATTGCCAACGGGGTTTTTGTCGTAGCTGTTAACCGCACCGGGATGGAGGGTTCCATGAATTTCTGGGGAGGCTCGTTTATCTCAGATCCTTTCGGGAATTTACTATTTCAGGCATCACACGATCTGGAGGAGATAAAAGTTCAGGAGCTTGATCTGAATAAAATAGAGGAAACCCGCATTCACTGGCCCTTCATGCGCGACCGGCGAA
This sequence comes from uncultured Bacteroidales bacterium, assembly GCA_903945175.1. Classification (GTDB taxonomy): domain Bacteria; phylum Bacteroidota; class Bacteroidia; order Bacteroidales; family FEN-979; genus CAIVAT01. The sequence goes on along the minus strand of CAJAUM010000083.1, from coordinate 24,052 downwards.
TCGACAGCTACAGTCCGATACTGGAAAGATATCTGGGGAATGACGAGTGACGAGTGCCTATTGCCTATTGCCTATTGCCTATTGCCTATTGCCTATTGCCTATTGCCTATTGCCTATTGCCTATTGCCTATTGCCTATTGCCTATTGCCTATTGCCTATTGCCTATTGCCTAATGACGAAAAAAAATCGTAAATCGTAAATCCCCATGCCCCACCCATCATCTTCTCCCAAAGAACTGGGTTATCATTTTCCTGCCGAATGGGCGGAGCACCGCGCTACATGGCTCAGTTATCCACATGACGACTCCTATTCCTGGCCTGGAACACTTTCGAGAATTTTTCCTTTTTATAACCGGTTTATCAAGGAGCTATCCAGGGGCGAACAGGTATGCATCAATGTCCGGAATGAAGCACTTCGTGACCGTGTTCTGCAGGATCTGGCACTGCTCGATGTTGATCTTTCGAAAATCACGTTACTGATACATCCCACCAACGATGCATGGTGCCGCGATCATGGTCCCGCCTTTCTGGTAAAACCCGGGGCAAAGGAGCCAAAGGTGATTGTGAGCTGGCGCTACAATGCCTGGGGCGATAAATATCCCCACGACCTTGATGAAAAGATTCCCGGCCTGATTGGCACGTATCTTAACATTCCTGTATTTCATCCCGGTATCATCATGGAGGGTGGGGCTGTTGATTTCAATGGAAACGGCACCTTGCTTACCACAAACCAATGCCTGCTGCATGAAAACCGGAATCCGGGTTTAACCCAGCACAAAATAGAGGAATACCTGCATAATTTCTATGGCGTTGAGCAGGTGCTCTGGCTCGATGAAGGCATTGACGGGGATGATACCAATGGCCATATCGATGACATTACCCGGTTTTTCAGAGAGGATGCCGTGGTGACCATGGTCGAGCCGACCCGTTCAGATGCAAATCATAAAATTTTACAGGAAAATCTCAGGAAATTGAAAGCCATGAGGCTTTCCAATGGCAAGCAGCTTGACATTGCTGAAATCCCGATGCCCAAACCGGTCATTTATGACCAACAGCGGCTGCCTGCCTCCTATGCCAATTTTTATATTGCCAATAAGTCGGTGATTGTACCAAATTTCCAGTGCAGGGAAGATGATCAGGCCATGCGCATTCTGGAGGCGTGTTTTCCCGATCGCAGCATCATCGGCATCGATTCGGTAGAGATCATCTGGGGATTGGGGTCATTTCACTGTCTCTCCCAGCAGGAACCGAAGGAGTGATCCGCGATTACCAGGGCCGCCATGGCTTCTACGACGGGTAAAGCACGGGGAACAACACAAACATCATGACGCCCCTTTCCTTCCAGCGTAACGGCTTCCCCTGATATGTTCAGTGTTTCCTGCTCTTTCATCAAGGTCGAAACTGGTTTGAACGCAACCCGGAAACAGATAGCCTCCCCGTTGGTTATCCCACCCTGGATTCCGCCTGAATGGTTTGTGCGCGTTCTGATATGCCCATCCTGATTGACAAACAGATCATTGTGATCCGATCCCTTCATGGCCGCACCACTGAAACCAGAACCGTAGTCGAATCCCTTCACGGCATTGATGCTGAGCATGGCCTTGGCCAGGTCGGCCTGTAACTTGTCGAACACAGGTTCTCCCAAACCTGCCGGAACCCCTGTGATGGTGCATGAGATGATGCCACCGGTTGTATCACCTTCGGCTTTTAGCTGTTGGAGAAAGTCAAGAATCGAGGGATCATTTATCAGATTCTGGCTGTCGGCAGAGTCAACCGCCAGCTGAAATGGACCAATTTGAGATATCCAGGCATGAACCCTGATATTTTTTTTACCCAATAATATTTTAGCAAACGCACCACCAGCAACGCGGGCAATGGTTTCGCGGGCTGATGAACGGCCTCCACCACGCGGATCGCGGATTCCATACTTCATCTGCCATGTAAAATCAGCATGCGAAGGACGGTATGCAGCACTGATGTGATCGTAATCCGAGGGTTTCTGATCGCGGTTGAAAACGAGAAATGCAATGGGAGCCCCGGTGGTTTTACCTTCGTACAGGCCCGACAGGATTTGGAGGGTGTCCTCTTCTTTGCGCGGAGAGGAGAAAAAATCCAATCCAGGTCGCCTCCGGTTCAGCTCTGATTGAATAAAGGGAAGATCTATCTCAATGTTTGAAGGGAATCCATCAAGCACACCGCCGACTGCCTCTCCATGCGACTCACCAAAGGTAGTTAGCACCAGCGCCTTACCAAATGAGTTCCCCGACATAAATCCAGATTTTGGTAATTTTCAAGATATTTTTGTCACGCGTCACGCGTCACCCGTCACGCAGTCTGCTGCTTCAAAATCTTCATCTTGGCTTCGAGCACCTTCAATTCGCTCTTGGCCCTGTTGATCTTGTTTTCAAACTCCTCCTTCACAAGCAAAGCGCTCTTTGATTTGGCAAAAAAGCCGATGTTGTTCTCCCACAAAATGATCTCCTCTTTCATTTTGGAAATTTTTATGGCAAGAAATTCACGCTCTTTGCTGATCATATGGCGTGCATTCGGATCATTTTTCAGGTGGTCAAATTTAGCCTGGAAATTCACCGTACTCATTTCAACATTGTTGATCTTAAGCTTATCCAGATGCTCGTTGATGAGTGCGCGGAAATCGTTGTGAAGCTTATCCTTATCCTTCATCGGAACATGCCCGATGTCAGTCCATTCACGCTGGAAGTTTTTCAACACATCCAGGTTCGCACTTTTATCGGTGCCAAACTGGTGTTCCTTCAGGCGGGTCATAAGATCAAGTTTCTTGCTGAGATTCTCTCCCTCACTGGCCTGGATATTGGAAAAATAGGATTGCTTTGCATTGAAAAAATCATCGCAGGCCGTGCGGAAACGCTTCCATATCTTTTCGGAATTCTTTTTTGGAACCGGGCCTATTTTTTTCCATTCACCCTGCAAACGGATCAGTTCATTGGTGGTCTTTTTCCAATCTGTATTGCCCTTCAGCGATTCAGCCTGCATGCACAACTCGACCTTGAGGTTATAGTTGTGCATCTGCTGTTCCTTCAGCTTATCAAAATATTCCTTCTTTATGGCAAAGAATGAATCGAGGCTGGTCTTGAACCGGGTCCAGATTTCGCTATTGACTTTTTGCGGTACAGGTCCGATGTTCTTCCAGATTTTCAGGAGATCATTCACCTTGTTGGTATTCTCCTGCCAGTCCTTTATCGACTCGTTGGGCAATCCAAGAACGATTTCACCCTGTTCACAAAGGGCGATCTTGGTTTGCAGGTTTTTATTCTGGTCCTCCTCTATCAGCGAATAATGCTCACGTCTGCGATCGTTGATCTTGTCAGTCGCGGTTTTAAACCTGTCCCAAATCTCATCCTTTTTATCGGCAGGAACCGGTCCGAGTTCTTTCCACTCTTCGTGGTATTTTTGGAGTTTCTTGAATGACTTGATCACGGAGGTTTCCAAAAGCAGCTCCTCTGTTTTCTCACATAATGAGAGTTTGGCTTCAAGGTTTTTCCTCAGGTCAAGATCCTTAAGTTCTTTATTCAGTTTAACCTTTTCAAAGAATTTTTCGACCAGGAAATGGTAATTTTGCCAGAGGTTATTGATCTCTGTACGTGGAACCATCCCGACCTCCTTCCAGCGTTCCTGGAGGATTTTAAATTCATCATAGGTTTTTTTGAGTGTCTCTTCTGAATTGATCAAGGTCTTCAATTCATCCAGGATCAAGTATTTCCGTTTCAGGTTACCCTGTTTGATCTTCTCCTGTTCCTCGATATGTTTGGCTTTGCTGGCCTTATATATGTTAAAAATGTCATTGAATCTGACATCCAGTTCATCCTGTTCAGGGGCAAGTTCCTCCTTGGTTCCGCCCTCTTCCATCACCTGCTCGTATTTCTGGAGGTTTTCCTCCTTTTTCTTTTTCAGGAAGGCCACCTTAATCATCGCAATCCGTGATTTTATCGCATTAAAATCCGGTTCGGCAACCGCCACCTCCAGTAAATCGACCAATTCGACACGGGTGAATGCATCAAAACTATTTTCCGTCTCATGAATGAGGTGCTCCACATTTTCTTCGGTCACCTCGTCCAGATGCTCGTCCAGATGCTCGTCGAGGTGGTCATCGAGCGCTTCAATAAGTGGCGCTTCGGCGGGTTCAGCGATCTCCATTGCAACAGCTTCGGCAACAGGCTCATCGGCGGGTTCAGCGATCTCCATTGCAACAGCTTCGGCAACAGGCTCTTCAGCGGGTTCAGCGATCTCCATTGCAACAGCTTCGGCAACAGGCTCTTCAGCGGGTTCAGCGATCTCCATTGTAACAGCTTCGGCAACCACCTCTTCGGCGGATTCCAAATTGGGAACTTCAGTTAATTCAATTTCTTCGATCTGATCTGAATCAGTTGGAAGGATAGATTCGAGGGTATCCGCTGTAGCAACTACAGTGGCAGCATTCTCCTCCTGGCTGGCCGTGAGCTCCAGCTCAGGATTCTGAGGTGTTTTTTTGGTGTTTTTCATTCGTTGTTAATCATCCGTTTTTAGTAATACTATCGATAGGGTCCGACATTGGCCGGTAATTTGAAACATAAGGGCTGCAAAAGTACAAATTATTTGGAAACCAACACCTATTAATAGGTTACGGAATTGCCCGCTTGTTGAATAGGATATATCCAAAGTTGAAATTGATGGTGAATAAATCGGGGGTTTTGTCAAAATAATTCAAACTGATGCTGACCGGGCCCAGGGGACTGTTATACACCATCGAAGTCGAAGCCATGTAGGATCGATTTGAAAATGTCGGACCATAGTAGGCCGAAAAATCATCCGGATTTTGAAGAATCTCCTGGTAGGGCTGGAAGAGATACCCTTCAAGCCTGTATTCAATTTTTTTATATATACGCAAAACCATTTTTAGCCCGGCCGCCAAATAATTCTGCGCCCTGAAGGAGGGCAAAAAATAGGCCTGGGATTCCGGAATAGGCTTAAATGCCGAGGCATACAGCAGCGTTGAAGTGTAATTTGAGAAAAGTGGTTGATTCGACAGTACCCCCTCGCCATAAAATCCAAATTTTATCGGCCCCAGTGATTCAAAGTAATTATCGTAAATCAGCTGAAGTTTGAACCAGTTGTGAAATTGAGTTATCGGAGTCTTGCTGATGGCAGTAGAACCAGGCAACATGTCCTCCTTCCCATTGATATAGGTCAATTGTAAAATCAGGTTGACCCCCGCATTTGCAAACTGCTTCCGGTTCAGGCTGTTCAGTTCAAAGTTAACCGATGGCTCAACGAAGCTGAATGTTGTTTGATCGGATGTATCGGTTCGGGTAAACGTGTTATTCTGATAGTAATTTTTATAGGTTGAACCATACGCAATTCCACACGACAATTTCCCCGTATTGGTGATCGGAATTCCCACCTGCAAATCACCGAAATACTCAGTTTCTATAACATAACTGGGTATTTTATCGTCAAAGAAAAAACTGGCATTTTTGAAATAATTAAGATGGTTAAAGGTATAATTCAAACCTAAAAACCAAGGGGTTTTGGAATTAAAATCGATACGGCCTCCAACTTTTGCAGAACTATATACTTTACCAAAATATCCATTCACAAAGAAACGCAGGGCCTTCGTCCACAAATATTTATATTGAAGTTCCAGAAAGGCTTGACTGTTATTCCCCAAAGAAAAATTACCCCCGAATTGCGCCCCGAAGTTATTGGACTTCTGAATATCCAGGTAAAGATCGAAGTTTCCGGACTTCTCATTGAACCGGGCCACAGGGTATATACTCCGGGCAAAACCCTCATCCAGAAAACGGAAATACCCTTGCTGAAGATCTTCAAACGAGATGGTTTTTTTCCCATGTTTCAGTATCTGCCTGACATATCGCTCCTGCATTTTATTCAAGCCGGTGATGTACACAGAATCAAACTGCAAGTCAGGTTTCTGCTTATTAAAGGCTTCCCGCCGAAGACGGATCGTTTCAGGCTCAATGCTGTCGTGTACCAATTTCCTGATTTCGGAAATTTTTCGCAGGGTGGCAACGTAGCCGCTATCGGCTAGTTCCGCCGTTTTTGAGAAATCAAGCAGGTTTATATCCGGTATTTTTGGTACAATCATCACCGAGTTCTGGTATGTGATGGTGTCACTCTGTCGTTCCATCAGCATGGTGAGCAACTGCGAGACAACATCATCCCGATCGGGCTTTTTATAACGCCGTGCCACCCTGCTGCCGATGATGACCTCCGGCTGAAAATCGCGCATCGCCACATCGCAGGGAAAATTATTGTACATACCCCCGTCAAATACCAGCTTTTTATCTATCACTACCGGATTGTATACAAGCGGCAGGCTCATCGATCCCCGAACGGCGGTACTCAGGTCTCCGGAACGCAGTACCATTTGGGTGGAGGTATCAATGTCTGTCACCACGCATCGGAACGGAATCATCAGTTTGTCAAAATCACCGCCGGCAATGGCATTGGCAGGAGCAAGCAGCTTCATAAACTGAAAATCAATCTCGTAGGTTTTTATCAGTTGAGACGGAAGCCATGAGGTAATCTTCCTGTTGAGGTTGAAATTGGTCGAAATCCACGACGCATTGGGATCTTCTTTGCGGTAATAATAAACATAGCGTTCATCCATAATCCCGGTGGCCCAGCGCTGAAAATCCTCTGAATTCATCAGTTTTTCAATCTCATCCGGTGAAAAGCCGCTGGCATACATGCCCCCGATAATGGCACCGATAGAGGTTCCGACGATATAATTTATGGGAATGTGATTTTCTTCAAGGGCACGCAACACACCAATGTGAGCACCACCTTTGGCCGCGCCCCCCGAAAGCACCACGGCCACCCGCTGGGCATACAAAGAATCACTGAGGCACAATGAAAAATAAAAAAATAAAAAAAAGAGTAAAGACCGGTTTTTGAACTGGTGTGTCATTCACGTTTATTCAATTGACGCCAATGCCTGCTCCAGGTCGGCAATGATATCTTCGACCTCTTCAATGCCTATCGAAAGACGTACCAGTTCATCGCTGATGCCGCCCTCTTTCTTGGCCGCAGCAGACAATTTACTGTGGGTCATTGATGCCGGATGCTGAATGAGGGTTTCAATGCCACCAAGCGAAACGGCCAGCACGCATAGTTGTACCTGGTCCATCAGCTTCTTGCCGGCAACAAGTCCTCCTTTAAGTCCAAAACTCATCATGGCTCCCGGGCCGCGCATCAAACGTTTTCCCAATTCATATTGAGGATGAGACTTTAATCCCGGATAGGCGATCCATGCTACTTTGGGATGAGCCTCGAGAAAATGAGCCACCTTGATCGCGTTCTCCTGTGCACGATCGATGCGAATGCCCATGGTTTTCAATCCGCGACGGGTCAGGAAGGCCTGGTGCGGATCCATATTGCAACCCATGGCGACCATGACGGGACGCAATTTTTTGTAGTCAGCCTCGGTTTTTGTAACAATCACCCCACCCACGATATCGGCATGGCCGTTGATAAATTTGGTCAGGGAGTGCAGCACGATGTCGGCGCCCATGTCAAGCGGATTCTGAAGGTAGGGGCTGCAGAAGGTATTGTCGACGCAGACCGGGATGTTGTGCTGGCGTGCGATCTCACAAATGGCCGGGATATCGGAGATCCCGATGGTGGGATTGGCCGGTGTTTCAAGATAGATCAGCGCCGTGTTCGGACGGATGGAGGTTCTTACCTTTTCGAGGTCGGTGGTATCGATGTAGGTTGATTCAACCCCGAACTTAGAAAAAGTTCCTTCAATGATCCCGCGGGCCGGACCATACACTGCATTGTGACTTAAAATGTGTTTGCCTGCACCCAGGTAAGCCATGTAAACAGTGGTCACTGCGCCCATGCCCGATGAACAGCCAATTCCATCGAAGCCGTGCTCACTTTCGGCAATCGTCTTTTCAAGATCGCGGATGGTGGGGTTTCCGATGCGGGTGTATATGTAACCATCACGTTCGCCGGCAAAACAAGCAGCACCATGGTCGGCGCTCTCAAAGGCAAAGGTAGAGGTTTGATAGATGGGCGTGATCACACTGCCCAATGGGTCTTTGGCGCCTGCTCCGTGAACCAGTTTGGAGTTAAAGCCGGTAGGTTTATTTTTCATGCGTTCGGATTATAGTGATTTCGTTTTCGATTTTATCATTCAGATGGCGCTTTACGGCGCACAGGGAGGCAGTTTTAATAACGGCAGCTTCATATTGTTCTGGAAAATCCAAAGGAACATGAATACGCATGATCAGTTTGGCGATCATTTTCCGGATCGGATCGTAGTCATAATCCATCTGGATGTGAACTTCCGACGTGTCGATCCCGCGCTGATCACAGAAACTCTTGACATAAATGCCTGCACAGGTACCCAGTGAGGCGAGGAATAAGTTAAAGGGTGTGGGGGCCGAATTATCACCGCCCGATTTCAGCGTCTGATCTGTTTTAACGGTAAAACCGTCGATCAGGGCATTTACTTTCTTATTTCCGTCAAAGGTAATTTCAATGGGCATGTTGCTTGTTTTGAGGTGCAAAGTTACTATTTTATTGCGAATCCCGGTAATAAGACCCTTTCTTCTTTTGAGCGAATTTGTGCAATCAATTTTGTAGGTTTGCAATGGAAGAATCAAGAACATGGCGGAGATCCCGACCTTATCGGAAAACCGGATACAGATAAAGACCAGGGCTGATTTTGAGGTGATGTTTAAAACCCATTACAGTGCCTTGTGTTCCTATGCCCATGGCTTTCTCAAGGATCCGGATGCGGCCGAAGAGGTTGTCCAGGAGATGATGTTCAGGATCTGGACCGGTCGTGAGTCGCTCGTCATCGAAACATCCCTGCGGAGTTATCTTTTCAGGGCGGTCCGTAACGGATGCATGAATGTTCTCAAACATCTCAACATCCGTGAAGAATATAAATCTTTCAGGGAAAGGGAGATGGGCGAAACCCAGCGTTCAAATGAGGATGAGATGATCGTATCAGAGTTGGAACAGAAAATCAGGGAGGCGATCGACCATTTGCCTGTTGAACGGCGCAAGGTATTTATCCTGAGCAGGTATGATGGACTAACCTATGGTCAGATCGCGGAAAAGTTGGGCCTTTCGGTAAAAACTGTGGAAAACCAGATGGGAAAAGCGCTGAAATCGCTTCGGGAAGAGCTATCGGATTACTTGCCCTGGGTGGCGCTGTTTTTTTGGAAGATTTTTTAAGGAGGTAACAGGGTGACAAGGTGACAAGGTAATGAAGTAATGGAGTGATGAATATATTTAACTTTTTCAGATAGGGGTATGGGGGTTCAGGGTTGTCATCATAGTAATTGAACATGAATCAAAAACCGCAGGATATCGACGAAAATTTACTGCTTCAGTACCTTCTCGGAAATGCGAATGATGAATTGCGCACTTCGGTCGAAACATGGCTGGATGCAGACAGCGGGAACAGGCAGCGCCTCGACCAGCTCGAATCGCTGTGGCTGGAAACCGGTAAACTATCACCTGCCCCGGTCGCTGTCGACGTTGAGGTTGCCTGGACCAGGTTGTCGGAGCGGATAGAACGGGATGAATCGTCGCATCCCGCACCTGGCAAAGGAAAAATAATCACGATGCAACCCCTCCGTTACCTCCTGCGGGTTGCAGCCGTATTGATCTTATTGGTTGGAATTTATGCTGTTTTCAAACTGATTAACCTGCCGGTCAAGGAGATTGAACTCTCAAGCGGAACGACCGTCCTTCGCGACACCCTGCCCGATGGCACGAAAGTAACCCTCAATAAAAATTCAAGGCTGACCTATCCTTTGCAATTTGATCAAGGCAACCGTGAGGTGATGCTCACCGGTGAAGGCTTTTTCGAAGTGAAACACGATGCAGCCCATCCTTTCACCGTCAACGGCGGTGAGGCCGGCGTCCGGGTTCTTGGAACCACCTTCAGCGTTCGTGTCCAACCGGTAAGTGTTACAAAACAATCAAAGTGGGGAGATCCTGTCAGGTTCATTGAGGTCAGGGTCACCGAAGGCCGGGTTATGCTGTACAATGTTCAGCGCGAATCTCATGATACCGTCTCCTTGATCCTTGCATCAGGAGAGACCGGGATCTGGAATGCCACGTCCGCCGGACCTGTCCGTACCGGGACAACCCTCCCCGATGCCACTTTTTGGGCCAATCGCAGCCTCAACTTTCGGGGCACTGCTCTTTCAGATGTAATCAGCATCATTGAAAAACATTATCCTGTTAAAATCACTGTCAGCGATCCGGCCATCCTGAACTGCAGGCTTAACGCCTCGTTTGCGAATGAACCGGCCATCAGGATGATATCGGTCATTGCTGAATCATTCGGGCTGAAACTTGAAGGCTCCGGACAAAACTATCATTTAACCGGCCATGGGTGCAGCAAAGAGAATAATTAACACCTGGAGCATCTTCCTGCTGTTCACCCTGTCAGGAAACACGCTCATGGCGCAGGCAACCTATCTTTCGCGGAAGGTATCCCTCGATATCCCCTCCTGCAGTCTGGAGGGGGCGCTCATCGAGATCGGCAAGGCCGCTGATTTCAGGTTTTCCTACGATGCAAACCTGATTCCCGGCAAGCGGCAGGTAAGGGTCAAAGCCAACAACACGCCGGTGAACTCCCTCCTCAGGGAGATACTGGGTAAAGATGTCCGTTCAAAGGAGGTGGGAAACCATGTGATCCTGGTGCGTAACGGGCCACAGGCGCGTGAAAAGCAGGCCTTTCCCAGTATCCGGTTATCGGGGACCATCCGGGATGCCTCTGATCGCAGACCCCTGGTGAATGCCACCGTGTATGAAGTCGAAAACAGGTATTCGGCCATCACTTCAGGAGATGGCAGCTATAAAATCATCCTCCCGTCAGGTAAAAAAATAAGAAGCCTCTCTTTTTGCAAATCCGGGTATGGCGATACGGTCATTTTTATCAGGCAGTCGTCCGACTGCCGCGCGGATGTGATGCTCCGTCCACTGTCAGTCCCGCTTGCACGAATGAATGCGCTTCCCGGATCACTTAAGATCAGCGGCACCGACAGCCTGGGAATTGTAAGCTGGCTTGTGCCGCGCGAATCAATGGTCAATGCCCAAAACCTTGAAGTCAGGACCTCCCGCACTTTCCAGGCTTCCGTCATTCCATACATCGGGACCAACTGGAAAGTCACGGGTTCCATCACCAACAGATTCTCCCTTAACCTGCTGGCAGGATATACCGGCGGATTGAAAGGGGTTGAGGTCGGTGGACTGCTAAACATCACCAGGAACAGGATCAGCGGGGTGCAGATCGGCGGACTGGGCAACATCGTTGGCGGACAGGCAAGCGGTTGGCAGATCGGAGGAGCCTTTAACTTTGACCTTGGAAAATTCGATGGCGTTCAAATCGGCGGGCTTTTCAACTATGTTCCTGATACGATCAGCGGGGTTCAGGTGACCGGCTGTGCCAACATTGTGACCGGAAGGATCAAGGGAGTGCAGATCGCCGGACTGACCAACATTGTCACCCAACATTGCGATGGCTGGCAAATTTCGGGATTGCTGAATCTTTCGGTCCAGGATGTAAAACAGGTGCAGATTGCCGGGCTGGTGAATTATGGGCGCAACATGGATGGGGTCCAGGTGGCCGGGCTGATCAATATTGCGCGAAGGCAAAACAATGGTTTGCAGATAGCAGGTTTTGTAAATTATGCCACCATTGTTCATGGACTGCAGATTGGATTGATCAATATCTCCAATACGGTTGAACTGGGCGTTCCTGTCGGACTTTTCAGTTATGTTCAAGATGGCTACCACCACATTGAACTCTCGGGGAACGAGATCTTTTATGGAAATGTTGGTTTTAAATCTGGCACAAAAACATTTTACAACTTCGTACAATTTGGGATTGGCAGCAATTACAAGCTCCATGGATCCTACGGCATCGGGACGATCTTCACCCTGAAGAAAAAACTGTCGATGAGCATGGATGCTTCAGCGGGATTGGTTTATCATCCAACAGATACTGTTTATCGCGGGTTGCTGATCAAATTCAATCCTGCTTTGGAATACCGGTTTGCCAAACACTTCGCCATCTTCGGCGGGCCGGCCTACAATTTCTTTCTTTTCTCCAAAGGCCAGCCCAGCGCAACCCCGCGCGGACTGTCAACCTACGATTTTTACTTCTCCTCCACCGCCAATGCCTCCATTCAGATGTGGATCGGCGGAGTGGTAGGGATCAGGCTGTAGAAAGTGAAGAGGTGACAAGGTAACAGGGTAACAGGGTAACAGGGTAACAGGGTAACAGGGTAACAGGGTAACAGGGTGAAAAAAGGCTACTCGTCATTGGTCATTGGTCATTGGTCATTGGTCATTGGTAATTGGTAATTGGTAATTGGTATTTTTTCCCTCCCCCAATAGGGGTTCTCCCGTTTATAGTTGTCATTAGTTAAAACCAATTCAAAAACCAATGAAACAACTGATGAAATTAACCACCATCATGGTGATCCTGTATTTAACGGCATCAACGATCCTGCAGGCCCAGACTCCCACCCAGACCATCCGAGGAAAAGTATTTGACGCCGACTCCAAAACAGGACTTCCCGGCGCCAATGTGATCCTCCTGAACTCCCAGCCTCTGATCGGCACCACAACCGATGTAAACGGAAATTTCATCCTGGACAAGGTCCCTGTTGGCCGTAAATCAATCCAGGTAAGTTATATTGGGTACAAACCGGTGGTGAAACCCGAAATCCTTGTCAGCAGCGGGAAAGAGGTATTCCTTTCCATTGAACTTGAAGAAGAGGTACTCCAGGCAAAAGAGGTCGAAATCAAGGCCACCATTGAAAAGGATCGGGCCATTAACAGCATGGCCATGGTCAGCGCCCGGTCGTTTTCGGTGGAAGAGAGCCGCCGTTACGCCGGTTCCGCCGATGATCCCATGCGGGCTGTTTCGAACTTTGCAGGGGTAGCATCCAGTGCCGATGTCAATTCCAATGAAATCGTGATCCGGGGAAACTCACCCAAAGGTCTGCTTTGGCGGGTAGACGGCATCGATATCCCAAATCCGAATCATTTTGCCTATGTGGGCACCTCGGGGGGGGGCATTACGATGTTCAGCAGCCAGGTCCTCAGTAACTCCGACTTTTATACAGCCGCTTTCCCGTCAGAATATGGCAATGCGCTTTCCGGGGTTTTTGACATGCGTTTCCGCAATGGGAACAGTTCAAAACACGAATTCGCATTCCAGGTTGGCATCCAGGGGCTCGACCTTTCGGCCGAAGGACCCTTCAGCAGGAAAAGCCAGGCCTCCTACCTTTTCAACTACCGCTACTCCATCCTTGCTTTTCTGCAATACATCGATCCGGGAATGAAGAATAAAATTCCCTCCTACCAGGATCTTTCCTTTAAAATCAACCTGCCCACAAAAAAAGCAGGGACCTTCTCCATTGTCGGTATCGGGGGCATTTCAAGGTCAAAATACATTCCTGAACAGGATTCATCACAATGGAAAACCCTGGAGGACAGGACACAATCCCTCCTGAACAACAACATGGGGGCCATCGCCCTGATCCACCATATCCCCTTATCACGTCAAACCTATGTAAGATCATACATATCTGGCACATACAACAGCATCCATTATGAAAACAGTTTGCTCTCACCTGCTTACAGCCTCATGCCGCAGGATAGTGTGAAGCAGGAGAATTACCGGTTTACGGCAGGGATCGTACTCAACCATAAATTTGGGGCGAAACACACCAGCCGGAGCGGATTTACCTATACCCGGTTATTCTTCAACAACGATATTCATTCGGTAAATCCCTTTACCGGGATTTTTTCCGAGGTCTACAACGGAAATGGCAATACCGACCTGATCCAGGCCTTCAGCGAATCGAAAATCGACTTCACAAGCAAATTCGCGATCAACGCCGGGCTTCATTTCCAGTATTTCCTGCTGAACCGACACTATGCCATTGAACCAAGGATTGCCCTGCGATGGCAGGCAGCCCCGAAACATGCATTCAGCCTCGGGTATGGAAGCCACGCGCAAACCGAGGATGTCGGGGTATACCTCGCAGGTATTCAGATTACCCCCGAAGAAAATGTTCAGCCCAACAAGAAACTGAATTTCAGCAGGTCGCGCCATTTTGTCCTCGGGTATGATTACATGATCAGGCCTGAACTGCGCCTGAAACTGGAGGGATATTACCAATATTTGTACGATATACCTGTGATGCCCGGGAGCTATTACTCGCTGATCAACAGCAGCGGTGGATTTTACAATGACACCCTCAGCAATGAAGGGACAGGGCGGAATGCCGGGATTGACATTACCTTCGAAAAGTTTCTCACGCGCCAGTATTACTACCTGGTGACGGTCTCCCTGTTTGATTCAAAGTACAAGGGTGGCGACGGGATTGAGCGAAACACAAAATTCAACGCAAACTACGTTGTCAACCTCCTGGGCGGCAAGGAGTGGACTATCCGTAAGAAAAACATCCTCGGGGTCAACCTGAAGGCCTCCCTTACCGGGGGTGAATATTATGTTCCGATCGACCTGGAACAATCGAAACTGCAGCACCGGGAGGTTTCGGATGATTCACGCGCCTACTCGGTGAAACTGCCCGACTTTTACTACCTCGATCTTACCATCACCTATCGCACCAACCATAAGAAGTATTCGGGCATCTGGGCCATTCAGCTCAAGAATCTGCTAAACCAAAAGCCCGATCTGGGTTATGTGTACAACGATTTCAACCAGTCTGTTGAACCGGTAAAGGGGATGGGAATACTGCCGTTTGTCAGTTATAAGATTGAGTTTTAAAAAGGTGACGCATGGCGCACTCAATCTTTAATGCAGCGGATCGAGAATCCGTGGGTCTTGAGGTTAAAGTTGCGTGTCAGCTCCTCATTGTTGGCGTCCAGTGCATAGTTCCATGCGTTGACAGTCGTCGTATCGGATGAGGACCAGAAAAACGCAACATTTGAGATGGAATAATAGGTGCCGTAAAAAATCCTGTATCCTCCTGGGAGACCTGTGAATCCGATGGAATCTGTTGCTCCGGTGTTGGGCGCAAACCAAAGCCCGGTACCCGCTTCGATGGTTCCTTTTGATTTAAGTACGCCCCCCGCCATGGCCTCTCCTCCAAGAAAATTACCCAATTCGGCCCATTCGTCTCTAGAAGGAACATGCCAACCTGTCGGGCAAAGTCCACGGGCATCATTCAGTGTATGCCAGTTATAAAGATTCCCATAGGTAGCGCCATTGACCGCAAGATTTTCATAAGTACAAAAAGCGCCTGTCGTAAGGGCTTTCCACTGATTATCGCCAAGTACATTTGGAATTGCATCGCCATTGCGGTATTTCCTGACACGGAGGTTTTCACGCAACCACGATTGATTTCCAATCGGAACAACATGGTAAATATTGCCGTCGATATCGGCCACTGAATCAATTAAGATTTTGAGTGTGGTAAACGATTGGGTATTGCCATAAGCTGTCCCTTTGCTGTTGGTGGCAAAGGCCCTGACATAATACAACTTATCTGGAGTAAGGTCCGCAATCTGACACTCAAATGTGCCCGTTCCGGTTCCGCCAGCAGTAATAATTTCATGCTTCTCAAAGCCCTGTGTCCAGCTCAGGTGAATTCCGCGGCCCTGAACCGCAGCCCCTCCATCGGAGGTGATGGTCCCGCCACAAGTCGCAGCGGTTTGGCTGATATCTGTTACCGATGCCGTGGTCAATACCGGAATGACAGGTTCAACAGGGGTTGGCTCTTCAGTTTTTTTAGAACACCCCGGAAGAAATAATAAAAAAACAACAGTAATAATAACGATTGAGTGGAATAACCTGTGCTCTTTCATGAGGGAATATTTTGAAGTCAACAAAACAAAAATACAAACAAATCTGTCCATCATCGAGTAAATGTTGCGGGTCATCGAAATTATGGGATCGGTAATGGTTTTCTCAATAGATTTGTTATAACGTAAAAAAAAACATCCCAAATCCAAAAAATAATGAAAAAACTGACGATTACTTTGACTTTTATGCTCATGCTGGGGATTCTTATGGCTCAGGATGAAGCACGGCTGATGAGGTTTCCGGCCATCCATGGGAACCAGGTTGTATTTACCTATGCCGGTGATTTGTATACGGTGGATAAGGCAGGCGGACTGGCCCGAAAGCTCACCAATGATGAAAACGGTTATGAGATGTTTGCCCGGTTTTCTCCTGACGGCAAACAAATTGCCTTTACAGGGCAGTATGATGGAAATACTGAAGTGTTTCTGATTCCCGCAGAAGGAGGCACCCCCAAGAGGCTTACGTTCACAGCCACCCTTGGCCGCGATGACATTTCAGACCGGATGGGGCCCAATAATATTGTGATGACCTGGAAAGACAATGAAAATATCGTATTCCGTTCACGCAAGCAAACCTTCAACGATTTCAAAGGCCAGCTTTTCCTGGCCAATATCAAAGGTGGACTTCCCGAAGAGTTGCCCCTCCCCTGTGGCGGATTCTGTTCCTATTCGCCTGATCAATCGAAATTAGCCTATAACCGGGTATTTCGCGAATTCAGGACCTGGAAATACTACAAAGGAGGCATGGCCGATGACATCTGGATCTATGATTTCAAGACCAAACAAACCGAACAGGTCACGAGCAATATTTTCCAGGATATGTTTCCCATGTGGAGCGGCGATAAGATCTATTTTGTGTCGGAACGCGAGCGCCCCACCAATCTTTACAGCTATGACCTGAAAACGAAAGAGACCAAAAAAGTAACCGATTTCAAGGAATTTGATGTGAAGTTCCCCTCCATGGGCAACAATGCTATTGCATTTGAAAATGGTGGTTTTATCTACACCTTTGACCTGGCAACCCAGAGTACCCGGAAAGTCACGGTTCGCATTGCAAATGATTTCATTACGGGCCGCGACCAGATGAAAGATGCCAGCAAATTCATCAACACCTTCTCGCTGTCTCCCGACGGCAAACGCATTGCCCTTGGCGCACGCGGCGATATCTGGACCGTTCCTGCCAAGAGCGGCATTACCAAAAACCTGACAACCACGGCCGGGGTACATGACCGTGATGTGGCCTGGTCGCCCGATGGTCAATACATCGCATTTATCTCCGATAAAACAGGAGAAGATGAAATCTATATCCAAAAGCAGGATGGAAGCGCCGAACCTTTGCAGATCACAAAAAATGCAGACACCTATAAATACGCGATTAGCTGGTCGCCCGACAGTAAAAAGCTGCTGTGGTCAGATAAGATGCTGCGGTTGCAGTATGTGGATATCGACTCAAAGGTTATCACCCTCGTGGATCAGGCGAAAAGCTGGGAATTCAATGATTACAACTGGTCGCCCGACAGCAAATGGATCGTCTATACCTATCCTGAACGCCGTGTAACATCCCGGATCTATTTGTATGAGCTCGCATCCAAATCAAAAACTGCCGTCACCGATTCATGGTACGACGCCGGCAGCGGAGCGTTTAGCAGCGATGGAAAGTATCTTTTTTTTACCTCCAATCGTGACTTCAATCCAACCTATAGCTGGACCGAATGGAATCACTCCTACTCCGACATGACCAAAGTCTATTTTGTGACCCTGGCAAAGGCGACTCCCAATCCGTTTGCTCCTGAAAACGATGAGGTGGCGGTGAAAAAGGAGGAGCCTAAGGATGAGAAGGCGGATAAAAAAAGTGATGATAAAACCGAAGGCAAGGATGCAAAAAAAGATGCTGATGCGAAAAAGGACATCACCATAAAAGTTGATCCTGATGGGATCATCGACCGCATCCTGGCACTCCCGGTGGAGGCAGGCGCCTACTTTGGGCTCAATTGCATCGGCGAAAATGTCTATTATATCAAGGGTGGTCGCGGTGGTCGCGGTGGCGGAGGTTTGATGACCTTCAACCTCAAGGATCGCAAGGAATCGAACCTGGGCGATTTCAATGGCTATGAAATTTCTGCAGATACAAAGAAAATGTTGGTCGGCAGCAATGGAAAGTTCGCCGTGATTGACCTTCCGAAGGGCGGAAAAATTGAGGTGAAGGATTGGGCCGATCTGTCAAACATGAAACTGATGGTTGATCTGAAATCAGAATGGGCACAGATTTATCATGAATCGTGGCGCCAGATGAAGTATTTTCTCTATGCCCCCAATATGCAGGGAGCCAATTGGGAGAACATTCAGAAGAAATATCAACCCCTGTTATCCTATGTGAATAACCGCAACGACCTGAATTACATCATCGGAGAGATGGTTGGAGAAATTAGCATTGGCCACTCTTATGTGAGCGGAGGTGACAAGCCCTCTCCCACCCGTATCAAGATGGGATTGCTGGGTGCAAAGATCAGCCGCGACGGATCGGGCTATTATAAAATCGATAAAATCCTGAAGGGGGAAAACTGGACTTCCGATTCACGTTCTCCGCTGTCAGAACTTGGCGTTGATGCAAAGGAGGGCGACTTTATCATCGCCATCAATGGTAAATCGACCAAGGATATGACCAACATCAACGAAGCGCTGGTAAATAAATCAGACGTGCAGGTTGAACTCACCCTCAATGGCACTGCTTCGGAAACCGGAGCGCGCAAAGTCATCGTCCTGCCAACGGATAATGAATCGGGTTTGTACTATTACAACTGGGTTCAGAACAACATTAAAAAGGTGAGTGACGCCTCCAACGGGGAGATCGGCTACATCCACATCCCCGACATGGGCGTTGAAGGACTGAATGAATTTGTGAAGCATTTCTATCCCCAGCTTGCCAAACGTGCCCTGATCATCGACGATCGCGGCAATGGCGGCGGCAATGTATCACCCATGATCATCGAACGGCTCAACCGCGAAATGACCATGATCAACATGGCCAGGAACACCGAAGGAGCGCCGGGGCGTCTTGAAATGCAGTGGGGGCCGAAATGCATCCTCATCGACAACTATTCAGCCTCCGATGGCGACCTCTTCCCATACCAGTTCAAGAAAATGAAGATCGGCAAAGCCATTGGTAAACGTACCTGGGGAGGTGTAGTCGGTATTCGCGGAAGCCTTCCATTCATTGATGGCGGACAATTGATGCGTCCTGAATTTGCCCCCTACGACACGGAGGGCAAAAATTGGATCATTGAAGGTTATGGCGTTGATCCTGACATAGATGTGGATAACGACCCGGCAAAAGAGTATGCGGGTGAAGATCAGCAGCTCAACACAGCCATCGACCTGATGAAGGAGGAGCTTAAGTCATGGCCGAAAGAATTGCCAGGCATGCCGCCGTTCCCGGATAAAACGAAATAGACGATGGCATTGTCATAAACGTTTCACTACGGAAAAAGTCCAGCGTTCAACAAAGTCTGGTTCACCTTTTCATGGCTATTTTTTGGAATTTTTGTAAGTTTGTTAGATATTTATTCATCTATGACAAAGGAAACAGCCATAAAGCTATTCAACGAGCAAAGAATTCGAATGCAATGGAACAATACTAAAGAGAAATGGTACTTTTCTATTGTAGATGTTGTTGGAGTGCTTACTGAAAGCAAGACCCCTAATAATTACTGGAAAGTATTGAAAAACAGGCTCAAAAAGGAAGGCAGCGAGTTGGTTACAAATTGTAACCAACTGAAAATGCAATCTTCCGATGGTAAATATTATAATACTGATGTTGCTGACACAGAACAGCTTTTCCGTTTAATACAAAGTATTCCATCGCCCAAAGCCGAACCATTTAAAATGTGGTTGGCGCAAGTTGGTCGAGAACGTATTGACGAGATTGAAGATCCCGAAATTGGCATCGACCGCTTGATGGAAACATATCTACGCAAAGGTTACAGTAAAGAATGGATAAACCAACGACTAAAAAGTATCGAGATACGGAAAGAGCTTACTGATGAATGGGAATATCGGGGTGTAAAAAAGGGTCAAGAGTATGCAATCTTAACTGATGAGATAACAAAAGCATGGAGTGGACTCACTACTAAAAATTATAAGTCTTTTAAAGATTTGAAGAAGGAAAATCTCAGAGACCACATGACAAATATTGAATTGGTCTTGAATATGTTAGCTGAAGCATCTACCACAGAAATATCGAAAGATAAAGAACCAAAAACTTTCTCTGAAAATAAAGATGTTGCCCGGAAGGGAGGAAATGTGGCAAAAGCGGCCCGTTTAAAATTGGAAAACACAACAGGAAAAAAGGTTGTGACTAAGCTAAATTCCAAAAATCCTGATGACTCCATGTTAGAAAGCGGAAATGAATAAGAATAACCCGCGAAACGTCGGCATGCATCAATTCTTAGGACGAATCAACACAGATGATGCCCTCATCCTGCTGATCCTGCTCATTGGCGCCCTGTTGAGGTTTTACCGGTTGCCGGACATCCCCTTCACCCACGATGAATTCAGCGCCATCATCCGGTCGCAATTTGATACATTTAGCGACCTGATTGACAAAGGGGTTAAAATTGATGGCCATCCTGCAGGGGTGCAGGTTTTCCTGTATTACATGATCAGTATATTCGGGGTTTCGGAAGTTGTATTGAAAACGCCCTTTATTCTTTTTGGATTGTGCTCGGTTTGGCTGATCTACCTGATCGGAAAATCGTGGTTTAACCCCACCGTCGGCCTGGTTGCCGCCTCATTCGTCTCCTTCCTCCAGTTCCCGGTGATGTATAGCCAGATCGCACGTCCCTATGCCAGCGGCTTGTGCTTTTCCCTGATGATGGTATGGTTCTGGACCAACGTGGTTTTTCATCCCGACCGGAAACGTTACCTGAATCTCGCCGGATTGATCATTTCAGCCGCATTGTGTGCGTACAACCACCACTTCAGCATGCTTTTCGCCGCGATGGTATGGATTACCGGGCTGTTTTACTGTTCAAGATACAACCTGCGTTCTTACCTGGTGGCTGGTTTGCTGGTGTTTGTCCTGTATATCCCGCACCTGCCAATATTCTTTTACCAGCTTGGGGTAGGCGGCGTTGAAGGGTGGCTGCAGAAACCGCGTTTCGATTTCATCTTCGATTTCATTCAGTACATTTTCCAGTTCTCGGTCTTTATCTACCTGCTGATCTTCCTGCTCATCTCCCTGTCACTTCTCTGGTATGAATCCAATCCCCGTGTAAACCGGAAATTCATCCTGATTTCGATCATCTGGTTCCTGCTGCCCTGGCTTGTCGGATATATCTATTCCATCTCCCGGAATTCCGTGCTGCAGTATTCCGTTCTGATCTTTTCCTTTCCATTCCTTCTCTTCATCCTATTCGGATATTTCAAGACCGACCGGCCGCTGCATAAAGTGATCCTGGTATCGGTGATTGCCCTCATCGTCATTCCCTCACTGATCGTCGAACGGAAGCATTATCCCCTGTTTTATAAATCTCCCTACCGCGAAATCGTCGCTGAATCGAAACATGCGGTCGATTCTTTAGGTGTCGCCCACTGCGCCGTGATCCTCGACACCAAAAAAGAGATCAATCCCTATTACCTTGATAAGCTGAATTGCCGGGATCTTCCATTCAGATACCTTGAATCTGCCGGTGGGAGGGGATTGCTGCTCAACTACCTGGATTCGTTAAAATCCAATTACCTCATATTTGGCTGTCTCAGCTCCACCCCATGGGAAAGTTATAGCCTGGTGATGGAGAAATTTCCCTATCTGATTCAGCACAAGCCCTATTGCGGTGGTGATTTCTACATTTTTTCAAGAATAAAGCCTGCCATGGGGAAGGATGAATATTTTTATGAAGTCATCAACAATTTTGAGCCCAGTTTGCCCGAATGGGGCTGGGTGAATGAAAAGCGTTGTGTCGATTCCCTGGCCATTGAAGGAACCCGATCCTATATTTCCGATGCCGGGCTGGAATTCAGTCCGACCTATTCCATGCCTTTGCGCGACCTGATGCATACCTCAAATGACGTGATCGATGTTTCGGTGGATCTGCGGACACCGCCGGTTTTCCCAGGTGCCTGGCTGGTCGTGAGCGTTACATCCAACGGGAAGGATATCAAATGGAGTTCTGCGGCCGTGAATGATTATGTAAAGCCCGGCAGCTCGGGCCGTGTGTTTCAATCGTTGCGCCTCAGCGACATCGAATTGCGCCATCATGGATTAATATTCAGTGCCTTCATCTGGAACCCCATGAAAGCACCCTACATCATGGATCATTTCAGGGTAAGGGTTCGAAGCGGGAACCCGGTGATTTACGGGCTTTACAGGGAGGTAAAGTAATGAGTTTTTATTTCAATATAATCCTTTTAGCAATTGACGACAAAATAAACCACTGTAGCACCCAGATTGAAAAAATGGAGCAGTGGAAGAAGGGACTATTGCAAAAAATGTTCTGTTAAACTTGCATGAATTTCATCCATGAGAAATAAAAAAATCTGATACGGAGTACCATTTGTGAAAAATTGTTATACTTTTGCATTTCCTGACCCAAATCTGAATGTTTTAATGATTATTTTTGGGTCAATTTTGAAGAAAGTTTTTAGAACCAACGATAACACACCCTCCATGCCTCTCTTTGATGCACACTTGGGGGGTTTTTTATTTTTTGTATAATTCATGTCCGGAAACAGCTACAATAAAACTCCGACTACCTACGAACAGCAGATTTCACTGTTGAAAAAGAGGGGATTGATCATACCTGATGAAGCCAGGGCATCCAGATATCTCCAGCAGATCAGTTATTTTAGGCTAAGCGCCTACTTTTTACCTTATCAGAAAATCAAAGACCAATTTAACGAAGGGATAGAATTCGATTTAATATTGGACAATTATAAATTTGACAGGGAACTGCGGCTTCTGGTATTTGATTGTATTGAAAGGGTTGAAATCGCCATCCGTGCACAAATGATATATATTCTTGCACATAACTACAATAGTTCACATTGGCAGGACATTCCGGAAGTGTTTACAGAACCGTACACTAACAGGCGCGGTGATCTGGTCAATACCTATGAGGAAGTTCAGAAAATTATCCGGGATAATTGTCAATCAAAACATCCTGAAGTCTTTATCAAGCATTACAAGGAAAAATACGACACTCCGACAAATCCACCTTCATGGATGTTCATGGAGTTACTGACCATTGGTGAACTTTCGAGACTGTATGTTGGGCTTAGACAAAATAAAGACAAGCAAGATATTGCGACTTTTTTCGCGTTGCCTCATTCTGTATTCGCCTCCTGGCTTCATACACTGACCTATGTGCGTAATATCTGTGCCCATCATTCCCGTCTTTGGAACAGGGAATTTGCTATCAAGCCCGATATTCTGATCAAACCTAGGAAAATGTGGGTAGTCCCATTGTTCGATAATAATCAACGGACATTCTATTTTTTATGCACCTTGAAATATTTGCTTTGGGGAGCTAATCCGAATAACCACCTGTCAAATAAAATTGATTTGCTAATTAAAAAATACCCCAACATTCCTGTTCGATTCATGGGAATTCCATCTGATAAGGATGGTGTACTTGCAGATTGGAGGAATGAAGCATTGTGGATTTAAAATGTCAAAGCAACCTGAACAAATACAAATCCCGGATGCTATTGTTGTTTCACCTGCTCACTATTTAAATCTGCCACTGATCACTGCCGATAAAGCACTTATAAAGGTGAAAAATATTGACCTCATCCTTTTTGAGCCCGAATAAAGAATCTGGTCCAGATCAGCACCATGGTGGGTATTTTTAACTCAGGTAATCCCTAACCGCTTTTTGAATTCCCTTTTTTACACCTTCCCAGTTTTGGTTTTTAAAACTTTGCGGCTCTTCGCTTTCCTCTGCATCAACGAAATAGGTGATGGCATTGGGAATGCTGATTGCAAGCATCTGACTTGGATATTTTTGTTTGTGCCAAGAAATAAGCTGTTCTAAGGGATAATGCTGCAAAAGCTCATACAAATCCCAAAAGTCCTTTTTCCTTCCCCTGCCCAGGATGGCTTGAATTTTCATAGCGCCAATATCTACATTGCTGTATAATCTTATACCATCTTCCAGTTCAATGGTTGAAATAGGCAGGTGAGGGAAGTAGACAATATCGACCTT
>CAJAUM010000082.1 GCA_903945175.1 uncultured Bacteroidales bacterium | reverse complement strand
CCGCCAGTTCCTCCTTTTTTTGAAAATAGTCGAGGCAGTTGCCGCAAACAAGTATTCTGACACCCTCGATTTCGAGCCTTTTCAGAGGCTCCAAAACAACAGAGTCCATAAGCGTGAGGAACACGCAACTGTTCAGAAAAACAATCACATTTGGCTTGTGATCGATATCAGGAAGGGTATTGATAAACAGTTGAATCAGGCGCGATCCCAGTTCATCTGACCCCTCGCCCCGGATATTCTTTTGAAAGCTGATGATGTAGTTTGACGGATCTGGTTGAGGGGTTTCGCAATACTCTTCTGCACGGGTTTGTTCAGCTATCACTCCCGTTTTGCAAACGGTGAGCCGGTAAAGCCCGTCCAGGTTTTCAGTGCCAACTTGCATCTGATGCTCCTCCAGGAAGCGGCTTACATTTTTAACCGATATCTCATTATCGATCAGAATCTCCAGCGTTTCATCCTGTTCAATTTCCAATAGTGCCCTTTTGGTCAGGATCAGCGGCATCGGGCATTTAAGTCCCTTGGCATCTACAATTTTCATTTATTAATTCTGGTTGTTATTGTTTCCACTTCGAATAGATATTGAGTCGCCAAAGGTAGACCTTTTCAATCCAAAACCGTCTTACCTGCTTCCGCTGTTACAGCGGTTTTCCCATTTACACTGATGTTCAGGTTCTGTTTCCCCTGCCAAAGAATTTCGGCACCTATACACTGATGGCTGACATCACGGATACAGAATACCTCCCGATTAGGCAGAGCTGCTTCATACCAGGGACCTACCGGATCATTGTCATTGCCAACAGAACCATGGGAGGTGATTTGTGCCCTTTTAAAGATTTTAACCAGTGCCTTGTCGGGCGAAGAAATGCGGATATTATCGCAATTTGCAATAACCAGAGCATCCGGCACATTGGTTTTACTCGATGGACCGAAGGCAATTGCAGAGGCTGTAAAAATCAATAAACTGAAATATATTTTATGATTGTCCGTAATGATTAACCTAAATTATCCAACAAAATGATACACATGCTATTAACAGTCTTCCAAATAGTTTTCCCCCAAAGTACCGTCTATTGAGCCGGTAGGTAAATTCATCCAGGTAATTTTGTAAATAAGTGTCATCAACATGGTGAAAATTATTCAAGAGGTTTTTCTTAGCATTGCTGATCGCAATGTGAACCCACGGCAGTTCTATTCCTGCTTGTTTGGGAGGTATAACCTTGGAAACGTGTTGATTAATAACCTCATTGAGCCTTTTATAACTCGAAAAGCTATCAGTCTTAACTTCTGTCGCCGGGTTCAAACTATCCTTGACCAGCATGTTGATGGTTTTCGACTCAAGATTCGGCATTACTTTCATTTTGAAAAACTTACACCGAGAATGTTGCTTATGATTCTTCGGGTTCTCGACATACTCGGTCTGCGCCATGACCAACACAGGAGTTTGTTTTTCGCTACCCCGTCCCCGTTTCACTTTCTTGTTTTTTTCGCCAACAGTAGCAGATTCAACCGTTGTAAAGTATCCTTCATCCATTTCTGTAAATCCGGAGAGTTCGTAGCGCTCATCCCGGGCACCCATGGCAACTCTGATCTTTTGCATCATAAACCAAATGGGTTCGTATCTCTTAAACCCAAGCTGTCGTTGCATTTCCTTTGCAGAAATGCCTTTCTTGGTAGCGGTCATCAAATGCATTGCAGTGAACCAATCGCTGAAGGAAAGGTTCGAAGATTCCATTACCGTTCCACTTCGGAGAGTGGTTCGTGTTCTGCAGGTTTTGCACTGAAATTGTTCAATCGTTTTCATCCAGTAATGGGAGGTCCCTTTACAATTCTTACAAGTAATGCCCTCTTTCTGACGTTGTTCCCGAAAATAATCTCTGCAAGATTGCTCGTCCGGGAACTGTTTGGAAAAATCTATAAGCTTCATATTCTTTATTTTGATACGAAGCTACTTCGGTCGAACGTAACCTATTTACGTTTTGGTTAATCATTACGGACAATCATATTGAAAAATTTTTCATTAAGAAACTCTGATAGTCCGCCGTAATAATCTTTTGACAATTCTTTTAATAAATTATTATCGTAAGGAATGTTATCATTATTGGGGTCGTGATATTTACATTTAACTTGCCCATATAAGTCATAAGCTACAGAAGCGATAGTGTAATTTACACGAATTCCTCCTGTTCGTGATTGATTTTTATGGGTATTCATGTTTCCACTACTATTTTTAGAAAATCCTTTTGCCTCAATTGCAAATCTTGTACTTGAGTCTTCAGTAAATGCCAATAAATCGGGTCTTCTAACTTGCCTACCATTAACAGTAATCGGAATAGGTGGATT
>CAJAUM010000081.1 GCA_903945175.1 uncultured Bacteroidales bacterium | reverse complement strand
TGTTTATAAGGTACCTGTGGATTGTGTTTGTAGTTCGTGACCATCTGCCCGCTCAGTGGCAGGATGCTGTCAAAAACAAGAGAATCTCTTCCAGACTTAGAACGCTTGAACGGGGATATCCCGACAAGGTGCGTTTCTTTACCTGGTGGTTCCAGGTTGACCGGCTGACCAGGGAAGATGTCCCCGGTGTTTTTGCCGAACTCGGGGTATATAGGGGAGAAAGCGCGGCCATCCTTCACCGGATGGCGCCGGATCGTCCGTTTCACCTGTTCGATACCTTCACAGGTTTTCCGGCTGGCGACCTGCAGGGTGAAACCGGTGAAGCTGCATCCTATACTCCGAATCATTTTGCTGACACAAGTGTCTCCCGGGTGCTGAAAAAAATTGACGGTAACCACCATATTATTATACACCAGGGATGTTTTCCCGCGAGCGCAAAAGATTTCCGTGGGCAGGTGGCCCTGGTCAATATGGATGCAGACCTGTACAACCCCACCAAGGCAGGACTGGAGTACTTCTATCCGAAGTTATCTCCGGGTGGCGTAATCATCGTTCACGACTACAATTATAAATGGCCCGGAGTCATGAAGGCGGTAAATGAATTCATGAAAACCATTCCGGAGAGCCTGGTTTTACTTCCCGACAGGGACGGAACGGTGATGATTATCAGGAATAAATAATTTTTTCACCTTTTTTTCACTTTTTTCTTGCAAGGGTCGAAATAATGAATACCTTTGCACCCTCGAAAACCATATTATGTTTTCGATTGAATTACAAGCCGGAAACGGCAAGGAAACCTGATAAAGTGAGACAACTATAGGTTTCAATCGCAGCCAGAACGATGATTGCGGTAGAAAGTCTCGCGAAACTCATCCCTTCCTTAATATTTCCGGTCCACTAATTCAGGGACCATTCCCGGCAAGCGTACTTTAAAGTTTTTATCTTAAATGTTGGTAGTGTAAAATTAATTTGTACTTTTGCACTCCCGTTTTTAGGGAAATTTTGTAATAAAGTTTTATAAAACCATTGATATGCCTACGATTTCGCAACTGGTTCGTAAAGGAAGAAAAAAATTAGTAGATAAGAGTAAATCTCCTGCTTTGGATTCCTGTCCGCAGCGCCGCGGCGTTTGCGTGCGTGTTTATACCACGACACCAAAAAAGCCAAATTCGGCCATGCGCAAGGTTGCCAGGGTTCGCCTCACCAACGGTAAAGAGGTGAATGCCTATATACCGGGCGAGGGCCACAATCTGCAGGAACACTCCATTGTAATGATCCGCGGCGGTCGTGTGAAAGACCTCCCCGGTGTGCGTTATCATATCATCCGCGGCGCCCTCGATACTTCCGGTGTGGAAGGTCGCAAGCAACGCAGAAGTAAATATGGCGCCAAACGTCCCAAAGAAAAGAAAGCATAATTTCAGAATACCATGAGAAAAGCAAAACCAAAGAAAAGACCCCTTCTCCCTGATCCAAAATTCAGCGATACCCTGGTCACAAAATTTGTGAACAATGTCATGATGGCAGGAAAGAAAAATATTGCATACGAAGTCTTTTATGAAGCCATCGAAATTGTCAGTGATAAGACAAAGGAAGATGGCCTCGAGGTATTTAAGAAGGCACTTGCAAATGTTACTCCTTCGGTTGAGGTAAGAAGCCGTCGTATCGGTGGAGCCACATTTCAGATTCCTTCGGAAATCCGCCCGGGTCGTAAAAGTTCCATTGGTATGAAATCACTGGTCAATTACGCACGCAAGCGTCACGAAAAAAGTTTTGGCCAGAAACTGGCTGCCGAAATCGTAGCTGCTTACAAAGAAGAAGGCGCTGCCTTTAAACGCAAAGAAGATACACACAGAATGGCTGAAGCCAACAAGGCTTTTTCTCATTTCCGTTTTTAGTACCATGACAGGAAAGCTGGAAAATACAAGGAACATTGGCATTATGGCGCACATCGACGCGGGTAAAACCACGACGACTGAGCGTATCCTGTATTATACCGGCATTAACTATAAACTCGGTGAGGTTCATGATGGTACAGCCACCATGGATTGGATGGTGCAGGAGCAGGAACGCGGAATTACCATTACCTCTGCTGCAACAACTGTTTACTGGAATTTCCAGAATGACAGCTACCGTATCAACCTCATTGATACACCGGGTCATGTTGATTTTACAGTTGAAGTAGAACGTTCCCTCCGTGTTCTGGATGGTGCGGTGGCTATTTTCTGTGCTGTTGGAGGGGTTGAGCCCCAGTCAGAAACAGTATGGAGACAAGCCAATAAATACCACGTTCCGCGTTTATGCTATGTCAATAAAATGGATCGCACCGGCGCAGATTTTTTAAATGTGGTTGAGGATATTCGTGAGAAACTCGGAGCAAATCCAATTGTCGTACAACTTCCTATCGGAGCTGAGGAGGAATTTTCAGGCATTATTGACCTGATTTCAAACAAGGCTTATGGATGGGATGAATCATCCCTGGGGAGAGAATATTTTGAGATCCCGATGCCCCTGGATATGAAAGAGATGGCCCATGTATATCGTTTGAAACTGATTGAAGGGGCTGCTGAAGAGAGCGATGATCTGCTTCATAAATTCATGGATGACCACAATTCAATAACTGAAGACGATATTATTGCAGAGATTCGCAAGGCTACGATCGCCGGAAAAATTACCCCGGTTCTTTGCGGAGCCTCATTTAAAAATAAAGGCGTTCAATTACTCATTGACGCCGTAATTAAATTTCTTCCCTCTCCTTACGATATGCCCGCTGTGATGGGCATGAATCCGTTCACTGAAAAGGAAGAGGCCCGTCACCCTGACCCGAATGAGCCATTTACGGCCTATGCATTCAAGATTGCAACTGATCCATTCGTTGGACGGATTGCCTTCTTCCGCGTCTATTCAGGGCAACTCGAAGCCGGTGATGTGGTGCTGAATACCCGTACCGACAAAAAAGAGCGCTTGCTGCGTATCATGCTGATGCATGCAAACAAACAAAACCCGCTCAAGCACGTTGAAGCAGGTGAAATTGCGGCAGCCGTCGGGTTTAAAGATATCCGCACAGGTGATACCTTGTGCGACATCAAGCATCCGCTGGTACTCGAAACCATGGTTTTTCCTGAACCAGTAATCAACATGGCCATTGAGCCCAAAACGCAGGATGATCTTGAAAAGCTTGCGATTGCCTTACAAAAGCTTGCGGAAGAGGATCCTACCTTCCAGGTTAAGGTTGATGACGAAACAGGTCAGACCCTGATCAGCGGGATGGGTGAATTACACCTCGATATCATTGCCGACCGGATGCGCCGCGAATTCAATATCGACGTTAACCGCGGTAATCCACAGGTTGCTTATAAAGAAGCCATCATCAACACCGTGATGCACCACGAAGTTTACAAAAAACAAACAGGTGGTAAAGGCAGGTTTGCCGATCTGGTCATTGAGGTTGGTCCGGCCGACGCAGGATTTAAAGGACTTCAGTTTATCAATGAGATCAAAGGCGGCAATATCCCAAGGGAATTTATTCCTGCCATTGAAAAGGGTTTGAAAGCCGCCATGACCAATGGTCCGATCGTCGGATTCCCCATGGAAAGTGTGAAGGTACGCCTGATCGATGGTTCATACCATAGTGTTGATTCTGATGCACTCTCATTCCAGGTGGCAGCCGGAATTGCCTTCAAAGAGGCAAGCAGAAAAGCCAAAGCTGTGATCATGGAACCCATTATGAAATTTGAGATTATCACCCCGAGCGAATATATGGGGGAGGTAACCGGTGATATTACCAAACGCCGCGGTCATGTGGAAGCAGTGGAGGCACGCATCGGCAACCAGGTTATCCGTGGCCGTGTACCCTTGGCTGAAATGTTTGGTTACGTTACGAAATTACGCAGTCTTTCTTCCGGCAGAGCAACTGAAATGCTGGAATTTCTTAAATATGATAATACTCCAAAGGAGATACAGGACGAAGTATTATATAAAATCAGGGGATATGTTCCCGCTTATTAATTTTTTATATGAGCCAGAGAATTAGAATTAAACTGAAGTCTTACGATTATAACCTGGTTGATAAATCAGCCGAAAAGATCGTAAAAACCGTAAAGGCTACGGGTGCTGTTGTCAGCGGTCCTATTCCTTTGCCTACGGATAAAAAGATCTTCACTGTGCTGCGTGCAACCTTCGTGAACAAAAAGTCACGTGAGCAGTTTCAGCTTTGCACCTACAAAAGGTTACTCGACATTTACAGTACCACGTCGAAAACCATTGATGCACTGATGAAACTCGAATTGCCCAGTGGCGTGGAAGTTGAAATCAAGGTTTGATTTGTAAGATAGACAAGTAGAGTTAAAAACGCAAGAAACGTAAGAAATGTCTGGACTAATTGGTAAAAAAATCGGGATGACCAGTATCTACGATGCAAATGGGAAGAACATCCCCTGCACCGTGATCGAGGCTGGTCCTTGTGTAGTTACACAAGTCCGGGTGAAAGAAAAGGACGGATACGAAGCCATCCAACTTGCTTTCGATGAAAAGAAAGAGAAGCATACGACCAAAGCCGCGATGGGTCATTTTGCCAAAGCTGGGATTACCCCTAAAAAGGTGTTGGCTGAATTTACCCGTTTTGAACCCGGCCATCAGAAACAGTTTGGAGATGTCCTTCAGGTTGACATTTTCATCGAAGGTGAGTTTATTGATGTGGTTGGGATATCCAAAGGTAAAGGTTTCCAGGGTGTTGTAAAACGTCACCATTTTGCCGGTGTAGGTGGAGCAACCCATGGACAGCACAATCGCCTCAGGGCTCCCGGTTCCGTTGGCGCATCTTCATGGCCTTCAAGAGTTATGAAGGGTATCCGCATGGCAGGCCGCATGGGTGGTGATCGTATAAAGGTGGTTAACCTTCAGGTATTAAAGATTATCCTCGAGAGGAACCTTATTTTAGTTAAAGGTGCAGTCCCGGGACACAATGGTTCATATGTAATGATTGAGCGATGGAAGTAGCAATATATAATATAAAAGGCACAGTGACCGCGAATATGGCGGTACTGGACGATTCGATCTTCGGGATTGAACCCAATGATCATGCCATTTACCTGGATGTGAAGCAATTCATGGCCAATCATCGCCAGGGAACACATGACACACTGGAGAAGTCGACGATTTCTGGAAGTACCAGGAAACTTCACAAGCAGAAAGGTACCGGTGGTTCCCGTAAAGGAAGCATCAAGAGCCCGCTGTTCCGTGGTGGTGCCCGGGTATTCGGACCTCATCCCCGCGATTACAGCTTCAAACTCAACAAGAAGTTGAAAAGATTGGCTCGTATGTCGGCTTTGAGTTATAAAGTGAAGGATAATAATCTTACCATTTTGGAAGATTTTACCTTCGAAAACCCAAAGACCAAGAATTTTACTGAGCTTCTGAAGAATTTCCAGCTGACGGGAAAAAAGACCCTGCTGGTTGTAGCAAAAGCAGAAGAGAATGTTTTCTTGTCGGCCCGCAATCTGAAAAGAGTTAAAGTGATCAATGCAGCTGATCTCAATACCTATGAGATCCTTGATGCAACACAACTACTCATCACAGCGGGTTCAATTAAGGAAATTGAAAAAATCCATCAGAATTAAACCGATTAATTCGATACGACAATGACAGTTATTTTAAAACCGATCATAACCGAGAAGATGACGCAGTTGGGCGAGAAGCTCAACAGGTACGGGTTCATGGTTGACCGGAATGCGAACAAACTACAGATCATGAAGGCCATCAAAGATCTTTATGGAGTAGATGTTACTTCGGTCAATACCATGGTGTTTTCTGGTAAAAATAAGACCCGCTTTACAAAAAGTGGCGTCATTTCGGGAAGGACAAGTACGTATAAGAAGGCCATCGTAACATTGGCCAAAGGTGAAACTATTGATTTTTACAGCAATATTTAAATAAATGGCGCTTAAGAAATACAAACCGACAACACCCGGTCAGCGGTTCAAAGTCATCAGTACCTATGATGAAATCACTGCTGATGTTCCTGAGAAGA
This sequence comes from uncultured Bacteroidales bacterium, assembly GCA_903945175.1. Classification (GTDB taxonomy): domain Bacteria; phylum Bacteroidota; class Bacteroidia; order Bacteroidales; family FEN-979; genus CAIVAT01. The sequence continues at coordinate 40,011 of CAJAUM010000081.1, read as the reverse complement.
GCCTGCTGGCTCCGTCGAAGAGATCCGGTGGAAGAAACAATGAAGGAAGAATGACCATGCGTTATCTTGGCGGTGGTCACAAACAGATGTACAGAATCATCGACTTCAAGCGGGACAAAGAAGATATCCCGGCTGTGGTAAAGACCATTGAATACGATCCCAACAGGACATCACGTATTGCTTTGGTTGTATACAAAGATGGTGAGAAGAGGTACATCGTTGCTCCTCACGGATTAAAGGTAGGTCAGACGATTCTCGCCGGTAAAGGGGTTCCTCCTGAAATCGGGAATACACTGTATCTCAGTGAAGTGCCTTTTGGTACGGTCATACACAATGTTGAATTGCGGCCTGGTCAGGGTGCGAAGATGGTACGCAGTGCCGGAGCGCACGCCCAGCTGATGTCGCGCGACGGGAAGTTTGCCATCCTGAAGATGCCTTCTGGGGAAACCCGTATGATTCTTCAAACATGCAAGGCTACCATTGGCATGGTGTCAAACATTGACCACAGCCTCGAGTCGTATGGTAAAGCAGGACGTACCCGTTGGTTGGGCCGCAGGCCGAGAAACCGCGGTGTCACCATGAACCCGGTCGACCATCCGATGGGTGGGGGAGAAGGAAAAGCATCCGGCGGACAGCCACGTTCGCGCAAGGGTGTTCCTTCAAAGGGCTATAAAACACGTGCCCGCAAAAACCAGTCGAATAAGTACATCATTGAACGTAGGAAGAAGTAATCGATAATATATCAAACTATGAGCCGATCGCTTAAAAAAGGTCCGTATATCCACTACAAACTTGAAAAGAAGGTAATGGAACTTCTGGAATCCAAGAAAAAGACCGTCGTTAAGACCTGGTCCCGTGGTTCCATGATCTCTCCCGATTTTGTTGGTCAAACCATCGCCGTACATAATGGCAACAAGTTCATCCCGGTATATGTTACGGAGAACATGGTTGGACATAAATTGGGTGAATTTGCCCCGACCCGGATATTTCGTGGTCATGCAGGTAATAAAGATAAAGGTAAGAAATAACGTCGTAATAAGCTAGACTATGGGAGTTAGAACCCGCACCAGAGCCGAAAACCGCAAAGAGGCTAAGAAGAATGTGGCTTTTGCAAAACTGAATAATTGCCCGACATCACCGCGCAAGATGCGTCTGATTGCTGACCTTATCAGGGGACAGCGCGTTGAACTGGCATTGCATATTCTGAAACACAATGCCAAGCAGCCTTCAGAGCGCCTACGCAAACTTTTACTCTCCGCCATTGCAAACTGGCAGGCAAAGAATGAAGGCATGCGGATTGAAGAGAGTGATCTCTTTGTCAAGGAAGTTTTTGTCGACAGTGGACGCCAGCTTAAGCGACTGCTTACAGCACCACAGGGCAGGGCGCACCGGATACGCAAACGTTCAAATCACGTGACCATTTTGCTCGACAGCCGGAATAAGCCGGAAGTTGAAGTAGCAGAAGAAGTTGAAGAAAATAAGAATTAACAAAAAGTATTAAGCAATAATTAAAAGTAAGTTTTAATGGGACAAAAGACCAATCCGATTGCTAACAGGTTAGGCATCATCCGCGGCTGGGATTCAAACTGGTTCGGCGGTAAAGATTTTGAGCCCAAGCTGGTCGAGGATGACAAAATTCGTAAGTATCTCAATGCCCGGCTTTCTAAGGCTGGTATTGCAAAGATCGTTATCGAACGTACCTTGAAGCTGGTAACTGTTACCATTCACACCGCACGTCCGGGTATTATCATCGGGAAGGGCGGACAGGAAGTTGACAAATTGAAAGAGGAGTTGAAAAAGATCACCAAAAAGGAGATCCAGATCAATATTTCCGAAATCAAGCGTCCGGAGCTCGACGCAGTGATTGTAGGCAATACAGTGGCAAGTCAGATCGAAGGACGAATTTCATACCGTCGTGCGATCAAAACATCCATTGCTTCAGCCATGCGCATCGGTGCAGAAGGAATCAAGATCATGATTTCCGGTCGTTTGGGAGGTGCTGAAATGGCCCGCCGCGAGCAATACAAGGAGGGTCGGATTCCTTTACATACATTCCGCGCTGATATTGATTATGCTACGGCAGAGGCAAACACAACCTATGGAATTATCGGAATCAAGGTATGGATTTGTAAAGGTGATGTTTATGGACGTCCCGACCTTGTTCCTGATGCATCCGCAGTAAATAAACTGAAGCCTTCACAACATCGTGGCGGTGACAGACCAGGTGACCGTGACCGTGGCCGTGGTGACCGTGGTGGTGACCGTGGTGGTGATCGCGGTGGTGATCGCAGAAATGATCGCGGACCGGCCAGAGATGGTGGAAAACCCCGTGGCAGAAAATAATTGAACGCATCGTAACCCATAATATTTTTGAATAATGTTACAGCCTAAAAAAACAAAATACAGGAAACAACAAAAGGGAAAGATGAAGGGCAACGCCCAGCGTGGTCATCAGCTCGCTTTTGGTTCATTCGGTATCAAAACCTTGGAAGAAGCATGGCTCACAGGTCGCCAGATTGAAGCGGCCCGTCAGGCAATCACGCGTCACATGAAACGTGAAGGTCAGCTTTGGATTCGCATTTTCCCTGATAAGCCGGTAACAAAAAAGCCTGCTGAAGTTCGTATGGGTAAAGGAAAAGGCGCTCCCGAATATTTCGTGGCACGTATCAATCCTGGCCGTATTCTATTTGAAATCGAAGGGGTGCCGATGGATATTGCCAAAGAATCCCTGAGATTGGGAGCCCAGAAGCTTCCGGTTCAAACAAAAACTGTTATGCGTAAAGATTACGTTGAAGAAGCAATCTAAAGAAAAATGGAACAGAAAGTAATCAGAGAATTTACAACGGGTGAAATCCTGGAAAGGTTGGACGAGGAAAAGCGTCAGTTGACCAAGCTTAAGCTTAACCATGCTGTTTCTCCACTGGAAAACCCTAATAAAATCAAGGCCTATCGCAAAACCATTGCACGCCTTCAAACCGAATTGCGCCACCGGGTTCTCAACGGTGAAAAAACAACCCAAGCAATTAAAAAGTAGTCAGGTACACCTGTGTGTATCTCATCCAAAGTAACAATATGGAAACGAGAAATTTAAGAAAAGAAAAAACCGGTGTCGTTGTCAGCAATAAGATGGAGAAATCTATTGTTGTTTCGGTAGAACGGAAGGTAAAGCATCCCAAGTATGGAAAATTCGTTAAGAAATCTTCCCGCTTCATGGCTCAAGATGACAAGAATGAGTGCAGTGAGGGCGATAAAGTGCGGATTGCCGAAACCAGGCCAATTAGTAAGAATAAGTGTTGGAGACTTGTCGAAATCATTGAAAAGGTTAAATAGCCATGATACAACAAGAGTCAAGATTAACAGTAGCAGATAACAGCGGAGCCAAGGAAGTACTTTGTATCAAAGTCCTCGGCGGCACACGCAAGCGGTATGCCCGCGTAGGCGACCGGATCATCGTAACGGTTAAGAATGCCATTCCTTCGGGAAATATCAAAAAGGGCACTGTTTCAACAGCCGTTGTGGTAAGAACCAGCAAAGAGATGCGCCGCGCCGACGGTTCATATATCCGCTTTGATGACAACGCGGTGGTGTTGCTCAACGGTGCCGGTGAAATGATAGGTACCCGCATCTTTGGACCAGTAGCCAGGGAGTTACGCGAAAAACAATTCATGAAAATCGTTTCTTTAGCACCCGAGGTGCTTTAAGCAGATACAAATAATACCATGCAGAAGAAATTACATATCCGAAAAGGCGACACCGTGATGGTCATTGCCGGTGATTCGAGAAGTCAGCAAGGAAAAGTGCTGCGCGTTGATACCGAGAAATATAAGGCCATTGTGGAGGGGGTTAACCTGGTATCCAAGCATACCAAACCCAATGCCAAGAGTCCACAGGGAGGAATCGTTAAAAAAGAGGCTCCTGTTCATCTTTCCAACCTGAAGATCGTTGACAATTCGGGAAAACCGACACGTATCGGCAGGAGACTGGATCCCAAAACGGAAAAATTGGTACGTTATTCTAAAAAATCAGGGGAGGTTATAAAATAATGGCTTATTCACCAAGATTAAAAGACAAGTACCTGACTGAGGTTGTTCCTGCTTTGATGAAGCAGTTTAACTACAAAAGCCCCATGCAGGTTCCACGGATCAGCAAAATTTGCCTTAACCAGGGCTTAGGTATTGCAAATACCGACCGGAAATTCATCGACAACGGTATCAATGAATTAACGATGATTACTGGTCAAAAAGCGGTATCAACGAAATCACGCAAGGATATTTCCAACTTCAAGCTGAGGAAGGGAAACGCCATCGGAGTCCGTGTTACCCTTCGCGGTGAGCGTATGTTTGACTTCCTTGATCGTTTGATCTCTGTTGCACTTCCCCGTGTACGTGATTTCCGCGGCGTGAATGACAAAGGATTTGACGGGCGTGGCAATTACACCCTTGGCATCACCGAACAGATCATTTTTCCTGAAATCGACATCGATAAGTTAACGCGGATCAATGGGCTCGATATTACCTTCGTAACTTCAGCCAGGAACGATCGTGAGGCACAGGCCCTGTTAAAAGAATTAGGAATTCCTTTTAAAACAAAGTAAATATATGGCAAAAGAATCCATCAAAGCCAGAGAGCGCAAACGTGAGGCAATGGTTGCAAAGTTCGCCGACAAGCGCAAAGCATTGAAGGAAGCAGGCGATTACATCGCCCTTCAGAAACTTCCCAAAAATGCTTCCCCAATTCGGTTGCATAATCGCTGTAAACTGACAGGACGCCCAAAAGGCTACATGCGTCTTTTTGGTGTTTCCCGTATCAATTTCAGGGAGATGGCCAACAAGGGTTTAATCCCGGGCGTTAGAAAAGCCAGCTGGTAATTTATAATATTGATAGAAATTAACAAATAAAACAGATATAAATGGTTACGGATCCCATTGCAGATTATTTGACGAGAATCAGGAATGCCGTGTTGGCCAACCACCGGGTTGTTGAAATTCCAAAGTCGAAGATCAAGGAAGAAATTACCCGCATTCTCTTTGAAAAAGGATATATCCTTAATTATAAAGTAGAAAGTGAGCCACGTCCCGGCATTATCAAGATCGCGCTGAAGTATCACCCGGTCAGTAAACTTTCAGCTATCAACAGCCTGGTCAGAATTTCCAAGCCTGGTTTGCGGAAGTATGTTGACAATGATCATCTTCCACGTGTTTTGAATGGATTGGGAATTGCCATCCTGTCGACTTCGCACGGTATTATGACCGATAAGGAGGCCCGCACACAGAAGGTTGGCGGCGAGGTATTATGTCACATCAGTTAATTAGGAGAATACAAACATGTCAAGAATAGGAAAATTACCGATTGCATTACCAGATGGCGTGACGATTACAGTCTCCGATACCAATCTGGTTACTGTAAAAGGCAAGTTGGGCCAGCTTAAACAGCAGGTCGACCCAAAAATTACCTTGAAAATTGAAAGCAATCTGATAACAGTGGAGCGCCATTCAGAGGCTCAGGATGATCGTGCAAAACATGGTCTGTACCGTTCTCTGGTTTTCAATATGATCAAAGGGGTATCTGAAGGTTTTACTACAGTCCAGGAACTTGTTGGCGTTGGTTATAAAGCCACCGGCAATGGGCAACTTCTCGAACTTTCCCTCGGATATTCTCACAACATCATGATTGAACTTCCTGATACGATTCACCTTGAAACAACGGCTGTTAAAGGAAAAAACAATTCCATCATTTTAAAATCGGCCGACAAACAGCTTATTGGTCAGGTCGCTGCAAAAATCCGTTCGTTGCGTCGCCCGGAACCTTATAAGGGTAAAGGCATTCGCTTCCAGGGTGAAGAGATCAAGAAGAAGGCTGGTAAATCTGCCGCCGGACAATAATAAATTCGTAAGGGCGATCTGCCAGATCGTTCCAACAATTAAAAAAAGAATACAATGGCTATTAAGAGTAGAAAAGAATTTCGCAGGTTCAGGATCAAAAAAAGGATACGTAAAATCGTACAAGGGACACCTGACAGGCCTCGCATGACTGTATTCCGCAGCTGTAAAGCAATTTATGTGCAACTGATTGACGATCAGGCAGGCAAAACCCTGGTTTCTGCTTCATCCATGGAAAAAGGGATGGATGACAAGAAGGGAACCAAAACAGAGATCGCCAAGATGGTTGGAAAGCAGATTGCTGAAAAAGCTGTTCAGGCTGGGATCGAGAAGGTTGTTTTTGATCGTAATGGTTATTTATATCATGGCAGGGTAAAAACTTTGGCCGATGCAGCCAGAGAAGGTGGCCTAAAATTCTAAGGAAGATATGACAAACGTTAATGTAAAAAGAGTAAAGTCGAGTGAAATCGAATTTAAGGATCGGCTGGTCAGCATCCAGCGTGTGACCAAAGTGACCAAAGGGGGCCGTACCTTCAGCTTTTCAGCCATCGTGGTGGTTGGAAATGAAAACGGGGTTGTTGGTTATGGACTTGGCAAAGCCAAGGAGGTCACGGCTGCCATTGCCAAGGGCGTGGATGATGCCAAAAAGAACCTGATCAAGGTTCCCATCCTTAAAGGTACGATACCTCATGATCAACTTGGTAAATATAGCGGGGCACTTGTTTATCTCAAGCCCGCAGCTCCGGGAACCGGCGTTATTGCAGGCGGTGCCATGCGTGCTGTGCTTGAAAGTGTAGGCGTAAAGGATGTGCTTGCAAAATCTAAAGGTTCATCGAACCCGCACAGTGTGGTAAAAGCAACCATCAATGCCCTGATCAAGTTAAGGGATCCATACACGATCGCTCAGCTCAGGGGAATTGAATTGAATCAAGTATTTAATGGCTAATTCATCTTATTAAGGCTGTTCATAGCAATGGAAAAAATAAAAATAACACAGGTTCGCAGTGGCATCGGAAGACCGTTGCGTCAGAAACGTACCCTTGAAGCATTGGGTCTGAAAAGGATCCGCCATACCGTTGAACATACGGCCACTCCCCAGATTCTGGGCATGGTAAACAAAGTTCAGCATTTGGTTACAGTTGAAGAAGTAAAATAATAGATAAACGATACTGAAATGGATTTAAGCAATCTTAAACCGGCAAAAGGTTCAACAAAAAAGGTAAAACGCATTGGCAGGGGACAAGGTTCCGGTCATGGTGGAACATCCACCCGTGGTCATAAAGGAGCAAAATCCCGTTCTGGCTACTCCAAAAAACTGGGGTATGAAGGCGGACAAATGTCGCTCGTGCGCAGGGTACCCAAATTCGGGTTCAAGAACTTTAACCGTGTCGAATATAAAGGGATCAATCTTGATGTTTTGCAGCTGATCGCCGAAAAGAAAAGTATTACGGTCATTACTCCGGAAGTAATTGTTGAATGCGGATATGCATCCAAGAATGACCGGATTAAAATTTTAGGCCGCGGCGAATTAAAAGCCAAACTTGAGATTACCGTGCATGGTTTCTCAGCTACTGCCAAGAAGGCAATTGAAGAATTAGGTGGAGTCGCTAATACACTTTAAACTTGTTTGAATGAAAAAACTGTTTCAAACCATTCGAAATATCTGGAAGATTGAGGATCTTCGCAAGAGGATCCTCTACACCATTGGAATCATCCTGATCTATCGTCTGGGATCTTATGTAGTACTTCCTGGCGTTGACCCCAGTATGCTTGCCGGCCTGCAAAATCAGACCAAGTCGGGTCTTCTGGGTCTGCTGAATATGTTTTCCGGGGGTGCATTTTCGAATGCTTCGATTTTTGCACTGGGGATCATGCCCTATATTTCTGCCTCTATCGTGATGCAGCTGTTGGGTATGGCCATCCCATATTTCCAGAAACTTCAGAAAGAGGGCGAAAGCGGACGTAAAAAAATCAACCAGATGACACGCTATCTGACCGTCATCATCCTGATTTTCCAATCTCCTGCCTATATCGCCAATCTGGCCTCACAGCTCCCAGCACAAGCAATTTCACCATTTGACCCGAATGTTACACACCATTCTGTGTTCTCTTTCTTCGGTATTTCCTCCATCATCATACTAACCGCTGGTTCTTTATTGGTTATGTGGTTGGGTGAGCGCATCACCGATAAGGGGATTGGAAATGGAATATCTCTGATTATCATGATCGGCATCATTGCCCGTTTGCCATTTTCACTGGTCGGGGAATTGGTTTCAAGAATGGAGCAGAAGGGAGGTGGACTTGTGTTTTTTGTTATTGAAATTGCCTTCCTTGTCTTGGTCGTACTTGTCACAATTCTTCTCGTGCAGGGGACCCGGAAAATACCTGTGCAATATGCCAAACGGATCGTTGGAAACAAACAATATGGCGGCGTCAGGCAGTATATACCTTTAAAGGTGAATGCGGCTGGAGTAATGCCGATCATCTTTGCCCAGGCTATTATGTTCCTGCCGTTGACCATTGCAGGCTTTGCCAGCAATGAGACACTGACGGGCTTTGCCAGGGTGTTTACTGATATCAATGGATTCTGGTATAATTTCACATTTTTTATCCTGATCATTCTGTTTACCTATTTCTATACTGCCATCACGGTCAATCCAAATCAGATGGCCGAAGATATGAAAAAGAATGGCGGCTTTATTCCTGGTGTTAAACCTGGAAAAAAGACAGCAGAGTTTATCGATGATGTGATGTCGCGGATTACACTTCCCGGCTCCATTTTCCTTGGATTTGTTGCCATCATGCCTTCGTTGGTTCGCTTGGTAGGTATTACTTCTCAATTCGCACAGTTTTACGGAGGTACATCTTTACTGATTTTGGTCGGGGTGGTTCTGGATACATTGCAGCAGATTGAAAGTCATTTATTGATGCGCCATTACGATGGTCTTACAAAATCGGGCCGAATCAAGGGACGTTCATCCTATTCAGTTGGCCAATAAGGTATGTTTAACACGCAATTGACGGTAAAATCGGCGGAAGAAATTGAATTACTGAGAGAAAATGCCATCATTGTAAGCAAAACACTCGCGGAGGTCGCGAAACAAATAAAACCGGGTGTTAAAACGATAACACTTGACAAAATAGCTGAAGAATTTATCCGGGCGGAAGGGGCGATACCCGGGTTCAAAGGATACAGAGGGTTTCCGGCAACCCTGTGCATCTCCATCAATGAAGAGGTGGTACATGGTATACCGGGCGAAAGAGTTCTTAAAAATGGTGATATAGTTTCGATCGACTGCGGATGCCAAAAATATGGCTATTACGGTGATTCTGCATATACCTTTCCTGTTGGGGAGGTATCTCATAAAGTGCTGAATCTGCTGAAGCGTACGAAGGAGTCCCTGTTTCTTGCCCTGAAAATGGCTGTTGCAGGAAAAAGAATTGGCGATATAAGTGCCAGTGTTCAGGAATACGTTGAGGGATTTGGTTATTCGGTTGTCAGAGAGTTGGTGGGGCATGGAATAGGTAAGCAGTTGCACGAAAAACCGGATATTCCCAACTACGGGAGAAGAGGGTATGGAGCTAAAATGCCTGTAGGACTGATTATCTGTATTGAACCCATGATTAACATGGGAACGAAATCAGTAGTTCAGGATCAGGATGGATGGACGATCCGCACAGCTGATAGGATGCCTTCTGCTCATTTTGAGCTTACGGTGGCTGTCAGAAAAGAAAAGGCAGATATTCTCTCTACATTTGGATATATTGAAGAAGTACTAGGATTAAGCAGAATATAGAATGGCAAAGCAATCGTCAATCCAACAAGATGGCACCGTCATCGAATCCCTCGGAAATGCAATGTTCCGGGTGGAATTGGAAAACGGGCATGTAATTACAGCCCATATCTCAGGTAAGATGAGGATGCATTATATTAAAATTCTTCCCGGAGATAAAGTCAGGATCGAAATGTCACCCTATGATTTGACAAAAGGTAGAATTACGTTCAGATATCAATAGACCATAAAGTAAACGTAAAATGAAAGTAAGAGCATCAATTAAGAAAAGATCTGCAGATTGCAAGATCGTTCGGAGGAATGGCAAATTATATGTCATTAATAAAAAGAACCCGAAGTTCAAACAAAGACAAGGTTAAGATTATACAAACATAAAATTGGATTAATATGGCCAGAATTGCAGGTATTGATTTACCTAAAAATAAACGGGGTGAAATTGGGCTGACCTATATCTTTGGTATTGGAAGAAGCACTGCTCAGAAGATCCTTGATGTGGCAGGAGTGGACCGGAATAAAAAGGTCCAGGACTGGAACGACGATGAGCAAAACAAGATCCGTACAGTTATCAATGATAATTTTAAGATCGAAGGAGCGCTGCGTTCCGAAGTTCAGATGAATATCAAACGTTTAATGGATATCGGGTGTTACCGTGGAATCCGTCATCGTTTGGGATTACCTGTTCGTGGACAGAGTACAAAAAACAATGCACGTACACGCAAAGGCAGGAAAAAAACCGTTGCCAACAAGAAAAAGGCAACCAAGGGTTAATCGTTAATGCACGTAGTAAATTAGTATATGGCAAAGACTGAAAAAAGTTCAAAGAAAAGGGTTGTGAAGGTTGATACCATAGGGAAAGCCTATGTCAACGCTTCATTCAACAATCTCATCATTACACTGACCAATATCAATGGACAGGTAGTCAGCTGGTCGTCGGCCGGCAAGATGGGGTTCAAGGGCTCAAAAAAGAATACCCCCTATGCTGCCCAGATGGCTGCACAGGATGCCTCAAAGGTCGCATACGATCTGGGACTTCGCAAGGTAAAGGTATACATTAAAGGACCCGGAGCAGGCCGCGAATCGGCGATCCGTACCCTGCACACTGCAGGGATCGAAGTAATGGAAATTGTTGATATCACGCCATTGCCACACAACGGTTGCCGTCCTCCAAAAAGAAGAAGAGTTTAACATTTAATTATATTTATTACCATGGCAAGATACATTGGCCCAAAGTCCAGAATTGCAAGAAGGTTCAGGGATCCTATTTTTGGTCCTGATAAAAGTTACGAAAAAAAGAATTATCCTCCGGGAATGCACGGCCAGACCAAGCGCAGGGCAAAGGTTTCTGAGTATGGCACACAGCTCATGGAGAAACAAAAAGCCAAATATACTTACGGCATCCTTGAGCGTCAATTTAAAAACACCTTCCTGAAAGCTGCCCGCAAAGGGGGTGTTACTGGTGAGGTTTTACTGCAGCTCATCGAGTCGCGGCTTGATAATGTAGTGTATCGTTTAGGTATTTCCCCCACCCGTGATGGAGCCCGCCAGTTGATCGGTCACCGTCATATCCTTGTGAATGGAAAACTGGTGAATATCCCTTCGTTTGAACTTCGTCCCGGTGATATCGTTGCTGTTCGCGAACGTTCAAAATCATTGGAGGTGATAACCAATTCTGTTGTCGGCCGTGGTAATCAATACCCCTGGCTGGAATGGGATGGTGGTATGATGGCGGGTAAATTTATGAGTTATCCTGAAAGGGATCAGATTCCTGAAAATATCAAGGAACAGCTAATCGTCGAATTGTATTCGAAGTAATTTTACTGGATTCGCTGCCCTACAGTGCAGCCTGACAGAATAATCTTTAACAAAAAAAACATAGTATATGGCAATATTACCGTTCCAGAAACCTGACAAGGTCATTATGGTGGAAGCCAATGATTGCCGCGGAGTGTTTGAATTTCGCCCGCTTGAGCCTGGTTTTGGTGTTACTATCGGAAACTCGCTCAGAAGGATACTCCTTTCTTCATTGGAAGGCTTTGCCATCACTTCGGTAAAGATTGAAGGGGTTGAGCAGGAATTTTCCACAATTAAAGGTGTGATTGAGGATGTTACGGAAATTATTTTAAACCTGAAGCAAATCCGCTTCAAGCGTTTGATTGAGACCGAAAGTTCTGAAAAGGTGACTGTGGTTATCGCACAGCAGAAAGAGTTCAAAGCCGGCGATATCAATAAATTCCTTTCCGTATTTCAGGTATTGAATCCTGAGGTGGTGATCTGCCATATGGAACCCAGCGTAAAACTGACGGTTGAATTGTCTGTTGATAAAGGCCGGGGTTATATTCCAGCAGAAGAGAATAAAACCTTGAGCTCATCACTCGGCAGAATCGCGATCGATTCGGTTCACACCCCAATCAAGAATGTGACCTTCAACATTGAAAACTTCAGGGTTGAACAGAAGACAGACTATGAAAAACTGGTTATCGAAGTGGTGACCGATGGCTCAATTCAGCCCAAGAATGCATTAAAGGAGGCTGCGAGAATACTGATCCACCATTTCATGCTGTTTTCAGATGAAAAAATCACGCTTGATTCAGCTGAAAAAGCAGTGACTGAAGAGTTTGATGAGACTTCACTTCACATCCGCCAGTTACTGAAGACCAAGCTGGTTGATATGGATCTTTCGGTACGCGCACTCAACTGCCTCAAAGCGGCTGATGTTGAATACCTGGGTGACCTTGTGGCCTTTAACAAAAATGATTTGTTGAAGTTCCGCAACTTTGGAAAAAAATCACTCACCGAACTTGAGGAACTTGTTAAATCAAAAGGCCTTGAATTTGGTATGAATACGACGAAATATAAATTAGATAAGGATTAATTGCAATGAGACACCAGAAGAAATTTAATCATTTAGGAAGAAAAAGTGCGCACCGAAAGGCGATGTTGTCGAATATGGCTGCCTCGCTCATCATGCATAAACGGATACATACCACTGTGGCTAAGGCAAAAGCGCTTCGTGTCTATGTGGAACCACTGATTTCAAAGTCAAAAGAGGATACTACCCATTCTCGGCGGACCGTTTTCAGCTACCTGCAAAGCAAAGAAGCAGTCACTGAACTTTTCCGCGAGATCTCGAAAAAGATCATGGATCGGCCAGGTGGATATACGCGTATTCTTAAGACGGGGAATCGTTTTGGAGATAATGCCGAAATGTGCCTGATCGAACTGGTTGATTACAATGAAGCCATGTTGTCAGTGAAGGATGCTGGAAAGACCAAGTCGACGCGCAGAAGAAGAGCCACCTCCAAGAAAAAGGAAGGCGATGAAGCTGAAGCTGAAGCTCCTGATGCTGCAAAGATTGAAGCTTCTGCCAAGTCAAAAAAAGTTGCAATACCGGCGGAAGAACCTGTTGCAGAACCTAAACCTGAAGTGGCGCCAGAAACGACAGAAGAAAAACCTGAAGTTTAAACACTTGAAAACACATATTTAACGTTTATTACCCCTAAAGGATGACATAAATTCATGTTGTCCTTTTTTATTTATAACTATTCAAAACAATCTAAATATACGAAAATGAGCGCTATTTTATCAATCCATGCCAGACAAATTCTGGACTCAAGAGGAAATCCCACCATCGAAGTGGATGTTATTACAGACAATGGAATTATCGGACGTGCAGCAGTGCCTTCTGGAGCATCAACAGGCGTTCATGAGGCTGTTGAATTACGCGACGGAGACAAGAAGGTATATATGGGGAAAGGCGTTTTACAAGCTGTTCAGAATGTGAATGATGTAATCGCCGAAGAAGTGCAGGGCATGTATGTGACCGATCAGATTGAGATCGATAAAAAGCTGATTGAACTTGATGGCACACCAAACAAGGCCAAGCTGGGCGCCAATGCGATTCTTGGCGTTTCACTTGCTGCTGCCCATGCGGCCGCGCAAGTTACCGGCCAGGAGCTGTACCGCTATATCGGAGGCGTAGCAGCCCAAACACTCCCAATCCCCATGATGAATATTCTCAATGGAGGTTCTCATGCCGATAACTCAATTGATTTCCAGGAATTTATGATTATGCCTGTGGGTGCAACTTCATTCAGCGAAGCCTTGCGTATGGGTTCTGAAGTGTTTCATAATCTGAAAGCTGTTCTGAAAAAGGGAAAATATTCCACAAACGTGGGTGATGAAGGTGGCTTTGCCCCCAATCTAAAGTCGAACGAAGAGGCTCTCAAGGTGATTATGAAGGCCATTGAAATGGCAGGTTATGAGCCAGGAAAGGATATTTTTATTGCCCTTGATCCTGCATCCTCCGAATATTTTATCCCTGAAGAGAATGTGTACCATCTCAAGAAATCAACCGGTGATAAGCTTACACCTGCCCAAATGGTTGCCTTCTGGAAAGACTGGACGAAACGGTATCCGATCATCTCCATTGAGGATGGGATGGCAGAAGACGACTGGGATGGATGGAAACTCATGACCAAGGAGATGGGCAGCAAAATTCAACTCGTGGGTGATGATCTTTTTGTGACCAATGTAGATCGCCTGGCCGAGGGATTTAAAAAAGGGGTGGCCAACTCAATTCTTATCAAGGTAAATCAGATCGGAACCCTGAGTGAAACGATCAACGCCGTAAACATGGCCTACAGGAACAGTTATACTGCCGTGATGAGCCATCGCTCAGGTGAAACGGAAGATGTAACAATAGCTGACCTCGCTGTTGCATTGAACACAGGTTTGATAAAAACAGGTTCGGCCTGCCGTACCGACCGCGTTGCCAAGTATAACCAACTGCTTCGCATTGAAGAACAATTGGGGGATACTGCAAAATATCTTGGTAAAGATTTCAAATATTACCGTTAATCTTTTTTATCTGTTGTGCAAAAGCCCTGCCTGATACCCAGGCAGGGCTTTTGTTTAAATTCTGTTTAAAAAGATGTTATTAGAAAAATCAGCCAACAGCTTTTTTTTAATACATTAGCATAATCTATTTGTTTAATGTAATATGCCTTAATGCGTCTGCTATTACTGTTCCTGATTATTCCGACTTTTTTGTTTGCCCAGAGTCCAAGCAAAAAATATTCATCTGCAATGACAGGGAACTGGTATATTGGGGTTTCATTCGGTCCTGATTTTTATTATGGTGATTTGAGTTCAAGTAATTTTATTCCAAAGAAAAACATCAGTTTTGCAGGCAGTTTGTTTACCCATCATCATTTTTCAGAGATATTCGGATTACGGATTCAACTTTTAGCAGGCGGACTTAACGGATCGTTGGTACAGGATAATGTTTCATCGGACAAGGCCTTTACGGGTTTGTTTATTGATGCAACAGCAAATGGAACCATCAACTTTTCGAACCTGTTTTCGCCGAATAAACCAACCCGGAAGTTGTTTGTGTATGGCACAGCCGGACTTGGTTATGCCGTATGGTTTTCTAAACTTTTAAATGTAGTTTATAATGTCGATTCAATTCAGGTAAATACATTTGTCAATTCATCCGTTGTGTTTCCTATTGGAATCGGTGCAATATATAACATAAATAAGAAGCTTCAGGTTCATGTTGAGTGGACCTTCAGGACCTTCTTTTCCGATAAACTCGATAATACCATTGGCGGGTACCGTTTTGATGTGGTTGATTACCTGGCATTCGGGGTCTCCCTTAACCTGGGTGGCAAAAAAGAAAAAAAGAGGGCCAATGTTCTCGATTATCCCTATACTGTTAGACCGGTGGTTTATGCAAATCCTCCTCCCATAAGGGTTGAGCCCCGGCCTGCGCAAGTTGTAGCTGTTCCATCGCAGCCAGATGAGTATCTTTATAAGGTGCAGATTTGTGCATTCAACCAGCATAATTACAGCGCAGAATGGATCCGCAGGCATTATCGTGTCAAACAACCGGTTACCCTTGAGCAGGAGGGTGCCATGTCACGCTATACTGTCGGAGGTTATACGGATATGCAACAGGCTCGGGCCCTTAGGGATGAAATGATCAAGCTGGGAATCACCGATGTATTTGTCATAGCCTATAAGGATGGGGTCAGACATCATACCGTCATCATTGAATAGGCAGTGGATACAGATTATTTACAAACCTGTTTGATGAAGATCAGTGATTGAGGATCACTCATTCCGGCATTCAGGGATTTTTGAAAATCGCTACAGGCAATGGCCGCGTTTCCAAGGAAGAAGTTTGACAATCCCCTGTTGTAATAGATTGATTTCATGGTCGAGCTCTCCGTTGGCTGCGATGCTGAAAATCCAATGGCATAATCAAAATCCATGATCGCACCTGCGTAATCGGTAAGTTTTAATTTGCAATTTCCCCGGTATGAATAAATACCCACAACATTGGTTTGAGGTTGTAACTGAAGGGCACGGTTGAAATAGCGGATGGCTTCAGCATAATTCCCGTTTTCATACTTCCATACCCCATCCCAATAGACCTTGTAATAATCAGTTTGCATTTCCGGAGGTGATGAGCCTGGCGCTGCCTGGCTGACTGCATTAAAATTCACTGAAGGCACGGTATACCTGTAGTTTTTACAATATTCCTTGATGGCATTATCCGTAGCCAGATCCTTAAATCCCAGCTGTACTGCCGTATTCCAATCCTGACATGCTCCATTAATATCCTTCATGTTCTGTCTCGCAACACCCCGGTTATAGATGGTTGTCAGCCATGCCGAATAGTATGTCAGATCAGCCGGCTTCAGGTTTACCGCCTTGTCAAAGTCCTGCATGGCCAGTGCAAAATCGCCAAGTTTCTGCCGTGCATTGGCACGATACGCATAGGTCAGAAAAAAATCAACGTAGGGTTGTGCTTTGGCAGCTTCAGTCATATCATAAACACATTGACTGTAATTTTCAGTTCCATAATTCGAAACCCCTCTTTTGTAAAATTCATCAGGCGTTTGCGGGTTCCCGGTAAATAGTTGAAAGGGAATACTCCCGCTATATCTCATCAGATCCTGAAAAAGAGAAAATTCAGTTTCGTAATAGGAACTTCTGAATAATTTATCACGATTTTTAAGCTCCAGATAAGGTGTGTAAAACTTTGCTTTGTTCATTACCTGAATAAGACGGAACCTGGCCAGCGATTGCCCACCGGTTTGGACGGGCCAGAATGCAATCAACAGGTTGTGTGAGGCAAAAGTTTTGTCGGAAAGGGTTTTCTGCAGAAAATAGGAGATGGTCGTTGTCCAGGTGTTTTTATCGTATTCAAGCAAAGTTCCGTCGCAAACAACCTCCATGTTGGTGATATATGGTTTGTTGAATTCCATCTTTTCCGGAATGACCTCCTTAAGTTTGTCCGCTTTGAAAACAAAGTAGCTCAATGCCTGTTGGTTGTGCCAGCTATCCATCAGAATCGGGAACTCATAATAACCTGTTCTGAATTTAATGACAAGGACGGCATATTGTTCGTTTTTATATGAAACGTCCCGCATTTCAATCACTTCAAAGTTCTCCTTTCCGAGTTTGTAATAGGTTTTTCCTGAACTGTTATATTCCGCTTTGCTATAAAGTAACCGGTTTTCTTTTGAAATCCATTTCCCATCGTCCTGTAATGTCCACCCCATCGCCGTTTCGAGGATGCTGCGTGGTTCGCTTAAAATGGGCAAATTGTTCATGGAACGTTCAACAGGATGATCCTGAAGTGCATTGTACGGTTGGGCTGACTGAACAGGATAGGAAGGATTCTGACCTTGCAGGAGCCCCGAAAAAACAATATTCAGAAGTATAAAAACCAATGGCCTCATTCGTGTTCCCGATTAACCTTTAAATGTTTCTAAAATATGCACGAAAAGATTCGTTACATGACTGACATTTTTGTTAAAAACTACCAAAATATCATCCCAGGTCACCGGTTCTTCATCATGCTTCCATGAGTCATAATCGGTTGAGAGGGCAACTGCGGCATAGGGTATCCCGGCCTCTTTAGCCAGACTTGTCTCCGTTGCAATGCTCATGTTGATCACATCGGCGCCAAGAATACGAAACATATTTGATTCGGCCCGTGTTGAAAAGCGAGGCCCTTCAATGGTCACAAGGGTTCCTTTGGGATGATAGGACAGGCCAAGTTCCTTGCAGCCCTCAATCAGTACCGACCGCAATTGTTCCGAAAATGGATCGGCCATGGGCGTATGGCTAACCTTGCCTCCTTCAAAATGATCAAAAAATGTATTGATCCGAAGTCGGGTGAAATCAATAAATTGATCCAGGATGACAAAATCGCCGCGGCGGATATCCTCCCGGAGGCTGCCGCAGGCCGTGGTGGCAAAAATAAATTGACACCCCAGCTCTTTCAAGGCAAAGATGTTCGCCCTGTAATTAACCTGGGTCGGTGGAATGGAATGATCACGGGCATGCCGGGAGAGGATAAAAACTTCACAATTCCCGACGGTACCGGTGAAGAATGACGAACTCGGCAAACCATAAGGGGTTGTTGCATGAATTTCTTTCACATCCTGAAAGATGTTCAATTTGTCAAGGCCAGATCCTCCAATAAAACCTATTTTGACCATTTTACAAAATTTAGGCGAATATAATGGAAATAGAATTGTGTTTCTAATGGTAATTGAATAATTTGTAACAAAAAATATTGAGTTATCAACATTGATAGGGGACTCCTGCTTTTTCTGAGAAATATATGGATGAAGCTTTCGAGATATTCATGAAAAGGTTAATTTTGCCCACTAAATAAAACGACCCTCATGAACATTCAGTATATCGGAGAACATCTTCTTCCCGGTGATATCGGGAAATTTTTTGTCTGGCTTGGATTTTTAACGGCCATCCTGGCTACAATCTTTTATATGTATGCTTTTTTTCGAAAAGAACATCGGCCTGTCTTCAAGCGGAGTGCCCGTCTGTTTTATATCATTCATGCGTTTTCATTGGTGAGTGTGACAGCAGCGCTCTATTACCTCATATTTAAGCATTATTTTGAATACGCATATGTATGGCAATACTCTTCAATGGAATTGCCGATGAAGTATATCGTTTCCTGTTTCTGGGCAGGGCAGGAGGGGAGTTTCCTTGTGTGGGCTTTGTTTCAGGCTTTAATTGGATTGATTTTGCTTTGGATCGCACGGAAATGGGAGTCGCCGGTCATGATCATTTTTTCGCTTTCCCAGGCCTTTGTGACATCCATGTTGCTGGGTGTAAAACTATCGGGAACAGCTATCGGGTCAAGCCCATTTAACTTGTTACGTCAAACAGCAGGTAATCTTGAAGGGACCATTTTTACCATGCCAGACTATTTGACCATGATCAAAGATGGAAACGGACTGAACCCATTGCTGGAAAACGTTTGGATGACCATCCATCCTCCAATTTTATTTCTTGGATATGCACTGGCATTGGTCCCATTCGCTTATGCGGTAGCCTCCCTGCTTAAAAAGGATTACCACACATGGATTGCCCGTGCCCTGCCATGGACGTTGATGGCCCTCCTGATGCTGGGTGCCGGCATTCTCCTGGGTGGAGCGTGGGCTTACGTGTCCCTTACTTTTGGAGGCTTCTGGTCATGGGATCCGGTTGAAAATTCTTCCCTTGTACCCTGGATGACCCTGGTGGCTGGTCTCCATTTTCTGCTGATTGCACGCCGCCAGAATTATGCCTTGTTTGCGGCCTATCTGATGATCATGCTGTCGTATGTATTGGTGCTGTATGCAAGTTTTCTGACACGCAGTGGCGTACTGGCTGATACCTCCGCCCATTCTTTTGGTGACAATGGCATGACATTGCAGCTGCTTTTATTCCTTCTGACCTTTTTTGTAATGATGATTGTCATGATTTCCATACATGCGCGTAAATTTCATGTATTAAAGAGTGATCAACTTCTTTCCCGTGAATTTTGGATGTTTATCGGCTCCATTATCCTTGTTTTAGCTGCCTTTCAAATTATTTTCACTACTTCAATCCCGGTAATTAACAGCCTGTTTCATTCTGATATTGCCCCTCCTGTTGACAGGATTGGCTTTTATAACCGTTGGCAGATGCCATATGCCTTATTGATCGCAGGATTTATTGCATTCAGTCAGTTCCTTAGTTATAATGAAAATGAACCAAAACAATTTTTAGGTAAGTTGTGGATTCCTGCCTTGTTGGCCCTCGTATTATGCATTCCAATTTTGCTAAATGGGATTGTATCCCAGATGAACTTCATTCTTTTGATCTTTTTCGTTCTCTTTGCCCTGATCTCTTCCATTTATAACATGATATTTCAAACGGCAAAGCCCAGGAACATCGGAGCTATTATCACCCACGTCGGTTTTGTTATTTTTGTTTTGGGAACGGTTCTCACCTTCTCAAATTCAACAGTTATCTCAAGCAACACTTCGAAATTTGATCTCGGTGATCAAAAGGCAAATGCAGAAAACCTTGTCCTCATGCGAAATGACACATTGTTTATGAATGGTTTTTATGTTTCATACGTAAACAGCAGGACTGAAGTGAATACAACAACCTATCAGGTCGATTTTCTGACGAAGAAAAATGGGAAGTTTGTCAAAGCATTTACGCTATTTCCATCGGTAAATGTTCACCCGAAAATGGGAGCCGTTTACAATCCTGACACGAGACATTTTCTGGCCCGCGATTACTATACTTATATCGCAAATGTATCGGAGGAGCCTGACTACATTGTGATCAAGGCCATTATGAACCCATACATCAATATTTTATGGCTGGGATCCTTCATCATGATTGGAGGGTTTTCTGTGGCTTTCATCAGAAGAGCGCGGCGTCGCTGGCTTGAAAACTCATAAGCTTCACGGTCTATTTTTCTTTCGCCTTATGTTCCAGCATCGGTACAAACCGGAAGGCACCATATTCCTTCTTTTCAAAGGTGTTGTCATTGCCTTTGATCATGGTCGTCATAATTTGAATGTCATTGGCTCCTACCGGAATAACGAGGATGCCGCCTGGCTTAAGCTGATCCAGCAATGCTTCAGGGATAAAAGGTGCAGCGGCCGTGACGATCATTTTATCAAAGGGGGCATAGGCCGGAAGCCCTTTGTACCCATCTCCGAAAAAAGTTTTTATGGAGGGGTACCCAACTGAAGGAAGAAACTTGCTTGTTTTATCAAAAAGCGTTTTTTGCCTTTCAATGGTAAACACCTTTGCGCCCATTTCAAAAAGAATGCAGGCCTGGTAACCTGATCCCGTTCCAATTTCCAGCACCTTGTCATTTTTTTTGATCTGCAGTAATTCGGTTTGGAAGGCCACCGTAAATGGTTGGGAGATAGTTTGTCCGGCCCCGATAGGAAAGGGTTTGTCTTCGTAGGCGTATTCAACAAAAGAGGAGTCGAAGAAAATGTGCCTGGGGACTTTCTCTAAGGCTGCTAAAACGTGCGGGTCATTAATTCCTTTTTGACCAATATTCCGGACCAGTAATTTTCTGAGCCCCTGGTGGCGATAGGAGTCAATTGGAATCGTGCTGCTCATGTGATGGCTGGGTGTTAATTTTTTCACGAAAATACTAAATTCAGTCAGGGTAAAAACCTACCTTTGCAAAAAAAATTGAATATGCTTAAAATCGGAGTTCTCGGAGCAGGTCATCTTGGAAAAATTCACTTGAAATGCATTAAAGAAATACCAGAATTTGATTTGGTTGGTTTTTACGACCCGGATACCGCGAATGCAGACAAAATTGAAACAGAGTTCGGAATAAAAAAATGGAGTTCGCTGGATGAATTAATCGATGCTGTTGATGTGGTTGACATTGTTACCCCAACCATCTCCCATTTCGAATGCGCCGCCAAAGCGCTGAAAAAGTGTCGTCATGTATTTATTGAAAAACCCATCGTTACCAGCCTTGAAGAGGCCCGTGAACTGATAAAGATTGCGGGTGAAGCCAATGTGAAGGTACAGGTGGGACATGTGGAACGGTTTAATCCCGCTTTTTTAGCTGCAGAACCCTCCTTTGACAGGCCGATGTTTATTGAAAGTCACCGACTTGCGCAATTCAATCCCCGCGGGACCGATGTGCCTGTTATTCTCGATTTGATGATCCATGACATAGATATTATATTAAGTGTTGTTAAAAGCAATATAAAAAAGATCAGTGCAAGCGGGGTGGCAGTTGTGAGCGATACACCTGACATTGCCAATGCACGCATCGAATTTGACAATGGATGCGTTGCCAACCTGACCGCCAGCCGGATTTCATTGAAAAATATGCGCAAATCACGTTTTTTTCAAAGGGATGCCTACATTTCTGTCGATTTTCTGAAGAAAGAGCTGGAGGTTGTGAAGATCAGCGATGTGGAAAAGGATACCGCTCCGATCGGCTTTGTATTGGAACTTGGTCCCGGACGTGGTTCAAAGCAGATAAATTTTGATAAACCGGAAATAAAACCTTTGAATGCGATCAAAGCAGAACTGGAAAGTTTCCATTCAGCCATCATAAACAACACTGTTCCGCCAGTCACCATCAATGACGGGTATAGCGCCCTGGAGGTAGCCCATAAAATCATTGAAAAAATTAACCAGACAGCCTCTAACATCATTTGATCCCCGGTGTTTCTTTTGTTCAATAATTTTCTTAAAAAACAAACAATATCGGTAAAAATAGATCGTTAGCCTTTACAGGATATAGTGATTTCAACCCTACTCCCTTTATGATTCTTAGGAAAAGTCGACACTACCTCTTATTATCTGTCTTGATTGGTTTTACTGTATCTTCCTGTGAAAAATTTACCGGTGATCAGACCATTCCGGGCTATTTAAGCATCGACTCGATTTACCTTACCACAAATTATTATTCCCAGGGAACTGCATCACAGCAAATTACAGATGCATGGGTGTACGTGGATGATGAATTTTTGGGAGCCTATGAACTTCCCGCCAGGTTCCCTGTATTGAAAACAGGCAAACATATTGTTAAAATCTTACCTGGAATCAAAAAAAACGGAATTGCGGCCACACGCAGCAATTATGAATTTTATGCGCCTGTTCAGAAAACGGTGAATTTTACTCCTGACAGTACAACCAAGATTGGCCTCCTTAAAACAACATATCAGTCTACTGCCATGTTTCTCTGGATGGAGGATTTTGAAAATGTAACACTGACCCTTGATACAACATCCCGCAGTACGGCCTGGATTATGCACACTGAGGCAGGTTCGCCACTTACCTTTGAAGGAAATCATTCCGGAATGGTTGTGTTGGATTCAATCCATGATTTTTTTGAATGCCAGACGCAAAAAGAATTTACCATACCATTTGCGCCTGTATTTCTTGAAATGAACTTCAATATCTCAAACTCGCTTACGGTTGGTGTGATCACGTATGGATATACCATGCTCTATCAGACACCGATCATTACCCTGAATTCAACCAACGGAAAATGGAAGAAAATTTATATTGACCTTTCAAATACACTCAACGCATACACCGGCATGACGACCTTCCGGGTATACATGGGGACCTTTAAGGATCAGGGATTACAGCAATCGACGATCCTGTTCGATAATTTTAAATTATTAACAAGGCCGTAAGTCCTGAATATCACATGATAGAAAAACAGAATTCCTGAAATATGAATAAACGTTTACAGGTTATTAAATATGTTGTTTCCGATTTTTTTACAGCATTTGTTGCCTGGACTTTATTTTTCATTTACAGGAAATATGCGGTTGATCACCAGTTTTTTTCGCATTTCAGTGATATTTTCCTGGATAATAAGCTCTATTTTGGCGTCACAATCATTCCTATTTTCTGGCTTCTTCTATACATCCTGATCGGAACCTACCGTAAAATATATCGGAAGGCAAGGCTGCGTGAATTCGCCCAGACCATATTGATAACCTTTATTGGAGTCACCATCCTGTTTTTTACGCTGATCCTCGACGATATCATTATCAATCAGCGAACCTATGTCGAATTCTTTTTTATTCTGTTTTTGCTTCATCTTTTTTTTACGGGCGGGGCCCGCTTTTTTCTGACCTCCCAGGCAGCTTATAAGATTCATCATAAAATCATTGGATTTAACACCATCATTATCGGGAGCAACGGCAATGCGGTATCCATTTATGAGGAGATTGAAAATCAGGAAAAATCATCAGGTAATAAATTTGTCGGGTTCATCAATGTTGAAGGTTATAAGACCTATAAATTAGCTGAAAGCATTCCGCATCTGGGCGGATTACAGGATCTGAACAGGCTGGTTAAGGAGTATGCAATTGAAGAGGTGATCATTGCCATAGAACATTCCGAAAATCATACCATCGAAAAAATAATTACCCAGCTTGAAGATACGGATGTAGTGATTAAAATCATACCAGCAATGCAGGACATTCTTATGGGGTCAGTGAAAACCACCTCCATTTTTCATGCTCCGCTTATTCAGATTTACCCTGATCTGATGCCCGATTGGCAGATGTCACTTAAACGCATCCTTGATCTTGTGATTTCGGTTCTTTGCCTGATATTGCTTACGCCCGTTATGATCATTACGGCCATTATCGTCAAGGTAACTTCAACGGGTCCTGTATTTTACTCCCAGGAACGGATTGGGATCAAGGGAAAACCTTTTAAAATGCATAAATTCAGGACCATGTTTAAAGATGCCGAAGAAAATGGTCCGCAATTGTCCTCTAAGGACGATCCGCGTATTACACGTTTTGGAAAGTTCCTTCGTCAATTCAGGGTAGATGAAATTCCTCAGTTTTATACCGTACTGAAAGGTGACATGAGCCTGGTCGGTCCGCGACCCGAACGTTTGTACTACATTAATCTGATAACCCAGCGTGCGCCGCACTACCGTTTACTGCATAAGGTGAAACCGGGGATTACCTCCTGGGGCCAGGTCAAATATGGCTATGCCGAAAATCTTGATCAAATGGTTGAGCGCCTGAAATTCGACATATTATACATCGAGAATATGTCGCTCGCAATGGATTTTAAAATTTTAATCTACACCATTCTCATCATTATCCAGGGCCGCGGAAAATAGTTGTCCTTCCAGTTTTTCCATCACCTCTGTCGCCTTGCCCTGCAAAAAAATATCCGTAATGTGTAATGTGTAATTTGATGGTTCGGGATTGACCTCAATGATCTTCGCCCCATATTGCTTGGCCATGACCGGAATCTGATTGGCAGGCATCACT
This sequence comes from uncultured Bacteroidales bacterium, assembly GCA_903945175.1. Taxonomy (GTDB): domain Bacteria; phylum Bacteroidota; class Bacteroidia; order Bacteroidales; family FEN-979; genus CAIVAT01. The sequence continues at coordinate 15,231 of CAJAUM010000081.1, read as the reverse complement.
TCACCGGTTGTTCCTATGATCAGGAACACATCGGAGAGGCTGGCTGCTTCGTAGGCAGCACCCAGCGGTATTTGAGGTATTGATTCGCCAAAAAAAACAAAGTCCGGCTTTAGCACCCCACCGCATTCCCGGCAGGTTGGCGGAAAATGATCCAGGCTCATTTGTCCGGGCTTGTAAGCGCGGTTACAATGAAGGCAGCGCAGGCTTTTGGTATTGCCGTGAAATTCATAAACCACACGGGAACCGGCTTCCTGGTGAAGGTAATCAATGTTCTGGGTGATGGTGCACCCCAACATGCCTTCCTGCTCCATGCGGGCAAGAACCTGGTGTGCCTTATTGGGTTTGGCAGTATCAAAAAAATCATAAAAAATTTCTTTGATCACCCGCCAGGATCCGGTAGGATCTTCAAGAAAATATTGAAGATCGAGCGTTTTTGGATCATATTTGCTCCATAATCCACCCTCCCCTCTGAACGGAGGGATCCCGCTCTCAACTGAAATACCTGCCCCTGTAAACGCCGTGGTGTATCTGGAGCGCTTTAACAGCAATGCAGCCTCCCTGAATGGATCCATCATACCCATAATCCCCGGAAAGAACTATTTAAGCCATTTATCAAGCCAGCTGTAGAATGTGCGCTGCCATAAAACGCCATTCTGTGGTTTAAGTACCCAATGGTTTTCATCAGGAAAATAGAGGAACTCTGCAGGAATACCCCTTAAAACAGCGGCATTGAAGGCCTGCATGCCTTGCGTTGCAACAATGCGGTAGTCGAGCTCGCCATGGATGCAAAGGATAGGGGCATCCCAATTCTGGACGAAACGGTGCGGACTGTTGGCATAGGAGCGCTGTGCGATTTTATTGTTTTTATCCCAAAATGGTCCGCCCAGATCCCAGTTTACAAACCACATCTCTTCTGTCTCCAGATATTGGGCCTCCAGGTTGAACATCCCGTCATGGGCTATAAATGCCTTGAACCGCTTGTTGTGATTTCCGGCGAGCCAATACACAGAAAAACCGCCATAACTGGCTCCAATACAACCCAGCTTGTCATTGTCAACATAGGGCTCTTTTGACATGGCATCGATCGCACTTAAATAATCTTTCATGTTCTGTCCGCCATAATCCCCACTGATCTGTTCATTCCAGGCCTGTCCGAAACCCGGCAGTCCGCGCCGGTTAGGCGCCACCACGATATATCCGTTGGCTGCCATCATCTGGAAGTTCCAGCGATAGGACCAGAACTGGCTGACTGTACTTTGAGGCCCCCCTTCGCAGTACAGCAGGGTGGGATATTTTTTGGTCGAATCAAAATGAGGCGGATAGATGATCCAGGTGTGCATATCTTTGTTGTCCGTTGTCTTGATCCAGCGCTGTTTAATGGGCGCCATGGTGAGTTTGTCAAGCACATCCTTGTTGGTGGTGGTAAGGGGTGTGTCCTTCCCGGTTACAGGATCGACTGAATACAATTCCGCAGGCTTCGACATCGAAACGCGGGAGGCGATCAGCTTATCACCAGTAGGGATGACTCCGGTATAGTTATGTATTCCAGCCGTAATTTTCATGATCTTCCCATCAGCCAGGTCAAGACGGTAAATTTCATCCGTGGCATGATAATCACTGATGAAATAAATTGATTTATTGTCTCCGGACCAAGCTAAATTTTCAGCATTCTGATCAAAGTCCTTCGTAAAATCAATTTTTGATTTGGTGTCGAAATCGTACACAAACAGCCTGTTCTTATCCGACTCATATCCGTCGCGTTCCATACTTTGCCAGGCTATCTTTTTGCCATCAGGCGAAAAAATGGGGGCAACATCATAGCCCAGCATTCCCTCACTCAGGTTAATTGTTTTCGTTCCGGCGAGGTCATAGAGATAAATATCTGAATTGGTTGATTTTGCATATTCAGCACCGCTCTTTTTTCTGCTGGTATAGGCAATGACCTTGCTGTCGGGGCTCCAGTTGATCTGCTCCATGCCACCGAAGGGAGCCAAAGGGGATTCCCAGGCTTCGTTGAGCATGATGTCAGTGCCTGTGGTGACTTTTTCGCCGGTGAGGTCAGCAACAAAAACATGACTGTAGGCCTGTACCCAGGTGTCCCAGTGCCTGTACATCAGGTCATTGTATATCCTTCCGCTTGCTTTCGGAAGGCCTTGATAAAGGTCTTTAAACTGTTTTTCGGGGTATACATCGGCCGTAAACAAAATTTTCTTCATATCCGGGGAGTATTTAAACCCATTGATCCCATTTTCAATTTGGGTGATCTGTTTTCGGTTGTTCCCGTCGGGATCCATTTCCCATACCTGCATGGCACCCGTTTCAGCCGACATAAAGACGATTTTCTTGCCATCCGGAGTCCACATGGCCTGGTACTCGCTTAATTTTGTGGTCGTAATGCGCTGGTAGTTTTGTCCGTCTGCTCCAATGGAATACAACTCGCGGTTTCCTTTATTTTGGGCAATGTCGTAATAGGTCACCCCGTACAATATGGTTTTTTGGTCGGGTGATAATTCAGGCTCACTTAACCTGCCGAAGCTCCATAGCACTTCAGGAGTCATAAGGTCGCTTTTGATCTCAATGGTTGGTTTCTCGATCAGCGGAGTATCTTCTGTTTTTTTCTCTGTCGGTTTGCAGGAATAAAACCCGGTCATCAGAAGGGTCAAAAGAAACAAAATTGCTTTTCTCATGGGATTTTTATTTAGTTTTGATTTTGTAATCAAGTGTTTATATATTTTTCAAGCATCGCCAGCAATTCTTTCGCGTCAATGGGCTTCGAAATATAATTATCACAGCCTGCGGCAAGGCTGTTTTCACGTTCGCCCTTCAGGGCATAAGCTGTTTGAGCAATGATGGGAAGGTGTTTGTGATTCTTTTTAATGGCCTGGGTGGCTTCGTATCCATCCATTCCCGGCATTCTGATATCCATGAGAACAAGGTCAAAATGCTGGTTGTTACAATATTCAATGGCATCAAGGCCGTTTTTTGCCCAAATGAGTTTTGCCCCGGTTCTTTTCAGAATGCGGTCAAGAAGCATGAAATTTGAATCTTCGTCTTCAACGACAAGAATGTTTTTTTCTGACCAGAGATGCGTCGAGGGCAAGGGATAAACAGATTTGGTCGACTCAGGAAGCATTGGTTTGGATAACTGAAGTGGAAACAAAACATAAAAAGTAGTTCCCTTTCCATGTTCCGACAAAAGTTGAATTTCACCGCCCAATAATTTGACCAGATTTTTTGAAATAGTAAGGCCCAACCCTGTCCCTCCGTATTTTCTTGTATTTGTGTCATCAACCTGGCGAAACCTTTCAAAAATAATGTCATGCATCTCCTGGGGTATACCAATGCCTGTATCGCGCACAAAAAATTCGATGAACGGCTCAGATTCTTTATTTTTAAACGTATACCCAAATTCAACAAATCCTTCGTGGGTAAACTTAAGGGCATTTTCGATCAGGTTGGTCAAGATCTGGCGCAAACGGTTCCCGTCAGTACGGATCGAAAAATCTTTATCCGTATTCCCGGGCAGACAATTAAGTAAAACGTGGGTTTTATTTGTTTTTCTTTTCAGACCATTTAATGTGACTAACAAATTTGAAAGCATGACATTGATCTTGCAATCATTCACTTCAACTTTGATTTGTCCCGATTCAATTTTTGCGACATCAATAATATCGTCAATAATTCTGAGAAGGTCATTTCCCCGGTCTTTTATAATGCTGATGAATTCCTCCACTTCCAAATCTGAGGCAGCGGGATCTGATAGCAGCGTTGAAAATCCAAGGATTGCATTCATCGGGGTCCGGATTTCATGCGACATATTTGAAAGAAAGGCTGATTTCAGCTTGTCGGATTCTTCGGCCCTCTCTTTGGCTGCAATAAGTTTTTTTTCAATATTCTTCCGGTCAGTAATGTCGCGATAAATTCCATAGGCCCCTACGATCCGGGTTCCAAGGGTGATGGGTGTGACAAGAATCGAAACATCAATGAGGTGGCCGTCCTTATGCTTTCGCATGGTCTCAATTTCGCTTACGATTCCTTGCAGTATATCTTGCGTGATTTTAACAGATTCAGCTTTGTTTGATGGGTCAGAGATCAGGTCATCGATGTTCCTGTCAAGAATTTCAGCTGGAGAATATCCGTAAAGCTTCGTGAATTCTGTATTTAATTTAATGACAAGTCCATTGTTGTCGATCATGATAATTGCCTCGGTACTCCCCTCGAAGAGCTGATCAAGAAGCGCCTTTTCTTTCTGTAATAAATCTTCCGAATTTTTTTTGGAAACAACAACTGCAATTTGTTCGGCAAGAAACTTGAGCAATTCAAATTCCCTGAATGTAAATTGCTCAGGATCTGTGTAACTTTGAACAGCAATGACGCCAATTACATCATTGTCAACAATCATTGGCACGCCCATCCACACCTTTGCAGGCGTTCCGACAATCTGGATCTGGCCGGTCCGGTTCAATTCATCGATGACAGGTTTGGTTGCAAGAAGCGGGGCCTTGGTCTTGATTACATAACCGGTGATTGTTTTACCAGCCGGAAATGCCGCGAATCGGTCATTCGAGTCTATCTGATAGGGCAGTGAAATCGTATCAGATTGCTTATCGTACATGGCAATGTAGAAATTTTCGACGTTGATGATCTGCCTCAGGTTCGTATGGATAGATTTAAAAACTTCATCAATGTTGTTCGATGTCAGCGAAGTTTTTGATACCTCAAATAAAAAACTCTGAATCAATTCGGTGTTTTTTTGATCTGTAATGTCGGAAATAAATCCCTCGATATGTATCAGTTCACCGGCTTCATCATATATCCCTTTCCCCTTTTCCCATACCCATTTCATCTTTTCGTCGGAACATTTGATTCGATATTCAACAGTGTACGGTTTGCGCTGCGTAAGCCATTGTTGAATCTCTGCCCATACTCTCTCCTGATCCGCTTTATCAATAATGTCATTGTACGATATATTCTTGTTTCCAATCAGATCATCAGGTAAATAACCTGTGAGGTCAAAACAGCCGTCACTGACAAATTCGATCGTCCAGTTACGATCATTGCGGCAACGAAAAGCGATGCCCGGCAGGTTGTTGACCAGCGATTCAAATTGCCTTTTGGTTTCTGAAAGAGCCCCCATTCTTATTTTTCTTTCCGAAAGATCCATAAAGGATTCAAAAATAAAGGTCTCCTCTCCAATTTGAACCGGGCCGGCATATTTTAAAATTGAAATCTTTCTACCCGATTTATTAACCAGTATGCATTCTGAACGACCTGGTTTGATCTCCTGCTCAGAAACAGGGCCATCATCTTCCTCCATTTCACGAATCCAGTTGGATGAGGGGGTAAACAGCAGGTCATCGTCATTGGTGAAACCAAACAACGTGAGTCCAGCAGAATTGATAAGGTGTATCCTTTTATCCTGTCCGGTGATTATTATGCCGAAAGGGACTACGTCAAAAATGGGTTTTAATTTTAGGAATTCTGCTGATAGATTGGTCATCAATGAAAGGTTAATGATGCTCTTTATAAATATCGTCTGACATGCGCACAGTAGGCGCTCCATTCATCACCAAAGCGCCTGGACAAAAATCGTTCTTCTCCTCTGATAATTTTATGATGGATTAAAATCCCATAAATTGTAAATGAGATGTTTATTAAATCAGGAAAGTAGAGACAGGATGCTATGGCGATTAAAATGACGCCAACATAAATCGGATTTCGGCTAAACCGATAAATGCCTTTGGTTTTCAACTGCGTCTCCTGCTTCGGCAATCCAACTTTAAGCGATGGCCCGAGATCTCTGAATGCCAGTGACACAATGACCGCTCCTAACCAGAGCAGACCAACAGCAATCCATGAAAGGGAAGGAGGTACGCGAATATATCCGATTTCCGGGAAGATGGCTTTGGTAATGAAAAAAGCCCATGTGGTAAAGAGTGTGATTTTTCCGGAGTAAAAATAAAATTTAGCGATGGAGGGTTTTCCCAGCTTTTCAGATCCATGCTGCTGCATAGCAAACATCTGGATTGTTAAAATCAATCCAATGATGATGAAAGCCAGTATAACAAGATAACTGTGGATGGGCATTTTTTTGGTAAATTTAATCAAATCCACAATACGATGTACGATTTGCGATTTACAATTTTATGCTTACGCAGTATTGGTAATCCGCGATGCAACATCCGGATTGATTTAATTGCCTACCTTTGTCATTTCCCAAAAATTGCATGTCGACCGTACTTCAAGTTGAAAACCTTGCCCGTTCCTATGGCGAAAAGAACCTGTTCGAAAATATCTCATTTGTTCTGAGCCAATCGCATAAAGTTGCCCTTATTGCACGCAATGGCGCAGGCAAAACCAGCCTGTTGAATATCATTGCCGGGATTGAACCATGTGATGCAGGGACTGTGACCCTGTTTAACCGCGATTCATTCGAATATCTGAAGCAGGAACCTGAACTTGACCCCTCCCGAACCGTATTTGAGGAGGTGTATTCACATTCCAATGAAATCCAGAAGGCCATCCTTAATTATGAGCACGTCATCAAGGGGACCAACAAGGAGGAGATTCAGCATGCGATCGGACAAATGGATGCCATACAGGGGTGGGAGTATGAAACACGGGTGAAACAAATTCTTACACAACTAAAATTACCCGATCTTGATCAGCGGATCGAGACGTTGAGCGGGGGACAGCGAAAACGTGTCGCCCTTGCCAAAGTACTCATCACTGAACCGACATTTCTAATCCTTGATGAACCAACCAACCACCTGGATGTGGAGATGATTGAATGGCTGGAAGAATACCTCTCAAAATCGACCATAACCTTACTGATGGTCACCCACGACCGTTACTTTCTCGACCGTGTTTGTGATGAGGTGCTTGAAATGGAACATGCCGCCATATACAAATACCGGGGAAATTATTCCTACTTTCTCGAAAAGCAGGCTGAAAGGCTCGACAATCAGAATAAAGAGGTGGAGCGGGCACAAAACCTGATGCGTACAGAGCAGGAATGGATGCGTCGCATGCCCAAGGCCCGCACAACAAAGGCCAAAGCCAGGATTGACAGTTTTTTTGATTTACAGGAAAAGGCCACCAGCAAGGTTTATGAGGAGCGGCTTACACTGAACATCGAGGGATCACGCATGGGGAACAAGATCCTTGAGATCAACGACATCTCTTTTAAATGGGGGGAGCTGCAGATTCTGAAGGGATTTACCTATACCTTCAAGCGCAACGAAAAGGTCGGGATCGTCGGGAAAAACGGATCGGGAAAATCTACCTTTCTTGATATTATCACTGGTAAAATCAGGCCGCAGAAGGGACACATCCAAAAAGGGGAGACCATACAATATGGTTACTACAAGCAGCAGGGACTGGTGTTTGATGAACAAACCAAGGTGATCGATGTGGTGAAGGAAATTGCAGAGGTGGTCAAACTCAGCAATGGCGACACCATCTCGGCGGCGGCTTTTCTGAATTATTTCATGTTCCCATATCCTTCGCATTTTCAACAGGTTTATAAATTGAGCGGAGGGGAGAGGCGCAGATTGTACCTTGTTACGGTACTTATGCGGAGCCCGAATTTCCTCATCCTGGATGAGCCTACCAATGACCTTGACATTTTAACACTTAACGTGCTCGAGGAGTACCTTGCCGCCTTCAGCGGATGTGTGGTTGTCGTGACCCACGACCGATATTTTCTTGATAAAATCGTTGATCATCTTTTTGTATTTGATGGAGATGCCATGATCAAGGATTTCCCGGGAAATTACACCCAATATAAGAACTGGAGTGATGACCTGAAAAAGAGGGAACAACTTCAAAAACGCGTAACAGGAAGAAAAACTGAGTCTGAAAAGCAGGTCGCTCCTGTTACAAATAAGTTATCATACAAGGAAAAACGCGAGCTCGAAAGGCTTGAAAAGGAGATTGCCATGCTGGAGGCTGAAAAATCGGCCATCGAAGCTGAACTTCAGTCAGGGAGTTTAAATCCGACGGACCTTACGCAGCGTTCAGAGCGATGGGCAGGAATTCTCCCGGAAATCGAATTAATGACCGACCGCTGGATGGAGCTCAGCGATCGGGAATCATCCCCGTAATTATATATTTGAATATTTCATGGAATGAAATTCTAGCATGAACCCGATTATCATGTACATTTGACCTGTTAATACCTGGTTTGTCGTGGAGAAATACAAGAGTGAATTCTTTGTGGAGGAAACGGTTCAGCGGTCGCTTGGTGCCGCAGATTCCTTTGGAAAATTAAATCAGGAGGAGACCGATATTGTTGTTCATGCAGTTTACCGTGAGGGATTCAACAATCGGTGGAAACTTGCGGAGATGGCGTTTAATGAAACAGGGATCGGGATACTTCGCGATAAGGTTATAAAGAATATCATTGCCACCAGGTTTGTGTACAGGGATATTAAAAAAGTTCTCTCGGTAGGTGTCATATCTGAGGATCTGGAAAATCAGATTGTCGAAATTGCGCGCCCGATGGGACCCATCTTTGCGGTGACTCCCATCACCAATCCCACCTCGACAGCGCTTTTTAAGATTCTTATCGCCATGAAATCGCGTAACCCTATCATCATTTTTCCCCATGGCGCTGCGCGAAAATCGACGATTGAGGCTGCAAGGCTCTGTTATGAGGCAGCCCGGATGGCAGGGGCCCCGGAACACTGCATCCAATGGATCCCCCGTGCCACGCGTGAACAGGTTCTCGCCTTTATGAGCCACAAGCGCATTGCTTTGGTTCTGGCTACTGGTTCTGTGAGCCTGGTAAGGGCAGCCTATCATTCAGGTAACCCCGCTATCGGGGTGGGACCCGGGAATGTGCCGGTGTATATCGGCAAAACTGCGGATGTGGCTTTTGCGGTCAATCAGATCTTGCTTTCAAAGCTTTTTGATAATGGAACTATTTGTGCCAGCGAGCAGGCCGTGGTCGTCTCACAATACAATGCGCAGCAGGTTCGGGATGAATTTGTGAAGCAGGGCGCCTGTTTCCTGAAGCCTGATGAGATTGAAAAGGTCGGAAAATTTGCGATCAACACCACGCAGCACAGCATGAATCCGGAGGTGATCGGAAAAGCTGCCACCGAAATTGCCAGGATGGCGGGGATTTCAGTCCCGCCCGAAACAACCCTGCTCATTGCAGAGTTGGAGAAACACCAGGTAGGCATCCAATGGCCTTTGTCACTCGAAGTTCTTGCTCCCATTCTTGCTTTCTATGAAGTGGCCAGTTTTGATGAGGGCATTGCAATGTGCAGGCGCATCAATGAGCATGGTGGTCTGGGACATACCGTCAGCATCTTCTCGAACGATGATGCCAAGATCCGTTACTTTGCGCATGAGCTGAACGCCGGACGCATTGTGGTGAATACCCCATCATCGCAAGGTGCGTTGGGCGGGTTGTACAATGGGCTGACCCCTTCGATGACCCTGGCCTGCGGATCGGGTGGGAAGAACTTTACAACCGACAACATTTCTGTACGTCATCTTCTTAACATTCAGCGTATTGCTTACCGGAAAATCAATTTTTGCAGTGAGCATCAGCGGGGTGATGCATTTTGTTGTGATGAACATCTTACCATCAATGAGATTGATGAAATGTGTGGGAAGGGAAAAAATAATTGTTAAATTTGCACAACCAAACGCGGTAGTAGCTCAGATGGTAGAGCATCAGCTTCCCAAGCTGAGGGTCGTGGGTTCGATCCCCATTTACCGCTCAAACAGAATGCACTTAATTGCTCCGGATTGCTTAATAAATAAAGGCACTCCGGAGTTTTTGTTTTTAGGAGATTGTGCAAAGAAAAGTGAATGAATGCTTAAAAGTGCTATCTTTGTTAGGCATAAAGTTAGGCACTTTTCTTATGATACCCCACTCGAAAATTGTTATTGACACCAGGCGTCTCCTCAAGGATGGCTCAAGACCGCTCATGTTGCGTATCAATCACAAGCGAATTCCGGTATATCTAAATCTGGAGTATGCTATCCTAACCGAACATTGGGATGCTGATTCTCAAAGCATTAATGCTAACTGTAAGAAGTATAAAAATCTTGCCAGGATCAATAATACATTGTTGAAGAAGCGATTGGAGATTGATGAACTCTTGGAGTATTTTGATCGGATAGGAGAACTGAGAAAACTATCTCCCACGCAGTTAAAACGTAAACTGGAAAAAAAAGAACAGCACATTTCTTTTAAATCGTTCACTGAACAATTAATCAGTGAATTTAAAGAAGCTCACAAGCTGGGGAATGCATCCGTTTATGAACAAGCATGGGGGTTTTTGAAGCGGTACACGGAAAAAGATGATTTGACATTTGAAGACATAACGTATTCACTTTTAAAGAGTCTTGAGTCAAAGCACATGGCAAAAGATAATTCCAAAAATGGCCTGAGCTTTTATCTGCGCACCATACGCGCTATATATAACCGAGCCATTAAAGCGGGGATCGTTAAAAAGGAACTTTACCCTTTCGAGAACTACTCCATTAAGGAAACCAAAACTGTAAAACGTGCTATTAAAAAGAAAGATATCAGCACGATTAAAAATGCAGCGTTGGAGAAGGATTCTAAAATGTGGCAGGCCCGAAACTTTTTTTTATTCAGTTTTTATAACAGGGGAATGAATTTCGCCGATATCGCTCAGCTTAAAGTTTCAAACATCGTTAATGGTAGAATAAACTATAAACGTGCCAAAACCGGCAAGAACTATACTATCAAGCTGACCTCGGAGGCAAGTTCCATTCTTGCATTTTATTTAAAAGAAAGCATGACCCCGGATGATTTCATTTTTCCGATCATCAAACGTGTATCGTTGGAAGACCAGCGAAAAGATGAAGAAAATGAACGTAAACTATACAACAACGCGCTCAAGGACCTGGCAGCAAAATGTGAGATCAAAGCACATTTGACAGGAGGCGTGGCTCGTCATACTTGGGCTACTGTGGCAAAAGAAAACAATGTGCCGCTTAGCGTTATCTCGGAGGGGCTTGGCCATGAAGACAGTAAAACAACCCAAATTTATTTGGATAGCTTTGATGATGATATTATAGATGCTGCAAATCAATTAATTATATCATAATATGGAATCAACTACATTTTCTGAAACACAGTACTCAGCACAATTTGAAGAATTTTTCAGTGGACTTATTTCGCATTCGAAAACTTTTAAAGCTCGCTTTACTGTTGATTTCAAAGAAGGAGAGCAAGAGCAAAGATATTTTATTCATTCTCTAAATAAACTCAATTTAAAGGCATTTTCAAAAGATATTGATTCAATATGTGATGAAGGTTTTAGTGGCTTAACGGACAGTTTAAGCAATATATCTGACGATTTGAAAGAGGAGTATTTAACCGATATTTACCTTGGCTTGGAAGAAATGTTATCTTATGTTTCAGAAGGAACAATAAAACGTTTCAACTCTGATGGTCAATTGCAACAGTATCCGTATGAATACTTTACGAACATTGAAGCGATATGTATGAGTGAGACAAATTTGGTTGGTGATGTTGAATATATCCAAGAAAGAATTCAGGAAGCCATGCTGTTGTATGTTGCTTGTTGGACCTATAGTATCGGGGAAATAATTAAAAATGTTGACTATTTAATCAGGCAGTCTGTAATCAGCCAACTTCAGGTGGAAAAGAAAGATAAAAATGCATTTAAAATTCCTACAAGCTTGACCCTCGAACAACTTGCTTGCTTCTTCCGCATTTTGCAAGATGCTGAGATAATTTCAATTCCTGAAAAATCGATAGGAAAGTATTATAAAACCATGGCAAATTCATTCCTTACCGTACGGAAAAGAAATAAAATGGCTAATTTCCAGCCACTATCATACAGAAATGCGCTGGCTCTATTTACTGCTGCTGATGCAGCTTTTTGGCATGTTAATTTTAGTAAGTTAGTAAAATATGCAGTTGATTTAAAGAATAATATCGATAGATAATCATTTTAAGCACCTTGAATTCAGCATGATGTGGAATTATGTTAACATATTCCACATATTTTATCCCAGTCTGTTGGAATATTTTTGTCTGCGAATTACTTGCCATGAATGGTAAGTTAGGCGTTTCACAAAATCCAATGAAATGGAACAAAATTACCAACAGCAAATGCAGACATCACCTGCCGAGGTCGAAAAAGTCCGGCAGTCATCATCAAGGTTGAAACAAGTTTACCCACTCAATGAAAATTGGTTGGACAATGAGGAGTTTCAGTCAGTCTTAAAAATCTCCAGAAGGCTTGCTCAGGATTATCGCGACAAAGGCTTAATCGGTTTCTCGCAGATCGGTGGCAAGATATATTACCGTGCCTCCGATATCGAAAAACTTCTGAATAGCCACTATATGGAGCCTTTCCATCTTAAATCTGAACGGTCATGATAGTAACTGTTTTTAAGAACTTCAATGAAGTTAGTGAAAATCTGCCGTTATACGATGTTTTGGGTCAAATCCAAGCCGGCAGATTTAAAGGTGAAATTAACACACTTAGAGCTCTTCAGAACGCAGGATTAAAAGATTCCTATGCGACGAAGAAAAAAAACTTGCCCGCTTTCACACCCTCAGGGAGATTTGAGGGCGGTAGAAAGAGTGATTGTTTTCAAGAATATAGCAGAATCCTTTGTTTGGATTTCGACAAAGTTGATACAACGATGGTTGATCCTGCTCGTGAAAAACTCAAAACTCTGGATTTTACTCGAGCTTATTTTCTAAGCCCAGGAAAAGGTCTAAAGGTATTTGTGGAGGTTAATAGTGGTCATGACCTCCATGAATTCGCCTATCGTCAGGTGCAGGAATTCTATGAGAAAGAGTTGAGTCTGCCTTGTGATCCAAAATGCAAGGATATTACCAGACTATGCTTCTTCTCAGATGATCCTGACCTATATGTAAATAAGGACTCAAAGATTTTTCAGATTTCTGTTCAAGAGCAGTCTGTCCAACAAAAAGCAACCGCTCCCCCTATACCACAATCAAATACTGACCGTTGGGAGAAATTTGATTTCAAATATAAGTTCCAGGGTTGTATTTGGTTCACAAATCAGAAGGGTACTTATTCTGAGGGTAACCGCAATAACTACATCTATTTGTTAGCATCGAATTGTAATCGCGAAGGCATCCCAGAACATGAGACCCTTTCCATGATAAAAGCGCAATTCGATCTGCATGAAGGAGAACTTCTTACAACCGTCAGAAGTGCTTATAACCATCATTCAGATGAACATGTAAAATTTGGAGATCATCAGCCGGAAGATGAAATCGGCACCAATGAAGATGAGGAATCTCAAGGCAATACGATGAAGAAACCTACACCTACCATTCCCGCTGAGTTTTATAGTGATCTCCCCAGACTCCTTGATATTGGGTGCGGCGCTTTTAAAACAAATCGTCAGCGTGATATTTATATAACGAGCGCTCTTACGATACTTAGCGGATGTTTACCAGGAGTTTCTGGAACTTACGATAATCAGCTCAGTTTTGCCAACCTGTTTTGCATGATAGTTGGCCCCCCTGCTTCCGATAAGAGTATTTTAAAGTACGCAAAAATGCTTGCAGCTAAGTATCATCAGAAACTATTGGCAGAAAGCAATACTTCGGGTATTTCTTTTCGTGATGCATTAAGACCTGCAACTACCGATGCAAATGGAATTGATCCAAATTCAAGAGTGGTTTGTGAAGTCGTAAACAAATCTCTCCCCAGAGTGCATTATATCCCCGGTAATTCAAGTTCTGCTGCTATTATTCAGTTTTTAAAAGTATCTAAATCACGGGGTACAATATGTGAAACTGAAATAGATACCTTAACCGGTTGTTTGAAGCAGGATTGGGGTAACTTCACTGAAATTTTGAGAAAAGCTTTTCACCATGAACCTATAAGTTCAGGTCGAAAGTTAAACAACGAATTCAACGAAATAGAATTATCCCGATTAACTATTGCTTTATCGGGAACCCCTGATCAAGTGCCTGCATTGATAAACTCTGCCGCAGATGGTTCTCATAGTAGGTTTATCTATTATTCATACGATGAAGAAATCAAGTGGCGTAGTGTAGCTCCTGACCCTGATAAACCAAATTTTACTGAATTTTTTAGTGCGATGGGGGATGAAGTTGTCGAAATGATCCAGTTTACTGAAGAACATCCTTGTAAATTTGAATTGACGATGGAACAATGGACAAAACTGGATGTGAATTTTAGTAAAAAACTCAACGAAATCTGTTTATTTGTAAGTAAGGAGGTAGCCGCCACAGTTAAACGTCTGGGTTTGATTTTATACCGTATCGCGATGATACTTTCTTCTTTACGAAAATTTGAGAACCGTGAGACTAATGCTGTTCTGATATGCAGTGACCAGGATTTTCAAAAAGCAACCATTATAGCAGAAGTCTATTTGGAACATGCGATAAGTGTTTACATGAGGTTACCAAAAAAATCTGGGTTATCTGATGGTAAACCGATGAGGCTTTTTCAAGATTTACCCATTCATTTTCAAAGGATTGATGCCATCAAGATTGGTGAAATACTAAGTATTAAACCAAGGACCGTTGATAAATATCTCAGCAAGATGATTATGGCTGGGAAGTTGGTTCATCCCGACGACACACATGGTGCTTATGTAAAAATATAGTAATGCAAAATGTACAAAGTGTGCAAAATGGATCTAATGCTGGACATTTCGCATACTTTGCATGGTTTGCATAGGAACTTTTTAACCAAGATGGTCATGCGATAGAAAAAAGTATTTTGATATACTCTCTTTTAATTAGTAGGAAAAGGAAACCAGTCAGAAGCCGGTGAGCCATCGCTCCCGGCTTTTTCATTCGTGATGGCAGGTGCTAATACAGAACAGGATGCCTGCAGTGAGGGATTTAGTGACCTATGTTGATGCATATCCGAAAAGCTGAAGCTTGCCCTGCGTTAATCAAACCGCGCCCACAAGTCAGCTAACGCTTGCCGCCTGATTGTCGTGATAAGTTACCAGTATGGTGGGCCACTTTATGCAGATTTCCGATCAGAGGTGCCTTTTCTGGTTCCCGGTTAAAATTAATTGGATTGGGCCACTAAAGGCCAATATTGCTTATTGGTGTCGTAGCAGGAAAAGCCGCTGTTCATGAAGGTAGGTGTTTGCAGACTGCCAATTTTGCCCACATAAATGCATCATGCTGAATCAAAACAGGAAAAACCACCTATCTTTGTGTAGTGTTACAATCTCATTCAT
>CAJAUM010000080.1 GCA_903945175.1 uncultured Bacteroidales bacterium | reverse complement strand
TTAAGCAATTCTTTAGCTGTTTGATATGCAGATTCAGTTACTATTTCGTTACTTAACATTTTTGCAATTTCTTCAATACGATCCTGAACAGACAATTGCCTTATAAAGGTATTGGTGGTTTGATTCTTTTCACTTTTATATACCCAGTAATGATGATCCCCCTTGCCTGCAATCTGAGGTAAATGTGTGATTGCAATTACCTGCATTTTGCTGCCCATACGTTTCAGAATACTTCCCACTTTTCCTGCAATTTCTCCGGAAACCCCATTATCAATTTCATCAAAGAAGATCGTCGGAAGAAGGTTCTTCTGACTGATCATTGATTTGATGCTCAACATCAGACGCGACATCTCTCCTCCGGAAGCTGTGTTTGATAATTCATTGATCTCAACGCCTTTATTCGCACTGAATAAAAATTTTACTTTGTCTGTCCCGTCTTTCGTCAGACCGTCAGTACCCTTGAGTTCAATCTTGAACCTGGGTGTCGATATACCAAGCTGAAGCAAGGTGTTTACCATCTCCTTTTCAAAACTCAGGACAAAATGGTGCCGCTTTCCTGAAACTGACTTTGCCGTCTTAGTGAGTTCTGCCTCCATCCTCGTAATGTCTGAATTCAATGCAGCAATCTTTTCGCCAAGCTGATACACATCAAAAACCTTTTCTTCTATACCTTGCCTGATCAGGAGCAATTCTTCAATGGTTAACTTCTGATGCTTTTTCAATAACCTGTAGAGCGCATCCAGCCGCAGTGTCAACGTTTCTATTTCAGAAGATTCGAAATATATCTTTGCTTCAACATCAGCTATATATTTTGATATATCTTTAATATCTATATAATTAACACTTATTCTTTCAACTATATCTTTAACTTCCGTTTTAAACTGTGCAATCCCGTTTAATGAATGAATGGTCTCCGAAAGTTGGGTGAGAATATTTCCCTCAGATTCCGAAATTAACTGATTCGCGTTGAACAATTTTTTTTTAATTTCTTCGGCATGTTTCAGAAATTCAAGCCGCTCTTCCACCTCTTCCAATTCGCCAACACGCAAATTGGATTTGTTTAATTCATCCAGCAAAAACTGATGGTAATCGCGTTCCGCCAATGACCTTGACTCAATTTCACTGAGATCAATAAGTTGTCTTTTTAATTCGACCAAAGAGAGGTAGCCTGATTTATAGGAATTCACCTCAGATTGAATTCCAGCATAACTATCAAGCACAGCTAACTGAAAATTGGTGTCATTGAGCGTAACAATGGAATTTTGTGAATGAACATTGACGAGCCGGTCACCAATATCTTTCAGCATCGACACATTGACCGGGGTATCATTAACAAAGGCCCGTGACTTCCCTCCAGGGTTGATTTCCCTTCTAAGGATAATGACTTCATCGAAATCCAACTCGTTGATCTTGAATAACTGCTCAAGGTTATATCCTTTGATCAAAAAAGAACCTTCGATAACACACTTTTTAGATATATCAAGCAGAATGGAAGAATCAGCCCGTTGCCCCAGAATCAGTCCCAATGCGCCCAATAAAATAGATTTGCCAGCACCGGTTTCTCCTGTTATGACAGAGAAGCCGGCTGAAAAGTCAATCTCCAGGTCCTGTATTAGTATATAATTCTTAATGGATAGTTTCAGGAGCATCGTGTTCCATATGTATGAGACATAAAAAAGTCGGAAATTTCTATTTCGACTCTAAGATAACCTGGTATTTCGAGCTATTGGCAGGATCAATTTCCTTCAAGATGTTCACAATATTAGTCTTTTCAACCGGAGGAACCCGCTGGTCCCCAAAAATATTGATAATTTCATCCCTTTTGGCATCTGTCGTTAATTGGAAGGCGAACAAGGTGGGTTTTGCAATGTAAATTCTTTGAAGAATCTCAATACAGCTGGAAATACTTCCCCTACCCTGGTCCACTTTGTCATACATCAAATCAAGGCCAAGCCGGTGATACCGGTACGCAAAATCTCTCAGTCCTGAATAGGCGGGGTTCAGAAAATTATTGACAAGCCAATATCTGTTTTTTTCACTTTCAAAGGCTTTCCATCCCGGTTCAGAAGAATTTTGAGCCGCATTGACGACTTCTTGTGCTTTCTCATAAAAGGGAGTGCCGCCGCTTGGAGAAAATGAATCAAAATAAAAAGCCAGCACGGTATAAGAATAATAGGCAAGCAGCGAGGTTAAATTTGAGGTAAACGATCCATCATTATAATCAAGTGGCTGATATTCTACATATCTGAATTGAATTCCTTTATCAATATAATTGAGCAGCACGGAATTATAGGCTGAATTAAGCACCGGCCTCCGAACCACCACATTCAATGTTCCCAGAAATTCATCAGCGCTCATCCGATCATTGATCGTCAACAAAAAGGTACATTCAATCCGCTCTTCTGCGGAAACATTGTAATTGGTCCATTTTCGATTATTAATAAACTCATACATTGCGCTTTGCAGCGTTTCAAAGACGCGCTTGTCTGTTCCTTCCACCTTTTGGGACGAGACGTTTACAATGCAGTTCAACTCCTGTGCGTAAATCCGTACACCGGAGAGTAGGCAAAGGAGGATAATTATGCGTGCTTTACTGCTTACCATGGCTGCATATCTGTGTTTCAGAAATAATATCAAGAATATCCGAAGCTATTTCCTGCTTGGTCTTTACATTTCCATGTTGAACATTTCCAGCTTTGTCGATCATGGTGATCTTGTTGGTTTCAAGACCAAATCCGGCTCCTTTGTCTCTTAAAGAATTAAGAATGATAAAGTCCAGATTCTTCCGATGTAATTTCTGTCGGGCATTTTCCAGTTCATTGTCAGTTTCGAGGGCAAAACCGACCAGCACCTGGTTTTTCCTTTTTTGCCTTCCAATCTCCAGCAGGATATCCCGGGTCGGTTCAAGTTCAAGCGTGACATGGGCTGCTGTTTTCTTGATTTTTACGGCAGATTTCTTTTTGCTTTTGAAGTCTGCCACTGCAGCAGCCATAATAATGATGTCGTTTTTGGGCGCTTCAGCCATACAGGCTTCGTACATTTCATCGGCTGATTCAACATCCACTCTCCTGATGCCGGCATGGCTGGCATTTAAAAATGTGGGCCCGGTAATTAAAGTGACCTCAGCTCCCCGGGATGCCGCTTCAAACGCAAGGGTAAAGCCCATTTTTCCTGTTGAATAATTTCCAAGAAATCGTACCGGATCAATTTTTTCGTGTGTCGGGCCTGCTGTTACCAGGATTTTTTTTTTATTCAAACTCTGACGGGATGTAAAAAAACGTTCAAGAATAAGCAGAATTTTTTCTGGTTCTTCAAGACGACCCGGGCCTGAAAGACCGCTGGCTAATTCGCCAACCTGAGGCTCAATAATGATATTACCGTAAGATTGAAGGGTGGAAATATTGTGCTGGGTGGAAGGATGGCCATACATATCGAGATCCATGGCAGGCGCAATAAAGACGGGACATTTGGCAGAGAGATAGGCGGTGACAACAAAATTATCGGCGATCCCATGTGCCATTTTGCCCAAGGTGTTGGCCGTTACCGGGGCAAAAACCATGACATCAGCCCACTGCCCCAGGTCAACATGGTTATTCCATTCTCCGCTTTGTGCTTTAAATGGATCAACAACCACAGGATGCATTGAAAGGGTAGAAAGCGTCAGGGGTGTAACAAAATCAACAGCAGCAGGGGTCATGATGACCCGAACCTCTGCCCCTTGTCTGATAAGTAGCCTGACAAGGAATGGGATCTTATAAGCTGCGATACTTCCGGTAATCCCAACAACGATCTTTTTGCCCTTCAGCATAATTGGTTTGGATTGGGATTAAAAATCCTCAGGTCTCTCCTTGTGTGGGTTGCGAAAATAGACTTCGTTGTTCAGATATTCGTGAATTGCAATCAGTGTAGGTTTAGGAAGATGCTCATAATATTTGGCAATCTCAATCTGCTCGCGATTTTCAAAAATCTCCTCCAGATTGTCTGTGGAAGTTGCAAATTCAGATAGTTTCTGATTTAATTCTTCCTTTATTTCAAGACCAATTTGGTTTGCCCGTTTAGAAATGACAGCAACCGTCTCGTACATGTTATTGGTTCCCACGGTAAAATCTTCGATATTCCGGGTTACTGCATGTACATCTGTTTTTACCTTTTTATAATCCATGGTCACTTTATTGTTTTTGATGATTGAATCTTTGTTGTTTCCTGATTAATTTTCTTTTGTTCCTTGTTGTAAAAAGCATCCAGCTCCTTTTTCGATGACTCCTTCATTGTATTGAGTTCATCCAAAAAATTACTTTCAGGGTACTGTGCAATAAATTCATTGTATGAGCCGATGGCCTTATTATGTCGATCCTTCTTCTTTCCCTCGATACTCTCTTTTGCATATTTATAATATGATTTAAATACCAGATAGAGAATCTCTTCCTTATGCGGCGTATCAGGAAACTCCTTGAGAATGGTACCAAAACTCTGTATGGCAGCCGAATAATCGTCCATACGGTAATATAATTTGGCGATCCTGTAATCTTTATGTTCAAGTTTCACCCTGAGTTTATCCATTAAATCGTTACATTCTGAAACCCGTTTACTGCTTGAATAGGTATTGGTAAATAATTGCAGATCCTTCAATGCTTCATAGGTAACCGTTTGATCAAGGCTGTATTCAGGTGAATTCAGGAAATTACAATAGGCACCCATAAACATGCACTCCTCTGCTTCCGGCGTGCTGGGATAGGTTGTTGTATACCGTTTAAAATAGTAGGAGGCCATTGTATAGTCCTTTTGATGAAAATAGCAGTAGGCATAACAATAGGCAATTTTTTGTGACTTTTCTGTGGCGCGCATGGCTCCAGCCAATTGGTCGAACAGCTGAAGTGCTCGGGAATAGTCCTTTCCCGCATATAATTTCAGTGCTTCTTCATATTTTTCATCCACTGAACCACTCTTCAGCAATTTCTGAAATTTACAGGATGACAATAAAAGCAGCAGGGTGAATGTGAAGAATAAGAGGGCCCTATATTTCATGGTGCAAATTTACAACTTTTGATGGAAAAATCATAATAATACCATCTAGTAACGGTCAGTAGTATAAAAAAGTATTTCTTTTTTGGTACTTTTGCAGCCTGAAAATTCATTAATACATCGTATCACTTAATTTTTTTAAACCGTGGATATTTTTGACAAAGTTGCCGGAAACATGGGGCCTTTGGGCCAGTATGCCGAACAAGGTTTTGGTTATTTTTCATTCCCGAAACTTGAAGGAGAAATTTCAAGCAGAATGCATTTCAGGGGAAAACCTGTACTTGTTTGGAGTTTGAACAATTACCTGGGATTGGCGAATCACCCTGAAATTAGAAAGGTGGATGCCGAAGCATCGGCTCAGTTTGGTTTGGCAGCTCCCATGGGTGCGCGCATGATGTCGGGACAAACAAATTACCACGAACAACTCGAATGCGAACTTGCTGCTTTTGAAAATAAAGAGTCTGCTTATCTTTTGAACTATGGATATCAAGGGATGGTTTCGATCATCGATTCAATGCTCGACCGCCATGATGTTGTTGTGTACGATTCTGAATCACATGCATGCATCCTTGATGGGTTAAGATTGCACATAGGGAAACGGTTTGTATTTAAACACAATGATCTTGAAAATTTCGAAACCCAGATCGTCCATGCAAGAAAAGTGGCCGATTCAACCGGGGGCGGAATTCTCGTTATTACGGAAGGGGTGTTCGGCATGCCTGGTGACCTCGGAAATCTGAAGGGGATTCTTCAATTCAAGGATAAGTATGGATTCAGGCTTTTGGTAGATGATGCACATGGATTTGGGACCATGGGTTCAACAGGTGCCGGGACAAGCCAGGAACAGATGGTCATGGATGGCGTCGATGTTTATTTTGGTACGTTCGCCAAAGCCATGGCCGGAATCGGAGCGTTTGTAGCCAGCGAAAGACGGATCATCAAAGCGCTGACCTATAACATGCGGTCACAGATCTATGCAAAATCACTGCCGCTCCCCATCGTTGTCGGATCATTGAAGCGGCTGGATATGATTCGTACCCATCCTGAATTGCGTGAAAAACTCTGGGTTATTGTTAAAGCATTACAAACCGGACTCCGTGAAAAGGGGTTTAACATCGGGAAAACGCAATCGCCGGTCACACCGGTATTGCTCCAGGGAGGCGCGATTGAGGCAACACAAGTCATTGCAGATCTTCGTGAAAATTACGGTATATTCTGCTCAGGAGTCATCTATCCGGTTGTACCCAAGGATGTCATTATGCTTCGGCTGATTCCAACCGCATCGCACACCCTTGAAGATGTAAATACAACCATTGCTGCATTTGCAGAGGTCAAGAAAAAACTGGATGAGGGGAAATATTCCAAAGATACAATACCGGCACTTGCTGATAAATTCTGATTTATCCTGGTTGGTTTTTATTTTATGATCAGCTTATCCATGTATATCCGGTAGCCCGAATTGAATTTCAAAAAATACAAACCGCTTTTGAGGTTTGACATATGGAGGTTTACCGACGTTATGCCGGGTGTATAATCTATCTCCTGTGAATAAACAACAGCGCCCAATGTGTTGATCACCTGAACAGAACATGAGGGATTAATAGGACTTTCAGGGAATTGTAACTTGAATCTGCCATCAGAGGGGTTTGGAAAAACCATTACGGTCTGTGTAACTTTATCCTGCGCATCATAGGTCAGGGGACGGAGCTGTACATCAAGGTTTGTGGTACTCCTTTTCGTTACACTGACGTTTTTTATGGTTTTAGTAAAATATCCGGATGAGGAAAAGGTCACATCATACGCTCCTTCATATATTGGACGCGTATAAAAACCTGTTGGCATTCTTGAATATACTTCAGAATTGTCTTTATCGTGATATTGGATAAATACCTTGGCAACGATCGGTTCGTCAGTCACGGTATCCGTTACAATTCCACTGAAACCATAGCTGGATTGCCTGATAAAATTCAGGAATGAGCGATAATTGTAATTCCAGAATGCTGGAAATTGGGCAGCCGGAAGCAACTTGGTGTTGGATATTTCAACGGTCACCTCGCGGCATTGGTGCCAATAATTCATATAATCCTGGCGACCGCCAGTTATTTCGTACCAGGCGTTGCCATTGGTAATTCCATTATTCATAAAAGTAAAATATCCGGATGGGCCATATTGATGAACCGTGTCAGCCCATTCCCTCCCTACAAATTGCCACCATTCATCATCTGCAGCCAATTTAACCCATGTATCCCATGGATAATTAAAAACCTCTGCACCTCCATGAAAATTGGCACTCAACGAAAAGTGGTTTTCTTCGGCATAGGCCATCCAGGCCAGGGTCTCAACCTGCCAGGCATTGCCATCGGGGTGCGGACCATCTTTAGGATCAGGAAAATTACGATTCAGATCAATGTTGGCTGCATTAAAACGAACAGCTCCGTTAACCGAACTATTTCCTCCATGATAGGTTCCATCGGGATTTGCCAGCGGATTGATAAAAATTTCCGTGGTATTTACCAGGTTGGCGATATTGGTATCTGTACCGTAATTTAACAGTAAATGATCGATTAGATGCAGCATTAAAACATAACCGGTTGTTTCATCTCCATGCATGGATGAAGTATAAAGAAATTGGGGTTCGGCCTCCTCCTGCTGAACATGGTCGCTTATTTTTACTGCAAGTATTAATCGCCCCAGAATGGAGATTCCAACTGTATCGACCTTGCAGATTTCAGGATATGCTGCTGCAAAGCCGGTCATGTAATCAATATATTGCTGATAGGTAGGATAAAAGTTCCAGGTAGTTCTGTTTCGTTGGTCAGTCCCGCTATACGGATTAAGCTCGCTTTCGCTAAGCAAGGTCCCCGGATGCGGGAGCAGGGTGAAGACTAGTTTCAATTGAATAAATTCGGAAAATTCCTTTCTGTTTGCATAGGCAAAAACTTCGTGCCCTATGACATTGTCAATTGAAATGATGCGTGTAAGTGTATGAACATCATCCAGGTCTGGAATAGAAAATTTAAAATACACCTCTCCCCTTTCATTAAAAAGGCTATCCAGGGTTTTTTGATTATAATCCTGAGCATGAAGCATTGAAAACAGGGAGGCCAGACTGTAAAATAAAATGGCAATTAGTATCTGTTTCATATTATGTCTCAAGTTGGGCAATGAGTTTCTTTATCAGTTCCTGAACATCCTGGGTTACAGGAACAAGCGGCAGCCTGGTGTGGCTGCTGCAAATTTGTTTAAGTTCCAGGGCAGCCTTGATCCCCGCTGGACTTCCGTCAGCAAATAAAGCGTTGGTAAAGTCCAGAAGCTTGAAATGCAAGTTCCTTGAAGGTGGAAAATTACCAGACAATGCAAACCGTACCATTTCTGAAAACTCTCTGGGGTAGGCGTTTGCTGTCACAGATATCACACCATCCGCTCCTGACGCGAGCAAGGGTAACGTGAGTGCATCATCTCCAGATAAAACCAAAAAATCAGCTGGCCGGTTTTTTAACACCTGGAAAGCCTGGTCAAAATTACCGGATGCATCCTTAATCCCAACAATATTATGACAGTCACGGGCAAGTCGCAAGGTTGTAGTTGCGGAGATGTTGCTGCTGGTCCTGCCGGGTACTGTGTAAATAATGACAGGTACGGGGGATGCTTCTGAAATAATTTTATAATGCTGGTAGATCCCCTCCTGGGGTGGTTTATTATAATAGGGACAAACGGACAGGATGGCATCAACTCCTTTAAAAGGCGTTCCGTGAATGGCAAGAACAACGTCGGAGGTACTGTTTCCCCCGATTCCTACCACCAACGGGACCCGCTTATTTACCACCTTCACTGAAAACTCAATCAGGGCCTTTTTTTCAGGTTTTGAAATGGTCGGGGATTCTCCCGTTGTTCCCAGGACAACAATAAAATCAACACCCCCTTGTATGACATGGTCAACAAGCCTTTCATAGGCTTCAAAATCAATTGCTCCTGATTTTTTAAATGGGGTTACTACAGCAACACCTGTTCCTTTGAATTTGTTATTACCTCTTCGCATCTGTATTGATAATTGTGAGATAGTGCTGTATTTGTCCAAGATATTCATCGGAGGTCATGGTAGATTTCGTATCAATCATCAGGTCGTAATAGGCTGTATTTTCCTCAGAAAATTTCCCAACACGGAGTAAGGCATTTGATAATCCGGAAATATATTTTAGCGGGAAACTATCCTGTAGACTTAAATCAATCAGCAGATCAAACTCCTTTTCAATAAAATGCCTTACCTGCTTGTGTATTGGCTTGTAAAACCAGGTCAGATCCCGTTTAGAAAAAAAACCGAAGGATAATTTGGGTAAAAAGCGCTGAACAAGATTTTTATTTTTCACAAACCCCAGCGCTTCTACCTCTTTATGATCTATTTGTAATTTGGCTACAAAGTCCGAAACACGCTCATAATCAGGCATCTCATTAAGGGTATACAATATGCCTATCCGTTGGGCTTCCTGAAGATTGGTCATCTGGCGATGACATTCGGTCTTCATCTTTTCTTTTTTGAAATAATACCGGCCAATTTTGGTTCTAAGGTTACCGAACATAATTTGCAGTTATTGATTCATTCAGACAGATTTGCAAAGTTAATCATTCCTGATGAACCTTACAATTTTTGATATGATAAGTTACAAACGGATTGAATTCGATAAAAGTATCCAGTAATAACCAATTCCAGTTATCTTTGTTGCAAATGAGGATGGAATGAAGGTCACCTTTCTTGGTACGGGAACATCTCAGGGAATACCTGTTATTGCTTGTGATTGCCGGGTTTGCCAATCGGGTGATACCCATGACCAAAGGCTCCGTTCTTCCATTTCAATCGAAACCGGCGATCACCGGATCATTGTTGATTGCGGGCCGGATTTCAGGCAACAGATGCTCCGGGAAAACATCCGGTCAATTGACGCCATCCTGGTTACCCACGGGCACAAGGATCACCTCGGGGGACTGGATGATGTGAGGGCATTCAATTATATCAACCGCAGGCCAGCTGAGGTGTATGCCTCCAATAAAGTTCAAAGGATTATCAAAATGGAGTTTTCCTATGCCTTTGAAAAAGATCGCTATCCCGGCGTTCCTGAGATTGTGCTGCACAGTATAACGAATAAGCCATTCATGATCGATGAACATAAAATAATTCCCGTGAGGGCTTTGCATTACAACAGTGACAAATTTGTGTATGGCTTTCGCATCAACGATTTTACCTATATCACGGATGCTGTAAATATTAGCGAAAGGGAGAAGAAAAAGATTAAAGGATCTAAAATACTCGTTCTTAATGCATTACGAAAAACAAAGCATTATTCCCATTTCAATCTTGATGAGGCGCTTGCATTGATGCATGAAATTAAACCGGAGCAAGGCTTTCTTACACATATCAGCCACCAGATGGGAAATCATTCAGAGGTAAGCAAGGAGTTGCCTTCATTTGTAAAACTTGCGTACGACGGACTTTCTATAACTTTTTAACCTGTTTCAACGTCAGGAGGTTCATCGGGTTGCTATTGAGACCCTGAATGTTTTTTTGAACGAACCTTAACACCTGATCATAATAGAGAATAACAACAGGCGCCTCCTCCATCATGATATGCTCCATTTCCTTATAGTACACCCGTCGGAGTGAATCATCGATGGTGGACATCGATTTTTCATACAGGCGGTCAAAATCGGGGTTTGAAAAATGCGTATAATTGGGCCCCTTGGGACAAAAATTTCTCGTATAAAACATGGAAAGATAATTTTCGGCATCAGGATAATCAGCAATCCACGAAGCCCTGAAAAATGACAATTTACCCTCCGCTTTCATCTCCTTGACCGCAGCCGGCGGACTTACCTCAATTTTAAGATCGAGACCAATGGAAGCCACCTGATGTTGAATGTATTTACAAATATCCAGATAATCGGGTGTACTTGTCAAAGTCAATGAAGAGAGGCCTTTTCCTCCGGGATACCCCGCTGCAGCCAACAACTGTCTGGCTTTCTGTGGGTTATAATCATAAAAAATGTGATTGGAATCAAATGAAGGCAGGCCTTTTGGAGTAATTCCCTGATAACCAGGCGTTCCTATATTATTTCGTAAATACCTGATCATTTTTTTCCGGTCAAAGGCCAGACTGATCGCTTGCCTGAGCCTTTTATCTAAAATTGCCGGCACCTCCTTTCCCTGGCTTTGGTTTTCAACCATAAACCCAAGGTATTCCGTATTGAGATAGGGCTGGGTGATCAGCATGATTTTCTGTGCGTACTTTGGCTGAAGTTTCCCATCATGCGTAAGGAGTTCATCTTTATAGGTCGGATCAATACCTGAGAGAAAATCCAGGTTTCCTTTGATGAACTCAAGAAAGGCTGATTGTTTATCAGCCACAAACGTAATGGCCACCGCATCCAGAAACGGCAATCGTTCACCATTCATTGATTCAAAATATGCAGGATTTTTAACCAGGACCAACTTCACCCCCTCCTCCCACATTTTAAATATGAACGGGCCTGTTCCGATGGGGTTACGGCGGAAACCAGCCCCATAAAATTCTATCGCTTCAAATGGAATTACCGAGCAATACTGCATGCTTAACAAACCGAGGAATGGAGGGAATGGCTGATTAAGCCGGACAATGACCGTTGAATCATTCAAGGCCTCAAAGGGAGGCTTATCCCCGTTGAAGCTGATATTGTTGAATATCCATGCTCCGGGTGAAGCGACGGAGGGATCAATAATCCGTCGAAAGGAATAGATAAAGTCACTGGCTACCACCCTGCGACCCTTTCCATCCCTAAATGCAGGACTGTCATGAAAGAAAACGTCACTGCGCAGATGAAAAACATATTCAAGTCCTGATGATGAAATTTCCCAGGATCTGGAAATACACGGACGAACCTCCATGCGGTCATTCAGTTGGACCAGGCCGTTAAAAAGTTGATTTGTAGCCCAGATAATGGATTGATCCCTGGAAAATGCCGGATCCAATGAGGTAATATTTGCGGCCTCATTGTACCGGAAAACGCGCTTCCCCAGCTGCCTCTCATGATTTGAACAGGAGAAAAACAATGTAATAAAAACAAAAAACAGGAAATTCGGTTTTTTCATAGGATGACCACAAAAATATCTGTTTTTTCAATACTGTCAAGTAATTTCAAAACCCTCCTTTAAAAATCATTAATTTTGCATCACTCACAAACACCCCCAATCTTACCATTAGATGAACAAAATCACCTCCCTGACCATATTGCTTTTTTTAGTGCTTATGAATTCTTCGGCACAAAACAATTTCACTTCGAAAGGATCTGCCTCTTGTGCTATGAAAAAGTCCAGCTTGTTTGCCATGCCAAACAAGCCATTCAACAACGCTTCAGGCCCGCGTCATACCTTTGATGTTATTAAATACACCTTGAATGTCGATCTTTACAATTGCTATTTCAGTCCCTATCCGAAAAATTTTTCGGGATCTGTGATAATCAATTTCAAGATTGATTCTGTACTATCCTCAATCCATTTAAACGCAGAGAATTACTCTCTTATCATTGATTCTGTGAGACTTGCAGGTGTTTCATATACCCATGCCAACAACATGCTCACTGTTCAGCTCGACCGCACATATGCTGCCGGGGAGGTTGCCGAAATCAAAATATATTACCGTCACAAAAATGTGCAGGATCACGCCTTTTACGTAAAGAATGGATTTGTTTTCACAGATTGCGAACCTGAAGGTGCCAGGAGGTGGTTTCCTTGCT
This sequence comes from uncultured Bacteroidales bacterium, assembly GCA_903945175.1. Taxonomy (GTDB): domain Bacteria; phylum Bacteroidota; class Bacteroidia; order Bacteroidales; family FEN-979; genus CAIVAT01. The sequence goes on along the minus strand of CAJAUM010000080.1, from coordinate 18,118 downwards.
GGGATCAGCCGTCGGATAAGGCATTGCTTGATCTGACCGCAACTGTCCCTTTAAATGTCAAGCTGGGTTCTAACGGGAGGCTGGCAGATTCAACCATCATTGGGGATAAGCTCACCTATCATTGGATTTCAGAACAAAATATCGCAACCTACCTGATTGCCGTTACATCCAAAGTAAATTACAAATTGGATATCATCTATTGGCATAAGCCAGGCAATCCGGCTGACAGCGTTCCCCTGCGATTCTATTACAATGCCGGTGAAAATCCAGATCCAGTAATCTCCATCCTTCCGGATATGACAACCTGGTTTTCTGAAAATTTTGTTGAGCACCCATTTGAAAAAAATGGTTTTGCCACACTTAATTCCGATTTTGTTTGGGGAGGTATGGAAAATCAGACGCTTACCAGCCTGTGTCCGAATTGCTGGGATGAGGGGCTTGCCGCGCATGAATACGCACACCAATGGTTCGGCGATATGATTACCTGCAGCACCTGGGCAGATATATGGCTGAATGAAGGTTTTGCGACTTGGGGTGAGGCATTCTGGTATGAAAGCTATGGAGGATATGCAACATACAAGGCAAATATAAACAGTTATGCCAACTATTATCTGTCCTACAATGCCGGATGGCCCATTTCTGATCCATCCTGGGCCGTTACGACACCTTCAGGCAATATCCTGTTTGACTACTCCATCACTTACATGAAAGGGGCATGTGTTGTTCATCAATTGAGATACGTACTCGGCGATTCCTTGTTTTCTCAGGTGATAAAGGCCTATTGCTCAGACACGAACCTGAAATTTAAATCCGCTATTGTCCAGGACTTCAGTGACAAAGTAAACCAGGTCGCAGGAGCTGATTACAATTGGTTCTTTGATGAATGGATTTATCAACCCAATCATCCGGTGTACCAGAACACCTATAATTTCGAGTCACTGGGGAATAACCAGTGGAAGATTAATCTCCAAATAATCCAGGTTCAGACCAATGCGCCCTTTTTCAAAATGCCGGTTGAAGTCCTGGTTGGTTTTTCCGATGGCACCCACATCACATTCCGGGTCATGAATGATGCGAATTATCAGCAATTTTCCTGGATTGTCGATAAGCAGCCTGGTCTTTTCAAATTTGATCCTGAGGGCCAGATCGTTTTGAAAAGTGGCGCTACGACAGTTGGCGTGGATAAAAAGATGCACGAAAATACCATTGTAAAATTCCTGCAAATCATCCCTAATCCTGCTAGTACCGACGCGATCCTGCAATATGAAATCAATGAGCCTATGCAAGTAAGGGTGGAGATAACCAGTTTGCTTGGTAACACATTGCTTGAACCGGATATCTCTTTCAAGCCCAGTGGGAAGCATGAAGTTACCTTTGATTGTTCAAATCTCCCATCCGGAACGTATCTCTGCAAACTTTCAGCCGGAGTCAGTGTCCACTTTAAAAAGCTCGTTATATTCAGATAGTTCCATGCGTGTGATCAGAATATTCTTTTTGTCGCTACTCATTGCATCTGCCTCCATCGGAAATGCAGCACATTCCACCGGGGCACCTTTTGACACCCTACCTCCTACAACAAGGCACAGTTTTGATGTTTTAAAATACAGGCTGGAAGTTGACCTGTTCCAATGTTATCAGGACCCTTATCCCGCTGCATTTAGCGCAAATGAGGTATTGACTTTTAAGGTGGATTCCACCCTGAACGCTATTAAACTGAACGCAAATAATTCTTCCCTTACCATTGATTCTGTCACTATGGCAGGTATCTCTTTTAAACATGTGTCTGACATTTTAGATATTATTCTTGACAGAACCTATCTTCCGGGAGATGTGGTGAATCTCAGGATTTATTATCGGCATAATAACATTGCAGACAATGGTTTTTTTGTCTCTTCCGGATATGTTTTTACCGATTCGCCTCCCGAAGGCACAAGGAATTGGCTTCCTTGCTGGGATCGTCCCTCAGATAAAGCCAGGTGGGAACTGATTGCCAAAGTTCCGCTATCTGTACGGCTTGGTTCAACGGGATTATTGGCAGATTCAACCATCTCGTCCGATACATTGTATTACCACTGGATGAGCAACCTTCCAGTGTCAACCTACCTGATCACCTTTACCTCAAGCGTAAATTTCAGGATTCATTCGAAGTACTGGCATACATCAGATAATCCCGGCGACAGTATCCCGATCAGGATTTACCATAAACCCGGTGAGAATTTAACAGTAATTGACACCTCCATCATTCCCATTACAAATTTTTTCTCAGAAAAATTCGGCAACTATCCTTTTGAAAAAATTGGATTTGCCACCCTGAACAGTGCGTTTCAATGGGGCGGCATGGAAAATCAGAGTATGGTTAACCTGAGGCCGGGCGGATACGGTAACGCCAATCTGATCGCACATGAGCATTCACATCAATGGTTCGGCGATTTAATTACCTGTGCAACCTGGGCTGATATATGGCTGAATGAGGGTTTCGGAACATACAGTGAACATCTATGGGTTGAACATTCATCAGGTTCCGATGCATATAAGAAAAGCATGAACGCCCATGCAAGTTATTATCTTGCGCATAATCCCGGGTGGCCGCTGTACAATTCTGAATGGGCCATTCAAACTCCTGAATCCCAAATACTTTATAATCAGGCGATTTCTTATAACAAGGGAGCCTGCGTGCTGTTTCAGCTCAGATATGTGCTGGGAGACAGTCTGTTTTTCAAGGTAATGCACGATTATGCAACCGATACAAACCTGATGTTTAAAAATGCGTGTACTCCTGATTTTATAAGGGTGGCCGAAAAAGTTTCAGGTGAAAAGCTGGATTGGTTCTTTGAAGAATGGGTGTACAGTCCAAACCATCCAGTCTATCAAAACAAGTACGATATTGACAGCCTGGGGATTAATTCCTGGAGGGTATCATTCACTGTGAATCAAACCCAGACAGACCCCGCTTTTTTCAAAATGCCCATTCAGGTCAGAATCTGTTTTGATAATGGGACCGATTCGATCGTGCAGGTGATGAACAATATAAATCATCAGGAATTTGAATTCAGATTCGAGAGGCGTCCGATCATCGTCGTTTTTGATCCATTCAACAACATCCTGCTTAAGGAATCTTCAACGACCTATCTCCATGATCCTGATTCAGGTCGATAACGACCTTTACTTTTTGTAAGACAGATTAAGCGGGTTTTTCACCTTTTCTTTAAGCAGGGCAAGATCCTTTATTTCTTTCATTTCATCGATATAATGGAATCTCAGCCCCTTGACATAATCGGACTTAATCTCTTCAATGTCTTTCTGGTTTTCTTTCGAAAGGATGATATCCTTCAGATTTGCACGTCGTGCTGCCAGCATTTTTTCCTTGATTCCTCCCACAGGTAAAACTTTACCCCGTAAGGTTATCTCTCCGGTCATAGCCATCCGTTCGCGCACTTTAAACTGAGTAAAGGCGGATGCCAGCGCTGTAAACATTGTAATTCCAGCGGATGGACCATCTTTCGGGGTTGCTCCCTCAGGTACGTGGATATGAACATTCCAGTCTTGAAAAGCCCCCGGGTCAACGCCAAAGACTTCGGAATTCGCTTTAAGATAAGCCAGGGCAATGGATGCAGATTCTTTCATGACATCTCCCAGGTTCCCGGTCAGGGTCAGATCACCTTTGCCCCTGCTCAGGCTTACTTCAATAAAAAGGATTTCGCCACCAGCCATTGTCCACGCAAGTCCGGTAACAACACCTGCAACTTCATTGGATATATATCTATCGACCTGAAAAACGGGAATACCCATGATCTTTTTCAAATCAGCTTCTTCAAGTTTTTTATTGAATTTTTCATCAGTCACAATCGACTTAACCTTATTGCGCATAATCTTTGCAATACATTTTTCAAGGGTACGCACACCTGATTCACGGGTATAGTCTTCGATGATTTTCTTTATCAATTCTTTGCTGAACTGAATCTGGCTTTTCTTAATACCATGTTCCTGTAATTGCTTTGGCAGGAGATGGCGGAGAGCAATCTCAACTTTTTCCTCCATTAAATAACCGGGAATATCGATAATTTCCATCCGGTCGCGCAATGCAGGATGAATGGTACTTAATGTATTTGCTGTGGCAATAAACATGATCCTTGAAAGATCATAATCTATTTCAAGGTAATTGTCATAAAACGCAACATTCTGCTCCGGATCAAGCACTTCGAGCAGTGCAGCCTGCGGATCTCCATTGATGTTCATGCCCATGACTTTGTCGATTTCATCCAGGACAAAGACCGGGTTTGAAGATTTGATCTTTTTAAGGCTTTGAAGGATCCGCCCGGGCATGGCACCGATGTAGGTCTTCCGGTGGCCACGAAGTTCCGATTCATCCCGAAGACCACCCAATGACATGCGGGTGTACTTCCGGCCAAGGGCACGGGCTATGCTTTTTCCAAGAGATGTTTTTCCAACACCCGGGGGACCAACAAGACACAAGATTGGCGACTTGAAATCCTTTTTGAGTTTGATGACCGCAAGATGTTCAATGATGCGTTCCTTGACCTTTTCCAGTCCGAAATGATCTTCATCAAGCACCTGCTGCGCATGATGCAAATCGAGGTTATCAAGCGTATAATCTCCCCATGGAAGCTGAACCAGGGTCTCGAGGTAGTTCGTTTGAATCGAATATTCAGCTGCCATCGGATGCATACGCTGAAGCTTGCTCATCTCTTTATCAAAAGTCTCAGAAACCTCCTTTGTCCACTTTTTGTCTTTGGCAAGTTCGCGAAGGGCATTGATTTCCTGACCGTTCGGACTTCCTCCAAGTTCTTCCTGGATGGTTTTTAGCTGTTGATTAAGAATAAAATCACGTTGTTGTTTGTCGAGGTCGGTCTTAACTTTATTCTGAATCTGTTGCTTTAAATCGGCAACATGCAACTCTTTTGTAAGCAATGTCAGCACCCTGTTGGCACTCTCCGTTAAGTCGGCAATTTCAAGCAGGTTCTGCTTTTCAGCAAGATCGATACTCAGATTCGAAGTGATAAAATGAACCAGGAACGAAGGTGATTCAATATTTTTTATTGCAAAAGCTGCTTCAGATGGAATATTTGGAGATTTTGAAATAATCTGAATGGCCATGTCTTTCAGCGATGCAATGAGTGCGTTAAATTCACCATTATCGATGGGGATGTCAGCCGGCGCTTCAAACGCGGTGACAGATGCCAGGATATAGGGTTCGGCCTGAATAAGTTCACGGATGGCAAAACGGCGTTTTCCCTGAATAATAGCGGTATTACTGCCGTCGGGCATCTGCAATATTTTTATGATGTATGCAACTGTTCCAACTTTGTGAAGATCATCAAATTCAGGATCCTCGATATTTGCATCCTTTTGTGCTACCACACCAATGATGCGGCTGCCCTTATAGAATTCGCGGATTAGCTTTATTGATTTATCACGGCCAACGGTGATCGGAATAACCACTCCCGGAAACAGGGTTGTATTGCGCAATGGCAAAATTGGAAGCACTTCAGGAACTTCCTCTGTATTCATGGCCTCTTCATCCTCAGATGACAGCAAAGGAATAAACTCGGTTTCTGAGTCAATCAAATCAGAAAACATCAACGCATCAGGCTCCATCAAATTTTTCATAATTTATTCAATAGTCAAAATGTCATAAACCCGGGCGAAAATATCCGGGGGTGCATAATTGACAATATATGTGCCACGAAATTATTAACCTGGACTAAAGGAATTTATTCTTCAGGGTTATTGTGTATACATTTTTCAGGAGATCGCGTTCAATCTCGTCAAAATTGCGTCGCCGACGCCTGAAAACAATTTCAGCGACCTCCATGGCTTTATTAATATTGTAGTTGGTGTGACCTGATGTTCCTCCCCAGGTAAACGAGGGAATAAAGTTTCGCTGAAATCCGGAGCCAAAAATATTTGCACTGACGCCAACAACGGTTCCTGTATTGAACATGGTGTCAATGGCACATTTGGAATGGTCGCCCATGATCAATCCGCAAAATTGCAAATGGGTATTAACAAATGTTTGCTTGCCGTAACTCCACAAGCGAACATTATCATAGGTATTTTTAAGGTTTGATGTGTTTGTATCGGCTCCAAGATTGCACCATTCGGCAATAACGGAATGGCCTAGGAATCCATCGTGTGCCTTATTGGAATAGCCAAAGAGCACTGAATTGTTAATTTCACCTCCGACCCGGCAATAGGGACCAACTGTGGTCGGACCATAAATTTTTGCAGCCATCTTTACTTCGGCTCCTTCGCAGAGAGCAAATGGGCCACGAATAACGGCGCCTTCCATGATTTCAGTCTCCTTTGCGATGTATATCGGGCCTGTAGTGGCATTCAGGATGGCAAATTCAACCTTCGCCCCCTTTTCAACAAAAATATTTTCCACACCCAACACCCTGTTTGTATCGCTCAAAGGCTGAGATTTCCTCCCTTTTGTGAGGAGATTAAAATCATCCGACAATGCCATCTCATTTTTAGAAAAAATTTCCCAGGTATGATTAATTTTCAAAGGGGCGTTTGATATTTTAATCTCTTCGATTCCTTCAGAAGATGCATCTCCAATGCTGTCAAGCTCCTCCTCGGTAACATGCAGTGCGATAATCGTATCGTTGTAAACAACGGTTTGGTTGGGTTTCAGGGTTTTTACCGCTGCAATAATCTCATCGTTTGGGCAAATTGATCCATTGATAAGCACATTATTCGATTCTTTAACAATAGGAAATTTAGCTGAAAGATATCCATCTGTAAGTGTAGAGGTTTTTGATTTCAAGCGTTTTTCCCATTTTTCCCTGATGGTCAGGATGCCAATTCGGATGTCGGCAACGGGTCTGACAAATGTAAGAGGTAATAGGTTGGTGCGGACTATGCTTTCGTCAAATAGTATGTAATTCATGGTTTAAAAGGATTATAATAGCACAAAGATAAAAAATAAAAAGAGCCTCCATAGAAAAACGGAGGCTCTTCAAAAATATTATGAAGGACGCTTATTTAGATGCCTTTTGATCAATGTGTTTTTGGTAGCGGCTTTTGAACTTATCAACTCGTCCCGCAGTATCAACCAATTTCATTTTCCCTGTATAGAAGGGATGTGACGTATGCGAAATTTCCAATTTGATCAATGGATATTCTTTTCCATCTTCAAATACAATCGTTTCTCTCGTCTTAACCGTCGATTTAGAAAGGAAGGTGTAATCGTTCGACATATCTTTAAACACAACCAACCTGTAATCTTTCGGGTGAATATCTTTTTTCATTGTAAGGTAAAATTTAATGAGGGTGCAAAAGTAATGATATTAATTTGAATTCCAAAGATTTTTTCCAAGAAAATCAAGAAAGTAAAAAGTCCAGTGTATCAACCTCATCAGCATATTCCCATAATGCAGGATACTGGGCTTTACCAGGGTGCACTGTTGCTATTCGCAATGCACGATGGCAAACAACACATTGTATCGTATCCCTGTTTTCAGTTATTGAATTTAAAACGCGGTCAGGATCTAAGTAGAATTCATAATGCAATACCGCGATTCGTGATGTAATCGAATGATCTTCTTTCAGAAGCAAACACCCTGCGTCGATATATGGAACCAGATTCATGAGGAGCATTGTCCTGCAATAATCATAATTATTACGGTATTTATTATGATTTACGTACTGATCATATTTTTGCAAAGCCTTTATCAAGGGTGAAAAATCATATCCTTCAGGTACATATAATTTTGAAATGCTCCTGCACCCCAGGCCAAAGTAGAGCATCATGTCGTCAGCAAGTTTTTCCAGTTCATCCCCGTTTTCATCTCCGGTGATTACTGCGACACTATTCCTGTTTTTCCTGATGATGTTTGGATATTTCCCGAAATAATATTCAAAATACCTTGAAGAATTATTGCTGCCGGTGGCAATGATTGCATCGAAATGTTCAAGTTTACCAGTGATAAACGTTATCTGTGAATCCCATTCTGGTTCATACTTCAATAAAATTTCGGCCATGGCCGGGAGCAGGCGGGCATCGGCAGAGGACAATCTGGCTTTGATTTTATGTCCGGAGAGAAGAACGCAGAGAAAATCGTGAAATCCAACAGCAGGAATGTTTCCTGCCATGATTACACCCACCACCTTTTGGACCAGTGGCCTGCCTGTTTTTTGTTGATATGTCGACAACCAGGCTCTCAAATTTTCAATTTTCAGCGCCTCTCCAAGGCTGTTTAAGGAGGTTTGGATATTCCGGGGAGTAAACCATGGATTTTCAGCATAGCTGATTTGAGCGGCTGCAATGAGCGGAAGCATCTCCGGTTCGGATGAATTTTCATGATACCTGCGCAGGATGTTCCCGAGTAATTCAAATGATTGTATCCGCTTTTCCAAAGTCATACCACTATTTTTATGCAAAGTTAAATTAATAAAATAAAGTCAACTGATTCCCGTTTCTTTCAGATTGCAAACTATGGTTAAAAAATACACGCGTTTCCTTTTCTTGCAGGGGCTGATGATCCTCATAGGCATTTCGTATTACCCTGCAGCCGGTCAGGGCTTTCAAAGCATGAAACAAGCTGAGGACTCGCTGGTCGCTTTGTTCATTACGATAAATCAAAGCCCGGATGACAGCATCAAAAAATCACGCAACGCCTTATTTTCTCAATGTTTATACAATGCGCTGAGGCTTCCCGATGCCGGAAACCATGCATTTCAGTCACTTAAGTCGTTGGTAATCATTTCTTCACCGGATAATAAATTCACCATCTATCACTGGAACCTTCCCGACAGCAGAGGAAATCACACCTACTTCGGTTTTATTAAAACAATAAACAGGGACCCTGCCGTGATTATTCCGCTTAAGGAGTCAACAGATTCAAATGATTCACCCGATACATCCATTGTGAATAATTCAAACTGGTATGGGGCTTTATATTACAAGATCATCGTAAACGAATCAAATAAGGGGCAAAAGTATTACACCCTGCTTGGTTGGTCAGGAAAGACTGCGACGATTACGCAAAAAATTATTGAAATCCTCACCTTCGATATGCAGGGCACTCCCAAATTCGGATTACACCTATTTCCTGATTTCAAGGATGGAAAAATGTCTCGTATCATTTTCAGGTACTCAGCATCGACTTCTATGTCGTTGAAATATGAGGCCCAGTCTATCAATTCCGATAAAAAATGGAACTCAAAAAAGCGGGTGTTTGATTATACTGCCAGAGATGCCAGTCTAATTGTTTTCGACAGGCTCGTGCCTCTTGACTCCCAATTGGAAGGTCAATATCAGTTTTATGTTGCGGCCGGAGATGTGTTTGACGGATTTGAATTTAACAATGGCTGCTGGAACTTTGTTAAGGATATTGATTCCAGGAACAAAAAATAGCCCCTCCTTCCTGTTATTTTTTATCGCTGATTATCATTCACATAAAAAAATACTGGCAGCCCATGTTTTTTGGCTGAATTTTTTATATTTTTGAATTTACAATTTTAAGCGTTTACTTTGTTTCTTTATAACACTTGGATAACTTCAATAATATAACTATTAATTTAAACCTTCACTTATGAAAAAGCACAATTTTAATGCGGGTCCCTCCATTCTTCCACGCATTGCAGTAGAGAATTCGGCAAAAGCCATTCTGGACCTCAACGGAATTGGTTTATCCCTTTTGGAAATTTCGCATCGAAGTAAAGATTTTCAAGCCATTCTTGATGAAACGGTGGCTTTATTTAAAGAACTTCTCAACATCCCTGCCGGTTATCAGATTATTTTTCTTGGCGGGGGCGCAAGTCTTCAATTTTGCATGATCCCCTATAATTTTTTGAATAAAAAAGCGGCCTACCTCGAGACAGGGGTATGGGCACAAAAAGCGATCAAGGAGGCGAAATTCTTTGGTGAGGTAAATGTAGTTGCATCCTCGGCAGATAAAAATTTCTGTTATGTCCCCAAAGATTTCACGGTTCCCGCAGATGCTGATTATTTCCACATCACCACCAACAATACCATCTATGGTTCTGAAATCCGTTATGACATGGATTGTCAGGTGCCTTTGATCGCCGACATGTCGTCAGACATTCTCAGCCGCCCTATTGATATTTCCAAATACGACTTAATCTATGGTGGTGCGCAGAAAAATCTTGGTCCTGCGGGTGTCACCTTCGTTATCATCAAAGAGGCGCTGCTTGCGAAGGTTGAGCGAAAAATACCAACCATGCTCAGCTATGCCACCCATATAAAGGAGCCCTCCCTTTACAACACCCCTCCTGTGTTTGCAATATATACCTGTCTGGAAACACTGCGCTGGATAAAGAGCCTCGGCGGTGTTGCGGCCGTGGAAGCCATGAACATTAAAAAGGCGAATCTGCTTTACGATGCCATCGATAATAGTAAAATCTTCGTTGGTACCGTTGCAAAGGATAGCCGGTCACTTATGAATATCTGCTTTGTGATGAAGGAGCAATATAAAGACAAAGAAGATGCCTTCATGGAATTTGCGAAAACCAAAGGGATGATAGGGATTAAGGGACACAGATCTGTTGGAGGATTCAGGGCTTCAACATACAATGCCATGCCGATCGAAAGTGTTCAGGCCCTGGTTGACGCCATGCATGAATTTGAAAAAGCGAACGCATAAGAAAAATTCACAGGGCACCTGACCGGGTGCCCTTCCTTAAATCATAAAAATATGACAAAAGTATTGGTTGCCACCGATAAGCCTTTTGCAGCTGTTGCTGTAAAGGGGATTAGAAAAGTTGTGGAAGAAGCAGGCTTTGAGCTCGTTCTTCTTGAAGGTTATACAAGTCAGGATGATTTTATCAAAGCAGTTGCTGATGTTGATGCAGTAATTATACGCAGCGACAAAGCAGACAAAGCCGTGATTGATGCTGGAAAGAAGCTGAAGATAATCGTCCGTGCAGGTGCCGGGTACGATAATATCGACCTTCAGGCCTCGACAGATAAAGGAGTTGTTGCAATGAACACGCCTGGCCAGAATTCCAATGCCGTTGCTGAGCTTGCGTTGGGGATGATGGTTTATTATGCGAGGGGCTTTTTCAACGGAAAATCAGGGAGTGAACTTATGGGTAAAAAACTGGGGATACATGCCTACGGATTTGTAGGTAAAAATGTTGCCCGCATCGCCAAAGGATTTGGGATGGAGGTTTTTGCTTTTGATCCCTTTATTTCCAGACAGGAAATTGAAAAGGATGGAGTTAAATGGGTTGGTTCAGTCGAGGAACTTTACAGCACCTGTCATTATGTCTCACTGCACATTCCTGCAAATAGCCAAACCAAACAATCCATCAATTTCCAATTGCTTTCGAGGATGCCCTCCCCTGCTTGTTTGGTGAATACCGCACGGGCTGAGGTTATCAACGAAGCAGACCTGCTTAAAATGTTCCAGGAACGAAAAGATTTTGCATACCTATCAGATGTCGAACCCACAAACAAAGCGGATATAGAAGCTGGCTTCAAAACCAAATTTTTCTGTACACCAAAAAAAATGGGGGCTCAAACTGAAGAGGCCAACGTAAATTCCGGAATTGCTGCTGCCAAACAAATCATTAAATTTATCAAAACCGGAGATAAGACATTTCAGGTGAATAAATAAACCAGTCTAATCGAGCTAAACTATGGAAAACGAACACGAAAGACCCTCAACTTTCTTCAGATTTGAAGATCTCAGAATCTACCACAAAGCCCTTGAGTATGTCGATTGGGTCTATGTAATGACAAAAAACAGCAAAGATGATCCATTTATGAGATCGTTTTTTGAACGGTTTCTGACCTCGGCAAATGGGATCGCATTAAATATTGCAGAAGGATCATCCAGAAACAAGAGTCAGTTCGTATACTACCTGAAAATGGCGAAGAGTTCTGTCAGGGAATGTGTCGTTTTATCTACCATCGCCAGCAGCAGGGCATTTATCTCCGCCCGTGATTTCGATGATTCGAAAAACTACCTGATGGAGATGACAAAAATGATCGGAGCATTGATCGGATCATTGCAACGCAGTGTAAAACCAGGTGAAACCGATGATGATGATGGCCCTGAAAGCATCTGACACATCTCTGTTTTACAAATGATTATTATTATCTACCTTAACTTGAAATACGATGGCCACCCTAAAACCGTTTAAAGGCCTCAGGCCTCCGGCAGAGCTTGCGAAAGAGCTCGCTTCAAAACCTTATGATGTGCTCAATTCAGATGAAGCCAGGGAGGAAGCCAAAGGAAATCCCTTTTCTCTGTTACACATCATTAAACCGGAAATCGACCTCCCGACCTCAACAGACATTCATGCGCAACCAGTGTATGATAAAGCCAAAGAAAATTTTGAACTATTTAAAAATAAAGGCTGGCTGAAAGCTGATGCGCAGGATTTGTTGTACATCTATGCACAAACAATGAACGGTAAAACCCAGTATGGAATCGTTGGGTGTGCAGGTGTCGACGATTATCTGAACGGCATCATAAAAAAACATGAATTGACGCGGAAGGATAAAGAGGAGGACAGGATGAAGCATGTGCGCATAACGAATGCCAACATGGAACCCGTGTTCTTTACCTATCCTGCCGTTCCGGAAATTGACAAAATTGTTTCACATTTCGTCCAATCAAATAAACCTGTGTATGATTTTGTTGCAACGGATGGAGTTGGTCATCATTTTTGGGTAATCGACAATCAGGAAATTTGCAAAAAAGTCGCCGGCCTGTTCGAAAAAGTCCCATTCACCTATGTGGCAGACGGGCATCATCGTACGGCTGCTGCAGCATTGGTTGGAAATGAAAAAAGGCTCAACAACCCCAACCATACCGGAAAAGAGGAATACAACTACTTTCTTGCAGTCCATTTTCCTGACAACCAGCTATCCATCATCGACTACAACAGGGTGGTTAAAGACCTGAATGGCTTATCAGATGCTGCATTCCTTCAGAAACTCGAATCTGTATTCACCATCGAATCAAAAGGCAAAGATGTTTACAAACCTGACTCTTTGCATAATTTCGGATTGTACCTTGACGGAATTTGGTACTCAATGACTGCTAAACAGGGAACCTACAATGACGCCGACCCCATCGGGGTACTTGATGTAACTATTTTATCACGCCTTGTTCTTGATGAAATACTGGGGATCAATGACCTGCGTACCTCCACACGCATTGATTTTGTTGGTGGGATCCGTGGGCTGGGTGAATTAAAACGACGGGTTGACACCGGGGAGATGAAAGCAGCATTTGCACTTTATCCTGTCTCCATGAAACAACTGATCAACATTGCTGATTCAGGGAATATAATGCCACCGAAAACTACCTGGTTTGAGCCAAAACTGAGATCTGGCCTGGTTGTTCACACACTTGATTAAATGCACTGACCATCGACAAAAAGCCTCCTGAATTTCGGGGGGCTTTTTTTATGCTGGATCATTTGCTCATATACTCACCAAATACAGTCTGCAAATAGGCCTTGCCCTCTTGCTTTATTGAATCCGGGAGATTGGGATCGGTCCACCAATAATAAAAATCAGTTGTCTTGTCATAAGTAAAGTAACCATGGGGTCTTATCCACCCCACGCCGTCTTCGGTAGAATAATATGCGAACTCCGGGACAGCCGGGTTAAAAAGGTCCTTGCTGAATGGAAATTTGCTTGCCTGCAAACCGAGCTGGCATAGCAATGTGGCAGGCAGGTCATGTTGGTTGCCTAATTTATTCCACACCGTTCCCCTGAACTCTTCTTTGAGAACGTCTCCATAGAACATCAATGGAATCTTATGATATTCCTTCGTTTGGGGGTGCCAGTTTCTATAGGAATTATGGCTGTGATCGGCCACAATGATAAAGAGGGTGTTGGGATACCAGGGCTTTGTCCTGGCTTTTGCAAAATACTCACCCAGGCAATGATCGGTGTAATATGCGGCATTGATATATTCACGTTCATTATCTCCCCATTTCAGGGGTTTTTCAAAGGGCTGGTCCCATGGAGAATGTGTACTTACTGTAAAAAGGGCAGAAAAAAATGGCTGCTTCAGCGAGCCGAGATCATTCACCATGTAATCAAGGGTAAACTCATCATGGATTCCCAATTTCCCCCTGGGCAGACTTTCAGGGAAATCGTATCCTTCCATGATCTTTTCAAATCCATTGAAGATAATATAACTTTTAATATTTCCATAGATGAGCTGACCCCCAAAATAAAAGGATGAACTGTATCCATTGTTCTTCAGATCCTTTACCAAACTTGGGAGTTTTACGAACTTATCGGGCTGAACTGTTATCGAACTGACCGGGTGACCAGGAAAACCGCCGAAGAGTGAGGCCATCCCCTGTTCCGATCTTGACCCGGATGCATACACCTGGTCGAACAGGATTCCATTTCTCTGCAACTTCTCAAACTCCGGTGTTATTCCGGGTTTGCCTCCGAGGCTGGCAATCAGATCGGCAGACCAGCTTTCGAGGATGATCAGTACAATATTTGGGCGTGATGTTTTGAGGATATGCAATGTAGAATCTCCCGTGGTATGATAAACTTCTTTCATAAGCTGCGCTGCCGTGGCCTGATCCATGAACACATAGGGATTATGATCAAAATTTTGCAGATTCTCAAATATGCTGATGTATAAATTGAATGCGTTGTTAACTGCTGCAATATTCAGAATGTTATGATCGGAGTAATATGATTCACTTTGATTAATGGGTATTTGCTGAAATCCACCACGCAATCCGACCAGCAAAAATCCGGGTGTCAGCAGGAAGAAAAACAGGGTAAACCAACTATTCCGCCGGAGGTGTTCGAGGTGGAGATAAAAATAACGGATATAGAGATAAATGCTGCCTGCAGATATGAGCAGGAACAGGAATATCAAAAAATAGAAGGTCCCGGTTTCAGCTGAATTATATATTTCACCCGGTTGACTAAGATATTTAACAACCTTATAGGTCAATTTAGTTTTCCATTCAGCATATATCCCCATCTCCCCGGCGGCTGACAATGAATATACAGCAATAACAAACCCTGCATAGACCTTATTGATCATATTCATCCATTTCGGGCTCCAGACTGATTGAATTACCAGCATGACAAACGGGATGACCATAATATAGCACGTAGTAGCCAGATCCAGTTTAAGTGAATGCCAGAAAATTCCTGTAATTTCCCAAAAAGAGATCTTCTCAATCAGGATGATTTTCAGGTAGTAAAGAACAAATATCAGCCGGGTTAAATTGAAAAACAGCAACCAAAACAGGAACTGACGAAAAAAGGAAAACAATATCTTTTTCATATTCAGGCAAAATGCAAAGGTAAGTTTAAGAGGCATACGCTCAAATTTGTATTTTTGTTGTATCCAAAGCATCTCCAAAGGTGAATATTGTTGATTCTATCAAATCGTTAAGACTTGCAATTCCTGAGCGTGTAGTGATTGTGGCAGTTTCCAAAACACAGCCCGTTTCTGCTATCCTGGAGGCATATCATGCCGGACAGCGCATATTTGGCGAGAACAAAGTCCAGGAATTGGTTATGAAGCATTCACAACTCCCACCTGATATAGAATGGCATTTCATTGGTCATCTGCAAACCAATAAAGTCAGGTACATTGCTCCGTTTATAGATTTTATTCACAGCATCGACAGTCTTAAATTACTCACGGAGATCAACAGGGAGGCGTTAAAAAACCATCGCATTATTGACTGTTTGCTGCAATTTCACATCGCAAGGGAGGAGACAAAATTCGGACTGAATCTGACAGAGGCAAAAACACTCATTGAGTCAGAAATATTTCGTCAGCTGAAAAACATCAGAATGGCAGGCGTAATGGGGATGAGCAGTTTTTCAGAAGATTCAGAGCTGGTAAGGAAGGAGTTTAAATCCCTCCGTGATTATTTCCTTGAACTTAAATCGACGTACTTCAGCCAGGATGTTTTTTTCAAACATCTGTCGATGGGGATGTCGGGTGATTATACCATTGCCATTGAAGAGGGCAGCTCCCTTATCCGTTTGGGAACAATTATTTTTGGAAACCGGCCCTGACAAACCGGTTCTTTCCGTTCATATCACACAAGACTTCTACCTTTTCAAAACCGGACGATTGAACCATTTTACAGGTTTCCATTCCAAAATTTTCGTTGATCTCAAAATACAATGATCCCTGATAAAGCAGGTGATCATGGGCAAAACCGGTTATTGCCCGATAGAACAACAGCGGGTCGTTGTCGGGAACAAACAAGGCGCCTGCTGGTTCAAAATCAATTACATTCTGATGCATTTGTTTTTTTTCTTTCTCCAGAACATATGGAGGATTGCTAACAATCACATCAAACATCCCAAGTTTTGGACCTTTATTGGGACTGAGAATGTCCGAGCAGAGAAAATCGACCTCACATAGGTTTGCCACCGCATTTTGTCTTGCCAATTCAATTGAAGGCTGCGATGAATCAATACCAACAACCCTGGCATTGAGAAAATACATCTTGAGCGCAATTGAAATACAACCAGATCCAGTACCTATATCCAGAATTGAAAGGGGCCTGGTTTTGCCGGCTCCAAAATCCGACTTGATTAACTGGCACAGCTCCTCCGTTTCAGGCCTGGGAATTAATACATTGGAGTTAACTGCAAGTTTGCACCCATCAAACAATGCCCAACCCAATATATATTGTATAGGTTTACCAGCAGTCAATCCGGCCAATATTTGGCGAAACGCAACGATTTCCCTCTCTGGAATTTCAGCATCGTAAGAAAGATGGATCCGGGTTTTCGGCCATCCCATTATCTCCTCAAATAAAAGGTAAAGGATATGCATGATCTCTTTATCAGGATAGAGAATCGACAGATCATCTTTAAAATCCTGAATTATGCTTTTTACAGAATTGGGGTTCTTTTCCATTTTATAAAAGTAAAAATAAAAGTAACTTCGCAACGATGGAAACTTCAACTGATTCTTATCTGTCTATTGCGAATGAATCCCGGGGAGTATACAGAGAAAAAGCGAGTAAATTTCTGGCCATTGCTATACCTGTTTCTACTGAAGAGGAGATCAAACTAAAGCTGGACGAATTCAGGAAAACATTCCATGATGCCAATCATCATTGCTATGCCTATCGACTGGGACTCCAAAACCCGCTATACAGGATGAATGATGACGGGGAACCTGCCGGATCTGCAGGAAAACCCATTTATGGCCAGATTCTTTCTACTGGACTTTCAGACATTCTCGTGGTTGTCATTCGGTATTTCGGAGGGACAAAATTGGGGATCCCCGGATTAATTCATGCCTATAAAACTTCTGCAAGGGAAGCACTGGACAGTGCAGAGATTATCGAAAAGATCATTCGGGTTCAGTTCAGGATATCCTTTGAATATCTTGTCATGAATGAAATAATGAAGATTTTGAAGGAGGCAGGCGTAAAAATCATCAAACAAATGACTGAAGAGCGATGTCACATCGATTTTTATATCAGGGAAAGTCACGCAAAAGGTCTGAAAAACCGAATAAATAGATTAAGGAACGTAGATATGGAGATAGCTGATTTTTCTAACTAATTGACACATAAGCATCATGTAATTTATATTCATTACAAATAATTTCAATTCGATATCAGTGCACACATCTCAATTTATTGACGCTTTGCGTTATACCTCCAATTAAATAGATTGACCCTCATTTTCACAGTGCTTTTGAGAAACTTTATTTTAGGAAAACAAGGATAAAATATTTTTTTTTTAAACTTTTTTTTTCAAAATTTGTTCATTAAATCATGACATTATTCTGATGTGGGTTATTCCTTAATTTTTAAGGCTAAATTCCTGACATCCAATATAATATAAAAAACATAGTTTTTACTCTTCCAAGGTAAATTTATTAATGGAAAAAAATGCAATTGAAGTTTGGGAAAATTGCCTTAAAGTCATAAAAGATAATATCAACTACCAAAGCTTTAAAACCTGGTTTCTCCCAATTAATGCGGTCAGATTGAAAGATCAGGTTCTGACCATTCAAGTTCCAAGTCAGTTTTTTTACGAATGGCTTGAGGAGCATTATATTGGACTACTAAAGAAGACGATAAAGAAAGAATTGGGAAATGATGGCAGATTAGAATATAGCATCATCGTTGACAACTCCGATGC
>CAJAUM010000079.1 GCA_903945175.1 uncultured Bacteroidales bacterium | reverse complement strand
GTTTATCAACTTTTAAAATAATAAATGTTAGTATGTGTAAGATTTCTAAAAGCCAAATTATTTTCAAAAATCAACCTGTTCATTACAACCAAATCCTGTTAATAACCCTTATTTTTTAATCACTGATTAGTTACAAAATATTTAATAAATCTCCATGTCCCCTGCAATAACTTCTTCATACCCTGTTTTATTTTGCCATATATTTAAAGCAGATGCTTCATTTTGGCATCCAAATATACAGTTAAAAACAATCCCTTTTCCTACCTTTGCCGTCCCAAAACTAACAGATCTATGAGCAATTTTATCGGTATCCGGCACGAGGATAAATACAAACTTGAACGAAGAGCCCCCCTTACCCCAAAGCATGTGGCCCGGCTTGTGAAACAAAAGAAACTGGACATCATTGTTCAAACTTCCGATAAGCGCGTATTCTCTGATGATGAGTATATTCAGGCAGGTGCCATCATTGCGGATGATCTGAAAAAATGTTCCGTCATTTTTGGTGTGAAGGAGATGCCCGAATCATTCTTTGAACCAGAGAAAACATATGTTTTTTTTGCACATGTTGTCAAGGGTCAGTCACACAACATGGCTATGCTGCGCCGGATGATGGAGTTGAAATGTAACCTGATTGAATATGAAAAGGTGGTAGATGAGCAGGGGAAAAGGCTTATCTTTTTCGGGCGGTATGCAGGCATGGCCGGAATGATCAATTCCTTATGGGCTTTAGGATTAAGGCTCAAAGAGTTGGGATTCAATTCAAACCTGACCCGGCTTAAACAGGCGCATCACTATCCCTCTCTTCGTGAGGCGAAGGATGATATTTCTGCCATTGGACAGCTGATAGCCGAGAATGGAATCTCCCATGAATTAAGGCCATTTGTCATCGGGTTCACGGGTTATGGAAATGTATCCCAGGGTGCTCAGGAAATAATCGGGTTACTACCTGTCAAAGAGATCTCTCCCGAAAAATTGCTTGATCTGCACCAGCGGAAAAAGCTTCCAGATAACATTGTGTACAAGGTTATCTTTAAAGAGGAAGACCTGGTTGAACATATTCACAACGAACCATTTGAACTTCACGATTACTATGCAAATCCTCAGAATTACAGGAGTAAATTTGAACAATACATTCCCTACCTGTCCATGCTGATCAATTGTGTTTATTGGGACAAGCGCTATCCACGGCTCGTGACCAAAGAGTACCTCGAAAAGTTACATGCCAAAGGAACTCCAAGGCTTACGATGATTGGGGATATCAGCTGCGATGTGGAGGGGTCCATAGAATGTACACTCAAACCAACAGAAATTGATGATCCCATCTTTGTTTACGACCCTGAAACCGGGAAGATCAGGATGGGACATAAGGGCCCGGGCATGCTGGTAATGGCAGTGGATATCCTGCCTGCCGAATTGCCCCGCGATTCATCAGATGGCTTTGCAGATGTGTTGGTGAATTTCGTAAAACCCATCGCTGATGCCGACTTTGATGAACATTTCGATGACCTTGATTTGCCAAAACCCATTAAAAAGGCACTCATTCTCCACAAAGGCGAACTGACGCCCGATTTTAAATACATCGAAGAATTTCTAAAGTGAGAAAGTAATAAGCAATTTTTTTACCCTGTTACCTTGTCACCTTGTTACCCTGTCACCTCTAAAAACGCTCAACTCAATGAAAAAGATTCTAATCCTCGGCTCCGGGCTCGTTGCCAAACCCATCATCCAGTACCTGCTTTCCCGGGGCCATCATGTGACTGTTGCCTCTAATACGCCTGATCGTTCTGATTTGATGATTGCGGGTAACACCCAGGGTGTTTCACTTTTTTGGGACGCCGGTGATGAAGAAACACTCAGCCGGATGATTGCGGATCATGATATCGTTGTCAGTTTGCTTCCCTATCTTTTTCATGTGATGGTGGCCACCCATTGTGTTGCCCATAAAAAGAACATGGTAACCACCTCTTATGTGAAACCGGAGATGCGTGCCCTTGACTCGGCAGCAAAAGAGGCCGGTATCATCCTTCTGAACGAAATGGGCCTGGATCCTGGTATTGATCATATGTCGGCCATGCGGATCATCGATCAGGTTCACAACCGCGAAGGGGCCATTCTGGAGTTTTATTCAATTTGCGGAGCCATTCCTGCTCCCGAGGCAGCTGATAATCCATTTAAATATAAGTTTTCCTGGAGCCCTAAAGGGGTCGTGTTAGCCAGTAACAATGATGCAAAATTTTTAAAACACGGAAACATTGTTGATCTGCCAACCAAAGATTTGTTTAAAAATCCCTTCAGGGTTAATTTTCCTGAGGTTGGGGAGCTTGAAGTTTACCCGAACCGCGATTCTCTTGCATACAAGGAAATTTATGGTATCCCCGAAGCCAGAACCATGTATCGCGGCACCTTCCGCTACAAGGGGTGGTGCGAAACGCTCGATGCCATGAAGCAAATGAACCTGATATCTTCTGAAAAGTTCGATATGAGCGGGATGACCTTTGCAGGGATGGTGGAACACCAGGCTGCTGGTTTTCATGGTCTCCCTGAAGAGTCTCATGCGTATCAGGCAATGATGTGGCTTGGACTCTTCGATCAAACCTCCATGAACCGTACATTGGACTCGGCATTCGAGGTGACCTCCGATCTGATGATCGCGAAGATGAGCCTTGGACTGAATGAAAGGGATATGGTGGTCATGCAGCATACCTTTCTTGCTGCTTTTTCCGATGGACGTAAGGAGGTGATCCGTTCAAGAATGCTCGATTTCGGCACCCTGGCAACCGACACTTCGATTGCCCGCACAGTGGCCCTGCCTGCAGCCATTGGTGTTGAAATGATTCTGAGCGGCGAGATCAGGGTGAAGGGCGTGCACATTCCTGTCATTCCCGAGATATATAACCCGGTACTCGATCATCTTGAAACCATGGGCATCAGGATGGTGGAAGAATATGGTCTGCCATTGTCAGAAATGATACATGTTTAATTTAATGGCAGAATTGAATCCTTCAATTTTCAAATCATGAATCGAATGTTTTTTTTCATTGGTAATTGGTAATTGGTAATTAGTCATTGGTCATTGGTAATTGGTAATTGGAATATGGGTATAGGTGAAATCATTGTAATAGTTATTGTCGGGATTGTTTTGTATTCGGTTTTTAGTATGCGTAAAAAACCTGGTGATCCGGGACATCGGGCACCAGGCAACGGTCCATCGGGTTCTGGCTCCTCTGCAAACGGTTCTTACGGAGAGGGTTATGCCGGCAATAATTCTTCCGGATCCGGATTCGGAAATTCACAGAAGAATGGGCCGCAGCGGAAATCAGGGTATGCAAAATGGCTTGGCGGAGGCCTAGGTTGGGTCTTTGGAGGTCCCATTGGGGCCATCCTTGGCGTTGCATTGGGTTCAATGTTCGACGGCATGAATTCAAGCAAATATGCTTACCAGGGAACCGCCCGCGGCGATTTTGCCATGAGCCTTCTTGTACTCTCTGCCGCGGTGATGAAAGCAGATCAGAAGATTTTTAAATCCGAACTTGAATTCGTTCGCAACTTCTTTGTACTCCAATTTGGAAATGAGGAGGGAGGTCGACTTATCAGGATGCTTCAGGAAATATTGAAACAGGATATCAATGTTCAGGAAGTCAGTGTCCAGGTTGGACAATTTACCGATTATCCCGTCAAGCTTCAATTGGTGAACTACCTGTTTGGAATTGCCGCTTCAGATGGGCTGTATCACCCCGACGAAGTTGATATGATTGGAACCATAGCCGGGTATATGGGGGTCTCCTCTGCGGATTTTTCATCTATCAAAGCCATGTTTGTTAAAAGTACAGGCTGGGCCTATGATGTACTCGAAATCTCTTCCGGGGCTACCGATGATGAGGTGAAAAAAGCATACCGCGAGATGGCCAAAAAACACCATCCGGATAAGGTATCGCATCTCGGTGAAGATATTAAAAAATCTGCAACAGAAAAATTTCAAAAAGTCAGCACGGCCTACGAGGAGATTAAAAAACAGCGTGGAATGATATAGCCCGCAGAACAGGGAAACCATGCCCGGGAAGGGAGTCCGTTTCAGGGTGTCTGCAATTCTTCAAATGATATATCCATGAGACTGTAGGCTTGCCATCCATTGAAGTCGAAGTGCCACCATTCTGATCCGTAAACTTCAAATCCCTGTTTTTTCATGACATCGATCAACCTCTTCCGGTTTTCTTTGGCAATAACTGGCAAATCATTATAGGTGGGGCTCGCCCGTTCAGAAAAATCATCATACCCCGTCGGCATTTCCAATTCAGCGCCGGTTTTCAGGTTGACCAGGGTCAAATCTACAGCACAGCCAC
The DNA here is from genome assembly GCA_903945175.1 of uncultured Bacteroidales bacterium. GTDB lineage: Bacteria > Bacteroidota > Bacteroidia > Bacteroidales > FEN-979 > CAIVAT01. The sequence goes on along the minus strand of CAJAUM010000079.1, from coordinate 4,261 downwards.
GGTTATGACGGGATCCCTTTACCGGGGATGCCACAAACAAGGTATCTTTTATCAGATCATAGAACAGCATGGTGGCAGCATAGGGACGGTATGCATCATACACCTTGATCCCAATCCCCTCTTTTTCCAACTCCTTCTGAACCCTTGCAAGGGCCGCTGCAGCAGGCTGGCGCAAGAAAGCTTTTGCGGTTGAATAAACCTTTTTATGCGTGAAGTTATTATCCGTGGCATAACGAATATCCATCCTGATGGCCGGCACTGCCTCTTCCAGATCAATCAGCTGGTTTTGTTTATCCTTTTGGCACTCATCCTTGTAAGCTGCAACAGTAGAAATGATCTTCAGATGGTAGGGATTTTGTTTCTCATTCTGGGAAAAAATCACCAAATGGATTATGGAAATGAAGAGGAGGGTCAGGGCTGTTTTTTTCATGGATCTTTTATTTTCTTGAGAAAGTAACTATTTTCGCGGTCACTGAAGCGAAGACAAATATATGAAAAACATCCTGTTTACTGAAGCTAAACTTGGACCCGTATTATTGCGCAACCGTTCAATACGGTCAGCAGCCTTTGAGGGAATGTGCCCCGGTAACAAAATATCAGATGACCTGGTAAACTATCATGCCGCAGTGGCTGCCGGTGGGATTGGCATGACCACGGTGGCATATGCTTCAGTATCAAGAAGTGGGTTGTCGTTCCCACATCAATTGCTCCTTACCCGTGAAGAAGTACCGGCCATGCGCCGTTTGACTGATGCAATCCATAAGGAGGGATCAGCAGCAGCCATTCAGATCGGACATTGTGGGCTGATGGCTAAAAAATCGATCTCCGGTAGTTGTCTCTCTCCATCCGGAAGGTTTAACCTGTATGGCCCGACCTGGCCCAGAACCATAAGCCAGGATGAAATCAGCGCCATCGTAAAAGATTTTGGGATCGCGGCAAAGATTGTCGGCGATTCAGGTTTTGATGCCATTGAAGTTCACGCCGGCCATGGTTACCTGATCAGCCAGTTTCTTTCGCCCTATACAAATAAACGCAAAGATCAGTATGGCGGCTCCTTTGAAAACCGCAGCCGGTTCATGGTTGAGGTTATCCGTGAGGTGATGAAGTTTACACAACCCAACATGGCGGTAGTTGTCAAAATGAACCTGAGAGATGGTTTCAAGGGAGGGATGGAGCTGGATGAGGCGATTAAAACGGCCCGGTTGCTTGAACAGGAGGGTGTGCACGCGCTTGTTCTCTCGGGAGGATTTGTATCCAGGGCCCCGATGTATGTAATGAGAGGCAGCATGCCGGTGAAGATAATGGCCCACTACATGAAGAACCAGTGGATGAAAATTGGAGTTCGGTGGTTCGGCAGATTCATAATAAAACCAGAACCATTCAGTGAGGCCTATTTTCTTGACGATGCGTTGAAAATGAGATCGGTGGTGCATTTACCACTGGTCTTTGTTGGCGGACTGAAATCACGGGCAGTGATAGAGGATGTCCTGGCAAAAGGATTTGATTTTGTACAAATGGCGAGGGTGTTGATCAACGACCCCGGGTTCATTGATAAACTGCGTACAGGCGAAATAGATGAATCATTGTGCTGCAGCTCCAACTACTGCATTGCCAAAATGTACTCCCATCCAATGGCCTGTTTCCAGCACGAGAAGAATCTCCCTGAAAAATGGCGGACTGGTCTGGAAAAGAAATGTCAGTCGTGAAATCTCCAGGCAACCCCGAATTTAAATGCTGCATCCGGCATGGGATAGGTAGGCGTGGTATAATAATCATGACTCATGAAACTGGTGTTGAAATGGGTGTAGGCCACATACAACCTTGCCCGTTGGATCTTCAGGTTTAGGTATACATCCATATACAGATAATTCCCGATTTCACGCTTGTCTTGTAAATAATAGGTACGGTTGGAGGGATTATACTGATCAGCATAATAGCTTGTATTGTAGAAGAATGATAATGCAGGCTGAAGAATGGCAGCACCCTTAAATAGCGGCTGGGTGTAATACAGATCAAGGCTTCCCATGAAGGCCGGAAGACGGAGGACAGTCGCTCCTTGCACTGTTTGGTATACCAGTCGGGCTTTCACCAGGAATCTCCCGAAATTAACATTCCCATTCAGGTAAGCATACAGGTGGCCGAATTCATTATCGAGTTGTTCGGGAACCCGTGAAGTATCCATATATATGTAATTAGAAATACGACTGATATTGAATCCGGCCTCGAGGAATTTAAAGCGGTAATCAAGTCCGCCTGAAATGACGCCCTGCTTATCGAAGTTGTTATCCCATGCGTAAAAGTGACCATGGTATTGCTGGTAAAACCAAGCGGGTTGTTGTAACGCATAATTTCCTGATATGGAAAGCGTTCCGGCATTTTTATCTTTTCGTCCCAGGATGGTTGAGAGTTTGACATGGAGGCTCAGATCCCCTTCATTGTATTCACCCAGAACATAATCGCCTTTGGCTTCAAGCTTCAGATTATAGAAAGGGTTAAAGGTTATCTCGGCATGAGGAATGAATTGCATGAAAAAATCCTTTGTGGCCATAATATCCAGTACCCCATTGAATTTGGACTCAACATAAAGTTGCTTGATCCCGGCACTCATCTGGAAAATTCTGGGTCGCAGATTTTTATTAAAACTTGGATTTGACCACACCAGGTCATTCACGATCCTGACAAGGGTAAGAGAATCGACCGTAGGAAAGGCCAGTGTATCCCCTACATATGGTTTATAGAACAAGCTGTCTTCCAATCCATCAATGTAATTCTGTATTTGGCGAACATATTGAAAGGAATAACTTATCCGTCCCAATTCTATTCGTTTTCTTTTTCCAGGGGTGGTATCACTTTCAGAGATCGGATGTCGGGTCAGGTCAAAATAGTGTTTCATGAAGAAACCGGTTTCCCGGATGCGGTTTTGCGCAGAAGCAAGGTTTACCCCGACAACCGCTCTGTTTGTTTCAGTATTCTGTTCAAATACGCTGTCGTATTTGATGCCTCCGTTTTCGTAATTTTTCAGGCGGTTGATGGTGAAATTGGCAATAACCCCGTACCGTTTATCTTTTGTGAAGAATTGGGCTGTCAGGACAAAATTGATGTGATTGGTTTTTTGCCGGTTATAGGCTCCCGGTGCGCTCATTACCTTGAAATCAAAGCCAAGGTTAAGACTCCGGTAGATGTTCCGGCTGAAAACTGCATGAAATATTTGCTCTTTCTTTGCTCCCTGGTTATAGGAGAGCTCAGAAAAAGTTTTGACAACCTTGTAATACTTTACACTGTCATTTTGGTATAGGTACTGATCGGAAGAATGAATGCCATAGTCGAACCCGCTTTCGCGGAAGAAGGGAAAGGGGACCAGGGAGCGATAACACTGGCCTATATTCCCCTGATTTGCGTAAAAACGGTCATGTTTATAAAGCGCGTCATAATTCTGAAATCCGGTGATGGCTGTATCAATTGCGTGAAGGTCAAGCGCTCCGAGTTTTTCAAAGGCACTATAGAAAAAGGAGACCTGGGTTGAATCCCTGTGTTTTTTCAGGGAATCGAGCTTAATTTTGTTGGCAATAATTTGTGACTGGGAAAGCGCCGGAGTTTTCTTGCGGGATTTATTTTTCCCATCACGCATGGTTGAATCAAATACCCGTGAAGTGGTATCGGTTAACCGCAATGTTGAATCGCCGATCTGAATTGATGTATCTTTTACCCGTGAAATTGTATCGGTTTTCTGGGATAGTCCAGGCAAGGCGAAAGCCATGATGAGTAAAGCGAGGGGGAGTAAAAGACGATAGATATCAGGGCGCATTCAAGGGTTACAAAGGTGTGGATAAAGGTACGGAAAAAAGAGGTAACGGGTAGGGTAGGGGCAAAAAAAAACCCAGCGGTTAGGCTGGGTTTAAAAAAGATCGGCGACGACATACTCTCCCACAAAAACTGCAGTACCATCTGCGCAAGTGGGCTTAACGACTCTGTTCGGAAAGGGAAGAGGTGAACACCACTGCTATAGTCACCGTAAGATCTTAATACGATTTGACATATAGAGAAAGAAAACACAACAATTAATTAAAAGTTTGTCATAGAAGAAAGCTTACGGGTAATTAGTACTACTCGGCTTTGACATTACTGCCTTTATACCTGTAGCCTATCAACGTCGTGGTCTACGACGACCCTTAAAGGAAACCTCATCTTGGGCTGAGTTTCGCGCTTAGATGCTTTCAGCGCTTATCTCATCCAGACGTAGCTACTCTGCAATGCAGCTGGC
>CAJAUM010000078.1 GCA_903945175.1 uncultured Bacteroidales bacterium | reverse complement strand
CGTGAAACTCAAACATCCATCAGTAGTTTTAAGGATGCTCCCTGAATAGATCCCGAAATACCCTGTTTTTTCGCTCGTAAAGTAACTGGCGGCGATCACGCTGTCGGTGCCGCTGGGAACCTGGATCCAGGTGTTGCCGCCATCGGCAGTGCGCAGGATGCATCCCCTTTCTCCGCAAGCATAGCCTGTGTTTATGGTAGGAAAGCTGAGCGAACGGAGCCAGGTATTCGTCGGGGTTTGGATGGATGTCCAGTGAACGCCTGCATCGGTGGTCTTCATCAGTGTGCCGAAATCACCTATAATGTATCCGGTCGTTTTCGAAGGCCAGCAAAAGGAGTTGAGCTGGTTTCCCTGCGGAAGGGGATTCTGCCAGTTAAACTTCTGGGATCGTGCTGGCGCGTATACCAGGATTGCAGCCAATGTGATGATCACAAAGGCTTTGCATTTTAATGTATTTACAGAGGAGTTCATCATGTTGAAATTGCGTAACTCAAAAATACAACATGTTGCATCGGAATGCAAATGAACAGGAATGATTTTTCACAGGAATGCCCGGTTATGATTAACTTTACATAATAATTTTTTCAACATAGCCGGACAAACAAAAAAATGATAAGCAATCCTGATTTGAATGATATAAGCCATGAAGTGTTGGCTGCTTTTGAAAAGTATATGAAGGTCTATTTCACTGAAAGGGATGTGGATAAGACATTTGCGATGTTCGATGAAGAGATGACCGTGATTGGCTCTGCGCCTGATGAAGTTGCATTGGATCCGGGCCCGGTAAAAGAACTTTATTTACGTGATTTTTCACAAATTCCAAATCCTGTTGACATCACCTATCATAGCATTAAAGTAGACGTTTTATCTCCGACCATTGGATTGGTCAAAGCCCTTATTTCAATCAAAGCGGAAACGGGAAATAACCTTGTTGAAATTAATGGCTTGAGGCTGAGTGTCATTTTTCGGCGAACGGGTAATGAATGGCGGATCATCCACAAGCATATTTCATCACCAACAAGTAAATATGCGGATGGAGAGAGTTACCCGATAAAGATAGAGGAGGCGCTGCGCGCGAGTGAAGATCGGTATCATTCCATCCTTACTGCATCGCCCGATGCCATTTTTATTACTGATTTGCATGATGGCCGACATATAATGGTCTCTCCGGGGGCAGTGAAAATGTTCGGCTGCAAGCGGGAAGAAGATATACTTGGACGCCTGGTTACTGATTTTATTGTCCCCGAAGACAGGGAACGCGCGATGTCAAATTTCAACCTCATCATGCAAAGAAATGTGATAGGTTCAATTGAATACCGTGGTTTACGGCCCGATGGCAGCACATTCGATATTGAGGTCAATGCCGAGTATATACATAATGCAGAAGGGAAGCCTGTCAGCATGGTTTCAATTGTTCGTGACATCACACAACGAAAGCGTACAGAGGAAAAATTATTATTGGAAATGAGATTACTGAGTGCGATCATTGAAAATATTCCGGATCAAATTTATTATAAGGATCTTGAAAGCAGGTTTATCATGTGTAATCCGGCTGTTGCTATTAATTGCGGAGCAAAAAGCACCGATGAAATGGTTGGAAAAACCGATTTTGATTTCTTTCAGCATGACCTGGCGAACCAATATTTTGATGATGAGCAGGCCATCCTGAAATCAGGTATATCCCTCAGGAATTATGAAGAAATTTGTATCAATAAAATCAATGATGATGTGCGGTGGAACCTGTCCACAAAGGTGCCAATCAAAGATGGGAACGGGAATGTGACCGGATTGGTTGGCATTAACAGAGATATCACCGATCGCAAACAGGCTGAAAAAGTGATTCATCTTAAAAACGAAGAGTTGATCAAGCTCAATGCCGAAAAGGACAAATTTTTCTCGATCATTGCCCATGACCTGCGTAGCCCATTTAATTCATTCCTTGGTTTTACAGGCATGATGGTAGAGGACCTGCCTACATTGCGCCTGGATGAAATTCAACAGATTGCCCTGTCAATGAGAAATTCTGCTACCAACCTGTTCCGGCTTCTCGAAAACCTGCTGCAATGGTCACAAATGGAACAAGGCTTAATCCCATTCAATCCGGGGATGGTTCAGTTGTATAAAATCATGGATGAAAACCTGGCATTGGTGCAGGAAACATTCAAAACAAAGGAAATTAAATTAATCAACGAAACTCCGCCCGGCCTGGAGGTTTTTGCTGATAGAAATATGTTGCAAACCGTGATTCGGAACCTCATATCCAATGCGTTGAAATTTACCCCCAAAGGAGGGAACGTAGTCCTTTCGGCCAATGACAAGGGTGACAAAGGCGTGGAAATTTCCATTAAGGATTCCGGCATCGGAATGAGCAGGGCCATGGTTGAAAATTTATTTTGCCTTGATGTTCAAACAACCAGAGCTGGCACTGAACACGAACCCAGCTCAGGACTTGGATTATACCTGTGTAAAGATTTTGTGAATAAACATGGCGGGACGATTTGGGTGGAGAGTGAAGTGGGAAAGGGGAGTACATTTCACTTTACATTGCCAGGCAAAGTGATGAAATGAAATTTTTTCCTAATGAGGCCTTGTATTCTTAACTTTACTCTTTCTTATTCAAATTCTTAAAACATTCACCCTAAGCCACCGAATTACGAATTCACTGTTCGCTGTGTAAAAACTGATGTGCGCCATGAAAACCACCATAATTTTATTAATCCTCCTTTCGGGAGCGATTTTCTGTTTAAGATCGGGGCTGTTCGCCCAGGGAACGCCGGCGTCGCTGGCCTATAACCCCTATAAAGATTATCCTTCATACAGGGGAACTGATTTGGGCGTAAATTATAATAAATCGGAGACGGTTTTAAAAATTTGGTCCCCTCCGGCGCAGGAGATGAAGCTGAAATTATACAAAACATCTCTGGGGAATGACCTTACTGAAGAGATCAGTTGCCAGAAGGATGCAGATGGAGTTTGGAAAGCACGATTGATGGGTGACAGAAAAAACAGCTATTACACCTTCCAGGCAAAGATTGATGGAAAATGGAATGATGAAAACCCCGACCCCTATGCCAAAGCTGTTGGCACCAATGGGAAACGCGGGCAGATCATTGATTTGAGCGAAACGAATCCGGCCGGTTGGGAAAACGACAGATCACCTGTTCTGAACAGCCCAATGGATGTGATCCTGTATGAGCTGCACATCCGTGATCTTTCGGTGGCAGCCAATTCCGGTATTCAGCACAAGGGCAAATTCCTCGGATTGACCGAAATGGGGAGCAAAAACAGCCAGGGGCAAAGTACGGGCATCGATCACATCGCCGAAATGGGGGTCACCCATGTACACCTGCTGCCCGTGTTTGATTATTGCAGCGTGGATGAATCCAAACTGGATAAACCTCAATTCAACTGGGGGTATGATCCGCAAAACTTTAACGCACCTGAGGGATCTTATTCAACGGATCCGGAAGAGGGGAAGGTACGTATCCTGGAATTCAAGAAAATGGTTCAATCCCTTCATAAGAAGGGGCTCCGGGTGGTGATGGACGTGGTTTACAACCATACGGGCCGGACGCACAACTCAAACCTCGATCAGTTGGTACCGGGATATTATTACCGTGCATGGGAGAAGGATGGAACATACAGCAATGGTTCCGGCTGTGGCAACGAAACTGCCTCTGAACGCGCCATGTTCAGGAAGTTCATCCTCGAGTCGGTCACCTGGTGGGTGAAGGAATACCATGTGGATGGTTTTCGTTTCGACCTGATGGCCATTCATGATATGGAAACCATGAACCAGGTGGCTGCTGTGCTGCGGGCCATTGATCCCTCCATTATCGTTTATGGAGAGGGATGGACGGCCGGAGATTCGCCGTTACCTGAGCAATACAGAGCCTTAAAAAAGAATGCTAAAATGATGGATGGCGTGGCTGTTTTCAGTGATGATATCCGCGATGCCATTAAAGGCAGTGTTTTTGACGGGAAGAGTACAGGTTTTGCCAGCGGATCAAAGGAGATGACGGAGTCAGTTAAATTCGGCATTGTTGCAGCAGGAGAGCATCCTCAAATTGATTACGCCAAAGTAAAATACTCCAAAGATCCCTATACGAAAAATCCTGATGAGGTTATCAATTATGTATCATGCCACGACAACAATACATTGTATGATAAATTGAAAATCTCGCGGCCGGATGCTTCGGAGGAGGATATTGTTAAAATGCATAAGCTGGCCAATACCATTGTGCTGACCTCTCAGGGAATTCCTTTTCTGCATGCCGGTGTTGAGATGAAACGAACCAAAGGCGGCGAGCACAACTCCTACAACAAACCTGATTCGGTGAACAGGATCAACTGGGACTGGAAATATGAGAACCGGGAGTTGGTGGCCTATTATAAAGATTTAATCGCCCTTCGCAAAGCGCATCCTGCCTTCAGAATGCAAAAAAACGACCTGGTTCGGAAAAACCTGGTTTTCCTGCCGACGAATGATCCGCAGCTCATTGCATATCAACTGAAAGATCATGCCAATAAGGATGCATGGCAGCAAATCATCGTTATTTTCAACGGGGCGGAGCTTGAAAAAAATGTCGTGCTTCCTCAGGGAATCTGGAAGGCGGCGCTTCAAAATTACCAATTCAGGGAGGATGAAAAAACCTGTTCATCTACAGTAAGTATAGCCCCCTATTCAGCGATGATTTTGTACCAGGAGTAGGGGGAAAGGTTGATCACCTTATCCCCATGGTTTCGAAGGTGTTTAAGGCTCTTTTAAATGTTCGAACTTCCATTCGATCAGTTTTTTAAACCTGTTTGCTACATTTGAGGTAACACGGTTGTGGATTCCTTCCCATATTTTGTTCACAAAACTCAGCTTTGACAGGGCCGTTTTTCCATAAAAATTAAAACTGACCATGATAAAAAGCTGGGAAATGGATGATTCCCCGCGTTCGGGGATTGAACTTCTTACATACATCGAGAAGACGCCGATGGGATATCCGCCGCTGCATTTGTACAACAGGTAACGGGCGTTATCGGTATCATTGACTGAAGGGATGGCCTGTATCCTTATCGCGTCCATGATAAACAGCTGCGGAAAACGAAGTTGAAAGAAATCCTTGAGGCTCCCTGTTCGCTTACCCGATTTACCGAACAAAGAGATCAGGATTTTTTCAAGCTTGTTGTCCTGCAGGTTGACCCTGGCAATATGGTTGGGCCAGCAAATGGAGTCCCCGTTCCATTTCATCAGGTCATCAAACAGGATACTCGACGGAACCTCAATCCCAATGCGGTGAATATTCAGAAGGTTGTACTGGTCCACATCAATGCCGACACGCTGCATGATGCTTTCGCTGTACCTGTGCCTGTCCTCCTCTGAATTAAATTTCACCAGGGTCTTTTTTTCAGGCCGATGAAAAAAATAAAACCTGATATCGGAGATGACATTGGTACTCCTGCGAATCGGGAGCTGGGGATGGGGATGAACGGTTGTGGTTTCCACTTTAGATTTTGAGGTTTAATTATTTCACCGGCTCAGCGCCCATCACTTTTTCGCAGAGGATGGATGAAAGGATCATCGACAGACGCTTGTGAAAGAGAGGCAACGAAGAATAGCATACAACCGGCAATACCCATTCAAGCAGGGCCATGTAATACGGCATCAGGTCAGGGTTGCCCCTGGCGCTGGCAAAGGCATATTCCCTCATTTTCAAAGCGAGGGCTGCATTTTTACGCACGGTGCCGCTGTGCTTTCCGGGATAGCTTATCCCTGGGATGTCATTTAAATGTGCACTTTTATAAAATTCACGGATAAAATGGAGGTAATCAGCCATGTCGGTTTCATCATCCAGTGGCGCATTGTCGATCAGGAAAATGGCTTCGAGACGGGCAAAATCGGAGATGACCGACCTGGGTTTTGTTTCAGAGAAATCGATGAGATAGACGTTCATGTTTTCATCGAGCAGAATATTTTGCATATTCAAATCGCCATGGCAGATTGCGGTAAGATATTCCATGCCCCAATCGCGACGTCTCACAAATTCGTGTTTCAGAAACCAATAGGGGTTCAGCACAGGTTGATTCATCTCCCGGATGAAGATTTGCTTTTCGTCGGCCTGGATGGAGAACAAGTCACTCACTGTTCGGTAGATATGCGGGAAAAATGTCAATGTCGGGTCGTGGTCCCTGAACGGGAAAATGGTTTTACTTACCGGCTGGCCATACCAGGGTTTCAGGATTTGCAGGAAAATTTTATCAAAAAGCGGTTCAAGGAAAGTGATGTCAGACTGGAGGTAATAGTGCGTCAACCATTTCAATTGACTCGCTTCACCTCCAATACCGACAAAATTGTAACGAAGCGCCATGGTCTCTCCATAATATTCGGCCCCCAGCACGACAGCACAATTGTTAAAAATGTAGGGGAGGGCGAATTTCTGGCATCGTTCTGATTCCCTGGTGATCAGGTCGCGATGGGCGATTTTGAGAACGGTTGGCCTCATTTTCCGTCCTTCATGGTCAAAGGAGGTGACGTGAAATGTTTGTGCCGAATATCCTCCATGGAGGGGTTCGACCACTAACTTTGATGAATCGGTGTATAGCAACCTGGCGAGGAATTGCTTGTGGGATTCCAAAACAAATCCGGGTTTTATCTCAATGGACAACCTTTTGGTTCTGCCATCGATGAATTTGTCGGCGTGAAAGAGCCATGCCACGGGGTTTTCAATGAAAGCGCCCGGACTGAAGGGCTCCACAGCCAGGATGTTCTCAAAGATCAATTGCTGACGGATGATATCTTCGAGTGAATTTTCTTTTGCCGACAGATCCAGCCTGGCCAGCCGGAAGGTAATTCCAATGAAATCGCTCTTCTTCGCATTTTCTGAAAGAAATTGTTGAAAACGGATCATTCCGTTAACTTTGACGATCTCTGCCAGATCAGCATCATTTGTCAAAGCCAGACTCAGCGAAGGTCCGTTTTTATCGAGGTTTGCGATAACCTGGAGGAGGAGAGAAGGTTTCGAAAAGGTGTTTTCTCTTAAGGAAAGGAGGGCATTGTTTAATTGGCTGAAGGTTAAAATACCAGGCAAGGTCAGTTTTAACAATCCGGTCGGCATGTGTCCAAACGACAGGGCCTCACAAACGGGCAACCCGGTCTTTGCCGGAACTGAAGAAATTCTGAAGTCGGGATCTGCGGATTTGTTTAACGGCAGGAATCCGGAACAGTGTTCAAGTGAAACAAAGAAATCAGGACAATCAGTATCGGCTGGTGAAGGATTCGACATCGATCCAAAGCCGAATGCAAAACCGAGTTCGTGATAACTCACTATTTCTGCGGCCTGACAAAATTGGCCCGTCAGGTTATCTTCTCCTGTTTGCTGATAGACCAAACGATGATGCTCGACAGAAATCTCCGTGAGATCCGTCCTGTTTTTCCTGTTGAACCCAACCATGGCCAAGGCCTTCTCCACATTGGATTCGAATTTGAAAACGTGGTGCAGTCCGGCTATTTCCAGAACATGAAAAACATCCGGAGCAATACCGGCCAGGTAGAGTTCATTTTGACCGGCGGAAAGTCTCTTTTTGGTTTTTAATAGGATTCTGATTCCAGCGCTTGACACATAGGGGCATTCCGACAAATCAACAATGATATCCTGGCCATTTTCGGGCAACGCCATCAGGCCCTTGTCAAAGTCATTGCTTGTGTTGGCATCCAGTTTGCCAATGGGTTTAATGCAACGGATCTTATCATCAATGACCATCTCCATGACCTATGCTTTTTAGCGTTGATACTATAAGTTTATCATTCGATAAGCCAGATAATTAAAAAGTCTTCGCTATCTTAGCAAAGGTATACATATCCAATGAAAAATTTATGCTTTTAGGAAGACTCCCCGGGTTTAATTTCCTGGCACTTTTGCTTGTTTTGACCTTTCTTCACGGATGTTCTTTCGGGCAGCAAAAAATAAAGCTGAACAGGAATATGGTCTACAACTTTTCAACAAAGGGCAATGCAGGCTTGCTTGTCGATGAGCAGGCTGTTGCCAGTGATCCCGCAAATGGCAAGGGCGGTGCGCCAAAAACCCTGTTTTCACCCGGATGGGTAAATGCTGATATTTATTATCCCGCCATGATTGTAGTTGACCTCGGAAAATCATACCATCTCGCCTCTTTGTGGCTGTTTGATGCCGATGACAGTGACACCATTTTTATTTACACCGGGGATCCCTCTTCCTGGGATAAAAAAGCGGGTTTGCTATTGAACACATACAACACCTGGAGGGAGGTGCCGATACATGGAACAACCAGGTTTCTGATGTTTGTATATCGCAGCCCCTCGACAAAAGTAGCAGAGATTGTCCTCTACGGCAGGGCAACCGGACAATCCAGTCCGACTCCGAAGCCGCTCCGTCATCCAAAACCAGTTATGGATGAATTTATGGGGGTAAATGGGTTCATCAACGATCCGATCGACAAACTCAACTGCGCTGGAAATGTACGGGAATACCACAGCTGGAGTTGGGATGAAGGAAATCTTGACACGTCGTACCCTGGCTTTCCTGACAACCAGTACGCATGGAATCCAAGCTGGACAAGCGGGCCTGGCTGGGGATTCTATTTCGATGATTTTTATCAACAGCTTAAGAATAACAGATTAATTCTCAGCCCCGCCCTTCAGGGATCGGCGCCCTATATCCATAAATTCGATGATTCCCGGTCACAACATAAACCTCTCGCGGAGGATGAACAGGCCTTTGTTCCGTTATCCTATCTGGCACACTCGGATTATATGTTTCAGTTTGCTGCCAGGTATGGCCGTACTGCGGTTTCCTCCTCCTTGCTGAAGCTCAAACCTGATCAGCCATTGATGCGTGGGAGCGGACTGATACGGTACCTTGAAAACTGGAATGAACCTGACAAATGGTGGAGCACGAGAAGAGGTTATTTTACGCCTGATGAATTTTCTGCGATGTGCAGCGCCGATTATGATGGCCATGAACGATCAATGGGGCCGGGGAAGGGAATGAAATCCGCGGACCCAAAAATAAAAATGGTGATGGGAGGGTTGGCAAGCCTGAATCTGGAGTATCTCAGATGCATGAAATTGTGGTGTGAATTTAACCGTCGGAGCGGCTTTCCGGCCGATGTCCTGAATTTCCATCACTATTCCGGGAATGGAACCCGTGGAATAAGCCCGGAGGAAGACAGTCTGAAGCAAAAGTTGAACGTGATCACGAACTTCCGCGATAGTGTAATGACAGGCAAAGAGATATGGCTTTCCGAATTTGGGTATGATACAAATCCTGAAAGTGAACAGGCCTCCATGGCCATTGATACAAATGACATTTACGAAGTGCAGGGAGAATGGATATTGCGGTCGTATCTGGAGGCCATTGCAGCAGGAATAGATAAGGCGTTCGTATTCATGCTTCGCGATGCGAACGCCGCTGATCCCAACAAATACAACAGCTCAGGACTTACCACCGAGACCTGGAATGGGCATCATCCAAAGAAATCGTGGTTTTACGTTTCCACCATGAAAAACCAACTCAGGGGACTGCGTTTTGAAAACGAAATTTCTTCCGGTCATCCTGCCGTCCATGTGTATAAATTTCTTTCAGCAAATGGGAATACAGCGGTTTACGCTGTTTGGTGTACAACTTCATCCAACCTGGTCATCAAAAAATTTACGCTTGAAATTGGAGACGCCCTCTCTGCACAATTGATCATCCCTCAATCCGGGATGCCTGAAGGATCCCAGTCGATCCTCAAAATCCAAAACAAGGCGATTAACTTCAGGGTGACCGAACGCCCGGTTTTTATTCGTACATCACGAAACGTAAACGGGTTTCCTTAACGGCAGGATCGGTCAGATAGCCTGGCCCTTAGTGCTTTTTCCCGGTCCCCTCTTTTTTTTCGCCTGCTTTATGATATGGGATGGTGAAGTAAAAAGTGCAACCCTTGTCAGATCCACTCTCCACCCTGATCTGCCCACCCAGCATTTCCACATACGCCTTGGCAATTGAAAGGCCAAGCCCAGCGCCCTGGAAGGCTTCCTTGTCTGAAATATCTGCCTGTACAAAACGCTCAAAAACAGCGGCCTGCCTGTCGGCAGGAATCCCGATTCCGGTATCTTTTACAAAAAATTCAATGTACCCCTCCGTTTTTTCATATCCAAATTCAATTGAACCTGTACGGGTATATTTGATTGCATTTTTAACCAGGTTGGAGAGGATGGCATAAAATTTTTCATGGTCTGTGTTAATAATGCCTTCTGTTTTTAGAAGGGGCGTCCTTATTGACAGGCTTAACCCCTTTCTCTCCGCTTCCGGCCTGAAAAAGAGCTCCAAAAATTCGATCTGCTCATTGATATCAACCTCGGAAACCACAACTTCCATTTGCCCTGATTCTATCCTGGAAATGTCAACAATTTCGTTGATGATATTGAGCATGCGTGCACCGCTTTTCTCAATAATTCCAAGGTATTCATGCTGTTCTTCTCCTGAAAGTTTTTGTGTTTTAAGCAGCTCGGCAAAACCCAGGATACCATTCATGGGGGTTCTGATCTCATGGCTCATATTTGCAAGAAATGCAGATTTTAAGCGGTCGCTCTCTTCGGCTTTTTCTTTGGCTTTGATCAGTTCTGCCTCCGCCTTACGTTCTTTTTCCCTTTGCCGTTTCCTGAAAAAAAGATATGTGAATAAAGAGATCAGCACCAGGATTAACAGGGAGAGCACAACTTGAAAAACAAGCTGAAAATTCTTCTTCTCAATCTCAAGCTTTTGGATTATGATCTGGTTATCCCTTAAATCTACCTCCTGCTTTCTCTCAAGATCAGCTATTTTGAGACTGTTGTCTTTCGAAAATACAGAATCTTTATTGGCTGTATATTTTTTATAGTATAAAAGCGCATTTTTTGTATCCCCCAGCCTCTCGTAAACATCAGAAAGTTTAAGAGAAATATGCGATAAAAGCGCCAGGTCATTGATCCTTTCAAGCAAGATGATCGATTGGCTTAAATATTCTTTTGCCTTCAGTAGATTCTTGTGTTTGTCCCGGGCATGGTGTGCACAATTGCCGGCATCTGTCAGGCTGTCATCAATCATCTTCAGGTAGACCTCCCCGGCATAGCTTTTATATGCAGCAAGATCGTAAGGAATATTCAGATCCTGACTTATCCGGATGGCCTGCAGGCTTAATTCAATCGCCCCGCAATAGTCCCTGGTTATGGTCTTATTTTCGGCAATATTGATCATTAACTGTGCGGCTATATCCATTTTATTCAGATCCTGCGCGGTTTTCAGGCCTTTGTAATAGAAATCATTGGATTTGTCAAAATCAGATATCTCACTGTATACGATGCCCAGGTTATTGTATACTTTTATAAGTTCTGCCCTGTTATTCAGAGAGGTATTGATGGAGACAGATTTATTGAGGAATTCAATGGCTTTATCAAATTTTTTGAGGATGCGGTAAAAATTGCCCAGATTGTTCGACAAAAGAGCGACACCTTGCTGGTCGCCGATCTCGGAGTATTTTGAAAGGGATTTATGAAAAAATTCGAGTGCTTTGGGATAATTGCCTTTTACGCCATAGTTGATCCCAAGATAATTGTTCGCGAACGCCAGACCCAGGCCCCAGTGTAATGTTTCAGCAAGGGCAATGGCTTTTTCGGCATAATAAACGCCCGAATCCGTATCTATCTTGTAATACTGAAATGAAAGTTTTCCAAGCAGCCTGACCCTTCCTGTATCTTCAGGCGAACTGATCAGGCGGGATTTCAAGGAATCAATCAGTTCACCTCCTTCTTTTTGAGAAAATGAAGAATTAATGGAGAGAAAGAACGATAAGAGGATAAGGAATTTCTTCAAGGTTTGGGTTGACTATGAACTGCCAGTTAAGCATTTACCAGCAAAAATAATTACTTTGTAAAGGTACAATAAGTTAATCGAAAACAAGCCTTGGCGAATTGAAATTCAAAGTTAAATTATTAATTACTTTTGCCAGGATCATTCGCATCCCAAGAGAATTCTATGAGGAACCTTCTTTTCAAGCAACCAATGGTTATCCTTTTCTTCATGGTTGTTTTTACCCCGGCATTTGGACAGAAACCCATAACCCTGGGCATCTGTACCGACAACCAATATTGTAATTGTGAGGTGCTTGGTGTGCGTAATTACCCGGCCTCGCTGGCTAAACTTGACAGTGTGATCCGTTTTTTCAATGCCTCTGGAGTGGATGCCATCTTTCATCTTGGCGACATGATCGACCACGATTTCTCAAGTTACGACAGCGTACTTCCACGATACCATAAATCAGTCATTCCGGTTAACTTCGTGCTTGGCAACCATGATTACGCCGTTCGTGCCGACCTGCAGAAGCGGGTCCTTCCCATGCTGGGGCTCTCTACCGGATACTACTCAAAAATTGTCGGGAATTGGGAATTCATCATCCTGAACGGGGATGATCTCAGTTTGATCGCTCCGCAAGACAAATCCCAAAAGCAGGAGCGAAATTCCATGCTCGAAGATCTCGTAAGTGGCCTGAGAAATAATTTCATGCCCTGGAATGGCGGCATTTCTCAGGCTCAGATGGACTGGGCCGAAACGCAATTCCGCGAAGCACAGTCGGCCGGCCGGAATGTAATTGTTTTATGCCATTTTGTGGTTTATCCATTCAGCAGTTACAACCTCTGGAACAACCGGGAGCTGATTTCGTTAATGACCCGATATTCCTGTGTCAAAGCCTATTTCAACGGGCATCATCACCCTGGAAATTACGGGTTCTATCAGGGAATTCACTTTGTAAATTTCAAAGGGATGGTGAATACTACGGAAAGCGCCTATGCTCTGGTATCGCTTACCGCCGACAGTATTCTCATCAAAGGTTACGGCCGGGAGCCTGACCGCAGATTAAAAATAGGGGTGGCCGCTCAAAATGATGCAACGAAAAAGCGCATTCACCCTTAGGGCTTTGCCATATAGGCCTTCATGCGGTTAATGAATTCCAGGTTTTCCGCTGCAGAAGATTGATAATCAAATTTTCCGAGTGATTCCTGCAGGGCAAAATAGTCCTTCAGCAAAGCATAGTATGAGCCGTTTCGTGACATGCTGCTGATGATGTATTGCTGCTGGGCATCGAGCACATCGAGGATATTTTTCTTCCCGAGCAGGTACTGGTTGGTCACCAGTTCAAGGTTTTTCCGGCCGGCGGTTTCAGCAATCAGCCATTGTTTATGACTAAGATAATCCGACATTAACGTTGTAAGGTTACTGCGGATGACCGATTCGAGCTTGTCCAGCTGCGATTGCCGTTCACTTCTGCGCTGGGCCAGGGTAAGCCTGGCTTTTTGCATGGTGGCGTTATTCTTCAATCCGGTAAACAGGGGAATTTCCACCTTGGCCTGGATATTCCAGGTGTCATTCGTGGGAGGGTAGGGCCATCCGGGAGGGGTTGTCTGGTAAAGCCGGTTGGTATAACCACCCGAAAGGGTGGTATTCGGAATAAACCGGGAGATGTTTGCCGACCTGGAAGATCGTTCCTGGGCAGTAATCAGGAAATCGTATTGGTGGATCACGGGTGATTTCATTGTTCCCTCTTTCACCAGGAAGGTGCTGAGTTTTTCAAGTCTGATGGGATCTTCGAGGATACGGAAAAATCCGGAATCGGAAATCATCAGGCCGGATTTATCAAGTTCCACATCCGCCAGATCATAGGAAACCAGGTATCTTACATGGATCAGTTCGAGCAATTTGAACACAGCCTGGGTCATATTTGAATAGGAGTTTATCACATCCTTTTTTGACTTGGCGACTTCGATCTGCCAGCGATAGACCTCGTTTTCTCCAACCGAACCCGATTCCTTTTTCATCACGGACACCTCCAGGTTCGACCTGCTAATCATCAGGTTGTTGAGCAGCAGCAGGAAATTATGCCTGCTTTCGAGGATGTTGAGGTAGGCCCTGGCCACCTGGTTGCCGATATCCAGTTTCCGGGTATTGAAATCTTCCTCCAAGGCCTTCTGGTTTGATGTCGTAACCTCAAGATTGGCCCAGGCAGGCTCTGAGTAAACCGATTGGGAGATGTTGCCGCTGGCGGTGACCATTTGGGGTGACTGGTAATTTTTATTGTCGTTCAAGGTCCCCAGGGCATTGACACCGAGGGTGGGAAGCAGACTGGAACGGGCAATGTTGATGTTCTTGGCACCGGCCTTCACTTCGAAGTTTTTCGCCACCAGCGTCTGGTTGCTGTCGAGCGCAAGCATCATCACCTCCCTTAGCTGCACAAACTGAACCGATGTATCCTTTTTAAGCAGGTCAACAATGGTTGCTTCGGTAAGAACGTCCCACGACAGGATTTTCAGGCCGAGCTTGTTGAAGGTACCCAGGTTCAGAAAAAGTCCCTTGCCGGTAAGCAATTCCACCGGGAGTGAAGATGCGTTTACCCCTAGAAGAATCTGCTGGATGTCCAATGCGATGCGTTTGGAAAGGCGGTCGATGAGGCGTGGATAGAGCGAAGCCAGTACGCCCGCCTCCACATCCACCTGGTCGAACCCGAAGGTGGGCAATTTCCTCGCATTCAGCGAGTCGACCAGCATCCTGAACTGTTCGGCGGACATTTTGAACACTGCATCAAGGTACACTGCGTTAGTCTCTTTGGGAAGGGCTTTGATGACTTCCGCTGCCGAAGTATCACAAATGATAAGGTTTATCCTTACCCCGTTGATGGTGTCGAAATTGGTGAAGGGACGGTGTTCGGGGTTCAGGATCTCCATATAATCCCCGCTTACCACGATGGAAAGATTGTTGAAATTCGCAATCCGTTTCATCTCCGCGAATTCATTTTCAATAGAGGGTTTGAGCTGGATGTAGGTCAGGTTATTCACGCCACTTGTGCCATGGACAATGGGAATACCCTGCAGTTCCCGGTTCAGTACAGGGACTGCGATGACAGGTTTTGACAGGTTTTTGCGGTGACAAAGGTCTTGGGCGGCGAGGGCTCCCAGCGATACGATGATGTCCACATTTTTATCGGCGAGGAGTTTATCATTGATAGCCCTAACGCTTTCGATGGTCCATTTACCGGTAAAATCCGGAGGTTCAGCAAATGCTACCTCGACCTGGCCTGCCATCAGACTTTTAATCTCTTTCTCCACCGTTGACCGGTACAGGGTGTTCACCCTCGTCGGGCCATCAAAAACCAGGGCAATGTGGACGGTCTGCATGTTGAATTCAAGTAGCTCCTGCGCCTGTACGCGAGAGGTGCCGGCGAGGGAGAAAAATGTTATCAGCAGGAGCAATATGACGGCCGGGCCGGAAGTGCGTTTAAGGCGTTTACCTGCATCTCGTTTTTCCATCAAACGGGCCACTTTTTCGTAGATAATGGGAACAACGACCAGGGTGAGGAACATCGAGCTGGTGAGCCCGCCGATGAGTGCCCAGGCCAGTCCGTTTTTCCATTCGGCGCCGGCACCGGCAGCCGTTGCAATGGGCAGCATCCCGAATACCATTGCGAAGGTGGTCATGAAAATAGGGCGGATTCGCATCTTTCCGGCATCGATGAGGGCATCGTAAATGGATTCGCCTTCGGCCCTGCGTTCGTTGGTACGATCGACAATGAGGATGGCATTCTTTGCAACCAATCCAACCATCATAATGATACCGAGGATGGAAAATACATTGATGGTGTTTCCTGTCAGCGCCAGCGCCAGAATGGCCCCGATGAGTGCCACAGGAATGGAGAAGAGCACAACGAATGGATAGATGAACGAGTCATATAGGATCACCATGATGAAGTAAACGAAAATGACGGCTGCGATAAGCGCCACGAAAAGACTGAGGAAGGAGGTAAGCATCTCCTCCTGGTCACCGCCGAAACCGATGTTCGTTCCTCCGGCTTTACTGTTCCCCAGCCTTGTAGTAAATGCCTGAACCACGGAGCCCGCCGGGGAACCGTCGGTATAAGCGCTCACGGTGGTAAGGGCGTTGCGGTTTTTGCGCTCCAGCTTCGTGGGCCCCGAAGCCTGGTAGATGCTGGCAAACTGCTGAAGCTCGATAATCCTGTTCTTGTTGTTGATAAACGAAAGATGTGCAATGTTATCGGGGTTGGTGCGGTCAAACTTGTCAAGCGCCACCCGGATGTCGAACTGGTTCGATCCGTCGCGGTATTTAGAGTCATTATTTCCGGTGAGCGCAACCTGAAGCGCCGAGCCCACATCACTCACGCTCAATCCCAGCGCAGCCATCTTCTGGCGGTCGATCTCAACGCGTGTTTCGGGATTCCCCCTGGTGGCGGAGAACCTCAGATAGGTGACGCCGGGCGTAAGTATAAGCGCCTTTGCTACCATGTCGGCCGACTTCATGATCGAATCAAAGTTAATGCCGGTGATCTCTACCTGTACGGGAGCCGAGCTGGCCCCGCCGGCGAAACTGATCTGGTTGACAAACACCTTTACCCCGGGAATTTTGTCGGTAAGCTCTTTGACCTTCGAACCCAGTTCGGCAGTGGAGAATGAACGCTGCTCCTTTGGACAAAGTGAAACCACGATTTCTGTCTGATTATCGGTGCTCACCCCATCGCTTCCTTTCCCAATGTTGGTAAGGATATTCGTCACTTCGGGCAGTGTGGAAACCAGTTCTTCTATTTTCCGCGTCTGGCGGTTGTTGCTCTCCAGAGTCGTCCCGGGAGCGTATTCAAGGGCCACTGAAAACTGGCTGCGGTCGGTCTGTTTCATGAATTCAAACCCGGTGAGCCCGGCAACGGGGATAATCAGGGTGATGATGAGGCCCGAGGCGACGACGAACAGCACTTTATAGGGATTTCTCAGGCTCCATCCCAGGATCAGGGCATACTTATCGGTGAGCCATTTGAAGGCCCGTTCAAAAACCTTCCCAAAACGGTTCAGCAGGCTTTCGGAATCGATGGATTCGAGTTTGGCGAAGCGCGATGCAAGGATGGGCGTCACGGTAAATGAGACCAAAAGGCTGGTGAGGGTGGAGACGAGGATGATGATAGAAAATCCACGGATGATGTCGCCGATGAGCCCGGTGGTCAGGGCCAGGGGAACGAATACCACGATGTCGACAAAGGTGATGGAGATCGCTGCAAACCCGATCTCGTTGCGGCCCCTGACAGAGGCTGTAAGTTTGTCTTCCCCTTTTTCAAGGTGATGGTAGATATTCTCAAGTACTACGATGCTGTCATCAACCAGGATCCCGATCACCAGAGAAAGGGCCAATAAGGTGAAGAGGTTAAGTGACATCCCGAGGATCCACATGACCACGAAGGCGGTGGTGAGAGAACAGGGGATCGACACCATGACGATGAGTGACGTACGCACCGAATGAAGGAAAAGGAACATCACTGCAGCCACCAGCAAAATGGCAAGCATGAGGTCTTCCATCACAGCATGGGCCGCATCCATGGTGAAGATGCTTTGGTCGTCGGCAATGTCGAAATGAAGGTTCACTCCCTTATAATCTGCTTCAAGCACCTTTAATTCCTTACGCGCCAGTTCACACACCTTCACCATATTGGCATCGTTCTGCTTCTGAATTTCCAGCCCCAATGCGTTGATCCCGTTGAACCGGCTGATGAGGGTCGGGTCAATCGTGGCATCATGGATCTCGGCAATATCGCGCAGGCGGATCTCACCACCATCTTTGGAATAGCCGACAATGAGGTTGTTCATCTCCTCAAGAGAGGTAAACTTCCCGGCAACGCGAACCACGAACTGATGAAGGGGATCTTTTAGTTTGCCAGTGGGAAAGTCAAGGTTCGCCGCGTTGATGGAGTTGGCCACCTGGCTTATCGACAAGCCATAGGAGCGTACCTTCTGCGCATCGATGTTCACTTTGATCTCCCGTTTCAGTCCGCCGTTTATGGTAATATTCCCCACACCCTGTACCCTTGACAGCCTGGGTTTGATCTGGTCATCAACCAGCGTGTAAAATTTTGCAGGGGAGAGGTTTGAGGTGAGCGAAAGCCTGAGAACGGGTATCTGGCTAACCGAATAGGTGAGCAACGACGGGGTTTTCACATCTTTGGGCAATGTTGAAATGATCTCGTTCACCTTCCGCTGTACATCCTGAACGGCCACATTAATGGTGGCGTTCCGGTAAAATTCGATCGCGATGATTGAAAGTCCTTCGTAAGAGGTCGAGCTGATATTCTTCACCTTTTCGATCCCCGAGAGGGCATCTTCGATGAGGCGGGTAACATTGTTTTCAACTTCTCCGGGAGAGGCGCCGGGATATACGGTTTTAACCGTCACGTAGGGCTGATCGATCTTGGGCAGCAGTTCATACCCTAACTGGTAATACCCAAATACCGCCAGCATTCCAAGGGCCAGAAAGATTACGATGATGACAGAGGGGCGTTTAATCGCTAATTCGGTTATCGACATGGCAGTTGTATTGTTTATTTTACAATGATGACCTTTATGTTGTCCGACAGATTGTTCTGACCGCTGGTCACCACCATCTCCCCCTCTTCCAGACCGTTCAGCACTTCGAGCAGCTGGCCCGATTCCCGGCCTATGGTTATGTTCCGGAGGGATGCGGTGTTTCCTTTGACCACAAAGACCTGCGCATCCTTTACGCTCCCGATCAGGGCATCGCGCGAAATGGCAATGGCATCGCGGGAGGTAATGGAGGTGAAATTGATTCGCCCGAACATGCCGCCTTTCAAGGGGAATGCAGGGTCGTTCGGCAGATGGATCTCCACCGGATAGGTGTGGGCTTCATCGGCTTTGGAAGCAATGTTATCGACATGTGCCAGAAAACGGCGGCCGGGGTAAACATCGGTTGTAACCTCCACTGTGTCGCCTGCATGCAGCACAAAGGCGTCTTTTTCGGAAATGCTTACCTTCACCTTCATCGTAGAGATGTCAACAATGTTGCCGATAGATGAATTTTGCTGGATATACGATCCTTCATTGATTTTTTTACTGTTCATGGTGCCATTGATCGGCGCTTTGACCCTGGTATCGTCAAGCGCTTTCCTGGCCCTTGTCAGATCATTTTCCGCCGCCTGCATATCGAGTCGTGAGATATCAAGCTGGGAGGCTGAAATCGAGTTTTGTTCATAGAGGGTTTTATTGCGATCAAAATCACGTTTGGCCTTGAAGTAATTGATCTCCTGCCTGGCCATGTCCGATTTTATGAGGAGGTCATCGATCTCAACAAGCACGGTGCCTTTCTTAACCTGGTCACCGATCTTGAAATTCACCTTTGTGATCAATCCGTGGGCCTCCGTAATCACCTCCACATCGCTGTTTGGGTCAATGAGCCCGACCAGGCTCACCAGGTTGGTCAGGGGCTGTTTTTTGACCATATCGACGGTAACGGGAATGTCGCTCAGCACCTCCCGTCTGCCTGAATTTTCTTTTTTACTTCCGAAGATAAAAAGCAAAACGATGATCAGGATTACGATCACCGAAGCGATAATTGTAAAGGTGAGTTTTTTCATATGATATTATTTACATGGTTGTTTGGTGTTTTTTTACTTGTAACCTGGATAACCAAGGGCCATGCGGGCTGAATAACACGCAAGTATCATTTCCAGGTTTGCATGGTCATACGAAGCCATCCCGTTGGTAAAATCCCATACCGGAAGCATTCCGATAACAGATACCCCTGTAAGCGGATCGTAAAACATTGCTGACATATATCCATGCGTAGAACCTGTATGGCCGAATCCCAGATTTTTCTGATAGGCGCAACCGAGCGCATAGGTTGTCGAACCCGGCGAAATATCTGTTTGCATCAGGTTCACGCTTGCAGGCGTAAGAATGTTTGAGCCTGTCATCAATGAACGAATATATTGGTTCAGCATACGCATGGTGCCATAACTGTTTCCTTCCGAAACGTTGGCGCTCATGTTGCAGTTGGAATATGTGATTGTCTCCCCGTTTTCGTGGTACGCTGTTGAGGGAATAAATGGCATCGGCAGCAGCTGGTCGGTTGCAAGATACGGGAACCTGATACCCAGCGGCACCGGTGCCGATGGTCCCACCAGGTAATCATGCAGGTAGTCGGTATATACTTTTGCCATACCCTTATTGAATGTGTATACCCTTCCAACTACTTCGGCAAGCAACGCATAGCCGGTATTTGTATAAGACCAGTTGGTGCCGGGAAGAAAGTTTGAAAGATGGTTGATCCTCAGCTGGTTAGCAAATTCACCTGCCGTAAACTGATGGTTCGGGTCAAGACCCTCTATGTAAGCCGTATAAGATTTTCCACCGCATCCGGGCACTGTATCGTTTACCAGATCGTATATGCCGGCGCTGTGCTGCATTAACTGCTCAATGGTTATCTGGTTTTTATAGGGGATGTTCCAGGCGCTGGTGGCGGGTACGTATGGAATGGCGCTGCCCGGTATGGTGTCGGTGAGCTTATCTGTAATATGAAGCCAGCCATCCTCCTGCATGTTCAGTATTGCTGCCGAGGTCATGTTTTTCGTGTTACTTGCAAAACGAAAGTAGGTATCCCTGGTAACGGGCACCCCGTTTTGCGGCACGGAGGAGACAAAGATCTCCTCCGTTGGCGTGTTGATCAACACGTTCAGAGATGGTATGACTTTGCCGGATGAGGTTTGCAGCGCCTGCCTGATGCTGTCGACCACCCTGAAAACTTTTTTGTAGTTGGCTGTCGGCTCGTTCGAAACGGGGGTTTCATCTTTTTTACAGCTGATGGTCAGGATTGTAACAGCAAATAATATTGCTGTGAAGGTCTTTGTAATTTTTTCCATGTAATTTGACTAGTTGGTATTTAGTACCATATAAAATGTTCATGAATCTTAAAAAAAGCGTTCCGGGCAATCCCCAGACCATACGAAACCGGTTGTTTATCTCTGTTTCAAGCGGATTGTTTGTCAGTTTTTCAATAATTCTGCCAATAATAAATCTATTTCTATGGTATAATTTTCATCCAGGTTCCGCTGAAGGAGGGTGATCGCGGAGGACATTTATCCTTAATCGGGATAAATATCAATGCTGAATCGTTCACGGTAAATGAAAAGTATCCGTTCCCATCACAATCCGGATCCTTATAGATAATGAGGGAGTTCCCCATAGCCGTATAGCTTACTGAGGAATTGGAATGGCCCGGAATCGGGTCGATCATCTCCCACTTCAGACCTCCGTCCGAAGTCAGGGATAGTTTTACCCGATAGGAGGTTCCTTGATCCACCATGGTTTTTTGCCACGACCCGACAATTTTTATGAAGTCGGCAGGATTCTTTAAATTCCATGCGCCGGCAATGGCCGATGCCCGGGCTGCATAACTGTCGGTGACCAGGGTCAGGGTGAGAACGCCCCCGGATACAGCCCAGGAATATATGCCCTCTCCGGGAAGGTCGGGATCCTCATAAAACCGTATCTGGTTGCCGGTAACCTGAATTTTCGAATAGCTGTTTGTATGTGTGGAAAGCGTGTCGAGCATGATCCACTCCGATATCCCTGCAGTTGTCAGGTTAAACTGAGCCCGGTAAGTCTCCAAACCGGTATAGGTTCTGGTCCAGTTTCCAAAAGGATTCAGGGAGGGATCGGGCTCATCGCTTTTCTTGTTGCATGAAGCCAGGCAGATTGCACACAGGGTGAGCAATGCAGTATAAAATGAAAGCCGAAATGTGTTTATCTTCATTATCCAGTAAATTTGCAGCAAATGTCCGGTTGCCATGGTTGTAAACTTCGTCTATTCAACTGTTCGCTTGAAAAAATACCGGCTGATAAAGATACCCTGACCATTGTTATCAGATGGGCTTTGTGTCCCGGTCATGACCTTGTCGAATTCCCAACCTTGTGCTACCAAATCATTAATTTTTTTTGTAATGGCTATGTTGTTGCTGGAGATATTCCCGAAATTGATGCCCACCATGCTGTAGAAATTCTGAAGGTCCTCCTCTGTTTTTGTTCCTTCAGGCATTACAGTGATCATCTTCGACCGGCCCAGGCCACCCGGGATAATCGATTCGATGGTGGAAAACTGCATATAGACCAGTTTTGAAGGCTGAGGAGCGGCTGCTTTGAATGCGACCAGGGCTGCGATGATGGATGCTGCTGCAAAAAATAAAATCCAGGGGCTGAGTTTGGTTGTTTTCATGACGAAGGTTTTTTTAATGAAACTTTTTTACTTGATATGCCGGGATAAAGGATTTGGAAAGGTCTGACAAATATTCGGTCTGACAAATATAATGTGTAAATTGAGATAAAAATGCAGTTGTGCTGCTTGTTTTTTTATAGTGGCTTTAAGAATGTGCTCCGGTTTTTCCACCAATGTCAGAACCAGTGAAAATGCTTTTTCCGGATCTCGAACATGAGAATGGAAAGGGTAAAAAAGATGATATCTGCAATGGTCTTCCCGGCAAGGATCCCCCAAAAATAGCTATTCAAAATGACCGGTCCGTAGAGTAAGCAGAAGGGACGGACCAGGAAAAAATCGAGCACTTCAGCAAGGCCGAATTCAAATCCCATATTCCGTAAGCACCTTACAACAAGCAGGGATTTTGCCCGGACCGTGTCGGGTTCATGTTTCAAATAACTGCTGCTGATATCCTTGATGAAGATGAAACCGTAAAACCCGGCTGCAGCGCCAATCGTACCGGCATAGGCAATCAATACAGGATTCTTCGTAACACCGGATGCGACCCATCCGAAGAGAAAAGTAAGGAGGGTGCTGAATACCTCTGCCCAGGCATATCGCCTGATCCATTCTTTAATCCTTAACTTCATACTTGTTAATTGGCGTACAAAGGTATTACCATAATTGTAACAACTCACCCCCTACAAATGTAGGGCATTAATTTGGGAAAGAGAATGCAACGGATTCAGATTATTTTTAATCGCAGTGTCAATTATCGATCGCAGGATTGCAAAAGTTTCGGCACCAGTGAAAGACTTGAACT
>CAJAUM010000077.1 GCA_903945175.1 uncultured Bacteroidales bacterium | reverse complement strand
ATCGTTCTTAAACATATTCAAAATATTGCGTTGCTAATATTTCTCTCATAGAAAACTGCCAATTTTTTAAACTCAGGGAAATAGTTTTTGCGGACGCACCCAATGGGTGTGTTCCTTTTGCTATTTCAGTTGAGTTGGGTGCTTGGCAGTACCTCTATGATCTGATTTTTGCTGAGGTTCACGCCCTTTTTCTTCTATCGCCACATCAAACATTCGAATGACATAATGCTAATCAGCGTTTCATGAAAAGTACCGATAACAAATCCGAATCCAAAATCCTGCGCCAGAAGGCCGAAGAGGTGCTGAAATTGAAACCATCAAGAAAGGCCTCGCAACTTTCTGAAATCGAAACGATGAAACTTATTCACGAGTTGGAGGTGCACCAGATTGAACTGGAAATGCAAAATGAAGATCTCCAACTGGCAAAAGTGCAGGCGCAAACTACTGCCAATAAATATTCTGAATTATACGATTTCGCCCCAACTCCATAAAAAGGTCAGTTTATGAAAACACAATTCCTACTCATCGCATTCCTGTGCATTTTCTCGTTTAGTGTCTGCGCTCAGGCGCCAAACTTCAAAAAACATACGATCAATAATATTGCACGATTAGATGTCTATCAAAAAGACAATCTCCATCAATCATGTTATTCAAATGACCCTATAATAGATATTCCCAAAAGAAATTTGGATAAGTCCACTAGGTATCAATGGAAATGGGATACCATTCTATGTTTTGATACGGTACATGGAGAGCCTTCTCAACGGCTGTCCCGGAAGTTCAATTTTTCGGGAGACTCTATTATTCAGTTGACAGAACGAAGGCAGGGCAATTTACTTTGGGAAAATTTTACCAGAGAAACCTTTTTGTATGACTCGTCGGGGAATATGCTTACCTACCTTTTGGAGAGATGGATAAACAATGGTTGGGAAAATATCTCAAAACGGGAATATGCTTATACTTTGAATGGAGATCCGTTGGAGAGGAAATATTTGACGTGGCAGTCTAACGCCTGGGTGGATTACGAATGCTATAAATGGCACTATAATGCAAATGGCCAGTATGATACGTGTTTATATCAAAAGGGACAAGGAGGTGCTTTGGTTAATTCAAAACGCTGGACTACTGTCTATGATGGCAACGGTTATATTGTAACGGATTTTGTATACAATTGGATTAATAATAACTGGGTGAACTCCTCTCAGGAAACCTATACAAATGATTCAAATGGTCTTCATCTTACAGGTCTTCAACAGGATTGGGTGAACTCATCGTGGTTGAACAGCCTGTATTATTTTTGGACCTGGGACGCTGCCGGAAACTGTTTATCTACATTACGACAAGAGTGGCAAAGCAATGCCTGGGTAAATGCTGATTTGAGGACTAATACATATGATGGGAATGAAAATATTATTATCTTCCTGGATCAAAATTGGTTTAATGGTAACTGGGTCAATAATTACCAGAGTCTCTACGTCTATGATACAAGCAATAACATGCTCTCAAGGACTGACCAAAATTGGGACAATTCATATTGGTTGAATACCACCATGCAGCAATATACATATGATTCAATGGGAAACTCCTTACAGGGAAAGGTACTAATGTGGCAGTTAAATGGCTGGATTCCTTATGACGGAACCCCTCAGGTTTTTGCTGATCACCAACCAGATTACACAGTCAATTTGCTTGGTGTTTGTCGCTATTATACGATTATAGATTCAATTTTAGTTTTTAAGGAACCAACGCCAGCGCCGTTGCGGGTCTCGCTATTTCCCAATCCTGCACATTCAAAACTATATGTCTCTTTGCCTAGAGCATCAATAGAGCCATCCATATCCATGGCAATTTATGATCTCTATGGTCAACTTGTTTTATCGAAAAAATTAGTATATGAGACAACCGACTTAGATATCAGTGGTCTGAAACCTGGTGTTTATTTCGTGAGATTCAACAACCGTCTAATGACCAGGGTGTTAAAATTCATCAAAGAATAACGATCTTACGAATACTGTCATGAGAGGAAAATAAGTGTCACTTTGTGTTCGGAATTTATCTTCGCTGTACCTTTCAAGACCACGATGGTTTATATTATTAAAAGTTGTGCCAAAACTAAATTGGCTTAGATCAAAAAGCATTTCTAACCTCGAAATCCCCGCAAAATTACCTACGAAAAATCCGCTTCGCTGTAAAACTGTCAAGGGGTGCCTTCGAAAGGAACAGGCGCCTTTCTGGTTTATTCATGCCGCCCGGCTTGGACGGGTTTGAAGCCACCCGTCAAATGCGCGAATTCAATAAGGAGGTAACCATTATTGCACGAACAGCGTTTGCAATTTCAGGGTATAGGGAAAAAGCAATTGAAGCCGGGTGCAATGATTATATATTCAAACCCTTTGACAAAGATGAATTACTGGGATTGATACATAAGTATTTCACTGTATAATAAGCTGTCTGTACTGGCCTCTTTCAGACAGGTTTAATTTAATCACAATCACCCTCTCCGGGGTGATCATAAACCACCCCGGAATGAGCATCCTTCATCATCAGTATTTAACCAGCTTGTCAAACACCTTTTGTGTGTATTGGTATCCGCTTCCACCCATGACGAGTGACTTCATCTTTACCTCGTCAGATTTGAAGCTTTTGGCATTTTGAAAGAATCCGGTTACTGCATTGTAAACGCCGTAGGCATTACCCCGGATTGAATCCAGTTCAGTAGCGCCGTGGTAGTAGTTCATCAGTTCGAGGATCAGGTTCTCCTTACGCGTTGAGAACTCAACCTGCCCGGTGATGGCAAGTTGTTTGATCTCTTCTTTGTTCATCATTGTTGAACTGATGATGTATTTCACATCTTGGTCCGATACCTTTTTATCATGCAGGAGGTTAAATGCTTGTTCCAGCTTATCCAGGTATCCTGAATGAATGCCCATCATGGTGGCAGCTTCGGAAAACCGTTCTTTTACGTTCTGGGTGTGCTTCAAGAACACCTTGTTGTTGCACTGGCCAAGTGATGCATTCAGCGTATTCTGACACACAACTCTCACCGGCGTAAAATACACTGTGATCGCCATTGAACCGTCGTGGGATGAGGCCAGAACAAGATAGTTCTCCACTGGCGAGTCTCCAATCACTTTGATGATCCTTGGCAGCTTAGCGGTTACAAATATTACCCCGCCTTTTCCCAGGCAACCTGCGGTTTCATAAATGGCCTTACCACTGCCCACAATCTGGTCAAAGAAGGAGAAGACATCACGGTTCTGTAAGATGGTGTAGTCTTTACCAACCATTCCAAGCACATCGTT
Source organism: uncultured Bacteroidales bacterium (assembly GCA_903945175.1). Classification (GTDB taxonomy): domain Bacteria; phylum Bacteroidota; class Bacteroidia; order Bacteroidales; family FEN-979; genus CAIVAT01. The sequence continues at coordinate 10,555 of CAJAUM010000077.1, read as the reverse complement.
GTTGTCTTCGCGTACCGTAGCAAAGTGATCCGGGACATCAAGCCATCTTTCGGTCAGCAGTCGTTGTTTTTCAACAGTAAAGTCAAGGCCACCATATTCAATGGCTTCCTGGGCTGTGAATACGTGGTCAAGTACAGTACCGCATTTGTGCCACGGTGATACGTTTGCTGAAACGAAAGAGAATTTCCCTTCATTATAATTGATGTTGTGCATATTCCTCTTCATTAATATTTTCAGTGTGAATCAAATCATGTTTGATAATGTCCCGTTGATCTGGGTCCAGGAGGTTCAGAACGCTCCACAGGGATTGCTGGTACCTGTGGAGCTCCTGTTGTAGGTCAGCATTCTGCTGTTTCAAGGTTTTATTTGCCGATACCAGCTGTTGTAGCTTCATATTTCAATCCTCTCTTCACGGCTTGGGCAGTCCAGAATGACGCACTTTGCGCAGACAAGGGTATCTGGCTCCATAGGCCAACGCAAGGCTTCCCAGCGGAATATCGACTCACTTACCCATCTCAATGTCGTATACAGATCATTCATTCGCTGCTGGGCCAGGTTTGCTTTTCCAGAATCTGGATCATTTACGTGGGTAACTATTGGTATGTCCTTAAACCCGGGATTTTCCTTCTTGAAGTCGAAGACCAGATACACGAAAGGCATTTCAAAAAGTAGTCGGTACATCGTTGCCTCGATGAAGTCCATCCTTTCTGGCGCTCCCCAAGGACTTGAGTGAAACAATCCATTGCTGAACGAATCTGTTACATCCCTGTCCTTGGTGAGTTTTAAATCAATAGTTGCTGCGTCGAAAGAGTACCGGGGAGTTGCTATTGGTGAAATGAAGTCCAGGGTGCCATCCAAGTAAACAGGAACATGACTTTGCCTTGCAGGATCAATCCACCTGCGTTTACGGTAAATCTGTGTGTAATGTGGATCAACTATTAACTGATAGTCTTTTACGACTTGATGAAACAGTTCCACTGCATGATCTATTCTTTCATGATCGGATAGCTTCTTCCCAGTTTTTTTATGCCTGGTCAGGTCTGTTATGATCTCACCACCGGCAGATGATCCTATACATCGGCTTTCAAAGTACAACCCTTTGACCATGGATTCACTTGGTGCCGTAATGATGTCACGAAGCAACTGGCAATGGTAAACTTTGTAAGGACACACCGGGTAAGGTTCACCTTTATAGATGAGATGTCGCACCAGCGATTTGCTTATCCTAAGTTCACGTATCTTTCCTGTTATGGGAGATAATGTGATCTTTGGCGGGTAGGCGTGTGCTGGTTGAGAATTGCCATCCTGGGCAATTTTCCAGGATACTGGGATGATCTGGTCTGACAGCTCCACAAATTCCTCGAAGGTGTTCAACGGGAAGGGTTCAGAACTGCGGTTCATCACTAAATGCCATAAGTGGTTGCAGGAAATTTTCCGCGGCTTCTATAACCTTCTCTTTACTGGAAATTTCCAATCCGGGAAACGGAATGCATTCAACGGCAAGCTGCAGCGCGTAATAGCGCCGGGATACCTGATCACGGAAGTGTGGATCAGTTTCAAGGGTGTCACCGACGGTCCAATTGTAAAAAATTCCGGCGAGACCATTGATATCCTCCAGATTCCGTGGCTTCCTTCCAGTTCCGGCGAAAAACATACGAGAAATGGACTGGCACATTGAAAATCCAATTTTCTTTACCGTTGTAGGATCGTTGTATGAGGATTTCCCATTACCGCCTGTATTACCGCCATTCTTTCCGTTAGCTGCAAGATATTCCGGCATGGCAAATTCCAGTCTTTTGATCTTGGTGATGTTGTTACTCCCATTGTTACTCCTTGTAATATCGTATGTTACCTCAGTTCCAGCAGGAAGAGGGTAGGATGTTTTCTCTGAACCGCAGATTCCCGTAGTGCCATCCTCAAAGACGATGTTGAATCCGTAGTTCAGGTTGCCATTATATTTATTTATCCATGAGCGGTGAACTCCACCTATCATTTGTGGTGTTACAATTTTGATTACTCCCTGTGACATGTTTGAATAGTTTTAAAATGTGAATACTCGTTTTTAATACGGAACCTCCTCAAATACCCTGTCTGCAGGCAGTTCAACTGCTTGTGCCCTGGCGTAATTGAGTGGCCCAGCAATCCGGATACTTTTCGTTTCATGTGCCGGTGTTGGTTGAAGGTCTTCAGCATTGGGGATATTACCTTGTGCTGGTTGCAATTTCACGGGAATCGCTACCCCGCTGTCCTCTGCCATTTCGCGTTCCATGGCAATGATTTGTTTGGCAATATCAAGGGCTGAGTGCGTGTAATGCTCAAAGGTGCTTTTTGCTATTTGCAGCGCCTTTCGTTCTCTTTCAGTTGTCATAGTATTGAATTTAGGTGATCGTGTATAGCATATTTGAATTGAACCAGTCTTTGAGTGATGGATTAGAGCGCGCCATCGTCGGAAAAACTGTAATAGGTGTCGTCGGCAATAATCAGATGGTCCAACACGGCGATCTCTAAAAGTTTGCCGGCATCAACCAGTTTCTTGGTGATTTTAATATCGGCATCGCTGGGGACCACAAAACCTGATGGATGGTTATGACCCAGGATAATGCTTGAAGCGTGGTAATCCAAGGCAACCTTGAATATTTTCTTCGGATCAACAACAGTTCCGGATATGCCGCCTTCGCTTATCTTACATTTCCTTAAAACCATGTTTGCCTTGTTCAGCATGATTATCCAGAATTCTTCATACGGTTTGTCATTTAAAACAGAGCGGAATATTTCGTAGGCGGTTCTCGAAGTTTTGATCTTCTCTCTGGCAATGGTATCTGTAGCGATCCTTCTATTGCCAACTTCAAATGCAGTCAGAATGCGGATTGACATTGCAGCGGTTAAGTTGAACTTCAAAAGATCAACCACGCTCAATTTTCCAACCTCTCCCAAGCTGTCGTTACAGGAGTTCAGGATTTTGCGAGAAATGTCCAACGAGCTGAATGTTTTGGTGTCTTTAGCTATGAGCAGCGACAGCAGTTCCGAATCCGAAACCGCTGCCTTGCCTTTAAGCAGGAGCTTAGTTGCTGGCCTATCATCCTCTCCCCACTGCTGCATCGGGATGTTATTCTGATACTTCATGAGGAATGTCAATCACCAGGTTCATATCCTGGTCCATCATGCGTTGTATCTGGTTTTCGATATGGTCATTGAGATACGCTTCAAACAGGTGTTGCTCAAGCTCCAGGTAATTAATCCTGATTGCAGAATTTACCGGCAGTGTCTTGGTCTCAATTATTTCATCAGTCATACATAGTTGAATTTAAGGCTCCATAGCCATGAGAATAGAAAGTTGATTGGATTAATTTGTGGCTCCAAGTCAAGGATGCCAAAAAGTGTACGATAATATGATTCCTGGCGCGGATTCTTTAAAGCATTTCGTTTCATCATGCCGCGCATCTGTTGGGAATTCACATTGAAGGTGACGGGGTATTTGGGTTTGAAATCGCCATGTCGGTAAAATCCATACAGGAAAGCAGGCTCCCAATAGTCATCCTTCTTTTCAGAAACTTTGCTGATCCACCCAAAAACTGACGGGTTGGACTTGGATGTGATTTTAAACCTCACTGGAGGTTGCTGATCAGCTCCTGTCGTATCCGGTTCCAGCTTATAATTGAGATCCTGCGCATACAGCGCCAGTTGCTCAACATCGTCCTCTGTAAAGCGCATATAGAACGAATTATCCCGACACTTGCCTTCTGTTTGAAACCCACCATCAGTGATGGGGATAGCTATACTTTTCATGGTTGTTTGTTTAAGGTGTAGTAAAATCAAGGTGTTTGAGAGATGGGGTACGTGAAACACTTGCCGGATATGGGCTGGCGTTACCTGTAAGATTACAAGGTGTTATGCCAGATATTCGGCATTGTTTTCTAAGATGTTACAAAAGCTATTTAATTAGGAGAAAGGATAGCTGGATTGTTTTTCACCGGATGAAATAGTGGGTGGTGATGTTGATGCTGCTTTTACGAATCCGCCTCAGGCATTTTACAAATCCTTGATGAGCTGCTACTACGCCAATAAAATCCTCTTGTCGCTCATGTTTACGCCAAGGGCAGCAATTATAACATGGAATATTACAGACTGAAACTGCAACGTGCGCAGTAAAGTAATTCCATCGGAAATGCTTCCGACTAAATTATCAGGAAGAAGAAATAAGGATAAGCCCGGTTTTTCACTACATAGAGCATAAGCAGGTCATTTGAGATCAGAATGGCATTGACGCTGTATGCTTGATCTGCAATAAGAACATCAACATCTTCCAGTACAATCACTCTGAATGGACAGTATAATCGTTCCAGGGCCCCATTTCGATTAATAATTAGCATGGAGCCTGGGCTGCAGTACCGGTTCAGATCCTCCAACAGCTTTGAATAGCTATTCATGTTAGTACTCGTTTGGGAGCATGCACACTCCATCTACAAGCCACAGCGTGATCTCAGGGATTGGAAAGTCGGTGTAATTTATTTCCTGGGCTGCCAGCACGTGTGCATTTCCATCGGTACACTGGATGAACCAGCTGCCATTCCCCTGCTTGATCAGATCCCAAACCTGAAACGGGCAATTTTTTAGCTTTACCTGCCACGAAACAATGGCATCAAATAACCAATAAGCGTCGCCGTATTCTCTCGCATACATGGCGCCATCGGTGAGTTTGCAGCTCAATCCACCAGGTAGTCTGTGCAAATAGTGGTTCTCGGAGCCAGCGAAGCCTTCCAGCGTTTCTTTAAACTCTTCTTTTGAAATTCTCGTAGTTAATGTGTTCATTATTTGTGTTTTAAGATTAATAAAAAAGGGCACCACTCGGATGCCCTTTAAACTTGCTGAAAATCACTGTTTACGAGTGCACTGCTGCCATCTCGGGAGCAAATACCGTTTCTTCAATCGAAACTGAATTTGGTTTTGGATTGTAGCGGTACTTGTGTGTAAGCGTGACCACTTCGCCGGTTTCCTCAACGGTGTACTCGTAAGGGTCCACTTCCATGCGCTGGATTTCGCCAGGAATAGTTTTACCGATAAGTCCTTTGCAGAACTGTTCAGGGAAGGTTGTTGTGATGGAAGACTTGCACGACGTGGCGTACCAGCTTCCTGTTTTTCTTGATTGTACGAATTCCATTCCGCCCATTAATATCAGGGCGAAGAAGGTTTTGCCTGCAACATCCTGCCGCGAGACAACGTCAATTACATTTACTGCCATTGTGATAAGTTTTGGAAAAAGTGAATACTAAAATGCCGGGAGAATCACCCCATGCACGACTGAGTGGGGGTTTCTCCGTCAGTCAGTTCATGCTTTTGAATTTTTACCCCAAAAAAAAATTTTGGACCTGAGTTTAAGAATTGACTATTGCCGAAGTTTTATTGAAAACAATGAGGGAGGTATCAGCAAGAGGGGGAATTGCTGAGAAACAAATAGGATCATCGAATTACTTTGCACACTTCGTATATTTTGCACGACTGTGTAGCAGAAAAGAATATTCGTAAATTTGTTTTAAAGATAGCCGTGAAAAATGAGTATAGCTGAAATGTTAGGCACATTGTTAGGCATTATAATAAAAAACATGAGATATATCATTGATATAATGTGTTATATGTAAATTATAAATCAGCTTCCCAAGCTGAGGGTCGTGGGTTCGATCCCCATTTACCGCTCAAATCTTACTTCACCAACTTGCACTGAAAAGCCCCGGAAATCAACACTTTCGGGGCTTTTTACATAGTCGAATAATTTGTTCCCGGACCTGTGCCGTGCTTTTCTATCAGGTTTTTTTAATCAAATCAGGGAGGATTCGTTTTACTGTCGGTCCAGGTATGCCAAGTTTTTTAGCAATATCGCCGGATTTACAACCGGGATCCTTCTATCCGTGTTGAAGCTCCCACACTTCTCACCGTCGCAATTGATTTCAATAGTTTTAAACTTTGTCCCTCTCTTCTCTCAATTGAAGCCCAGGAAGCATCAAACCGATCAATTTGACTGATGAACTCAATTAGTTTCCAGTCAAGGTTCAATGTGAATGTAAATACTTTATTATCCATGCCACAAAGGTGATAATTATTTTACAATGATACGATATGAGCCTATTTGAAACGTCACCAATTCGATACATTTCCCATGTTTCCCACCGCATTTCACGCTCATCCTTCGCGTTCATGCAGTGGGGGATGAGGGCGCCTAAGATTTTGATTTACTGGACGAATATCATAACATGAGCTGATTACCCCATCCACTTCCATCCCGGTATGAGCCGGATTGTTTTGCCCTCCTTTACGAACGAATCTTCCTGATCAAAGGTGAGGATGGTTCCTTCTGTTAGGTTCAATTGGTACATTGCTTCCAGAAGCCCTTCAACCTCCCGCTTTTCATTTTGCTGTCCTACCTCCCACGAAACCTGGATGGCCGAAAAGGTATTCTTCTTTTCCTTGCAAATAAAATCACATTCCTTCTTGCCTTTAAAATACCAGACCTCCTGGCCTGAACGCCTGAGGTGTAAATAAACTGCATTCTCCAGCAATCTTCCCCGGTCGGGAGAACCGGACACGGAAGAGAAATTTACAAGTCCCTGATCGATGGCGTAGACCTTACGGGGGTTCCTTGCCTGCACCTTTAATGAGGTATCGTACCTTGGGACAAGAAAAATCAGGTAAGCATCCATGAGATAATGCAGGAAATCCATAATGGACGATGCTGATCCGACTTCAAAGGTATTCTTCAGATTATTATAAGAAATCTCTTTACCGGTATTGCTAAGCAGAAATTGAACAATCTGCCGGTAAATCTCCTGATTACGCAGATTATACCGCGAAAATATATCCCGAACCAGAATATCTGAAACCAGTGTTGAAAGCACCTCCTTTTTTCCCAATCTAAGATATCCTGGAAATCCGCCCTCAGAAATAAATGACAAAAATGAATCCGCTGCAGAAACAAATTGGAAGTAAGACAGGAATTCACGGTACGAAAAAGGGAAAACCTCATAGTCAAGATGACGTCCGGTTAGTTTTGTCCCCAATTCACGGCTCAGCAAATTGGCATTTGAACCGGTGATGACAACGGTTTTTTTTCTGTCTATGGCATCTCTTACGAATCGCTCCCAGCCCGGAATGTTCTGAATTTCATCAAAAAATAAAATAGGTTCACTCCCTGTGAGTTCTGAAAAAAGTTCTTCGAGAATCCTAAAATCACTTACTTCAAATCCAGCTGTCCGGCTGTCCTCAAAATTAAAGTAGTTCAACGAACCATGATGCCTCATAAGTTGCTTTAGTAGTGTACTTTTTCCCGATCGTCGCACTCCGGTTAGTAGGTAGGCAAAAGGGGGCAGCGATGAAAATTTGGCTAATTGTTCACGGGGGATTTCCTTTTCTTCAGGAATCAGCCATTCCTGCTGTGAAAGCAAAATTGATTTTAAAACATCTTTAAGCATGGTCGATTACTTTTATAAAAGAAAGATAATTTACGTTACAAATGTAAGATAATATATTTTAATAACATAATATTCAATACAGTTAGCTAAAATGAGAATTAGTGCAACAGTGTTATCTCAAAGTTGTCAGGAACAAGCAAACTCAATTAATTGTCGGTAATCACCAGTATCAGCTATTTTTAGAGCATTGATATAAGCCGTCCTTAACTCTCCTTCCTGATATAGATTGTTATGACTGCCCCAGGAAAAGCCGTCTTGACCAGTCAATTGTTTAATCAGAATATCAGCACACAATCTGGAATGTCTGCCATTGCCATTGGGAAAACTGTGGATTGAAACCAATCGATGTTTAAAACGAATCGCAATTTCGATATGGTCAAAGGTTTTATTGGTGATCCAATATTTTATTTCATCAAGCATATGGATTAATGCAGGTTCAATAACCAGAAATCTCGCTTTCATCAAGTGGGTGTAAACGGTAAATAACAATGCAAGATTTCGGCAAATAGGAATGTAAGTATTCGGTAAATAAGGATGCAAGTATTCGGTAAATAAGAATGCGAGTTTCTTTCCCTCGTTAAGTTTCCATTTAAAGTAAAGTTGGAGGTTTCAGAGCAAATTGCCCATGGGCAATTTGCTCTGAAACAATCTCAAAAAATAAGGCTGACTTTTGGTCTCCAAACCAAAACCTCAGCGATGGAAAAATTTTATCATAAATGGATTATGTACCACGAGTTACACAAACTGAACCGAGACGGATTGACCCCACCCCAGATTGCTTCCTACCTGGTGATGGATACCCGAACGGTTAAAAAACTATTAGCCATGAACGAACAGGAGTATACCGATTTTCAAGAGCAATTGTCAACCAGGACAAAGAAACTTGCTCCCTATGAGGATTACATTAAGAACCGGCTGGAGCATTGCCTGGAGGCTTCCTCAGCGCAAGTTCATGACTGGTTGAAAGAACATTACCCGGACTTTCCACGGGTGAGCATCAAGTCAGTTTACAACTTCGTTGTATATGTCCGAGGCAAGCATCAACTGCTGAAAACATTTGACAACAGAGCGTTTAACCAGGTTGAGCAACTACCTTCCGGCCAGCAGGCCCAGGTTGACTTTGGCGAGTACAACATGACCGATGTTGATGGATGCCGCAAAAAGGTCTACTTCTTTGCCATGGTTCTTTCACGTTCACGCTATAAGTTCGTATTATTTAATGAGCATCCGTTTACCACTGAAACCGCAATTGCAGCGCATGAAGCAGCCTTTGCATTCATGGACGGTGTGCCAAGAGAACTTGTTTATGATCAGGATAAATTGCTGCTGGTCAATGAAAACAAGGGCGACCTTATTCTCACCCACGCTTTCCGTTCATATTGCCAGGGCCGGCCATTTAAAGTGCGTTTCTGTCGTAAAAGTGATCCGCAGAGCAAAGGAAAAATAGAAAATGTTATCAAATACATCAAATATAATTTTCTCAGGGGCCGGAGTTATTATAGCATTCCGACACTGAATGACCAGGCGATCGATTGGCTGGGCCGCACTGCAAATGCCAAAGTGCATTCGGCCACGTTAAAGGTTCCACGGCTGGAATGGGAGGCTGAGAGATTGTTCCTTTTCCCGTTCAAATTACCCTTTGATTTTGCCAGGGAAAATCCGGCGTACAATGTGACAAAAGATAATGTCATCCATTTTAAGGGCAGTTCTTACACGGTTCCTGATGATACGTTCCAGAAACCAAAAACAGAAGTATTTGTCCGGGAGCAGTATGGTGACCTTTCCATCTTCAATAACGATGGGGAAGAAATTGCCCGGCATCCCCTATCCCTGCTCAAAGGTCAGTTAGTACGGAATAACAACCATAAGCGTGATCACACCAAAAAGATTAAGGAATTGATCAATCAGGCGACACAGTTGTTTTCCGATGAGAATAAGGCCATTGGGTACCTCGAAAACATGCATGAGCAAATGCCCCGCTATGTCCGGGACCAGGTTGGCATGATTGCATCTGCAGGAAAAAAATACACCAAAGAAGAAATGGACCTGGCCCTGGCTTACTGTCTTGAAAACAGCCTGCCAAAGGCTGCTGACTTTGAACCGGTGTTGCTTTCATTAAGACAGACAACAACAATACTTCCCTCTTTGGAGAATGAGGTTCTGCATCTTCAAAACAGCAAGTACCGGATCCAACCACAAACAAGCAACATATCAGATTATAATCATATACTGCTTTAACCATGGAAACAAAAACAGAAAACCTATGTAACCTTGCCCGGCAACTCAAACTCACTGGTGCAGGTGGGGCGATGAATGATCTGCTGATCAATGCTCAACAAAAGCAAATCAGTTATCTGGATTTTGCATTTGGATTACTTAATGCAGAGATCGAGTACCGGAACCAGCAGAATCTCACCAAGAGACTCCGCAACGCAAAACTGCCTGCGAATCATAATCTGGAAATGTGGCAGGAAAACCATCTCAGTGGGATATCCCGGCAACAATTAACCCAACTGCGAGAATGTATCTGGCTTGAACAAAATTTTAACATCATCCTGATGGGCCCCAGCGGAACTGGAAAATCCTTCATCGCTGCCGGTCTTTGTTACGAAGCCTTGCTCAAAGGTTACAAAGCCTGCTTCAGGACTATGGAACAGCTGATCCATCTGCTTAAAATGAAAGATATTACCAAATCGGCAGCCCGCGAATATCTGCTCTTGCTCAATGCTCACCTGTTGGTGATCGATGATATTATGATGTTCCCCATCGAACGCAAACAATCTGTATCCCTGTTCAATCTCATCGATCATCTGCACCAGGATGCCTCTATTATCGTCACTACCAATAAAAGTCCTGATCAATGGGTAAAGGTTCTTGACGATGAAGTTCTGGCTGCAGCAATCCTGGACAGGCTGCTTTTTAAGTGCGAAGTTGTGAAATTATCCGGTAAATCGTACCGCCTGGAAAACAGAAAAACGATCTTTGAAAATAACGTTCTTTAATATTTTGTTTCTTTGCAAATCGGAAATTAACGATGCAGATTTACTTGCATCCTTATTTACCGAAAATCTGCATTTGTAATTACCGCTTACAGT
>CAJAUM010000076.1 GCA_903945175.1 uncultured Bacteroidales bacterium | reverse complement strand
GCGCATTGCCCTGAACCAGGTAATCGGAGCCTACGCCATTGTCATTCTGGCAAAAGAATTCCCAAACAAGATCATCGCTGCCCGAAAAGGCAGTCCCATGGTGATCGGAATTGGCAAGGATGAATTTTTCGTTGCTTCCGATGCCACTCCGCTGATTGAATATACCGACAATGTTGTCTATCTCAATGATGAAGAGATCGCCATTATAGAACGTGACAAGGAATTAAAGATCAAGACGATCCGGAATCAGGATCAAACTCCTTACATTGAGAAGCTTGTTATGAGCCTGAACGAAATTGAAAAGGGTGGATTTGATCATTTCATGCTGAAGGAGATTTATGAACAGCCCCGTTCAATCTTTGATTCCATGCGTGGCCGGCTGCATCCTGATCAGGGAACTGTTACCCTTGGCGGAATCAGCGACTATGTTCAGAAGATCCTGAAAGCCAAACGCATCATCATTACCGCCTGTGGAACCTCATGGCATGCCGGTCTGGTTGGGGAATACCTGATCGAAGACCTTGCCAGAATACCTGTTGAAGTTGAATACTCCTCCGAGTTTCGTTACCGTAATCCCATCCTGAACGAAGATGATGTGGTCATCGCTATTTCTCAATCGGGTGAAACTGCCGACACATTGGCTGCGATCGACCTGGCAAAGTCGAAGGGTGCAACCGTGCTGGGAATATGCAATGTTGTGGGCTCATCCATTGCCCGTGCCACCAATGCCGGTGTTTACACCCATGCCGGACCTGAGATCGGCGTTGCATCGACCAAGGCATTTACGGCGCAGGTAGCCGTTCTTACGCTGCTCGGATTGCTCCTGGCGCAGCAAAAGGGGACAATCCCCGCTTCAAAATTCCAGAAAATTCTTTTGGAACTTGATACAATCCCCGCTAAAGTAGAACGGATACTGAAGCTGAATGAAAAAATCAGGGACATCGCGACCATCTATAAGGATGTGAAAAATTCACTCTATCTTGGCCGGGGTTATAATTTCCCTGTTGCCCTTGAAGGCGCTCTTAAACTTAAAGAAATCTCTTACATCCACGCCGAAGGGTATCCTGCCGCTGAAATGAAACACGGACCCATTGCCCTCATCGATGAGTTCATGCCTGTGGTCTTCATTGCTACGCGACGCGGAATCTACGATAAAGTGATCACCAACATCGAAGAGGTCAAAGCCCGCAAAGGAAAAATCATTGCCATTGTAACTGAAGGGGATGAATCGGTGAAAAAACTGGCCGACCATTGCATCGAAATCCCCGATACCGAAGAGATGCTCATCCCATTACTGGCTACAATTCCTTTACAGCTTCTATCCTATCATATTGCCGTGATGCGGAATTGCAACGTTGACCAGCCCCGCAACCTGGCGAAGTCTGTTACGGTGGAGTAGGTTTCAATGGGTAAATCATGGTTCGATTTCATTGAGGCTGAGGCCGCATTGAGCTGCGTTTAATAATAATGTCATGCTAAAGGCAAAAGATCAATTGGGTTTGTTAAATCGGCTAAACCGTTTTATTTCTACCTTTTCATCTATTCATACCTTGCACGAACTCGCCATTGAGGTGGAGGCAGTGCTTGATGATCTCTTGGATATTGAATTTTCCGGGCTTTACCTTTACGATTTCCATGAAAACCGTTTAAAACTGTTGGTGGCTAAAGGGTTCAACGAGGAGGAAAAAAGAGAAGCAGATCACACCGCCATGGAACGACACCCAGGCCATGTTTTCAGAACCAGGGAGGTTTTAAATATTCCTGACGCGGAAAATGATGCTGAACACAGATCCGTTTCGTCTGCCAGAAGTTTTGTCGTACGTTCAAGGCTTTACATCCCTGTGATGAACGGCGAGCAGGCAGTGGGAGCATTTGGCATTGTAAGTGGAGAGAAAAACCATTTTAACAGTGAAACGGTTGCCCTCTTATCTTTTATCTGCAATATAGCAGGTGGCATTTACGGTAATATCCTGACACAGGATGAACTCAAGCTGGCTTCGCTTATCGCACACGAAACTGATAATGCCGTTATCATTACAGATAAAGACGGACTCACAGAATGGGTGAATAGCAGTTTTGAACGCATAACGGGTTTCACTTTTGAAGATGTAAAAGGGCTAAGACCTGGCGAAATTCTTCAGGGGAAAGATACGAACCCGCAAATTGTCAGTGAAATTGCAGATGCTGTATCAAAAATGACACCCATTGAAACTGACCTGATTAACTATCATAAGAGCGGGCAACCTTATTGGGTAAGAATACAAATTCAGCCTGTGTTTAATGCTCATGGGGAACTCACCAATTTCATTTCAATCCAGCGTGATATCACTGAACAAAAAAGAGCACAGGACGAAATGGAATCGGTTTCAACACGTTTGTCTACCCTGATTAGAAATCTTCATTCAGGAATTCTCGTTGAAGATCAGTACAGAAAAATTGCGCTCATAAACAAAATTTTTTGTACTATGTTCGGGATCCCGGTTGAGCCAGAACTGTTGATGGGCTCCGATTGTTCCAATTCAGCGCAACAGTCAAAACATCTTTTTAAGGATCCCGATCAGTTTGTACACAGGATCGAAATAATTCTACATGAAAAAAAGACCTTGATCAATGATGAACTTGAACTAGCTGACGGCCGTGTATTTGAGCGTGATTACATTCCGATTATTCTGAATGAAAAATTCCTTGGTAATCTCTGGCAATACCGGGATATTACATCCAGGAAAAGCTCCGAACAAAAATTGCGCGAAAGCGAACTGAAATACCGGCAGATAGTGGATGAAGCCAACGATCTGATTTACACCATTTCTCCAGATGGTTTTTTTACCTTCATAAACCAGGTTGGGGAGCGAATCAGCGAGTCTGTTAAAACTCAGGTAATCGGCAGGCATTACCTGGATTTTATCCGTGGTGATTTTCATCAGAAGGTTAAAGACATGTACCTTAATCAGATTGAAGGAAGAAAAGAAAACAGCTACTTTGAATTCCCCTTCATCACAGCTGCCGGAAACGAGATCTGGCTCGGCCAAAATGTCCGGTTGATCATCGAAAATGATCAGGTCAGTGAACTGCAGGCAGTAGCGCGCGACATAACGGAAAGAAAATTGGCTGAGGATAAGGTTGGCAGTTTACAGAAATTCTATGAACAGATACTTGGGGATCTTCCTGGACACCTTGCCGTATTTGATAATCAACTGAATTATATATATGTAAATCCAGCCGGAGTCTCAAATTCGGAAGCAAGAAAATGGGTCATCGGCAAGAATGATCTCCAATTCTGTGAACATTGGGGAATTGCTAAAACGGTTGGAGAACAACGACAAAAAATACTTACAAAAGCACTGACTGAAAAGAGACAAATCAGCTTTGAAGAGGCTATTATCCTTAAAAATAATAATAAAAAATATTATCACAGGTCTATCAGCCCGGTGTTGAACGACGCTGGAGAGGTTATACAGCTGATTGGGTATGGCTTGGAAATCACCGATCTAAAAAAAGCGGAATATGAGCTTAAAAAATCTGAGAACCTTTTCAGATCCGTTCTGAATACTGTTGGGGAAGGGATTATCACCATCGATCTGCAGGATAAAATAGTTATGATCAATGATGAGGTATCCATGATTTGGGGATATTCCAGAGAAGAACTTATTGGTGAGAACATCCACCTGCTCATGCCCGAAGATCAGCGGAACATTTATGACAGTATAATTCACCTGATCAATAAAGCCACTGACACATCTGTTCTTGGAAAACCTGTAGAACTAGCAGGCCAAAGAAATGACGGCACCATATTCCCGATTGAAATAAAAATACAACGTACACAAATAGATGATGAACAATTTTTGACCATTGCCGTTTCTGATATAACCGAGCGTAATAAAAACCTTGAAGATCTTATCGAAGCCAGAAAAATTGCCGAAGATTCCACCAAAGCCAAGAATCTGTTTCTCGCAAATATGAGCCATGAGATCCGTACTCCATTGAATGCTGTCATCGGTTTGTCGAAACTCCTGCGCGAAACCTCATTGAACCCGGAACAGAAAATACTCAACGATAAATTGTTTATCTCTGGTGAGAATTTGTTGGCAATTATTAATGAGATTCTTGATTTTTCGAAAATTGAAGCCGGGAAAATTGAAATGGGATCCATCCCTTTCAGCCTGCAAAAATTGATCAAGCGGGTTTACAGTTCACTTGAACATACGGCTGAAGAAAAAATGATCACCCTTACAACCAGTGTCGATCAACAGATCACAAAGGCCTTGATGGGCGATCCTGTCAGACTGCAGCAAGTACTCTTAAATTTGGTCAGTAATGCGATAAAATTTACCCGGATCGGGGGTGTAGAGGTTTCCTGTAAACTGATTGGTGAAACAGGTTTAAAAGCAAAATTACTTTTTTCAGTAACTGATACAGGAATCGGGATCAGCAAAGAGAACCTGAGTAATATTTTTGAACGTTTCAGGCAAGAAGATGACAGCGTGACACGAAATTATGGCGGTACCGGGCTGGGGCTTGCAATCAGCAAACAACTGGTTAACCTGATGAATGGCGAACTACATGTTGAAAGCGAAAAAGGAGTTGGCAGCCGGTTCTTTTTTACTCTGGAATTCGATACCACCGATGAAAAAGAACTCCAGAATGAAGATCAGAAAATAAAATTTGATCCCAACGCTTTAAAGAATAAGAAAATTCTGATTGTTGAAGACAATGAATTCAATCAGTTCATTGTTAAATCGCTCATTGAAAAATGGGGCGCATCAACTGAAATTGCAGAAAATGGTTTAATTGCCGTTGCAAATCTCAGGCAAGATGCCTACGATATTGTGCTTATGGATATGCAGATGCCAGAAATGGATGGGGTTACAGCCACCAGGATCATCCGGAGTGAAATTGACCAGGTCGTACCTATTTTCGCTCTTACAGCAAATGTTACAAAAGAAGCAATTCAGCGGGCTTATGATGCCGGCATGAACGAATATATCACTAAACCATTTGATGAGGAAGATCTGTATATAAAACTGTTGAAGTCTGTTGGCATGGAACCTGAGTTTTATTTAAGCGAGACCAGTCCGCTGGATATAACCAGTCCAAATGTGCATCAGGAAGAGCTTCAATATGACCTATTGAAGCTGTCTCGGTTTTTGGGAAATAACAAGGATCAGGTTCATGCCATGATCGTCAAGTTTCTGTTGTATATACCGGATTATTATCAGGCGCTGATAGATGCATATGAATCTGATGATTTTGAGAATATAATGCAAACCTCACATAAAATCAAATCCAGTCTTGACCTTATTGCTACCCAATCCATCCGCGATGCCATTAAACTTATCTATAACTATAGCAGTGAAAAACAAAATCTCGATCAGCTGCCAGGGTTAATTGCACAAATAAAAACAAAATTCCCATTGCTGATTTCACAGCTTGAAAAATGGGTAGCAGATGACGCTGCAGAAACTTAATATCCGATTAACTTGTAGAACCAAAGCCCGATAAGCTCCTTTGCCGAACGTGAGCTGTTTTCCAGTGCTTCTGCGTCAGGCAGTATCCGAATCAGTTTAAATGGAATAGGACTCGTTTCAAAATCGGTAGGAGCCGCGACTACATGCAACCCGGTATGAGAGAACAGCCAAACGGCACGTGGCATATGGAGGGCCGAAGTTACAAGCAGGATTGAGTTTCCTTTTATTTCTTTCATCATTTTCCCCACCTCCTGCATGTTTTCCAGGGTGTTCCTGCTGCCAGGTCCTATCCGGATTGATGAGGCCGGAACTCCGAGAATGATAAGAAATTCCTTCATGGCCATGGCCGAGGCCCCTGTTCTTAATATCGGATCTGCTCCCCCGCTTAAAATAATCATTTTCGATTTACCAGCATGATACAGCTGCGATGCAAACAATTCACGGTCAGCAGCCCGATTAAGGTCGAGTGAGGGCAAGTTGGACCCTGCATATCCCCTGACTCCCCCACCTAAAACAACAATGGCGTCGGCTTTAGGATAGCTTACAACAGGCTGGTATTTATATTGCGACTCCAATCGGTTTCGTATGAAATCACTCCACAGTGGCATACTCCATAACCAAAGCCATATGAGGGAAATTAAAAGCAGGCCAATACCTTTTTTTTTACTATTGCTTTTATATAGAATAACAACAGCCGCCAGAAATCCGACACATGCCAATCCCAAGGGCATCAGAAATTGAAGGAGTGTCTTGTAAAATATAAAATCTATCCAATACATGATTTCGAGACCTGACAGGTTAATTGGTTCTTTGGATATCATCCAGCTGTTTAACCAACAGGTCAAAGTACCTGGAAAACTCATCAATCATTTCCTTTAGAAGCCTGGTCTCACCAGATGATTTACTCGTTTCGTTGATCCGTTTAATAAGATCACGCAAGATGTCTGCAGAAACCAGGTCGATGCTCGATTTTAACTTATGCGACATCCGGCCGATGGCATCATGGTCATTGGACGTAGCTGCATCAGATAACGCCTTCATATATGCCGGAGTAACCTCCAGAAACTTAAGAATCATTCTGTTCAACAACAACTTATCATTTCCAACCATTTTTGATAACCTGGATGTATCTGTTACAATAGTTTCAGGAATAATCGGGGGAGATACTTCACGTTGCTCTTGACCTGCACGAATGATTGAAATTATTTTTTCACGGAGGTCATTTTCCTCAAATGGTTTCGAAATATAACCTTGCATTCCTGCTTCTTCACATGTTTCCACAATCCCTTTAACAACATTTGCAGTAATAGCAAGAATGGGTGTCTGCAATTTGAGATTGTTTCTGATGATTTTAGCAGCAGTTATTCCATCCATCACCGGCATTTGTATATCCATCAAAATCAAGTTGAATTTTTCGGCAGAAAGGAGGTCCACCGCCTGTTGACCATCTTCGGCGATAACCAAAGCGGCGCCCCATTTTTGAAGCATAGCTTGAACAACGCATTGGTTGAACTTATTATCTTCAACGACCAAAATCCGGTATCCGGTTAACAATGCTGATCTGGATTCTACTTTAGGTTCTCTCTTTTCATGATTTACAGACGATCCATTCGGCATGTTAAGTGTAAAGAAAAGACTGCTACCTTGATTCTTTATACTTTCCAGGCTTAATTCACCCCCCATGAGTTCAACCCATTTCCGGCTAATGGGCAAACCCAGACCGGTTCCTCCGTTTGTACGCGTAATACTTTCATCCTCCTGCTGAAAACTATTAAATATGCTCTTCTGATTTTCAGGACTGATTCCGATTCCAGTATCTTCTACTACAAAAAGAATCCTGCTGTTGTCCTGATCCTCGGAAATAAGTTTACAATGTAGTTCTACACTACCCTCATTTGTAAATTTGATGGCATTACTAACCAGATTATTGAGAACCTGGTGCAATCGAACCGAATCTCCATTTATGCTCTCCTGAATAGCGGGGTCAACGGAACACTGAAAGGAGATCTTTTTCTCCTCGGCCCTGTATTTATTGAAATCGAATATCTTGTGGCAGAGTTCATGAATATTAAAATCTGTTTTATCGAGGGTGATCTGGCCTGATTTAATTTTTGAAAAATCAAGGAAATCACTGATAACATTTAAATTGCATTCATGTTCAAACAAGGAAATCACCGGGAGCAACTGTGAAAGAAGGTCTGAATCTAATGGCTTTTCGCCGGAAAGAATCAAAATTCCGAAATTATTCAGATTAAAAATGCGATGCGTATATGATTCCCTTATTATTTGATATGATTGGATCTGTGCAGAATCTGGAGTTCCCACGATATGTTCCAATGCAATTTCTGATTTAGGGAAACACGGATTTTCAACAAGGCTACTTTCGTAAATAACCTGCAAACCTTGATCGGTATCTTTCAAAACACAGGCTCCGATAAGGCCAAGTTTTTCAATAAATAAGGGAATTGTGTTTTGAAGAACCCTAACAAGGTCAAAATTGAATTTCTCATTGCTATTTCCAATTGAAAATGACAATTCAAGCAAAGTCTTTTGTATCTCCGTTCCTGTCATAATAGCTTAAAAATTAATATTTTTTTGGATCGTTATATTTCCAAGAGCTCATCATCCGCGCGAAAAAGTATTAACTTTGTGTAATGTTATTCATCAAAAGTAGTGAAAAATAATTATCTTGCTAACCAATAAAATTCAGAACCATGTTTATACTGCTGGTTGAAGATGATCCCTTTTATGCAACAATGCTCCAAGAGTTATTGAAAAATGCCGGATATGATGACATTAAACATTTAGATAACGGACTGGAATGCCTGCTTCAGGTTTATGAAGAAAGAGTTCCGGATGTTATTATTATGGATCAGCAACTTGGAATGGTAAACGGAGTGGAGGTTTTACAAAAAATCAGGGCCTATAAACCTGACCTCCGGGTCATCTTCATGTCTGGGCAAAAAAGTGTCAAACTGGCCGTGCAATCAATAAAGCAAGGAGCGCGCGATTATATCAAAAAAGATGAAAAGGCTTTTGAAAATCTCCTGCCTATTTTAAAGGAAATAGAATCTGAGATGAAGAATATGTCAGCCAACACTCCGATAAAAAAAGCTTTTTCCAAGATTAAAAAATTTTTAATGGACAACGATTGAAACCGATCTATTACCTTCTGGATTTTATGGAAGCCAAAGTGAAGCCATCTTATGCGAACCGTATTTTTTTTCCGTAAAGCCAATGCTCCCTGGCATCATAGTATTGAAGAGCTTTTCGATACCATCATCGCTGCGCTTCCTGTCCAGGTTAAAAGTTCACGTTATGTGATGAAGCACAACAGCATGGGTTTGTGGAAAAGGGTTTTCAATACGATAGATTCCGCGTTCCATCAGGCGGAGGTGAATCATATTACCGGCGATGTTCATTACATTGCCGTTTTCATGAAAAAACAAAAAACCATACTGACCATTCACGATTTGCGCATTCTTTCCTCGGGCGGGGGCTTGCGGCTTGCAATGCTGAAGTTTTTTTGGTTCACGCTGCCGGCTATGCGAGTCAGGTACATCACTGTCATATCGGAATTCATCAAACAGGAATTGATCCAGAAAACCGGGATTAAAGCCGAAAAAATTCTGGTGGTTCACGATTGCATTTCTTCAGACATTAAACCATGCCCGCGTGAGTTTAATACTGCACGGCCAGTGATCCTTCAGATTGGCACAACCCCGAATAAAAATCTTCACCGTGTTATTCCTGCGCTGGAGGGACTCAATGTGAACCTTGTAATCATTGGAAAATTAACGGACGAACATACTGCCCTGCTCGCAAAATACGGCATCAGATATGATAATTTTTTCAACCTGCCTTACAATGAGGTGCTCGATCACTATCGCAACGCCGATATTGTTCTTTTTGCTTCCCTGTATGAAGGATTTGGACTGCCGATCCTTGAAGCCAACGCCATCGGGAGAGCTGTGATCACAGGTGACAACACCTCTCTGCCTGAAGTTGCAGGCGATGCAGCCATGGTAATTAATGTTGAACGTATTGATGCGATCAGGGAGGCTGTGACCAAAATAATAGACGATGCCTCATTGCGAGCAGAGTTGATTAAAAAGGGGTTCGAAAATGTTAAACGGTTCCAACCCTCGGCGATCGGGATACAATTTGCCGCCATTTACGAGCAATTAGTAAAAAAATAACATGAAGAAAATCCTCTCTTTTACCGATTATTATTGGCCGGGATACAAGGCAGGTGGCACCATCCGTGCTTTTATGAACCAGGTTGAATATTTAAAGGATGATTTTGAATTTTATATTGTCACCAGTGATACCGATTATACTGAATCCATCCCATATACAGGTATAAATCCTGATTGTTGGAACGTAATTTCCCCGAATGTGAATGTCTTCTATGTTTCTGCTGCCAACCTCAGGATTGGACTGTTCAGCCGGTTATTGAAGGAGCGGGAATATGATGTGGTTTATATTCACCTCCTTTTCGGTTTTTGGTTTTCTTTTTTACCGTTGGTGATAGCCAAAATACATCGGCATAAACGCATCATCATTGCTTCACATGGCGTTCTGGGACAGGGGGCGCTTGCTGTGAAATCATCCAGAAAAAAAAATTTTCTAGCCCTGATGAAATTGACCAGGTTTTATCATGGAGCGGTGTTTCATTCTGTTATCGCCCATGAAACCTCTGATATCAGGGCACACATTGGAGAAAACATCAAAATTGCCGAAGCCCGTGAATTACCCCGGAAAGTTTCAGAAGCTCCCGTTCGCAAGCTGAAAACCGCAGGCAAATTAACCATGGTAACCGTTGCCCGTATTTCGCCTGAAAAAAACCAGTTATATGCGCTTGAAATTCTGAGCCAGTGCAGAAACCATGAAATCCGGTATGATATCATCGGGCCCGTGAATGATGAGGCATACTGGAATAAATGTAAAGCGATCATCGCAACCATGCCGGCGAATTTAACCGTTACTTATCGCGGAAGCATCCCAAGCGAGAAAATTCTTGAAGAACTACAGGGGAATGATGTGATGCTTTTACCCACAACAGGTGAAAACTTCGGACACACGATTTTAGAAAGTTTCATGGCCGGGTGCCCGGTTATCATCAGCGACCGCACACCATGGAGGAATCTTGAGAGTTTTGGGACAGGTATGGATATTCCCCTTGAAAACCCTGACCGGTTTAAAGAAGCGATTGAGTATTTTGCTTCGCTCGACCAAGATGCATTCGCAACCTATTCCGGCAATGCATTTTCATATGCCAAATCGTATATTGCAAATCCTGAAATGCTTGCAGAAAACATTCATCTTTTCAATCTGTAAACTATGATAACAGAAATCTCCCGTTATGACAATAATCAATACAAACCAGGGGGTAGTGTTTTGAAGCGATTGAGTTGGTATTATGTGAACATATTTTTCTTCAAATCCGGAATGATCCCATCAAGCGCCCTTAAGTGTTTGTTGCTCAGGGCTTTCGGAGCAAAAGTCGGGAAAGGAGTCAACATCAAACCATGTGTAAACATAAAATACCCCTGGCGTTTGATTGTAGGTGATTACACCTGGATCGGTGAGAATTCATGGATCGATAATCTGGCCAATGTGGTTATTGGTAATAATTGTTGTATTTCTCAAGGAGCCATGTTGCTATGCGGGAATCATAATTTTAAAAAAAGCACGTTTGACCTTATTACCGGGGAAATTACGCTGGAAGATGGGGCATGGATCGGTGCCTTTAGTATTGTTTGTCCGGGGATAACATGCAAATCTCATTCGGTTCTGGCGGTAAATTCAGTTGCTACCCGCGATCTTGAACCATTCAGCATATACCAGGGAAATCCTGCAGTTAAGGTTAAGGACCGAGTATTTGAATCATAAAATAAAAGAATCTCATGGTTTTCTGTTAACTTGCGTACCAATTCTCAATTACCCGTGATTCATGAAAATATCGATTATCACCATCACCTATAACAGCGAGAAAACCCTTCGCGATACGATCGAATCGGTTTTAAGCCAGTCCTACACTGACATTGAATATGTAGTTGTTGATGGAAAATCAAAAGACAGCACTTGTGATATCATCAGGTCATATGGTGATCGCATTTCAACTTTTGTTTCCGAAAAGGATAATGGGCTTTATGATGCTTTGAATAAAGGGATCAGCCTTGCTACAGGCGATGTGGTAGGCTTTTTACATTCTGATGATATTTTTGCTTCAACTGAAACAATTAAAATGATCGCTGAAGCCTTTACCAAATTCAAGGTGGATTCGGTATATGGTGATTTGGTATATGTTGATCAGAATGATACAGATAAAATTATCCGTTTCTGGCGTTCCCGGAAATTTTCCCGAGCACGTGCCCTTACCGGCTGGATGCCCCCCCACCCTACTTTTTATGTAAAGAGAGAGGTGTATGTAAAATATGGCGGGTTCAACACTACTTTCAGGATAGCGGCA
Source organism: uncultured Bacteroidales bacterium (assembly GCA_903945175.1). Taxonomy (GTDB): domain Bacteria; phylum Bacteroidota; class Bacteroidia; order Bacteroidales; family FEN-979; genus CAIVAT01. The sequence continues at coordinate 31,059 of CAJAUM010000076.1, read as the reverse complement.
GATTATGAATCAATACTCCGTTTCCTTGTCCGCTTCAGAGTTACCACTTTTTATATACCTTTGATCCTCATCCGCATGCGTCTTGGAGGAGAAAGCAATAAAAGCATCAAAAATGTGATCAGAAAAAGTCTCGAAGATATTCGCGCCATGCATATCAATGGATTGATTTCCTTCGCTGCGCTATTTAATAAAAATGCATCAAAATTCAAACAATTCATGCCCCCCGAATGGGTAAATCGCCAAATATAAACCTTATAAATTTGGTTTATGATCCTAACTGATTCATTGCAGATAGTCTCCCAGACAGCCGTGGAAAATGAGATAATTTTTTTGATCGCTGCATTTGCAGGAAGTTTCATAATTTGTTTGGTGTTAATTCCTGTAATAATTAAATTATCAAACCAGTACAACCTGGTTGACAAACCCAATGAACGAAAAGTGCACAAAGTTCCGATTAGCCGGCTCGGCGGACTTGGAATTGTTGCAGGGACTTTGTCCACATTCCCTTTGTGGTTTCTCTATGCGAATAACTATTTTCTGCTTCACTTGCTCACCGGTTTTGTTATCCTCATGATTATCGGAATTGTTGACGATCTTCGTGAGTTACCTCCCAAGGTTAAATTCCTCGGACAAGTTGTAGCTGCCTTATTCCTGGCCCACGCTGGTTTGCTGATTGAAGATATGTTTGGAATTTTCGGCATCAACCATTTACCTATAATTATACAGTATGGTATTACTATTTTTATTGTTGCAGGAATTATTAATGCATTTAACCTGATTGATGGTATTGATGGACTGGCGGGTGGACTAGCGCTGATTGATCTGACAGGTTTCTTTATCATTTTTTATCTTTCCGGTGAACTGGGAGTTGCCTTTATTGCTGCCTCGACTGGTGGGGCATTGCTGGCATTCCTGAAATACAACTGGCATCCGGCCAGGATATTTATGGGCGACACCGGGTCGATGATCCTGGGATACCTGCTTGCTGCTTCGGGTATCATTACGATGGTTTTCAGCAGAGGCCAGTCATCTCATTTTCAATACAGTGAGGCAGCGATAATTGTATTCAGCATCTTCCTTCTGCCAGTATATGATACCCTCCGGGTTTTTGCAGGGAGGGTTATTAATAAAAAATCTCCCTTCAGCCCCGATAAAACCCATATACATCACCTGCTCATGCAAACAGGGTTGAACCACCCCAGGTCTGCAAAAATCCTGTATACCGCGAACATTGTTCTCATCTCAACAGGTTTTTTATTGCGTTCTCAGCACTTTGCGCTGGTGATTCCATTATTGATTCTTGAAGTTATTCTTTTTTCAGAGTTTTTGACCCTTTACAAGCTGATAAAGGCTTGGTTCCGGGGTCGCAGGCTTAAGAACAAAGCGCTCAGAATGCAAGTTGATAACCGGCTGTTGATAGATAATATTGAGGAAAAAGATGGAAAAAAATAATGGCACGACTATCTTCCTCGTTGAAGATAATGAAATGTTTACTGAAGCCCTTGCAATTTCTCTCCAAAACCTGGGTTACATTGTTCGCTCTTTTCGTTCAGGAGAAGAAATGATCTCATCATGGGACGATGATCCCGATATAATTTTACTGGACTATTATATTGAAAGTCCACTTGGTTTTGCCATGAACGGTGAAAAGATTCTGCGATTTATCAGGCGGATCAGCAAGAGCCTTCCTGTGGTCATGCTCACCTCCAATTCCGATATTGGAGAAGCCACCTCGTTGCTGAAACAAGGCGCTGTTGATTTCATTGTCAAAGACGACGATCTTATAGCTAATTTGGAAAAAACGCTGAAACAGATCCTCGATGCTTTCAAATTACGTCAGGAGATGGCAATAAATACCTTGAAAATTAAAAAATACAAGAACCGTTTCCTTATAATTGCCCTGGTTGTGGCCCTGACTGCAATAACTTTGCTGTTGCTATATTCATAAGGAAACAATCATAAACTGTTATACGCTGAGAGCCCTTTAGGGATAACTGATAATTTATGGCCATTCGTTCAGTATTCGGAAATAAAGAGACACGCGATAAAAAATCTCTCGCGAATAAAGATTATTATAAAACACTGATCGAAAACAAAAGAGAGGCCACATTCCTTGCCGATATTGAGGGCGACCTTTTTCTCCTCAACATGAAAGCACAATTATTGACTGGTCATACAGAAGAGGAGATCAAAGAATACCATGTTAGGGACTTGTTTGTGACTTTAAAGGATCATGAAAACCCTTTTGATGCAAGGCAATTTACAGAATTTGCCTCCCGAATGTTTCTTATTGATGCAAGGCGCTATCTCATTCCAATTTTAATTGATTTTAAGGAAATCGAAGGACAAAAATTCCTTGGTACATGTATTAAAGTTGAGGAAAATGAAATTGCACCTGCTGCCCAGAAAGCGAAAGACCGACCACAGGATGAGCTTCTTTCAATAACCCAGCCTGCTTATTCTGGGGATATTAAAAGCAGCTGGACAGTTGATTTTGAGCATCAGGTGAGGAATATTCTGAACAACATGCTAGGTTTTAGCGCGCTTCTGGTTAAAGAGCCTGTTGTGCTGAAAGATAAAAAACTGCTTGTTAATGTTGAATCCATCATAAAAAGTGGAAATCAACTGAAATCGATCCTGAATAAAATGAGCATTGGGGGAACGGATTCCTATGAAGTTATACGCACACCATGCCTCATTGCTCCAATTATTCAAAAGGCCCAGATATTGCTTGATCCGGTTGCCCGGCAACATAACATGCAAATCCAGATCAGGCAGAATGAAGAAATATCAGTATTTACTGATGAGTACCTTTTGCTCGACATTTTAAAGTTCCTTCTGTCAAAAGCCATACAATATACCAGGAACGAAATTGTTTTCGTGGAAATTGCTTTTGAGACAACCCGGGAACAAGCGTCGATTGTCATTGATAACCTCGGTCAGGACATTCCGCAGGGAGTTATAAATTTCATCAAACGTGAGAACACGAAAAACCAATATGATATTAATAATCCGGTTTTATTGCAAAATCCGGAAATTAAATCATTGTTAAACTCACTTAACCTGATTGACGGGAAAATTACATTTTCAACCGGGGAACAGATGGCAGAAATTGCAAAGGTCAGATTGCCGGTTGCCCCTGGGAGTGATAAGCTGGATGATCAGTCGCAAATGGAACAAAACATCAGAGAAAGGGCCTTGAATATTCTCATCGTGGAAGATGACAAGTTCAATGCTTCTATCCTGAATTTGTATTTCGAGAATATTGCTAAAGTCTCAACAGCCTTCTCAGGGAACGAAGCGCTGAATATCATTGAGATTTTGTACAACCAGGGGGTGATTTTCAATATGGTTATCATGGACATTGGATTGCCGAAACCCTGGGATGGAATATTATTAAAATCGGAAATGGAAAAAAAATGGCCTGAATATCAGAATGTTCCATTCCTTGCCCAAACTGCTTTTACAGCCAAAAGTTTCACAGACCGTATTACTGAAAATAATTTTAGCGGCTATATGGTAAAACCCATCAACCGAAGCGATTTACTCCGTTTCGTTCATCGCTTTATGAAATAGGCGATCCGCACCTCCTTTCTTGCCGGCATGATCATCGGTTATACTTTTTTAAACTACAGGTCTCGTACATTTTATAATATTTCCTCTTCAAATCCGGATGATTTTTATCTGGTGGCGTGTATGAATCGCAATTATTATGTAAGTTTGTTTCGCTGAATAATAAAAGTGCATTATGATATTAACTTCATCAAGATTTATTTTTACATACAGGTTTTTCATCTTCCTCCTTTTTATTGCCTTTACTTTTTTAACATCCTGCATTCCTCAAAAAAATTTGCTTTTGATGCAGTATGATAAATTGATCGACAGCACCTATGCCAAAACTTTTGAAGGGAAACAATTCGAGGACACCATTTATCGCATCCAGGCAAACGATTATCTGTATATCAGCATTACCTCCGTCGAAAAACCAATAACTCAGTTTGTTGAACCGGTCGCTGGGATCAATTACCTGAACAGTGAAAACCAGGCGCTTGTCGGGTACCATGTGTATGATAATGGAACCATTTATTTTCCCTATGTCGGCATCATTCCTCTTGGAGGGCTAACCATGTGGCAGGCAAGAGATACAGTGAAAGTATATGTTTCCAAAATTGTTGGGCGCTGCAGGATAGAATTAACCCTGATCAATAACACCATTTACATGCTTGGGGAGTTTGCAAAGCAAGGAACCTATAACATGACACGAAACAAGCTATCAATATATGAGGCAATTTCTTTAGCTGGTGGGTTAACAGATTATGCCAAACGAAATAAAATTAAAGTCTTGCGAACTGAATTTGGCGTGAGAAAAATGTACTTAATTGACACCCGAAGCGGGAATCAAATCGCGAAAAACATGTTCTATGTTTATCCAAACGATATTATATATGCAGAGCCCATGAAAGCAAAAGCAATAGGTATTACACCTACCTTTTCCTTATCTGTATTGACAACCCTTGTAACATTCGCAGTATTGTTAGTGACCTTAACTAAATTATAAGCAGTGGGCAAAGTCAGTTCAAGTATTACAGGCGGGATTGATTTCAAAAGAGTATTAAATAAATACGTTAGAAACTGGTATTTATTTGCTGTTGCCATTGGTATTGCCTGCCTGTTTGCCATGGTCCAAAACAGATATGTCATCCCGATCTACAGCTTGTCAACATCGGTTTTGATTGAAGATAAGAGCAACAAATCAGTACTTGACCAGCGTGGGTCCATTTCAGCCGACCCTCTTTTTCTTAATTCAAAACTTATCGACAATCAGATTTCTATTTTGAAATCCTTTGCACAGATCAGGCGGATAATTGAAAACCTTGATTTCACAGTTTCCTACTTTGCCAAGGGAAAGTATATTTGGGAAGAGATTTACAAACGGGCACCCTTCGTTGTAAATCTAAAACCAAATCACAAACAGGTTAAGTCAGAAAGGCTTGATTTAAAATTCATTGGACAGGACAAATTTCAAATCTGGTCTGAGAATGTGGCTGTTTTTAAAAACCCAAAAACGTACCGTTTCAATGAGCAAATTGAGAACAATGATTATTCATTCTCCATCCAGTTAAAAGATAGCATACATCCAGCGGATTATTCCAACCAGGTTTACGGTTTCATTGTCAACGACATAAACCAGATTACATCGGAATACAGGAACAAAACCAACATCACCGCCGAAAAATCTGCATCGGTAATCAATATCTCATCTTCCGGGCCCAACAAGGAAAAGGAAAAAGATTACCTCAATGAATTGACCAGAATGTTTTTAACCTCGAATCTTGAAAAGAAAAACAGGATTCTTACCAGTACCATTGAATTTATCAACAGCCAATTAATGCAGATGGGCATGGACCTTGATTCGGCTGAACAACGACTGGAAGAGTTCAGGAAGGCCAATAAGTTTATGCAGCTTTCGGCCAAATCAGCCGCCTTACTCAGCGACATGAACAGTGAGTCGAAAAACCGGGCCAATCTGATCGCCGATCTTAAATACTACGAGTACCTTCTTGATTATATCCAAACACATAGCTCATTTGAAGATATCATGATGCCATCAACGGTCGGGCTCAGCCTGCCACTTTTTTCCGACCTTGTTTTAAAGTTATCGACTGTTACCCTTGAAAAAGAGGATCTGATCGCAAATTCATCTCGTCAGAATCCTTACATTCAAACCCTTGAGGAACAAATCATCAACATGAAAGATGCACTGCTTGAAAATATGCGGAGCATCATTCAAACAACGAATATTAAAATTGAGGATGTCGATAAGCGTTTGATGACCAAAGATGCTGAATTTGCCACTCTGCCCGGAATTGAACGGGAATACCTTACAATCGAAAGGAAGTACAATGTTTTCAATAATCTCTATGATTTTTTACTCAAAAGGAAATCAGAGGTTGAAATTCAGCGTGCGGCCAATACACCAGACCATGAAATTGTTGACTATGCCGGGGATACAGGGATAGCGATCGTTTCAGCCAGCCCAAAAACGGCCTTTATTAACGCATTCATTTGGGCATTGCTCATCCCGGCCGTTTTCCTTTTCCTGGTAGTTTTATTTAACAACAGGATCATGTCGCAGGATGATATCGAAGGAATAACAAATATTCCGATTATAGGAACATTGATCCGGAATACAGATAAACGAACCGGAAAATTACTGCTCAATGCCAATTCATTCTTCACAGAAATCCTGCGCATTATTAAAATTAAACTCAACCTTGATCCTCAGAAAGGTGAGCAGGTCATAACTGTCACCTCTTCTATCATCGAAGAGGGAAAAACCTTTGTTGCTGTGAATCTTGCATCTATCTATGCACTTGCTGGAAAACACACGCTCCTGCTGGGATTTGACCTGCAGCGTCCGAAAATCGCGGAGATGTTCAACCTAACCCGGAATGAGGGCGTGACCAATTACCTGATAAACGAGATATCGATTGATGCGGTAATTCAAAAGACCTACACGAAAAACCTTGATATTCTGCTTTCCGGACCGATTCCACCGAATCCAGATGAGTTGATAGAATCGGAGAAGACCAGGCAACTTTTTACTGAACTTCGTCAAAAGTACGAATACATCATCATGGACACACCTCCCATTGGTTTGGTCGGCGATGCGTTCCTGCTGAATCGTTTTTCTGACGTGACGCTGTTTGTGGTCAGGCAAAACCATTCAACAAAAAAACAATTCACCAAAGCGATCAGTGAAGCCGTTGAAAATAAAATGAAAAGGGTCTCTATTGTATTTACCGATGTTAGGCAAAAAATAAAAATTCGCGACATCCATTATAACGATGAAGAGTCCGAACGAAGATTTATGATTCCAAGATTATATGTCCGTGCCAGGAAGTCTATTATTGAAATGATCAGGAAATTTTAATATCCAGAATAATTATCCCACTTAAAAGAAAACACCATGAGTAAAGTCGCATTGATTACGGGGGTGACAGGCCAGGACGGAGCCTACCTGTCTGAATATCTGCTAAAACTTGGATATATTGTACATGGTCTCAAACGCAGATCTTCACTCTTCAATACCGACCGTATTGACCACCTCTACCAGGATCCTTTTGTCAGCAACAAGAATTTCTTTCTTCATTACGGCGACATGACCGATTCCACCAATCTTATCAGAATCGTTCAGGAAACCCAGCCCGATGAGATTTATAACATTGCGGCGATGTCGCATGTTGCAGTTAGTTTTGACACTGCTGAATATACGGCCAATGCCGATGCTGTAGGCACGTTGCGTCTGCTTGAAGCCATCCGTTTGTTGAAAATGACGGAAAAAACAAAATTCTACCAGGCCTCAACAAGCGAATTATACGGAAAGGTACAGGAGATCCCGCAATCGGAAAAAACCCCCTTTTATCCCCGGTCTCCCTATGCCGTTGCCAAACTTTATGCATACTGGATCGTGGTAAACTTCCGAGAAGCTTACAACATGTTTGCGTGCAACGGGATTCTGTTCAATCATGAATCACCGATCAGGGGCGAAACCTTTGTTACCCGTAAAATTACCAGGGCCGTGGCAAAAATTGCCCTGGGGCTTCAGGATGCCGTTCACCTTGGTAATCTGTCGGCTAAACGTGACTGGGGCCATGCAAAAGATTTCGTGAAGGCGATGTATCTCATTTTACAGCAGGATACCCCCGACGATTTTGTGATCGCAACAGGGGTGACCACCGAAGTGCGCGACTTTGTCCGCATGGCCTTCAGGGAATTGGGTATCATTGTTGACTTTGAAGGTGAAGGTGTAAATGAAACAGGCATCGTAAAAGAGTGCACGAATCCCGAGTTTCAGTTGAAGCCAGGGAAGGTGGTTGTTGCCGTTGATCCCCGGTATTTCAGACCAACGGAGGTGGAGCTGCTGATCGGTGATCCGACCAAGGCAAAGGAAAAACTTGGATGGGTTCCCGAACATGATCTGCAATCGCTGGTAAAGGACATGGTGGCTGGAGATCTGCATTTGATGAAAAAGGACAGATATCTGAAAGAGGGTGGTTATGCTATAAAAAATTATTATGAATAAAACAGACAAAATCCTGATAGCCGGTTCTGCAGGGATGGTGGGAAGTGCAATCCTCCGAAACCTGCTCAAACAGGGATATAATAATATCGTCGGAACCTATAACCGGAATGTACCGGAAAAGTTGGAATCTGTCAGTTACCGTCGTGTTGATCTCCTGGATCACAACGCATGCAGTTTTCTATTTACCGAGGAAAAGCCTGATTATGTGTTTTATGCTGCTGCAAAAGTCGGTGGTATCGTTGCAAATAACACCTACCGGGCACAGTTTCTGTATGAAAACCTGCAGATTCAGAATAATGTCATTCATACGGCCTACCTGACCCAGGTTAAAAAACTTTTGTACCTGGGCAGTTCATGCATTTATCCCAAGAATGCCCCCCAGCCGATTAAGGAGGAGCATCTGCTTACCAGCGCATTGGAGTATACCAACGAGCCTTACGCCATTGCGAAAATTGCCGGCCTGAAGATGTGCGAAAACTACAACCTGCAGTATGGCACGAAGTACATCTCAGCCATGCCAACCAATCTGTACGGGCCAAACGACAACTATGATCTGCAGAATTCTCATGTGTTACCTGCGCTGCTCAGAAAATTTCATGAAGCCAAAGTATCGAATGCTTCACATGTGGATATCTGGGGTACCGGTTCCCCCTTGCGTGAATTCATGCATGTTGATGATCTGGCTGCAGCTGTGGTTTTCCTTATGAAAACCTATGTCGGGAATGATTTTTTTAATGTAGGCTGGGGGAAAGACATATCTATCAAAGAACTGGCCTTTCTTGTAAAGGAAGTTGTCGGTTTTCAGGGCGAATTGATCTTCGACCATTCAAAACCCGATGGAACTGCCCGGAAATTGTTGGATGTCACCAAACTTACCGCCCTGGGTTTTACCCCGCAAATCACCTTGCGTGAAGGAATTACCAGTACCTATAGCGATTTTATCAAAAAGTATGCATGATATTAATTTGAGGAACAAAACATGAATACACTCAATACCGATTTGCAATCCAACATCCTGCCTGATGAATGGACAATGATACTTCGCCCAAAACGCAATCTGCTGGATATCAACCTTCATGAACTTTGGCAATACCGCGACCTGATCATGTTGTTTGTTAAGCGGGATTTCGTTTCGAAATTCAAACAAACGATCCTGGGTCCTCTGTGGTTCATCATTCAGCCGTTGCTTACAACCATCATGTTTACGATCATTTTTGGCAACATTGCCGGGATTTCGACGAGCGGTATTCCCAAAATGCTTTTCTACATGTCGGGCATAGTCGGCTGGACCTATTTTTCAACCTGCCTGAATGACACTTCCCAGACTTTTATCAAAAATGCCTCCATTTTCGGTAAAGTATATTTTCCAAGGCTGGCACTCCCCATTTCGGTTGTGATCTCAAATCTGGTTAGCTTTCTTATTCAGTTTGTTTTCTTATGCCTCTTCCTCGCCTATTTCATGATCAATGGTTCAGATGTGAGTCCTAATCTTTTGGTTCTGTGGATTCCATTTTTAGTTCTTCTGATGGCCGGCCTCGGCCTGGGATTCGGTATCATTATATCTTCCCTGACTACCAAATACCGTGATCTCACGCATCTGGTGACTTTTGGTGTAAGCCTTTGGATGTATGCCACCCCAATTATCTATCCCCTATCGGAAATTCCTGAAAAATACCAGCTTCTGGTCATTGCGAATCCAATGACGCCGGTTGTGGAAACATTTAAAACGGCCTTGCTCGGAGTAGGTCAGATAAACTATTTTCATCTGCTTTATAGTTTTTGTTTCACCATTGTATTGCTGGCCATCGGGATAATTATCTTTAACAAAGTAGAAAAGACCTTCATGGACACAGTATAAAGGTGGATCGTAAAACATTTTATCATTTAGCAAAAACTCTATAAAATGTCAAATGTTGTCATTAAAATCGAAAACGTTTCAAAGCAATACAGGCTGGGAAATGTCGGAACCGGGACGTTAAGCCACGACTTGAATCGTTTTTTTGCAAAGGCGCTTGGTAAGGATGATCCCACCATGAAAGTGGGAGTATCAAACCGGCTTGATGCTGTGGATGGCAGGTACGTTTGGGCATTGCAAAATGTAAATCTTGAAATCTGCGACGGTGAAGTTCTGGGTATTGTCGGCAAGAACGGCGCAGGGAAATCAACGCTTCTCAAGCTAATGTCGCGCGTTACCTCCCCTACAATCGGAGAAATTAAAATCAAAGGCCGTATTGCCAGTTTACTTGAGGTGGGTACCGGGTTTCATCCGGAGCTTACGGGAAAGGAGAACATATACCTGAACGGTGCCATACTTGGCATGACAAAAAAGGAAATCAGCTCTAAATTCGATGAAATCGTTGACTTCTCAGGTGTAAAAAAATATGTAGACACCCCTGTAAAGCGTTACTCATCTGGAATGTATGTTCGCCTGGCCTTTGCGGTTGCCGCTCATCTCGAACCGGAGATCCTTATTGTTGATGAGGTTCTGGCAGTCGGTGACGCTGAATTCCAAAAAAAAGCCATTGGGAAAATGCAGTCAGTTTCGCGGAGTGGCCGGACCGTTTTGTTTGTCAGTCATAACCTTACTGCTGTCGAACAATTATGCACACAAGGGATCTTGATGCAAAACGGAATGCTGACGATGGAAGGAAAGGTACACGATATCACCTCTGCATACAAACAGATGTCAGTTGACGAGAATGAATTGCGAAGAAGCGGCACACGGGTCATTGAGTTTTTAGAATACAAGATGACCAATATGAATGGTAAAACGGTTGACGAGGTATTCCTCGGGGATGATTTCATGGTTACCGCTACTTCCAAAGCCAATGATAAGATCGATTTTTGCGACATGACGCTGGATATCAGGAACGATTCCAATGAATTCATCGGTCATATCAATAACGCGGATGATTGTTTCGAGATAAAAAATATTTCAAAAGGCAATATCACCACCGTTGCAGTAATGGTACGCAATATCTGTTTCTCACCGGGAACTTATTATATTTCTTTATGGCTGGGCAACTCTTATGGCACTTTTGATTATATCGAAAACTGCATTCGGTTTACGATTAAGCAGGGAGATAAGTTTATCCAGCGACCTTATCCATTTGATAAAAGGGCGAAAACCGTGTTGCAGTCTACGTGGAGTTTTAAATAAATGATCAACATGGAACCCCTCCCAACATTGAGCGTTCTGATGCCGGTATACAATGGAAGGGATTACCTCCGGCCAGCCATTGATGGTATTTTAGCCCAGACCTTCTCTGATTTCGAGTTGATTATTGTCAATGACGGGTCAACCGATGATTCGGAAACGATCATTAAGGAATACCATGATCCCCGGATCGTTGCGATAACTCAAAAAAACCAGGGCGTGGCCAGATCCCTTAACAATGGGCTCGATATTGCCCGTGGAAAATATGTGAGAAGGCATGACGCTGACGATATCTCAACCCCCGATTCCTTTCAGATCCAGGTTGATTTCCTTGAAAGCCATCCCGAATATGTTATGGTATGCAACCAGGAAGCTTTTATGACCGCCAGTGGAAAAATAGCATGGAAATACAGGGTCCCCAACAATAATTTTTTCAGGGGCCGTGCCATGGTAGATCTCGATTTCACCCATTTTAATATTCACAGATCGAGTCCGGTAGTACATGGGACTGCTTGTTTCCGCAGGGAAGAGGTGATCAGGCTGGGAAAATACCGGACTGAATTCACCGTCTCAGAAGACAACGACCTATGGTTAAGACTATTGGAAAATTATAAGATTGCTGTATTGAATCAGTGTAATTATTTTATGCGATTGCATGGTGCATCAGCTACACAGCGTCATGCCGGCAAGATTCAACATTTTCGGCAATTATTGATCGATTACTCACTTCAGCGGCGTGAAACCGGATCCGATCCGATCATGAGAGGGGAACCTGTTCCGCCACCACCTGTTGCTGTCCATGAAAAACAAACCTCTATGGCTGTGAGTGGCAGGCATTTCCGTGAGGACCTCCGGTATTTGTATGGTTTGATGGTAGATGCAAAAGATTGGCCGCAGATCAAAAAGATCGGGGGAGAGATGTTACATGATGGCTGGAAAGATGGCCGAACATGGAAAATGCTGCTATTTCCTTTATTAGGTGACCCTTTTGTAAAAAGCGGTGTGGCTTTAAAATCAGTTTTCAGATCAAAAAGCAATCCTACCTGACACAATCCTCATGAATCCCGAAAGTCCTAAAATATCAGTGATCATACCAAACTTCAACAGAGGGGATTTGTTGGAGGAAACCCTTGAATCGCTGGTCAGGCAGGACTATCAGAACTGGGAAGCAATCGTGGTAGATGACGGTTCAACCGACAGCAGTGAACAGATTGCCGGCACGTTTTCGGTAAAGGATTCACGCATCACCTTTTTTAAAAGAGACCGCAACCCATCCGGAGCTCCTACCAGCCGGAATATTGGAATTTCCCTCGCAAAAGGAGACTTCCTGATCTTTCTCGATTCAGATGACTTGCTTGCGCCTAAAGCCTTGTCGCAGCGTGCCAATGCGATCATCCACGAACCCATTTTCGACTTCTGGGTTTTCCCGATTCTGATGTTTCGTAACAGTCCCGGTGATGCATCAACATTATGGAACATCGACAATGGCAAGTCCGATCTTCATCGTTTCCTGATTCTTGATGCCCCATGGCAAACTTCCGGACCGATTTGGAAAAAAGAGGCAGTTTTGACAATCGGTGGATTCACAGAAGGCCTCGCCTGTTGGCAGGATGTTGACTTTCACCTTAAAGCGCTGATATCGGGATTAAAAGGAAAGAAGTTTTATCATCTTCCTCCTGATGTTTTCTACCGGCAACATGAAACGCAGAGTATCAGCCAGGGGGAGATCAGTTCACCTGCAAAACTGATCAGCAGAAAGCAGATTTTTATCAATCATGCGACATCATTATTGCCGGATATGAATCCTGAGGTAAGGAATGATCTGCATTTGCTCGGCGGGAATATTGCCATCGGGGCGGCTAAGGCGCTCAACACCGGAATTTGCTTTTCTGTGATCAGGTTTGGCCTGCAAAACAGAATCTTTACAACAGGAACAGCCATTAAACTATTTCTGATCATGTTTTTTTATTTTATGAGGCTAAACAAGGTTTCATTCCTCGAAGAGTATTCCAGGCATATTACCCAACACTACCGGCAGGATAGTAATATTGGCAAACATGCCTATATAAAAACCTATTGAAATGGCAAGAATCCCAATGAATGAGCCATTGATATCAGTTGTCATTCCTGTAAAAAACGGGATCGATACCCTGCCATCTTGTCTGGATGGCATTTTTCGCCAAACCCTGCGTGAAAAGCTCGAGGTTATTATCATCGATTCAGGGTCGACTGATGGCACGCTCGACCTGCTGAAACAATACCCTGTGAGGGTTCACAATCTTCCTCCAAAGGAGTTCAACCATGGAGAGACCCGCAATCTCGGGGTACATCTGGCAAAAGGAACATTTGTTGTGATGACAGTCCAGGATGCGACGCCGGCTTCCGACGACTGGATCGAGATTATGCTCAGTCATTTCAGCAATCCTGAAGTAGCCGGTGTATGTGGTCAGCAGATCGTGGGCTCTGATTCGGATAAGAATCCCCTGCAATGGTTTTCACCGGTAAGCCCGGCGGAACCGAGGCTTATACAGTTTAAAGAGACCTCCGCTTTTACTTCTCTGACGGGGAAAAAGCAGCATGAATACTGCAATTGGGATGATGTAACCACTGTTTACCGGAAATCACTGAAGGAAAAACTCCCGTTTAAAAAACTGATGTTTTCAGAAGACACCCTCTGGGCCAAGGACGCGCTATCACAAGGCTATGCGATTGTATACGATTACCGCGCCAGGGTTTTTCATTACCACCATCAGAATTTTAAATTTTACTTTAAACGGACCTACGTGATCCAATATCAGAACTACAAATTTTACGACTACATCAAGTTTCCGAAAAATCCCCTGGTCTCCGTTCCTCTGATTTTAGGGAGGATGGTAAAAAAACAGATGCCTATCAGGGAAAAACTAAAATGGATTTTCTATAATCTGAATTTGATTCTTGCCTCCTGGTCTGCTGCGCTTATTTTTACCACCATTGCTGCAACCCGAGGATTAAAAGGAGTTGAGGCTTCACAAGCCTATTTTGTAGGGTATCCGCCCCAGGGAGTTCAGGCAAAAACAAAATAAAACCAATGACAATGGAAACGGAAAAACCTTTGGTGAGTGTGCTGATGACAACTTACAACCGTGAGAAATACCTTTCCCAGGCAGTAGAAAGCGTGCTTGCTTCGACCTACGAAAATTTTGAACTCATCATAGTCGATGATCAGTCGAAAGACCGCAGTCTGGCCATTGCCCTCGAATACGCTGAGAAAGACCCAAGGGTAAAAGCCGTGTTAAACGAGAAAAACCTGGGGGATTACCCTAACAGGAATAAAGCCGCCAGTTTGGCCGCCGGCAAGTATCTGAAATATGTTGATGCTGATGACCTGATTTACCCGACAGGACTTGAGGTGTTGGTAAGCGGAATGGAACAGTTTCCTGAAGCCGGGTTCGGCTTGGGATCGCTACCCCAGGATAAATTCAGGATTTTTCCATTTATGTTAACTCCTGAAGAGGCCTATAAACGTCACTATTTCAAGGAGCAACTCTTTCATAAAGCACCACTATCATCCATCATCCGCAAGGATGTTTTCGATAGAGTTGGCGGGTTTACGGGTCGGCGGTACTTGGGTGATTTCGAGATGTGGCATTTGCTGGCAGCACGGTATCCCGTAGTTTTGATGCCCCATGGCATTGTATGGTATCGTGAGCATGAGGAACAGGAGATGCAGAACAACCGGACCGATTTCACCATTCCGTTCAAATATCTTCAATGTGCCGAAGAGATGATCAGCCGCAAAGAGTGCCCTTTATCAGCGGATGACCGCCGGAAAGCCTTGAAAAAGTTGCACTGGAACCAGGCCAGATATATATTGGGTGTCGGGAAAAACCATTCCAGGAAAATAATGCAGGAACTCAGAAAGCAAACACCATTTTCCTACATACAGTTACTAATGTTAGCACGGAAGGAGCCAAAATTTTAATACCATGAAGACCTTTATCAACCTGATCAAAATAAAACTTCTTTATTTCAAATTCCTGGGAAACCGCCTTAGTCGTTTTTTTTACTGGAATCTGCGGTTGGCGCAGGCAACACTGGGACCAGGTGTAAAAATACATTTCCCGGTGATCATTGAAGGCAATGGACTGCTGACCCTGGGCCAGGGAGCTGAACTAATGAAGCGCACAACCATTGGTCTTTCACAAGGAAGTCAGGTAATTATTGGAAAGGATTCACGGATTCACCAGGATGCAAACATTCATGCCGGGAAAGATACGGTTATCCGACTGGGAGAAAAATGTTCGGTTTTAACGCATGCTGTTTTACGCAATGGCAAAGGGGTTGAAATGGGCAATGGGAGTTCCGTATCAAGTTATTGCAATATCTTTCCAAGGGAACCTGGTTTTGATGGAAAATTTATCATGGGTCAGGGATCAAATATCGGTGATAACACCATCATAGATACCAGCGATGATGTAATTATTGGCGACCAGGTTGCACTGGGCCCGTTTGACATTGTTTATACCCATGATCACGATTACCACTCCGACACCTTTGCCGCCTGGAAAGGTGGCGTTCACACCGGCAAGGTTATCATCGAAGACGGAGCCTGGGTTGGGGCCAGGGTCACACTTCTGCCGGGGGTGACTATCGGACGCCGGGCCATTGTTGCGGCAGGATCAGTTGTGACAAAAAGTGTTGCTGCCGGTGATATCGTTGGGGGAATCCCGGCAAAACCATTGATAAAAAAATAGAAATAATGGAGGATCACTTGCCGCTCGTTTCAGTTATCATTCCTGCCTTCAACGCCGGCAAATACATTCGTGAGACACTTGATTCCGTTATTAACCAGACCTGGTTATCCCTGGAAATTTTCGTTATCGACGATGGGTCGAAGGATGACACAGTCGCAATCGCCCGAACCTATCAGTCGGACCATCTGATAGTCCTTGAACAAAAAAACAGTGGAGCCTGTGTGGCAAGGAACAAAGGCCTTTCATTAAGCAAGGGCAAATATATCCAGTTTCTCGATGCCGATGATGTCCTGAGCCAGGACAAAATAGAAAAACAGGTTGAAATACTGGAGAAAAACCCAGGTTACCTTGGTGTCAGCCCTACAGTCCATTTCATGAACGGTGAGGATTACATGAAAATGGACCCAAGAGAAGAGTCATTCTGGATTCACGATACGGACGACCCTGCTGATTTTTTGATCAGACTCTATGGCGGAGATGGCGAACGATGGATGGTTCAAACCAGTGCCTGGCTGACTCCCAGTACCCTTACAGATACCATTGGCCCATGGAACGAGAAGCTGCTCCTTGATCAGGATGGGGAATATTTTGCCCGTGCGGTTCTTGCCTCTAAAGGGATACGTACGACCGGCGGTATCAATTATTACAGGCGGTTTACCCTGGGAGGAAATATCTCGGCCAAAGCCAATAAGATTGAAAACCTCAGGAGCGCTCTCCTTGCCCTGAACCTGAAAGCTCAGTATCTTGGCAAACTGACCAGGTCAGACCGATATTTGCTGGCTATGTCAACCCTCTACCAGGAAATTGCGATCAATGCGTATCCCCAATTTCCGGCTCTCGTGGCTGAGTGTGAAGCCGAGGTACGTAAAACCGGTAAAAAGCCGGATATCCCCGTCCTTGGCGGTCAGATGATTGAATTGGCAAAGCGCTTTTTTGGGTGGAAAGTGGCAAAATTGCTGAGAAAGAGGATTCATACTTTGATGAAAAACTAGGGTTGCCATGAAGAAAAAGATATGCATCCTAACGCAAAGTCACCTATGCCGTAATCCAAGGGTAGTCAAGGAATCTATGGCCCTTTCCAAAGCCGGGTTCGAAGTAACCATCCTCACGACTTTTACCTATCCTGATATGCTTGAAGAGGATCAGCAGCTCATCGCAGGGTCAGGTGTTACCCTGAAAGGGGTGGTGAATATGATGCCATCACAGGCTGCTGAATGGTACCGACTTAAAGAACGATTGGTGAGAAGAGGCGCTGGTGAGGTTATTGCGCGATTTGGACTGGACAACATTTATGCCCTAGGCTATGACTATCACAGGAACCTTCGCGCCGCCGTTCGTGAAAAGGCTGATCTTTATACCTGTCATCAGGAAATAAGCACTGTGATCGGCTGCAAACTGATTCAACGGGGATTTAAGGTGGCATTTGATTTTGAGGACTGGTATTCTCACGACCTGCTGCCGGAAGCTAACCGCTTCCGGCCCATCCGGCTTCTTGAACGCTATGAGAGAATGGCTTTGCAGCGGGGAATTTTATCCTATACCACATCGCATGCGTTGTCACGTGCATTGGGTGACTTTGCCAGCACAAATCCGCCGAAGGTTTTACAAAACGTATTTCCGTTCAGTGACCGGAAACAGATGGACAACCAGGTGAAAGACCGCGTTGATCCTGCATTCCCTTCGATTCACTGGTATTCCCAAACCATTGGCCCAGGGCGGGGAATAGAATTTCTTCTTGAAAGTCTGCAGACTGTTGAGATCCCTCTTGAATTCCATTTACGGGGGAATTTATTTCAGAATTTTAAGCAGGAACTGATACACCGTTTTCCGGAAAACAGGGGGCATCGGCTTTTCTTTCATCCGCTGGTTCCTCACAACGAACTTTTATCGCGGATCGCTGAACACGACATCGGACTGGCAACAGAAGAATATGTTCCCGACAGCCGAAACCTTACGATAACGAATAAGATATTACAATATCTCCAGGCGGGAATCGCTGTGGTCGCCACCGACACCCTGGGGCAGCAGGAAGTAGCAGCGGAGGCCCCTGGTGCTGTATTCATGTTCAAAAACAAAGATCGTGTGGGATTGTCCTCCCTTTTAAATAAACTGTTATCTGACCGTGCACAACTTGCGGAAGCTAAAAAAGCAGCCCTGGATGCTGCCCGGGATAAATTTTGCTGGGAAAGACAGGAAGAATGGCTGGCAGGCTGGATTAAGGATGCTATAAATTCGCCAGGATGATGAGAAAAGTACTTATAATTTCGCCCAACTTCCCTCCCATCAATGCGGCCGATATGCACCGGGTGAGACAAAGTCTGACCTATTTCACCGAAATGGGATGGGAACCGACCGTGGTGGCCGTGGAACCCGGATTTGTTGAAATGAGCGAAGATCCGCTTTTACTTGAAACGATCCCGGCCAATGCACATGTGATTCGGATCAGGGCCTTCAATCCAAAATTCACGCGAAAAATAGGACTGGGGAACCTGGGGTACCGTTCACTTTGGTTTTACCTGAAAACCTGTAATGCACTTATCAAAAAGTGCCGGTTTGACCTGGTCTATTTTTCAACCACTGCATTTCCCGTTATGTTGCTGGGCCGCTACTGGAAAAGAAGATTCGGAATTCCATTCATCATCGACATGCAGGATCCATGGAGAAATGATTTCTATCTTGATAAACCGAAACATGAACGCCCTCCCAAATTCCTGTTTGCCTACAACATGGATAAGTTTATGGAAGCGTTCACCATGAAAAAGGTTGATGGCATTGTATCCGTGTCCCCGGGATACCCTAAAACTTTGATGGAACGATATCCGAATATCACTCCGGACATGTGCACTGTCATTCCATTTGGCGGGGCAGCCATTGATTTTGAAGTACTGGATAAAAGGCAGGTTGCGAATTCTCTGTTTACTCCAGGTGACGAAACCATTAATTTCGCTTATATCGGCCGTGGAGGCCATGACATGGGCCTGGCTGTAACCGGTATTTTTGCAGCATTAAAAATGGGCCTTGAGCGTGATCCCGTTCTTTTTTCAAGGGTGAAGATGTACTTTGTTGGAACCAGTTATGCCGCCGATGGGCAGGGACAAAAGACCATCGAACCTGTTGCTGTAAAATATGGAGTGGGCGATCATGTAGTTGAAATTACCGACCGGCTCCCCTATTTCTCTGCATTAAAGGTGTTAAAAGACGCAGATATCCTGGTAATTCCGGGCTCGACGGACACCAATTATACAGCTTCGAAACTCTACCCCTACATCCTTGCCAACCGCCCCCTGATCGCTGTCTTCAATCAAAACAGCACCGTGGTGGATATCCTGAGAAAAACAAGGGCGGGTGTTTGTGCTACATTCAATAACGACGACAAGGCAGATATACTTGGGGAAAAGGTCTTTACCGTCATGCAGCAATACCTGCAGCGAATACCTTTCGTGCCAGATATCGACTGGAGTGAATTCGAACCCTATTCGGCCAGGGAAGCTACCCAAAAGCAAGTTGATTTTTTCAATAAAATATTAATCTCATGAAGAAAAAACTTGCCATTATCAGTTCTCACCCAATCCAATACAATGCGCCTCTTTTTGCGATGCTCTCCAGGTCGGAACTGCTCGAAATAAAAGTTTTTTATACATGGAGCCAAAGCAGGGAGACGCTCTTTGACAAAGATTTTGGGAAAATAATCCAGTGGGATATCCCGTTGCTTGATGGTTATGAATACGCATTTGCTGAAAATGTATCTAAAATCCCTGGTCCGGGCTCCTTTAGGGGAATTGTATGCCCTGCATTGAACAGCATGATCACAGATTGGGGCGCAGAAGCTTTATTGGTTTATGGATGGGCCTATCATGCCCACTATCATGCCATGAAATATTTCAAAGGGAAAATACCGGTATGGTTCAGGGGAGATTCCACATTGCTCGATGAAACAGGGGGAATTAAGAAGACTTTGCGTCGGGTGTTCCTTCGATTTATTTACCGAAAAGCGGATTATGCATTCTTTGTTGGTGAAAACAACCGGCAATATTATCTCAAACATGGATTTCGTGTCAACCACCTTTTCTTTGCCCCTCATGCAATCGATAATCAGCGGTTTGGCAATCAAACGGGCGAAAAGCAGCGGGATGCTGAAAAGTGGAGGGAAGAACTCGGAATTGGCCCTGACGATATTGCCGTTTTATTTGTCGGAAAATTTGAACCAAAAAAAAATCCGTTACTATTGATCCAGGCAGGGTTGATTTTGAATAACCCGGCCGTTCATTTTATTTTTGTCGGGAACGGAATGCTTGAGAACCAGATGAAGACCATGGCAGGCGGGAATAACAATTTTCATTTTCTTCCCTTTCAGAACCAAAGCAGGATGCCTGTAACATACTACCTGTCCGACATTCTTGCGCTACCTTCGCAGGGGCCGGGTGAAACCTGGGGACTGGTGGTAAATGAAGCCATGTCATGTGGAAAAGCAGTGTTGGTAAGCGATAAATCAGGATGTGCGATCGACCTGGTTAACCCAGGTGAAAATGGGTATATCATGGCCTCAGGCAATATTGATGAATGTGTTGAATTGCTGAAAAAAATGACCATTTCGAGGGAGCTAGCAAAAAAAATGGGGCAGGTCTCAAGGCAGCGTATTGCATCCTGGTCTTTCGAGGAAATCTGCAAAAGTTATGAAGCAAATTTTACGGGAGAGAACCAGGAATAATTTCAATAAGAACCGATGTATTTATCAAATCGCAGCATACAATTAATGGCTCTCGGTCTTCTGGTATTTTTATACCTGGAACTGTTTACGCAGCTCTATTTCATGTCGGGTCTGGGTATGGCGCTTTTTGCAGGTGTCGCTACGAAGTTCATCCAGGATCTCGGGAAACGAATTGAAATCCGCGATCTCATTGCTTTCATGTCAGTGATGCAATGGGTCGTCGGACCTATTATGGCCTATAATTTCCTCCCTTACGACGAGCTATATTATATGGCTGTTCCTGAGTCTGTCTATATGAACTTTGTGGTGCCGGTTTGTTATTTTATGGTTCTCGGCCTTTATCTTCCCCTGAAAGATGAACGAATTATAAATCAGGAAGACATCGATACGATGAAAGTTTATCTCGCTGAACATCCCTGGCACGGATATATCCTGGCAGGAATCGGCCTCGTTGCCGGATTTACGAGTAAAAGCCTCCCATCAAGCCTGACTTTCCTGATGTTTCTTCTCACCAACCTCCAGTATGTGGGAATTTATATGATACTTTTCAGTGGATCAAAGTTCAAATGGTTCGCTTTTACCGGCATTATGGGGCTGGCGACATCGGCCGCAATCCTCCAGGGAATGTTTGGTGAGTTGATCCAGTGGTTTATGTTGTCGTTCCTGATCATTGCCATGGTGGTGAAAATACCGATGTGGGGCAAGGTAGCTATCATTTCCGTCGGTATTTTTCTTATCATGTTGGTTCAGTCAACCAAAGAGGAGTACCGCATGGCAACATGGTATGCTGAAAGCACCAAATCAAATTCTCAGATCTATAAAGAGCTCCTCCTGCTGAAGCTGTCATCCCCCTCATTACTGTTTAACGCTGGCCCACTGGAAAATGGTGCCGCCAGGTTGAACCAGGGATGGATCATCGCCCGAATCATGAATTATATGCCTGAAAAACAACCATTTGTCAGAGGTGAAACCATCCAGACGGCACTTTATGCTTCACTCCTCCCAAGATTCCTTGCCCCGTCGAAGGTTAAAGCCGGAGGAAGAGCAAATTTCGAAAGATTCACCGGGACGCCATTGCCTGAAACCACCAGTATGGATATTTCATTGGTTGGAGAAGGTTATGCCAATTTCGGCTCTCTCGGTGGAATGGTATTCATTTTCCTTATTTCATTACTCTATAATTGGGTGATTGTCAAAGTTGTTGCATTATCAAAGAACAATCCGACCCTGATCATCTGGATCCCCTTCCTGTTTTTCCAGGTGATGAAAGCGGAAACGGATTTCGCCACTGTTTTCAACTATCTTACAAAAGCTGCACTCGTTACTTTCCTGGTTTTTTATTTTTCAAAAGTAATATTGGAGATCAAACAGAATAAAAAGAAATATCATGTATACCAATCTGAAACATTGTCGGGCAACCAGGACTTTCCAGGACATGCAAGACCTTAAAATACAAATACATTTACCATGAAGGTTTCTGTTATTACTGTTTGTTATAACAGTGAAAATTTCCTGACGGATACCATTCATTCGGTTTTGTCACAGACACATCCCGACATAGAATATATTATTGTGGACGGACAGTCGGAGGATAAAACAGTTGAAATTATAAAATCGTTTGGCTCTAAAGTCAGCAAATGGATCAGTGAACCTGATAAAGGATTGTATGACGCGCTCAATAAGGGCATTGGATTGGCAACAGGGGAAGTGGTTGGGTTCTTACATTCCGATGATATGTTCGCGGATGAAAATGTGATTGAAAAGGTGGTAGAATCGCTGGCATGTGTTGATGTCGATGCTGTTTACGGAGATATCCGGTTTGTTGATCAGATCAACATCCAGAAGGTACTTACAAACCGCAAATCAGGAAATTTTCATTTGTGGAAACTGTATTTGGGCTGGTCGCCACCGCATCCCACTTTTTATATGAGAAGGGCGTTGTACGACAGATATGGAGTTTTTGATCCATCGTTTGAAATTGCGGCTGACTATGATTCGTTGCTGCGTTACCTGGTCAGATATAAAATCAAAACCAAATATCTGCCCCATGTGATGGTGAAGATGCGTGTTGGCGGGGTCAGCAACAGGACGATGAAAACTATTTCCCGGAAATGGAGGGAAGATTACAGGGTCATGAGAAAGAACGATTTCGGCAACCTGCTGACCCTATTTATAAAGAGCATGAGACCCATCGCCCATTTTTATAAATCTCCAAAATATTTATTTGATTGAACAATCCCGAAAAAAACATACAAGCGCTTATCGCCATTCCAACCTATAACGAAGATCGGAATATTTCTGATTTGCTTTGCCTTATGGAGGCTTGGAAACAGGATCTCATTGTAATCGATGATGGAAGTGATGACCAGACAGTCCGTGTAGTTAAAGATATGGGATTTACCTGTTTGAGCAAGGAATCGAACGAGGGACTTAGCGGATTTTTTTCCACTGCAAAGTTATATGCGGTCAATAAAAAATACACCCACCTTGTTGCGCTTGATGGTGATGGCCAGCATGATCCGGGCTATATCCCTGAGTTTATCCGTGCACTGGCGCATAACGACTTCGTTTCAGGAACCCGGTTCGGGGATGTTTCAGAAATACCTGCAAGTAAAATTGCTTCTAACTTTTTCGCAATCCATCTGTTTAAAAAATTCCTGAACCTCAACTTCCCAGATGTTGCCTGTGGTTTCAGGGCAATGAAACTCACGGCACTCCCCGAAAAAATTGAGGTGTCGAGATTTGGAATCATTTATGACATGCTCATTCAGCATGCCATAACAGGAAAATCGACCGGGTTTGTGCCCATCCCGGTTATATACCATCCCGGCGACCCGCTGAATACGAAAATTCCGGAAATCGACGGATTATTGTCTGCCATAAGCAAATACAATCCATCTCCGGAACTGTCCGGCATAATGGATTCTGTTAAACATAAAACTGAATTCAGGATAAGGTTGTTTGACTTGATTTTTGAAGCACGCTATCAGGAACCCGATGCATATTTTTTTCAAATGCAACAATACACACACTGAATTGGTGGATAAAAGGAAACATTAAATACAAATTATTCAATATGAAGACCGGTAAAATCGGATATTTATCCTCACTTGATTTGCTTCGGGGACTGGCAGCTGTTGCCGTATGTTACTTCCATTTCACCCATGGCAACCCTAATTTTTTGAGCAAGGAAAATGTGCTTTACATTTCCGGCAGGTTCGGATTTCTTGGGGTAGATGTATTTTTTGTCATCTCGGGATTTGTTATCCCGTATGCGATGTACCGCGGCAATTACCAGATTAAAAACTTCGGAAGATTTCTCACAAAGCGTCTGGTTCGTATTGAACCTCCATACCTGGTGAGCATCGTTCTTATTCTTTTGCTGAATTGGATCAGTACACTGTCGCCCTACTACCGGGGTGTCCCTTTTTCAATCAATTTCGAAGCGCTTGCCCTGCATCTGGGATATTTGAATGCCTTTTTCGACTTTCCATGGGTCAACGACGTTTATTGGACTCTGGCCATTGAATTTCAATACTATATTCTAATTGCGCTGATCTTCCCATTGCTGATCCATAATGAAAAGAAATACTCATTTGGAACCTTGTTGATTTTTGGCTTTTCAAGCCTCCTTTTTTCCGGCCATAATTATATTTTCAACTATGCATTCCTGTTCGTTGCAGGTATTCTGATGTTTCAGTTTTATATAGGTTACCTGAACAAAAAACAGTTTGGATTATTTTTATTGATCACCCTGCTTCTCATCTATTCAAAATTTGACAACAGGTATCTAGTAGCGGCGCTCCTTCCATATTTCTTCATCACCTATTTTGAATTTCATGACCGGTTTTCAAAGTTCCTTGGAAATATTTCATATTCATTGTACCTCGTTCATATTCCAATCGGGGGAAGAATTATCAATCTTTGCGAAACCTTTATACAAAACGAATGGATACGGAGCCTCTTCGTTTTCGTCGCGCTTTTCACCTCTGTTTTTGCAGCCTGGTTGTTTTTTACTTTCATCGAAAAACCGTTTATGGACTTATCGAAGCGGATCACCTATAAAAAAGCTGAATAATGAATCATACCGATAGCTTCCACCCATCTCCGGGGCCCATCCCGAAGCATGTCGGTATCATACCCGACGGAGGCAGGCGCTGGGCAAAAGCACAAGGGTGTACCCTAGAGGAAGCCTATAATTACACCATCTCTCGTTTATTGCAAATTGCCAACTTTCTTTACCAGAAAGATGTAAAGGAGATAAGCATTTACCTAGCCAGCATAGAAAATTTCAAACGCTCCTCCGAAGAAATGGCTGCAAACCTAGAAATTGTTGAATCAGCGCTGAAAAATGAGATCGCTGCTCTTGCCAACCAGCGAAATCTTGTTGTTAAAATATCGGGCAACCGCCAAGTCTTCCCCATTTCGCTGGCAGCAGAAGTCATGTCACTTGAAAAATCAACGTTGAATAACACCCAAGGCCTGTTGAACCTTCTTATAGGATATAATCCCCTAGATGAAATTATTGAATCCGTAAAATCAACCGTTGTTCCTGAACATTTTTACAGGAATTTGTCGGTTAACACCCCTGTTGATATTGTGTTCAGAAGCGGGGGCGCTCATTTATTGAGTAACTTCCTGCCACTTCAATCGGCTTATGCCCGGCTTTGTTTTTTTGACAAATTGTTTAACGACCTTTCCATTAAGGATCTGGAGGAAGCTTTGGCTGATTTCGCAGATACCAAGCGCAAATTTGGTGAATGACTAAGGGATCTGATAAATTGCAGATGAATTGCGATAACCGGATTCATTGAGATACCAGTCAGGATAAGTGGTGCCCGATGATTCTGCCCAGTTGGCAAACCGCAGATAGGCGCTGGTAATCTGGTTGCTCTCGATGGTGTACTGATAACTAGAAGCAATATTGATCGCCCAGGGCAAGTTTGATTTTGTTTTATAATATTTCCCGGTGGCTGGGTTAGTATCATCTTCACCCGTACCAAATAATTTTACGTCAGCCAGGCTTGTGGGTTTATAGTCAGGAAGATGGATCTCTTTTCCACGCTCCCCGTTTACAATCAGAAAAGGGTTAAAACGAATCAGGTCAAGATCAGCTGCAGCATACTTATTGGGTGTAAATGCCATGCTGATAACAATTGTGTCGGGTGTAACATAGGGTTCTGTGGGGATAACATTAACACCAAAACCCGAACTGGGCACCAGAACCTTGTTGGCATTGTCGAAAACGATTATGGTTGTCAATTCCTGGTTTGATTCCGTTCCATTGCTGGCAAGCGTGATATAGTTTTCCTTGAGGTCATAGCCGGTGACCATAACATCGGTGTTTACCACATTTTTTCCAGGTAACTGAAAACCGAATCCATTTTCAAATCCTGCACCGATGGCGCGAACCACAAAAGTCGCCAGCACTTCAGTTACCTTATTTGACCCGTTTGTGACAGTGTTGAACTGGTAGTCAAGCACCAGGTCATTGAAGTCGTAATCGCCCAGCCCGGGCCATAAATCCTCAAAAGCAAGGCTTGAAAAACCCTTCGATGGCATATAGTTGTTAAAGGCCCTGGCCGGATCTTTCGGGTAGTTGTCATCTTTATCTTCAATTCCATCGCCATCCTGATCAGACGCCGCACCGGGTAGCTTAAAATTAGCCTGGATTTCTGTTTGTGTTAGCGCTACTCCATATATTTTAACCTCATCAATGGAACCTTTAAAGAACTTTTGCGCGCCATTGTCCGAACCGATGGAAACATCGCGTGTATTGACAGCCAGCACGCCGGAAACTGCTTTGCTGTTTTTTAATTGACCATTGACATAAAATTTCATGATGGTTCCATCATAGGTCATGGCTAAATGGTACCATTGATTCAGCACGGGCAAACCATCCCCCCAATGCAATGTCGTACTGGTAGCATTGTTCAGTCTGATCGTCCCATTCCATCCATCCCAATTACCCTGTCCGATGCCATGGCCGTCCCAATCGCCTTTCTGAAATATTTTAGTGGTCAGATTTGCTTCTGTTTTAGCCCAAACCATCATGGTTATTGAATTGGTAAGATTCAGGTTGGAGGCTTTAGGCACCTTGATCCAATCAGTTGAACCATTAAAATGCAGGCAACTTCCAGAGATTCCGGAACTCCAGGTTGCCCCGGTTATCGTTCCATTATTACCATCAAAAACATCATCTGCAATAGTTCCCGCATTTTCATTGAGCGGCCATTCTGAAATGAGACCATCCCCGGTTCCCGGGTTCTGAGTTGTGGCATATACCGAAAGGATCTCTTCAGGCGTAAGTGGCCTGGAGTATATCAGCACCTCATCCAAAATTCCTGGAAAAAAGTTAATTGTAGACTGATCTCCGATGTGCAGGTCGCTGCCCGATGTTTTAAGCATACCAGTAGCAGCCCTTGTTATTTTCAGCGCCCCGTCAATATAGAGTTTCATCTGGGCGCCATCGTAGGTTGCCACAACATGATGCCAGTCGGTATTGAGAATCCGGTCTGCATAATTCATCACTGCTGAAGTGAAACCAGGATTGTAAATTGAAAATGAAACCCTCCCCTGGGCATCAAGCCGAATCATGTATTTCGTGTTGTAAAACAGGAAAGCGCCGGAATTACCCACTTCATTCATTTTAAACCAGCATGAAAGGCTGATCTGGTCCGTTCTATTGTTCAAACTGGTGTTGTAGGGCACCTGCACATGTCCCGCTATACCATCAAAATCAAGGGCACTGTTATTGATACCGGGAACCCATGATGCACCGGAGATGGCGCCGCTGTTTGATCCCTTGGAGTCAGTGGCCATTGATCCTGCGTTCTCATCAAAATGCCAGACAGATACCAGTCCCAAATCAGGTATGATGGCCGGAGCCTGTAATTCACCGGATGATCCTGTTGATTTCAGGCTGGTCAATGACACTTGAACGGTATTCCCTGTGATGGGTACCATTCGTCCGTTTACCATCACATTTTTGATATAAGCAGGCAAATTGATTGATATTTCGTAGCGCGCATTCAGCCTGTTAAAAAAGCCCTTGTGGTAAACTGTGTTTCCATCCTCCGATAAAATGGAGATCACCGTTGCAAAGTCAGAGGTGATATCAAAAGTCACATCCTGGGTGGTTTTCCAACTGAAAGCGGGTGAGACAACCAATTTATCCATTGGTACGACTTCCGGGGACTCCGGATCGTTGTTCGTCTTCCTGCAGCCTTGAAAAATAAAAAACAAAATGATCCCCAGAAAAAATAGTCCGATGGTTTTCATGTATAACTTATTTATCACAAAGATACGACTGAAAACCAGAGAAATAAGTAGAAATAAGTAAGTGGCCCGTTTAAATTAGTATGTGTCGCTGATTAGTCCATTTTAGAGCCGATTTGCAAGGAGCAATCCCACGACCCTCAACTTGGGAAGCTAAGGGATACCTTCTGAATCACTTGATAATACTGTATGTTTAAAATTTGATTTGAAATTTGCACAATAATTTGCACAATTAAGATATCATTCATTTTGCTTCATTTGCAGTGAAAAGCACTCCATTTTTTAAAAAGTTATCATACCTCTGAAGAAAAGTATGAAACTCATGCAGTGCCATCTGAATTTGTTCTGCAGAAGGAATTGCCGGTGCCCATGAGATCTGGGATAATTCAGATTCATAGGTTGATTTCAAGGCTCCCCAAAAATGATCAATGTTCTTAAAAAGAGGACACTCAGACAAGGGATGAGACATCCATTCCCCGGTAAAAAAAGCATTGGCCTTGTCATCCTGGATTACCATATCCACCATTTTAAATGATTCATCCGATAACAGGGTAGAATGAAGATCAGGCAGATTGTACAATTTGTAGAGATCATAAAAATGTCGAATTTTCTTCTTCAGGGTATCCGGGCCATTGTATGAAAGCCTGATAACAGATAAGAGTTTCTCGAAAAATGTACGTTCCCGGGTTAGCACCTGTAAATCGAAAGGATGAAGGAAATATTGGTCGATAAAATCAACAAAGCCATTTTGTCTTAGAAATGTTGCGACATATGATTCAATATTTGCAATTTGGAACGGGACCGGGTTCGTGAAAGTGTTAATCTCAAGCTGGATTTGATTGCTGACATTGCCGAAAACATCTAAGGAGTTTGTTTTAGGGTAGTCATAAAAAGTTCTCCTGTTCCTTCCCCGTTTTTCTTCAGCGGGATGACCTCGTTGATATTCCAATCCTGTAGTAATGTTTTCCTCGATTGACTTCATGAGTTTATTCAGCCGGTAGTCGCTCATCCCCTCCCCTTTCAATATCGCAAGGTCCACATCCTCTGAAAACCGATCGATACAATTAAATGCCTTCGACAAAGATGTTCCTCCCTTAAACACAATCAAATCACGAAACTCGGAGAAAGCCAGATTTTGAAGGACCTTTGTCACCCAATAGTCTTTCTCAACGAGTATGAAACGCATGTGCAATGCAGATGATGCACTTTGAAGTGCATCCCGAAACTCGGGCGCCTGGTGAAAGTTCATGAGATGTTCCATTTCAGCTTATTTGGTAATACCTCCTGATCAATACCCACATGATATTTTGTTAATGGGTTCAAAGATTTGTACAAAGATACAACCCTGATCTCAGAAAAGCGATTTTCAATGATAGCGCCGACCAGCGCACGTGTGGAAGGAGGATACCGTTGAGCAAGGCGAATCATCTGTTGCAATTCATCGGCCTTTAACTTTTCAAGATTGGCGATCAGAATTTTTAGTGATTCACGGACAGTGGTATCCGGAATTATTTTAATGTACTTCAAGGCATCCAGCATCTGCAGCAGTTTGACATCGTCCCTGGAAAATTTAAAATTCCGCTTTACAAACCTCACCTTGTATCCCAGGATATCCTTCGCAGGTTGATTTGAACCACGAGCAATCATAATTGTATTGGACACCTGCGAGGTCAGACCCAAAGAATTGAAAGCGGTTAAACCGGTCACATACCCAATGGTTTTATCACCTACCTGGGTGAGAGAGCGTATTAACTGACTTTCATCTGGGTTGAGAACTCCGAACACCGACTCTTGGGGTTTATAATATTTGCCGCGCGACAGCCTCACGATCTGACCTTGCTTCGACAACCGGCTAAGTGATTTAGCCAGGGCCATAAATGCATCACTACGCACCGGAAACAAAGAATAATCGAATACCTGGCCCGATAGAACATTCTCAACGCAATTCTTTACTATTGAATCAACAGATTTCATCCTTATTATTAAAACGAATGCAAAGATAAGCAAAGTAAAGCAGTTTGTCAAGTTTATAATATTATTTACTTGACATAATGCATTATGACATTTAAAGAAATAAAGTATGACGAAAAGTTCAAGGCATGATCGCTATCCAATCGTTTATGGTAAGATTAAAAAAATAATATCGTAGGTTTCTGAAAGGTTTTAAGTGATCGATCTGAATGTAGCAATCTCACTTTAAAAAAGTTATCGTTTTCGATTCTTGACAGATTGTATAAAGAATTGCAAATACAAACTTTTCTTTTCTCCCTGGATGATCAGTTTTATTTTAGAGAACAATGTTCCATTTCTTTTTGTTTGACAACAACTCGCTTTAAATCTAAAACGATATTGTAACATCTGAATTTTAGTACACCCTACCCTATTTCATTTGCTTCATTGATGATTATTTAAGTTATAGCTTTAATTTTTTAAATGATATTTAAAGTTATTACTTAATATTTGCATTGAATAATTAAATGTATTGCTTTATGAAAACTCAAGAATTGATTTTAAATCAAACCGACAACAGGATACGCAAAATAGCCCGTATTAACGATGAAAACCCGCCAAACGGATGGATTTACACCATTAGAATGGCTCTAGGAATGTCGCTGAGACAACTGGGAAAGATGGCAAAAATAACGCCACAGGGAGTAAAAGATATTGAAACCCGTGAAAAAAATGGGAATATTACAATTGCCTCTTTAGAACAGATAGGTAAACAACTAAATATGAAACTGGTTTATGGGTTTATTCCTTTTGATGGCTCATTGCAAAGAATGATCGACAAACGAGCGTATGAATTAGCAACAAAGATTGTCACCAGAACCTCCAACAGCATGAAATTGGAAGATCAATCAATCAGCCAGGCGATGCTTAAAAAGTCAATAAAAGCAAAAGCACAGGAAATTAAACAGAAAAATTTAAAGTCCCTATGGGAATAAAACTGGATTATATAGGCGGTCAGACCCCACTGTAAGCGGTAATTACAAATGCAGATTTTCGGTAAATAAGGATGCAAGTAAATCTGCATCGTTAATTTCCGATTTGCAAAGAAACAAAATATTAAAGAACGTTATTTTCAAAGATCGTT
>CAJAUM010000075.1 GCA_903945175.1 uncultured Bacteroidales bacterium | reverse complement strand
GGCGGCAACACCTGGATCCAGGTTCCCAGCGGCACCGACAGCGTGATCGCCGCCAGTTACTTTACGAGCGAAAAAACAGGGTATTTCGGGATCTATTCAGGGAGCATCCTTAAAACTACTGATGGATGTTTGAGTTTCACGCGACTCAACACAGGAATCCAGGGAAGGATATGGAGGTTGAGATTTCCCACGCCCGACATCGGTTATGCCGCCTGTGATTCAGGAGTTATATACAAAACCACGGATGCCGGGCTATCGTGGATTAAACTCGATCAGGCTGCGGCCGTTGCCTGCAGTTTCCTGGGGGCCGCTTCGGTAAGCCCTGACACCCTTTATTTTTGCGGGGTCCAGGGCACCATTGTCAAAACAGTCGACGGAGGGCAAAACTGGATCAACTGCCCCCAGGCGATCACGTGGGAATATCTTTATTCGATTGACTTTACCGATGCCAATACAGGCTATGCGGTCGGGTACCCTGCGATAATCATCAAGACCGAAGACGGGGGCCAGACCTGGACCCATCTCAACCCTTTGACCAAGACCGAAATGATATACTGGGCAGTGGCCTTCACCTCGAAGGATACTGGCTACGTCTGCGGAACTTCAGGCGAAATCCTCAAAACTACCGATGCGGGAGAAACCTGGACACGATACAAACAGAACTCCTATGAGGATTATACAACGGTAGCCGTCAGCAGTCCGCAGGAAGCGATTGCCTTCGGCACTTACGGATCGGTTCTGAAGACCACCAACGGAGGGGCAGATTGGGATGACAAATCCATCGCCACCGACATAACCTTGCTTGGATCCTGCATTGCCGGTGAAAACCGCATGTTTGCGGTAGGTGAAATGGGATCTGTTTTCAGGTCAGAGGATCGGGGCGACAACTGGACCGAAATGAGCGGGACAGGCACCAACCATGACCTGCTAAGCGTTCAGTTCCTCAGCCGCGACCTCGGTTATGCAGCCGGGGCCAATGGAGCGCTGTTCAGATCGACCGATGGCGGAAGCGCCTGGACCCGGCTTGAAACGCTTTCCGACACCGCCCTTTCGGAGGTCCATTTTGTGAACAATGATACCGGCTTTGTTGCGGGTTACCATGGGATACTTGCCCGAACAACCGACGGGGGTGTAAGCTGGCAGAAGCATTTCTATACCACTGCCGGCGGTATAACAGCCCTCTGCTTCCCTGAGAAAAACACCGGGTATGCTATCGACTTTGCAGGGATCATCCTGAAGACCACCGATTGCGGCAACACCTGGAACGAGATCTATGCTAACGACACCATGACACTCGAAGCAGCTTCATTCATCGATACGTTGCATGGTTATATCTCCAATTACGAGACCGGGATCTTATATACCGCTGACGGTGGTCAGAGCTGGAGTGTACTTCCCGGCATCACTTCCAACCTCATTCTCGACATGCATTTTACTTCGTTGTATTCGGGGTATCTCGTCGGAGCCCGGGGGACCATCATCAGAGCCAGCGATACAGCTGCTTTTGTTCCTCAACTGACTGCGGCTTTGGAACCATTGAGAATCAATCCAAACCCCGCATCGCAAATGGCTGTTGTCAGCTGTCGGACGGCAGATGCAGGAAATATGAATCTTAGCATATGTGACCTGTCCGGAAGGGTATTGATCGCCCGGGATTTCGGGTGGCAGGCCGCTGGATTTCATGAAATCCCGGTAACACTGCAAGGCCTGGCACCGGGGGTGTATCTTATCAGGATAGATGCAGGAAAACAGCGGTTTTCAGGGAAACTCGCTGTAAAATAAGTGCTGACAAGGGGCTACAATTTTTTTATGATCAGCTTGTCAACGCGGTTTCCGTCGAGGTCGACCACTTCGAGTTCGTATCCCATAAAAACGAATTTCTCCCCGGGTTTCGGGAAGTGTTTCATCATGCTGATCGTTAGTCCGGCCAGGGTATTGAACTTTACATTGTGCTTGTCAAATCCCTGCAGGTTGAATTTGTAGGCAAACTCGTAGAACGACACCTGCCCGTCGGCCAGCCACGAGCCGTCGGTCCGCTGGTGTATCTTCGGGATCAGGGATTCACCCTTGTCGAATTCCCCGATAATGGCTTCCATGATGTCGTTCAGCACCACCATGCCGGCGATGGATCCGTATTCGTCGACAACCAGTCCGTAATGCGTCTTTTTTTCCCGGAACAATTCAAGGGTTTCATATACCGTCATCGAATCGAGGATAAGCTGCGCCGGCCTGATATAATCTTCCAGCTTCTGCTGGACATCCCGCTGGTAGCCCATGAACACCTCCTTCAGGTAAACCACGCCGACCACATTGTTGATGTTGTCCCTGCATACCGGGTAAACCGAGTGCATGCGCACCCTGATCTTATCCCAGCTTTCAGGATTGCTTTCGGTCACGTCGAGCCATACCAGGTCCGAATGATGCGTCATGAGGGAGGTGATCTTCTGGTCGCCGAGGTTGAACACCCGCTCAACGAGGAGCTGTTCTATCTGCTGAACATCCCCGCCCAGGGTTCCCTGCAAAACCAAGGCGCGGATCTCCTCCTCTGTGACTCTGGAGTCGGAAGATGGAGTTATCCTGAGCGCTTTCAGAATAAAATCGCTCAGCCGGGTAAGCAGCCAGGTTACCGGCATGAGTATCTTGGAAAGTACGATTGCAGGGGGAACCATCACTTTGGTAACTCCTTCGGGATTGATCAGGCCAATGCGCTTCGGCACCAGCTCACCGATAAGCATGGAGATAAAGGTCACAACAGTCACCACGATGACCAGGGCCAGGGTATTGGCTGTGGGTTGCGACATCCCGGCTGAGATGAGCAGCGCAGCCATGCCTTCGGATATCTCTGCACTGCTGAAAACCCCGGTCAGGATTCCGATGAGTGTAACCGCAATCTGCACCGTCGATAGCACGCCAGCCGGCCTGTTCAGCTGTTCGAGCGCGGCCCTGGCTCCTTTGTGCCCGGCCCTGGCATCCATTTCGAGTTTGGTCCTCCGGGAAGATACCATGGCAATCTCGGTCATTACGAAGAGCCCGTTGACAAGGAAAAGGCAAAACAAGATGATAATTTCTATAATCATAAACTGTCGTTTATTGAAGGGTTGATGATATTTATGTCCTGCCTTGGTATAGGACCTTTGACATTATTTTCTTTTAACTTCATAAAAACCCCGAACAGAACGTCACTCTTTGTGCTTCGGCCTTCACCCTTTTCCGATATCCAGAAAAGCATCTCAAAGTCGAGCGAACTTTGGCCAACCAGGGTGAAGTAAACCAACGGCTTGGGCTCCTTCAATATCTTTGGATGATGGTTCAGGATTTCCATAACGATACGTTGAACCAGAAAGGGATCCGACTCGATACTCACGCTCAGGGGGACTTTCACCCTGCGTTTCATATCCGAAAGTGTCCAGTTTATCACCTCGTTTGATATCAGCTGTTCGTTCGGTACGATAACCTCTGAGCCATCGAAGGTGTGGATGTTGCTTGAACGAAGATCGATTGATTTTACACGTCCTATGAGCGTGCCAACCTGCACGGTATCGCCAATCTGGATGGGCCTTTCAAACAGAAGGATCAATCCTGAGACGATATTGCTGAATATTTTCTGAAGTCCAAAGCCGACACCCACGCCGAATGCTCCGAGGATGAGGGTGAATTTGTCCATCGGGATGCCCGTAGCATTGAATGCCAGGAAAAAACCTGAAACGATCAGGCTGTACTTTACCGACATGGCGATGGTATGGGGAAGACCCTTGGACAATGGCATGTGGTTGAGCACATCGTTCTCCAGGATCAGTTGAAGGAACCTCGCTAAAAAAAAGGAGCCAAAGATGACTGCAAAGAAAAGCAGAACAATGTCGAGCGAGAAACTGGCAGTTCCAATCACAAACTTGTAGGTGAAAAAAGAGATGACCAGGTCCGACGCGTAATTATCGATATAAAAAGCCTGTAAAAACCCCACAAGCCAATAAAACACCATCAGCATGTTCAGGATCAGGATCGACCACTCTTTTATCTGGTCCCCGTAAAGGTTGAATATATTCAATTTTCGGATCTGAGGTGAATCGATTCCCAGAACAACAATTCCATTCAGCATGATGATGGCAACATAAAGCATCATCGCACTCAGGGTATTGATAAACACTGCATTGATAACCATGAACGTGAGGACAACCCTGCCTGAAAGATTTGAGGCCAGCCCCGTTATGGCAAGGGCCAGATTAAAAATAACAAAGATGTAAACAAGGCTCCTGAGGAAGCCCATGTCCATATGCTTCCTGAGTTTGACAAGCATCATTCCGAGGAGGCCTGCTTCAAAAACTGCAACAATCAGGTACAACAGACGGGCAAGTACAATGTCGGAAACGACAAGTATAATTAACAGGTAAATTAAAATGATAAAACCGAACCAATAGAGATATACCTGGTATTTGCGGTCCATGATCCTGTTAAACAGGTTAAAGAGAGGGTAAATGGTGATAAACACAATTAACTCACGAAAGATGTAAGGGCGATCAGGAAAGATAAACGCAGCTGCTAAAAGGGTTAGCAAGGCTGCTGCACTCAAAGGCTTTGA
This sequence comes from uncultured Bacteroidales bacterium, assembly GCA_903945175.1. Classification (GTDB taxonomy): domain Bacteria; phylum Bacteroidota; class Bacteroidia; order Bacteroidales; family FEN-979; genus CAIVAT01. The sequence continues at coordinate 14,367 of CAJAUM010000075.1, read as the reverse complement.
GATCAGGACCAGCAGCATCTCCTTGTAAAATTTTCCGTATCCTTCCAGATTAAGGTGGACCCTTCTCTTTAGCATGTAAAAAAGTACCAGGAGGGCTGAAAAAAGCAACAACAATATGATAATTAAAGGCTGATGTACAAGGAGGTAATCGCCAAGTTCTTTTAACTTTACCTTTTTGAAGGTTTGAAGAGCATGGGTGAAGGCATACAGGTAATCCTTTCGGAAATCAATACCAAACAAAGGAACCTGGCCTTTGGTAAATAAATTCAATTCTGTCCGTTTGATGCGCTCAAGCGTTCTTTGGAGGGCCAGGTCGATCTTCAGACTCAGGGTGATGGTCTTTTGAAGGACTTCGATCATCATCTCTGATTTCTTGTCAACCAGGCTCTGCGCGGAATCAATGAAAACAATCGTGGTCGCCAGATTCCGGGTAACAGGACTGTTTAGGGAATCCTTATGTAATAGAAGCCTCGTTTTTTTCCATACCTCTTCTTCCTGATTAAGCATGCTCATCAAATCCTCCAGCGACTGGAGAATCACTCTGAGCTGATGTTCTTCCTTTGCAATGATCCGCTCCTGCTGCTGCAGAAATATTTTCCTGCTTTCCAGTGTCAGGAGGCTGATCAGGGTATCATTCCGGTCAATTACTTTTAACAGGCTGGTGTCGATCTTTGCACGGATCAGTTCATTCCTCGCTTTGATCGTTTCCAGGGTCCCGGCTTTATACAAGTTAAGAATGGCCTCCCTGGTTTTGGATACCAGCTGGACAGACCTGGTGGGAATTTCGCTCATTTTAAGGGCTTCCGGTTGCTGTATCTCCCCATCGGAATGCGCTGGTTCAACTGACTGCCCGAGCGTGGAACCCGGCATAAAAAGCCCGTAAACGATGATAAACAGGAATAATCGTATTGTTTTCATTCGAAGAAGATCACCTGCAAATATAAGCGGAAAATCCCGACTCAGGAATGAATGCGGATATTGAACATATTTAACATGGTCAAAAAATATTATTGTACATACAAATATATAATCTATCTTTGCGTCCGAAATGAATGATAAAGCCACCTATTGCAATTGCCTGTACTATTCCTCCAATGCCCTGGCGCGGGTCGTTACAAGAATGGCGGAGGAGGAATTTTCCGCTGTGGACCTCGCTCCCAGCTACGCCTTCGTGATCATGACCGTAAATAAAAATCCGGGCATCCATGCCGGGGAACTGGCAGAGATCATGATGCTGACCCCGTCGACCGTGACCCGGCTTGTCGACAAGCTTGAAGGCCGCGGGCTGGTCAAAAAACACAGCGAAGGCAGGATCACGATGATTTATCCTACCGCGGCCTCTGTTGAAATGAACGAAGCAATAAAAGCGGCCTGGCACGAGCTCTATCTGAGGATTTCCGATGTTCTCGGGAAGGAAAATGCACATCAGCTGACCGGGAGCCTCTTCCAATCTGCAATTAAGCTGGCATCAAAATAGTTTTTTTTATTTATAAGTTGTATGTACAAATAATTAATCACCACAAAATCACATCCATATGAAAAAATATGTAATCACCGGCGCCACCGGAAAAATTGGAAAGATCGTTGCAACTGAATTGCTTGCACAGGGACAGAACGTAACCGTCATTGCCCGCAATGCCGACAAATTAAAAGAGTTGGCCGACATGGGCGCCATGGCCATGGCAGGCGACACCTACGACATGGAATTTCTTACAAAGGCTTTTCAAGGTGCCGATGCAGTATTCTGCCTTTTAATGCCCGACATGTTTGCGGCTGATGTACTAAAGGAGCAAAAACAGATTGCCGACAACTATTTTAACGCAGTGAAAGCGAACAAGGTTCCCAACGTTGTATTGCTCAGCAGCGTAGGAGCTCACCTTCGCAAGGGTGCCGGGATCGTCGACGGGCTCGGCTACATGGAAGAGCTGTTCCTTGGACTGAAGGATGTCAATGTGCTGAACCTGCGTCCGACCTATTTTATGGAAAACACCCTGGGCCTGATCGGAACGATCAAACAGATGGGCATTGCGGGTACCCCTGTAAGTGCCGATCTGAAGTTCCCGATGGTGGCTACGAAGGACATCGGCGCTGTTGCCGCCAAACGTTTGCTTGACCTGAGCTTCAAAGGCAATACCGTAGAATTTGTCCTGGGCCCCCGCGACATCACCTATTCTGAGGTCACTGCCATTGCCGGGAAGTCGATCGGGAAACCGGAGCTCCAGTACATGCAGTTCCCCTATGAAGATGCAGTAAAAGGGATGGCAGCTTCGGGATTTTGCGGCGAGGATGCCGCCCGGCTGATGGTCGACCTTGCCAAAGCCATCAACGATGGCACACTGCTGAACGGGCATCAGCGAACCGAAGCGAACTCAACTCCGACAACCTACGAGGCGTTCTCACAGGTTTTTGCATGGGTGTTTCAGCAAAGTTAATCTGCAAATAGCCACAAATAATGTAAACCATGAAATATAGACTTCTCGTTTTTTTATTAGTCAGTGTCTGTTTATCAGCATCTGGTCAGACAGAAAATCCAAGATATGACACGTTACTCGCAGATTCATTGGGAGGCGATGATTATGGAATGAAAACTTATATTTTTGTAATCCTCAAAACTGGACCTAATAAAATCGAAGATAAAAAAGTATTGGACAGTTTATTCAAAGGTCACATGGAAAATATTGGCCGTTTGGCATCGAACGGCCAATTAATTGTTGCTGGACCTTTAGGAAAAAATGATAAAACCTATCGTGGAATATTTATCCTAAACGTCAAATCAATTGAAGAAGCAAATGCATTATTAGAGACCGATCCTACGATTAAAAATAAGGTGTTGGAAGCAGAAATATATAAATGGTATGGCTCAGCGGCACTCCCAACATATTTGCCATATCATGAGAAAATCGAAAAGAAAAAAATGTAGTCATACCGCCCATCAAACATAAATAGGAGACATTATGGAGCAAATGAAAGCGATCATATGCACCAAATACGGAGCACCAGAAGTACTTCAGTTTAAAGAAGTGGACAAACCCTGCCCAAAAGATAATGAAGTGCTGATAAAAGTAATTGCCACAACAGTGCACATTGGTGATACTAAAATTCGGCGTTTTGAGCCGGGTTTAGGCGCAGTTAAAGATTTCTTTTTCAAACCACTGATGCGAATCATGGTTGGATTCAGGCAGTGTTGGCACTTATGCAGTGCAGATCGCCAGACATTTTGGAGCGGAAGTTACGGGAGTATGCAGTACTGTAAATCTGGAAATGGTAAAATCGCTGGGAGCCGGGGAGGTCATCGATTACACACAAGAAGATTTTACACTTAGGGATAATAAATATGATGTTATTTTTGATGCAGTAGGAAAAATTGAATATTCCAAACGTAAAAAATCTCTGACGAAGTCAGGAATGTATATATCCGCATTTTCTTTATCAGGAAATATTATATTAAAGTCTAAAGACTTGGTATTTCTCAAAGATCTCTGCGAGGCAGGTAAGCTAAAATCAGTTATAGATAAAAGATACCCTTTTGATCAAATAATAGAGGCTCATAGGTATGTTGACAAAGGACACAAAAAAGGGAATGTAATAATAACTATGAAATGAAAACATAAAAACAGGTAACGCATAGCAAAGGCTTGCCATCAGCGGGGAAGCAGGGTTTCAGAACAGGAAGCGGCTTCGATTCGCCCAGCTGTTGAAGCAGCCAGTTCAAGAAACAGAGAGAGAGGGGAACAGCTTGTTTTTAGAGGGATTCTTAACTAACATTAAATAGCAAAATGATGAACCGCACCAATGCATTGTACACAAATTACATGTTTGTCTTCCTAATCGTACTGTCTGGCATTATCTTTAGCTCTTTCTCTGGAATGGGTGATGATGAACTGGAACCAGGACAAAGTCTGGGTATTGTTTCCATCCCTAATCTGCGCGACATGGGTGGTTACAAAACTACAGACGGAGCCACTGTTGCCAGGGGATTGGTATATCGTTCAAATCAACTCTACAACATTGGTGCAAGTGATATGCTTTTGCTTGCAAAGCTCAATCTTAAGAATGACTTTGACTTGCGTACCGCCCCGGAGCGAAATGCCAAACCGGATGAGCTGCCTGTTGGTGTCAACAATGTTTGGCTGGATGTGATGGCGGGCAATCCAACTGCAGGACCGGCAAATCTGATAGAACTCTTATCGGATCCTAAAAAAGCGAATGCCGAGCTTGGTAATGGCAAGGTTGAAGATATGTTTAAGGTAGCTTACCGCCAGTTCATCTCTTTGCCAAGTGCACAAAAAGCATTCAGGGAATTATTCCTTTCGCTTGGAGACAAAAATCAGTTGCCGGCACTCTTTCATTGTACCACGGGGAAGGATCGAACCGGATGGGCGGCAGCAGCCCTGCTGACCCTTCTTGGCGTGCCAATCGAAACGGTTAAAAAGGATTACTTGCGCAGCAATGAATACATTCTCCCGATGTATGAGAATTTAATCAAACAATTCGTCGCGGCAGGCGGATCCCCATCCATTCCCGAAGCCACCCTTGGTGTGAAAGAAGAGTACCTCAATGCCGCATTTGACGAAATGCAGACAAAATATGGCAGCATCAAAAATTATTTTTCTGAAGGCTTAGGCATAACGGTTGACCAGCAAACTGCCTTGCGGAATTTATACCTTAAGAACAAATAGATGGGTAAAATAACTTGACAACATGAAAGAAAACAGCAACTTGATTCGTGTTTATTCTGGGACAGAATTGACAGTGAATTTACTTAAAGATGAATTAGCAATATTTGGAATATCCAGTATGATCCAGAATGATTTTAATTCAGGAGTTTCTGCTGGATTTTCCGGCGGAGGCCCATCGTCGGTTGATTTATTCATTCTGGAACTTGACCTGGGAAAAGCAGAATCAATTATCAGTGAATTTATTGCGACAAACAGCTGATAAAAGAACAACCCGGCTACAATCGAATCGACGGCCCCCTTGTCATTGGCGGCAATATCATTGGTTCTTCCATACGTAATGTTGAGGGAAGAAAATAAAACCGGGCATAAAAAAATGGCTATTTGTAGATCATCCTGGTTCTTCCTTTTATGGCTCCATCCCGGTCGGAGATGGTCAGAATATAAAAACCGGAGGCAAGGCCATCCCGGCTGAGGATAAACTGATTAGAAGATACTTTTCCTGAAAAAACCTTGATCCCTGAATAAGTATATAGGGTGAAATTCCAAGAATCATCCGGGTTAAAACCATGAAGGGTCACCTGAGCCTCCGTTTCGGCTGGGTTTGGCACGACCTTAATCCCTGTTTGTACCTCCGCCTTTTTGCCTTCTATACTTAGCAATGTGAAGCAATCGGTGGTAATGGGAGTTCCCCACGAATTCGTCCCCTTTTTATAGTAAACCAGGTTTTCTTCCATGTGTGCATAATAAGGCGGGTCGGCCTGATCCCAGTATGTTCTTGTCCTGCCCAGCCCTTCGGTGTAGTCCCCGGCCGATATCGTCCAATAATATCCATTGCCCGTTCTCCAGCAGGTATCACCGCCATTCCATGTCGGAGTAAACAGAAAACCGCCCCAGCTGACCCCCTTCTGCCGGCGGTAGGGGAAATATTGTGTGGAAAACCAATAGTCACCCGCGGAATAGCCGCCACGCATAAACTCACCCGGAAGCCTGGAGAGCCTGGCACTCCCCGGATTTTCGATGAAACTGAATGTTTGCGTAACCGTGTCGTGAACGGTAGAATAGTTGGGATAGGTAGCAGACATCAACTGCTGACAATGTTCCAGGGTATATTTCACCGAATCTGAACCATAGTCGGTACGGGTAAGGACCTTCATGATTGTTTTCCATCCGGCCGTAGAAGCCCCTCCAATATAATGGAATTCATCCCCGGCATGGTAATCATAGATTTCGGGCCATGTCAGGTTCTGAATCCCGACTGCCGGAACACTTTTCCCTGCTAGCGTGTAAAAGGTGGTATCGTTGGGAACTGAATATACATCAAGCATCCGTGACAGCCCCCAATGCTGGCTGAGCCGGATGGATTTTTGATTTAGCGGGTGTTCAATGTTGTTGTTCCCGGCATCTTTTGCCTGAAGGGTGATAATTTTTACGGCATCCGGCGCTCCGAGAACAGTGTCGGATATGACCGAAGTCACGTTTGCCTCAAGGTATCCGTTTGCCGGTAGGGGGCAAAACCGCCACGATTGATTTAAGGTTGCCTGCGAATTGATCTTAACCGTATCATCGTTACGGTTGAACAGGTAAAACCAGCCGGTTTGGGTTTTGTAAATTTTCCGGCCAAGAATGGAACCGCTGGTTGTATCCAGACATCCCGTATCCGAAAGGGTGCGTATGGCCCGGTAGGAGAAAAACAGCGTATCGCCAACCCCGACAGGGAGTACCGAATCGCTCCTGAATGCCATGAAATAATTATCCGGGCTTCTGTAAAACGTGATGCCGGGTGTACAGATATTCTGGTAATTCTGAGCCACCAGGATGTTGATCCAGAAAAAAAATAGCGGAAATAACAGTTTCTTCATGGTATCAGTTTTGGAAACCGTAAAGTTATTATAAAAGGCAAAGGCGACACCATCTATATCACGCGAAAGATTCCGGTCGAAAAGATCAAAATAATCAAAACCGGCGCCCGGCTAATTATCAAACATCAGCGCTAAAAAAGTATTTGTTTCCTAATAAAGAAACATTTATCTTTGCTTACACTTTTACAATATGACTGAAAAATTTCAAGTTCGGTTTTTAGAAGAAGCAGCTGAGTTTCCAGACAGCCTTGACGAAAAGGCGAGAGATAAAGTCATCTACAACATTCAAAAGCAAGACTTTCTAATGACAAGGAACTCTTCAAAAAACAAAAAGATGAAATCCGGGAATTCAGGACTTTGTTTAACAGAACTCATTATCGGCTTTTTGCCTTTTGGGACAAGACAGGACAAATAGAAATTGTTGTAATCTCAACTCACGGACTAATCAAAAAGACAGATAAAACTCCCAGCGGAGAATTAGAGAAAGCAGAGAGAATTAGAAAACTTTATTTTGAAAGGAAAAAACAATGAAAGATAAATCATTAAAAACAGTTAGCCTTGACGAAGTTACTGATAAATATATCGGCAAACTGGGAACTCCAAAGCGTGAAGCTTTTGAAAACGAATTGCGACTTGATCTGCTCGGAGAAGCAATCAAGCAAGCAAGAAAAGAACGTCATTTAACACAAGAAGAACTTGGTCAGTTGGTTGGTGTAAAGAAAGCCCAAATTTCTAAGCTGGAGAATAGCCTAACTGACGCTCGTTTTGAAACAATAATTAAAGTATTCAAAGCTTTAAACGCGAAAGTAAATTTTAACGTTGAATTGCTCAACCAGACAGTTAAACTTGCCTGACAGAAAGAAAACCTGGCGGTAACAAACGCGATAGCGTCAGCCGTTCGCGGCAAGCAGGAAGAAATGATCAAACAATATTAAGAATCCATCTGTGAAAGCAGCCTCGTTACGTGAACTCAAACTGGAATTATGTAGTCGTTCTCAAGGTGAACTGTTGGAACTTTGTTTACGCTTATCCAAATTCAAAAAGGAAAATAAAGAATTATTGACCTACCTCTTGTATGAATCATCCAATGAACCTGCTTATGTAGAAAGTGTAAAAAGAGAAATTGAACAACTGTTTAAGCAGGTAAACAAACAGAATTATTATTTTATCAAAAAGAGTGTACGTAAAATATTGCGTGCTATTAAGAAATATATCCAATATTCAAAGCACAAGGAAACAGAGGTGGAATTATTGCTTTGTTTTTGTTGCGAACTTAAAAAACTGAGCCCATCCATGGAAGAAAACACAGGGCTTAATAACATTTACAAACGTCAGATAGAAAAGATCAAAAAAACCATCCATTCTTTACATGCGGATTTGCAGTTTGATTATGAAAAAGCGTTACATACTATGGACGGGCCGGACACACCGACTCCCTTTCGCCGGTTTTAGCTGACCCCTTCAGCCTTTTAACAATCAATGAATATGTGCTCCTCTCACATCGGACTGAGATGGGTAAAACCATCGGCAGCACTATTCCAACCCAGGATGAATTATTCACGGCGGAGTTGAATTTGGCAGGATGGCAGTCGGCAGCGGCCAAAGAGGTGACTGCAGAAAACAATTATTTTTTTCCCTGCCAGTTCATCAGGATTTATCCGGCCATTTAATAATGAAAGTAAATTCCGGTCTGATATTGTTTTTCAAATTCTGAAGTTGCAGCATGTCATTTTATGACCACCATTTTCCTTGTCAGCGTACCTCCTGCAGATGATGTCAGCTTATAAAGGTATATTCCGGCAGGTAATTCAGACGCATCGAATACGATTGAATGTTTCCCTTTCACGAAGAATTTATTTTCAACCAGAACCCCTATTCTGCCTTTTGTCAGGGAATATATTTCAAAGGAAATCTTTCCCGGATAATCCAGGTCAAAGAAAAAGGTTGTTTGATCTCTGACCGGGTTTGGCTGGTTCTGATATAGTTTCAACTGTTCTGAGGATTTTCCTGCCCCATCAATACCGACCAGTACCTGAAGACTGTCTATGATATCTGCGCTGATCCAGTAAGGATTGTAACCGATATCCCCGGGTTTAGCGGTGTTGAAGAAAAGGTATTGCTTATCCAATGTCACAAAAGGAAAAAACGCACCTGTCGCATTAATTGCAAATCCCATATTGATCGCATGGGTCCAGGTCTGGTCTTCATTCTTAAAACAGATATACAGGTCGAGCTGACCTCCGTATCCTCCGGGTCTGTTTGATGCAAAAATGAGGTAACGCTCATCAGGGTCAATAAATGGACAAAATTCACCGTAACCCGAGTTGATTTCCGGGCCCAATGGCTGTGGCAATTGGTAATTCCCGTTTTGAAAATGAGAGAGATAGATATTGCCATCATTGGTCGTTGTGTCCAGCAGATCCACGAATATGTCCCTGTTTTTGGCAACGGAAAATGTGTTTCCGGACAAGACACCCTGAGGAAGGGGTATTTGAAGTACCTGGGGCTGACCCCAGTTGGTTGTTGTTCTGACTACCTGGTTGATAAAACTTGTCGTTCTGGCAGAATAATAATACAGCGTATCGTCGCCGGCAATGAAAAGCGGGTTGTTTTCCTTATAGCTGGTATCGGCGAATGACGGTCTCTGAATGGGGCTCCAGTTGTTGTTTTCAACACGCATTGTAAAAATTTCCAGCTTATATGTACTGGGCGTCGGTTCCGAATATTCTGTCCAGAACATTTCCAGTCCATCGTATGTGAACACAGGTGGTCCGTGCCACATCCAATGATTGGTAGCAAGGAGAGAATCGGGCGGGAAACGCAGCGCGGTCAATCCCGGAGGTGTTTGTCCGAGATATGGGAGGTTGTTTTGAGCCCATAAAGAAGTGCTGAACAAAAGAATCAATCCGGGAAGAGCCAATTTTGTTTTCATAATTTTCAGGTTGGTCTATCCGACAAATATAGTTTCAGAACATGCTTTGTGGTAATTTATTCCATATATGCCTTTATAAATCCGGTAAATGACTGGAGATTCCGGTCAAGTTGACCCCCTTGGATATGTTATCGGATTCTTCTACTTTTACAACGCCATAACACACACATCTGGAATCCTTACGATGTATAAGTTCCAAAAACTGTCGTCGATGAAATGAATGAAAATGAAAATTGTCGTCGTTTGAAGCGGCGTGATGTATTAAAAGCGGGGCTCGTTAGACGAGAGCCTCATCTTCGAGCTGATCAGGGTCATCTCTAAAGCCACTGAACACGGATCGGATATAGGGGAATCACTCGCTGCGGCTTATCTGATAAAGCAGAAAGAAGGTGGCCGGCAAGCCCTTCTCAGTGCATGGTATGACGTATGGAGAAAACAGGGGCTGCCCTTCAGACATGACTGGGAAAAGGTTGTGAGGCCGGTGGTCGATTGGGCATGAAGCGTGAGGAACTCATAGCGCTGATACAGGAAAAACCTGAGGAAATCAACACAGAATGGCAACAGAAGGTGGAAGAGCTGATGTGAACATACTGTGAGAAATGAACGGAAAGATAAACTATAAAAAACTACGCTGATGAAGGTAATAGCAATAAACGGAAGCCCGAAAAAAGCAGGCAACACGTATCATGCCCTAAAAATGGTTGGCGATGAACTAATTTCAGAAGGTGTTGAATTCGAGATACTGCATATCGGTCATACGCTGTTACATGGATGCATGGCTTGTGGTAAATGTGCGGAAACCAAAGATGAAAAATGCAGCTTTGGAGCCGATGGTCTAAATCAATGGATACAAACAATCAAGGCTGCCGATGGAATCATTATTGGCTCGCCAGTCCATTATTCAGGAATCGCTGGCACGATGAAATGTTTTTTGGACAGGCTGTTTTATGTTTCAGGTTCAAATGGAAACCTGTTCCGCCATAAGGTCGCAGCAGCAGTTGTGGCAGTCAGGAGAACAGGAGGATCGGCTACCCTGGATCATTTATATCACTATCTCACCTATGCCGAAATGGTTGTTGCCACTGCCAGTTATTGGAATGTTATTCATGGCAGAAGTGCTGGAGAAGTATCCCAGGATGGGGAAGGTGTGCAGACTATGCGTGTTTTGGGTAAGAACATGGCTTGGTTGCTGAAAATGAAAGAAGCTACCACAGGTACCATCCAGCCGCCAATTCAAGAAAAGAAGGTTATCACCAATTTTATCAGGTAGTTCAGGATATAAAAAATTCAACATTCGATTGTATGCAAAAAATTATCAATGCCAGAATCAATATAAAACCAGAATCCATTGAACAGTTTATTTCTTTGGCGAAAACAATGGTTGAAAATAGCAATACGGAACAAGGATGTTTAATCTACAAGTTGTATCAGGAAGTTGGAAATCCTCAAAGTTTTATTTTTTACGAAGTATATGAACACCAAGATGCTGTGGACCTCCATAATTCAACATCCTACTTCAAAGCCTTTATCGAAAATATTTCAGGACTGGTATCAGAGAAGTCACAGGTGGATGTGTTCTAAAATCCACTTTTCCCCCCGGCAATTTTAAACCCCACGGGTTCCATCGGCTCACTCTTTTTTTCAATCATTTGCCGGATTGTCTCAAAAATCATTTGGATATTTTCATCATGCGATGAAACAGTCCGCTCCAGCTCCTCGATCTTCATTGCTAAATCTTTATGCGTTTCAAGGAATTTTCGCATTTGGACGAACGCACGCATGATGGCGATGTTGGCAATTATGGCACGTTCAGAATGAAGAACTGAGGAGAGCATTGCTACACCTTGTTCTGTGAATGCATAGGGGAGGTACTTCGCATGTTCTCCATGTCTTAAGGTGCCAAATTGGCACCTTAAGACATCATTTATAAATGAATTTACACTACTATGTTTAAGAAAGGACAACCGGTCACAAATTGTGACCAGTTCGTCTTTTTCATTCTTTGAAAGCTCAAACATAAAATCTTCCGGGAACCTGGATTGATTTCTTTTAACCTGCTGTTTCATGGCCTTTGTTGGGACTTCGTAAAGTACAGCAAGGTCATAATCAACCATTACTTTCTTTGCCCTGAAGGTAAATATCATCGTTTCGTAGTCCGACTTGATAATTTGCATTCTCATGACTGTTTCCTGCTTAATCCTCCAAAACCCAAAAGGTGAACCCCCTGTTATTAATTTTTCCGTCACGCGTCACGCGTCACGGCCTAGTCACCTTGTCACCTTGTTACCTTGTTACCTTGTTACTTATTGGAGAAGCCAGAGGAGCATACCATCCCAGGCCGGTCCCAATAATGTTACTTAACCCGGGGTATTGGTTTTAAAACATGATGAAAATTTTTCGTCAACATGCTGATCGAACCACTCATCGATAATTGATTTCCTGAACCTCCATTCTTTACCCAGTTTTGCAGCCGGGATTTTACCATCCTGTGCCCAGGTATAAATCGTTTGCGGTTTAAGTTTCAGGTATTTTGCAACCTCTTCCAATGTCATGATATCATCCATGGGCTATTTCCTGATTTGATTTAAGATCTTATCTGCCCCTGTTGACTTATTACTGGTCGTATCCGCACTATTTAAGGGAGTAGCTTTTCCTACAGGTTTTTCAGGCTGTTTCGGTGAAACGAGTTGCTCGACAGAATAGACGATGGCGGTGTAAAAATTGCCTTCATATTTCCTGAAAACCTTAAACTCCTCATGTTTTTCACACAGAAAAGGCCGTAAATTCCAAGCCAGCTGGATACCGACAAATGCAAGGATAATGATCCATATCCTGAATATGGCTACCCCGATTTGCGGATAGATGCTTTTATTTTCACATGCAAATTTCAATGCATCGACCATGAGCCTCATACCGAAAATTCCGGCAAAAACAAAGATGACCACATGGAGCAGCTGCAGGAAATGATAATTTCCACCGGTAACCTGAAAAACCACCACAATGGGGGCAAACGACAGTGCGATGGTGGCTGTAAGAACCACCCCGCTTAAAACAATCACGATCATCTGCCTGAAACTCATTTTCGACCCAAGCACCTGCTGGATGATGAAAAAGGAGGGAAAACAGATGATCACTGTCGAGATAAACAAAATGATGACTTTCAGTCCGGTTACGATGGATTGCAGAAAGCTGTGATAACTGCCCATCACCATGCCATAAAAAAAAGCAAGCAGGCAAATGAGCAGGATCTGATTCAATATCAACCTATTTGATTGTTGCTTGTTGATATCATTAAAATACGACTCTTTGTTTTGGAAGATCTTAAATACCTCCCTGAATCCCGCAAAAGTTTTCATAAAAGAATAGTTTTAAGTTCTCCAAATATAATACTTATTTTACTGTTTGATACTGTTTGTTGATATATTTTATTGTATATTATCATTAGTGTCCACTAAAAAATAGAAATTGTTCTTTGAAATCGTTGTAAATCTATCATTTATGAGCTTTTTAGCTACGTGACGATTTGAATTGGCTAAGTTAGATGGGATTATACCCATTTTATCATGAACCAAGGCAAATACGTTTTCGCACAGCTTACAGAGTTTTTACCGCAACGAGTGTTTGATAGTCTCGTTACAAAGTATTCTGGCAATAAATATGTAAGATTTTTTACATGCTGGAGCCAGTTGCTTTGTATGATTTTCGGCCAACTTACAAATCGGGAAAGTCTTCGTGATTTGATCGTTGCCATTGAGGCGCACGCTGGAAAAACATATCATCTTGGATTTGGCAAAAGTGTAACGAGAAGTAATCTTGCCAAGGCAAATGAAAACCGTGACAGTAAACTTTTTGAAGAATTTGCCTATCATCTTATTGATGTCTCTCGTAAGAAACGAGCAAATGACAACTTTGAAATTAAGGGCAAGGTGTATGCTTTTGATTCTTCAACTATAGACTTGTGCCTGAGCGTATTTTGGTGGGCAAAATTTCGTAAAACAAAGGGAGGGGTAAAACTCCATACGCTTTATGATATTACCACGCAGATACCAGCATTTATACATATTACGTCAGCATCAGTAAACGATATGAACGCTATGGATTTTATTCAATATGAACCCGATGCCTACTATATATTTGACCGTGGATATGTTGATTATTCTCGCCTTTATAAGATAACAAGCCACTCGGCATATTTTGTGATACGAGCTAAATCGAATCTCAAATTTGAGCGCATGTATTCTAATAAAATTGATAAAAGAACTGGTGTTCAGTGCGACCAAATTGGAAAACTGACAGGATTTTATGTATCCAAGCAGTATCCCGAGAAGCTACGTAGAGTCAAGTTCTTTGATCAAGAAAGTGGGCGAACTTTTATTTTCCTGACCAATAACATGGAACTGACAGCCGAACAAATTGCAATGCTTTACAAAAACCGTTGGCAGATAGAATTATTCTTCAAATGGATAAAACAGCACTTGAAAATAAAGTCCTTCTGGGGAACCTCTGAAAATGCAGTGCGTATTCAAATTTACTCGGCGATAATTGCTTATTGTTTGGTGTCAATCGTAGGCCATGATCTTAAAATTGATCGCTCAACCTACGAAATATTACAGGTGCTGGGGATATCGCTACTCGACAAAACTCCTGTAAAAGAGCTCTTTACAAATGTGGTTTACAAAGATGTCAAAGAACGAAATTATAACCAACTGTCAATCAACTTATTTTAAGTGGACACTAATGGTATATTATGATTATTGGTTCATCGCAATAATGCGTACTTATAGTTAATTTTGAATAAAAAATCTGATTTCCAATGAGTACAAGTTTGCTTAGTCATGCCTTCGGGCTTACAGATCAGGAGTATCTGAAGACAGAATACAAGGAGGGAACGGTAATC
>CAJAUM010000074.1 GCA_903945175.1 uncultured Bacteroidales bacterium | reverse complement strand
CCGGAGCCTTGTCTCCATAAATTATTACAACGACAGCATGGCCGGAGAGGGGAACCTCACCTGGTCGGGCGATTCAACCGGGAAGATGCGTCTGCTGGTGGTGTCATGGATGAAACAAGGTACCACCCAGTACTGGCCGGTAGGAAAGACCTTCAAAACAAGCAACAACATGGCCTATCTTTCCTGGATCACGACGGTTCCGGAAATTATGGGGTTTCTTAAAAAAAGCCATTTCAATACCCAATCCGACCTCCATTTGCGCATCGCCCAGATGCTGGGCATGCCGCCCGACACCCAGAACGACTATTTTGTCGAATTCTGGGTTTACCCTGAGAACCTGTTCCGCTCCACCCCCGATCCTGAGATCACCGACCATGAGGCGGAGCTCTATTTCCCCTCCACGGCAAGCCAGAAACACATATCCTGGTTTATGAATGAGATCAAAAACAAGTATGACACCTCCTCCACCGCGGCCTTTCCATGGACAAGGCTCGGATATACCTACGACTGGGCCAACCCGCTTCACCCGATTGGGTTCAGTGAATTTGTCGTGGATACCTCATCCCTGGTCACGGTGAAAAGGATCCTCTCCTCCTGGGAATATTACCAGCAAAGCCAATGATTTTTTCGGCGGTTCAATGATCGCTGAGGGGCAGTCCCCTTTCCTGAAACTCTTTCCAGTTAAGGTATTCAGCTCCTTTTCGTTGCTCCTTCATTGCAATACACCCGTCAACAGGGCACACAATCTTGCAAAGGTTGCAACCCACACATTCCTCTTCCTTTATTTTGTATGTGTTGTAAGGAAAACCATCCTCCTTGGAAATGGCCTGGTGCGACGTATCCTCGCAGGTGATGTAACACAATCCGCAGTGAATGCATTTATCCTGGCTGATATCGGCAACCACATGAAAATTGAGGTCAAGCTCCTCCCACCTGGTGAGATGGGGAACTGACAAGCCCCTGAAATCATCAATGGTGCTATACCCCTTTTCATCCATCCAGTTATTCATCCCGTCGCACAGGTCTCTGATAATCCTGAATCCGCCAAGCATGGCCGCGGTGCAAATCTGCACATTTCCTGCGCCAAGTAAAATAAATTCAACTGCATCTTTCCAGGTGGTGATGCCGCCGATGCCGGAGATGGGTGTGCGGCAGGTAGCCTCATCCTGGGCCAGAGTAGTAATGAATTTCAGGGCGATGGGCTTCACCGCCGGTCCGCAGTAACCGCCGAAGGCTGAATGGCCTCCCACGTTTGGATTGGGGATCAGGGTATCCAGGTCGATCCCCGTAACCGACTGGATGGTGTTGATCAACGAAAGGCCATGGCTGCCCGCCTCCACCACCGCCTTCCCCACCGGTACCACGGAATGCACATTGGGCGTAAGCTTGGTGATGACCGGCAGCACCGCCACCTCCATCACCCATTCAACGATCATCCGGGCAATGTCAGGATCCTGACCCACCGTGGCGCCCATCCCCCGTTCGACCATCCCGTGCGGGCAGCCGAAGTTCAGCTCCAGCCCGTGGGCGCCGTTGTCCTGCACCCGCTTTACCAATTCGTGCCAACTCACACGGTCGTTGTCGGCCATGAGCGAGACCACCATGGCACGGTCGGGAAAAAGCCGCATCACCTCCCTGATCTCCTGCAAATTTATCTCAAGCGGACGGTCGGAGATCAGCTCAATGTTGTTAAAACCGGCGATCTTCCTTCCGGTGAAATTCAGGGAAGAATAGCGGGAGGATACATTTTTTACCTGCGTTCCCAGGGTTTTCCAGACTACGCCACCCCATCCCGCTTCAAAGGCGCGAAGGACATTGATTTTCTTGTCGGTGGGCGGACCGGATGCCAGCCAGAAAGGATTTGGTGATTTTATTCCCAGAAAAGCGGATTGCAGGTTTGCCATGGATGATCTGAATTTTACAACGATGTGAGATAGGCTAATATCGCCTCTGCCCCGTATTTACCTGCCTGAACAGCATCTACCACCTCTTTTCCTCCATTCACGGCATCCCCTCCGGCAAATACTCCCGGAATATTGGTCTCAGCGCAGCCACCTATGACTATTTTTCCACCTCTGTTACGGATGGATGATCCATTCAGTAGCGCTTCATAAGGTATCTGGCCGGTGGCCTTTATGACCATGTCCACTTCAAGGGCAAATGTTTCACCGGTTTCAACGGCTACCCGCCTCCCTGCCGGGTCGGGCCAACCCAATTTCATTTTATGACATATCAGCCTCTTTACATGGCCATTTTCTCCGATAATTTCTTCCGGACTTGCAAGCCAGATGATCGAGCAGCCATCAAGCAGGGCAACCTTAAGCTGTGCCTCGGTACAGGGTTTTTCTTTTCTCGACCGCCGGTAGATCATCGTCACCTCCTTTGCTCCCAGCCTTTTCGACTGCGTGGCGGCATCAATCGCGGTCATCCCCATCCCAATCACAGCCACCCGGTCGCCAACCGGAACGGCAGAATAGCCGTTTGCACGCAGGTCATAAATGAACGAAATGGCATCCACCACCCCCTCCAGCTCTTCTCCGGGGATGCCCAGCTTACGGGTCATTCCGACGCCGATGCCAAGGAACACGGCGCTGTATTGCTCCCGGAGTTCCGCCAGGCTTATATCTTTGCCGAGTTCCTTGTTGAGGTGGATCTCAATTCCCCCGATGGAGATGATAAAATCAACCTCATCGCGGCAGAACTCCGGGGTTACCTTGTAGGCTGCAATGCCATAGGTCATGAGGCCGCCCGCCTTTTCCTCCTTCTCGTAAATGTCCACATCGATACCCTCCAGCGCCAGGGCATGTGCACAGGCCAGTCCGGCCGGACCTGCACCCACCACGGCCACTTTTTTCCCGGTGGAGGCTTTGCGCTCGAACAGGCGCCATTGCTCCTTCATGGCCCGTTCGGAAGAATATCGTTGCAGTTTTGCAATCTGAATCGGTTCCTCCTTCAGCAGATTAAAAACACAGGCCCCTTCGCACAGCTTTTCAACCGGGCAAACCTTTGAACATCCCGCCCCCATTACATTGGATGAAAATATTGTACGGGCTGATCCTTTTATATTTCCAGAGGAGATCTGTTTGATAAAATGCGGAACGTCGATTTTTGCAGGACACAATTTCGTACAGGGAGCATCAAAACAGTTGATGCACCGGTTGGCTTCTATCATGGCTCCTTCGTCATGCTCAAACGGGGGATGCAGATCTGAAAATAATTCCAGATAATCTTCCTGAGACAAACGGTTTGTTTCTATGGCCATCGCTGAATGAGTTTCTATCATCAAAGATAACGCTTTTGATAAATTCCTGGGCTGTAATTCAGATTGATTTGCGATAGCGGCTCACCATACGCCCGCCAAGTGGGAAATATGGGGTTCGAAAATGAGGAGGACTACAATTTCCGGTTTAAGGTCATCAATGATTGCACCGTTGGTCAGGTACCTCCAGCCATCGAAGATATAGGTGCTCTTATTGAACGACTCGCCGAGAAACGGCATGAGGGCATCGGTAAATGAATCACGGATAAACACGGCATTGGGCAGGGTTGAATCGCCGGTGTTCATGACATATTCATAATTGTCGATCGGAACAGCCCAATCAGGCTTTTTATGCGTCCCGATGGAAAATTGGCCCTTTTTATTCTTAAAGTTGGGAACATAATCCGTTTCGTATAAATATTTCTGAAGTCCGATCATTATGGCAAGGTTTCCCGGAGGCGTTTTCCTGGCTGTAAATTGTATATCCGACTTTG
Organism: uncultured Bacteroidales bacterium; assembly: GCA_903945175.1. Lineage (GTDB taxonomy): Bacteria > Bacteroidota > Bacteroidia > Bacteroidales > FEN-979 > CAIVAT01. The sequence continues at coordinate 28,664 of CAJAUM010000074.1, read as the reverse complement.
TCAGCAGCTTAACTGAAGGAAAATCCAGCCTGATCCTGCGGATGATTTCACTGTATCCATAAAATGCCCCTATTTTGTTCCAATGATTGTCGTTTACAGCATATAAACGTCCGTAAACTTTTGATTTCAACATGCCCTCTTTCAGGTCAATGTACTGAATGACAGAATCCCTCCTGATGGTTTCTGTTATTTTGTCGGTAAGCGTTCCGCCGGTCGCACGTCTGTAATTAAATGGTGCGTTCTCCGGGTAAACCTCCGCTTTCATGGGAGCGAAAGCAACATAAAACCTGATTCCCTTTTTCCGGTACATCAGGGTTCGATCATGGAGATCTTTTACTACCGATACGACCTGCCAATCATCCAGTTTTAGTTTACCGTTGTAAATTTCACTCTCTTTCTTATAATAAAAAAGCCATCCATGCTGACCCAATTCGACTTCCTTTGGCAAGGGGGATTGATGAAAATAAAAAAAACATATCAGGGTATTCATCAAACTCAGATCCTGCCGGAAAGGGAACTGATCATTGAAATAGTTCTCATAATTTTTCGGGAAGGGATCCAGCAAACTGAAGTCGATTATTGGTTTTGAAGCCGGTTTCCTGTTCTCAGTCGTGCTTATATCAGGTACTTTGTAAAACCGGAAAACATCATTCAAAAAGCAAATCAGGATGACGCCCAGGAAAAGTAAGGTCAGAAGGATATTATATATTTTTACCGTCTTCTTCATCCGTCAGAATTTGAAATAGATGAAAGGAATGCTGGTCCCTGCAATGATAAACACAGTAGATAATGCCAAAACCAATATCATGAAGATAATTCCCGACAGGTAATAGACATGGGTCGATGTAGTCCGGATGATGGGACTTCTGTTAATCATCAGGGAGCTGATATAATCTATGATGTATTGGAAGAACCGGGTTGATCCGGCAATGCCAATGATCAAAACCAGCATCGTTTGGATGTCAAAATATTTTATGACCAGGGAGAGATCTTCCGGTTGTCCGCCTCCGCCGAACATGGCGCCTAAATAATGAATGGCATCCTGGATGGATGCTGAACGGAAAAGGACCCACGACAAAACCAGGAAAAATAACAGATACACATGTTGTATGGGTTTGAACGCTTTTTTCAGGATTTTTCCAAAACCCAATTGCTCAATGGACATCATCACACCATGCAATAAACCCCAGATCACAAAGGTCCATGCCGCGCCATGCCATAATCCGCAGAGCAGGAAGGTGATGATCGTGGCATAGACATATACCCAGTTATCCGTTTTCATGTGCAGGTATTTTTCCTTCAACATCTTTTTTGAACGGGCATAGGCCAGGGGCAGAAAGAGATAATCTCTCAACCAGGTCGACAAAGTGATATGCCAGCGCTTCCAGAATTCCCTGACGGAGCGGGCATTGTATGGAAAGTTGAAATTTTCGGTGAACTCCAATCCGAACATCTTTCCAACGCCGATCGCCATATCGGTATACCCTGCAAAATCATAATAAATTTGTAACGTGTAACAGATGGCGCCAAACCATGCAACAGGAGCATTCATCTGAGAGATCGGACTATCGAAAATTTTATCGGCCACCAGGGCAAGTGGTGTGGCAATAATCACCTTTTTGGCCAGGCCAAGGGCAAACCTTTTAATGCCGGATGAAAACTTCTCAAAGGAACAGGATGGGTCCGACAACTGTGGCGACAAGGTTCGGTACCTGTCTATCGGACCTGCCACCAATTGCGGAAAAATGGATATGTAAACTGCCAGATCGATATAGTTTCTCTGAGCCGGCGCCTCTTTGCGTTTAACACTGATAAGATAACTGAGCGCCTTAAACGTATAAAATGAGATGCCCAAAGGCATTCCGAATTCCTTGACAACAAAAGGATTAATCCCGGTCAGGGATAACAGGTCGGAAACAGCGCTGCTAAGGAAACTGAGATATTTAAAGAGCGCAAGCAAAAATAGATTTAAGAACACAGCGACCAGGAACAGGATTCTCCTCCTTTTATCATCCGATGCACGATCAATGGCAATCCCGGCAAAATAATTGAGCGTGATGGAACCGATGAGAACAAGAGATAAAGAAACCTGGAACCAGGCCGAAAAGACAAGGCTGGCGATGAACAAGATGATATTCCGAAGGCTTTTGCGTGAAATGTAAACAAAGAATAGTGTAACCGGCAGAAACAGATAAATAAAAATGAGGGTATGGAAGAGCATAATTACTTGAAATTATACCGGATGGAAAAGCCACAATATCCCAATGGCAATGGCCAGTACTCCTCCACCAAAGGTAAACCACTTCAAAAATTCCTTTTTATCCTTAACGATCGATTTGAAGGCGACCATTCCGAGGATAAAGGCAAACAGCACCATGGTAAAAATTGTTCCTGCCGCAAAGGCAGAAATGTAGATCACTGACGCCATCACCGTAGGTAAAGCAAGGGACGGAAGCAATGCAAACAAATGGCTGAATCCGGCAAATCCATGGATGATGCCGATAAACAGTGCTGTAAATACATTTTGCCGCACCGTTCCTGAATGTTCATGATCATGACCATCCGAATGTCCATCTGAATGAACCTTTCCGGTATGATGGGTATGCTTGTGAAAATGGGCGTACAAAAACGGCTGTGTGTGAAAATGAGAATGGGGACGATTTCTATGTGAGTGGCGCAGATATGTGCGAAAAATGGCCCAGCATCCGATCCCGATCAAAAGAAAGCCAATCACAGTATCGCTGTACTTCGATATCTGTTCAATTGGTAAAAGCTCTTTAAACAGTACAAATAACAACCCTATCAGGAGCATCCCCAGTGTGTGGCCCAACCCCCAGGACAATCCCACGATCCATGATTTTTTCCGGCTGTCGACGGCCAGGGGAGTAACTGCCGCAAGGTGATCAGGCCCTGTAACTACATGGGCCACACTGGCAATAAAACCTGTCAGAATTGTGAGCATAGAATCTTTTTATCGGGCTAAAATAGATAAAATATGCATATTTTTACATTTATTAAGAAAGTAATGGAGTAAGAGGTAAATATTTTCAATATCAAGACTTTTGAAATCATCGTTACGGGTTTGGTACAGGGGGTCGGGTTCCGGCCCTTCGTGTACCGGCTTGCCATGCAGCACGCCCTGACGGGGTGGGTGCAGAATACCAATGAAAATGTGCGTATCCGCATCAGCGGAAGTTCTGCAGATATCGCCCTTTTCCTGGAGGCCCTGAAGGAGGAGGCTCCGCCGGCTTCCATGATCGAGGCGATCACGGTACAGGAGACAGCACCTGAACCATTCACTGCATTCACCATCAAACACAGCCACAACCTCTCCGATGATATCACCGAAATCAGTCCCGATATTGCCGTTTGCAGCGATTGCCTGGAGGATATCGAAAAAAAGGGAAACCGGCTGGATTATGCCTTCGTGAACTGCACCAATTGCGGACCGCGTTTTACCATTATTCAAGACCTCCCATACGACCGGGCCAAAACAACCATGCAATCGTTTCCAATGTGTTCTGATTGCCAGAAGGAGTATGAACATATCCTCGACCGCCGGTTCCATGCGCAACCCACTGCCTGCGCCGTTTGCGGCCCGCAGTATGAACTGTTTATCAAGGGAGAGCGGATCAGCGGGGAGATCGGGGAGATCGTGACCCGCACGACAAACCTCATAGGAAAGGAGGGGATCCTGCTGATCAAGGGCCTCGGGGGCATGCACCTGGCCTGCGATGCCTTTAGTGAAACTGCCGTGGAAAAACTCCGGCGTATTAAAAAGCGCGATGGAAAACCCTTTGCCGTGATGTTCCGTGACATGGAGTCACTGAAGCGGTATGCAACAGTTGACAACACTGAAGAACAATCTCTTCAATCGTGGCGTCGGCCCATTGTTTTGTTAGCCAATCAAGCGCCTGAAGGTCATGTTCCTGAAGGTCATGCTCCTGAAGGTCATGTTCCTGAACGTCATGCTCCTGAACATCTCGTGCTGAACATTAACGCAGCGCTGAGCCTGATTGGTGTGATGCTCCCCTATATGCCCTTTCACCATTTACTCTTTCGTCAACTGAAAACAGATGCCATCGTACTCACCAGCGGGAATTTCAGCAATGAGCCCATCCTGATTGACAACGAACAGGCGCTGAAACAATTTTCATCCTGCACCGATGCTATCGTACTTCATAACCGCGATATATTTAACCGGACTGATGATTCAGTCGTCAGAATCATCGGTGGCAAAGAACGGATTTTGCGGCGTTCGCGCGGCTACGTTCCGGCGCCTGTACGAACAACACTGAATACAGATGGTATCCTGGCATTCGGAGCTGAGCTTACGAACTGTTTTTGCATTGGAAAGGGGAAAAAAGCCTTTTTAAGCCAGCATATCGGAGACCTCCAGGGTTATGAAACCACCCGATTTTATGAACAAACCATTGCACAGTTTTTAAAGCTGTTCAGGGTGAAACCAACGGTACTCGCTGTAGATATGCATCCGGAATACCTTTCCACAAAAACCGCGGAACAATACGGAGCCCTCCCGGTAGTCCGTGTACAACATCATCATGCCCACATCGCCTCCTGCATGGCCGAACACCGGATTGATGAAAAGGTGATCGGTGTGGCGTTCGATGGCACCGGGTTTGGCGACGATGGCCATATCTGGGGGTCAGAATTCCTGGTATGCGACCTCAATGACTATACGCGGTTCACCCACTTCGAATATATTCCATTGCCGGGTGGTGATCTTGCCGCTGAAGAGCCATGGAGAATGGCGGTCTCCGTTCTGTATAAGGTCTATGGAAAAGAGTTCACAAACCTGGGATTATCCCTGTTCAATGAGATTGATCCTGAAAAAATAACACTGCTGGTCCAAATGATCGACCGGAATATCAACTGTCCCTTAACCTGCGGCGCCGGACGACTGTTTGATGCCGTGGCTTCGCTTTTAGGCTTATGCCAGGTGGCATCATTCCAGGCAGAGGGACCCATGCGCCTCGAATCCCTCGCTTCAGGCGATATGATCAATGACTACCCTTTTGAATTAAACCAAACCATCAGGTTCGATTCAACGATCCGGGCCATAGTTGATGATCTGCAGAACTGCATTCCTGTAAAAATAATCGCATCAAAGTTCCACAATACCATAATTTCTGTTATTTTTGAATGTGCTTCTGCGATCCGCAACACGGAAGGAATAGATAAAGTAGTACTTTCGGGTGGGGTTTTTCAAAACAAATATCTGCTTGAAGGAACAATTGCACGGTTGAACGCGCATGATTTTGAAGTTTACACCCATGTCACAGTTCCCACCAACGACGGAGGAATTGCATTGGGACAATTAGCCATCGCATCAAAAAGGAGGGATCTTATATGTGTTTAGCCATACCTGCAAAAGTTATTACAGTTGACGGTGCAAGTGCGCTGGTTACCATCGAGGATGTGGAATACCGGGCCAGCCTGTTGCTGCTGAACGATGTCAAACCTGGCGATTTTATTATGCTTCATGCCGGTTTCGCCATTGAAAAAATTGACGCGGAAGAGGCGGCGGAAACCTTGCGGCTGCTGAATGAAGTTGCAAACAACAGCTTTCAATAAAAAAAAGTACAGCCACATGCAATACATCGATGAATACAGGAAAAAGGAGTTAATCCTCGCTGTTTCAAAGGAACTGAAGGAAATTTCAAAACAACCGATTACCTTGATGGAGGTATGCGGGGGTCACACCATGGCAATCCACCGCTTTGGACTTCATGCCCTGCTCCCTCCTGCCATCAGGCTGATCTCCGGACCGGGCTGCCCGGTTTGTGTGTCCAGTCAGCATTTCCTTGATACAGCCATTGCCTGCAGCAAGATCCCGGGAGCCATCATTACTACATACGGGGATCTTATCCGTGTACCGGGGTCAGTAAGTTCCCTTGAAAAAGAGAAGGCAAACGGACACGACATCCGGATAATTTATTCTGTTCTTGAAGCTGTTGAAATGGCCAAAGTCAATCCCGATAAAAAGATCATCTTCCTTGGGATTGGGTTTGAGACCACCGCACCTGCCACTGCAGCTGCAATCGTAGAGGCAGGAAAGGCCAATCTCCTCAATTTTTTTGTGCTGAGTGCACACAAAGTCATGCCTCCAGTGATGAAGGCGCTTGTTGATGATGGAATAAAGATCAACGGGTTCATTGCCCCCGGCCATGTGAGCGCCATCACCGGGACAACTATTTACAATGATCTTCCAAAACGCTACGGGCTGGGTGTAGTGATAACCGGATTCGAGCCTGTTGATCTGATGCTGGCCATCCTGATGCTGGTACGCCAGTTTGAATCGAAGGATCCGAAGGTGGAAATCCAGTATCAACGGGTGGTGCATGTGGAGGGAAACAAAATTGCACAGGCCCTGTTGACAAAGGTATTCGAACTGAAAGATGACCGTTGGCGGGGACTTGGCATCATTCCCGGAAGTGGTTTGAAGATCCGTTCAGCGTTTGCAGACTTTGATGCAGAAAAACATTTCACCGTCCATGTACCGGAACCTGTTGATCCGAAAGGATGTATCTGCGGATCAATCCTGAGAGGATTGAAGGCCCCCAACGAATGCCGCCTCTTTGCCACAGTCTGCACCCCCTCCGATCCTGTCGGGGCATGCATGGTTTCAGGAGAAGGTACATGTGCCACCTACTATAAATACCGTTCATGAAAACAGGAGAAGAGAAAATATTGCTGAGCCATGGAAATGGAGGGCGGATGATGCACCAGCTCATTGAGAATCTATTTATTAAATATTTTTCCAATTCAATTCTGGAGGAACAAACCGATTCTGCCATCCTCCAGATCGACACGCCTGAAATTGCCTTTACCACCGATTCGTTTGTGATTGATCCCCTGTTTTTTCCTGGAGGGAATATTGGGAAACTGGCGGTTTGCGGAACTGTGAACGACCTCGCCGTTTCGGGCGCCATCCCGCGTTACCTGAGTGTCTCTTTTATCATTGAAGAGGGATTTGCCATGAAGGAGCTGGAGGTGATCGTCAGTTCACTGGCCGAAGAGGCACGGAAAGCAAATGTCTCCATCGTAACCGGCGACACCAAGGTCGTCAATAAAGGCAAATGTGATAAACTCTTCATCAATACCACAGGAATCGGCAGTGTTAGGAATGAAAACCGCCTGATAAGCAACGCACTGGATTTCAGTGCCGGAGATGTCATTATCATCAACGGCACCATCGGCGATCATGGCATGGCTGTGATGAGTGCCCGGGAATCCTTTAATTTCAAATCTCAGGTGACATCCGACTGCGCCTCCCTGAACCACCTTATCCGGGAGGTGCTGGATCGGTCATCGTCGGTAAAATTCATGCGCGACCCCACCCGGGGAGGAGTGGCCACTGTGCTGAATGAACTGGCAGGAAAGACCGGGATGGGAATCGACATCGATGAAACGGCATTGCCCCTTTCAAGGGGTGTAACTGCGATGTGCGAACTCCTCGGGTTTGACCCGCTCCACATTGCCAATGAAGGGAAGGTGCTTATTGTGGCAAACCAGGAGGAGGGCAAACACATCCTGGAAATCATGAAGAAAAACGAATTGGGTGTGCATAGTGCCATCATTGGCCGCATAACAAATGATCATCCGGGAAAAGTAGTACTGAAAACCGAAACCGGCGGAAGTCGCATCATTGATACCTTAACGGGCGATCCTTTACCAAGAATCTGTTGAAAATGGAAAACCATGCATGAATTATCACTGGCGATGGAGGTTATTGCGCTGGCTCAGCGTGAAGCCGCGAAAAACAAGGTAATCGCAATCAGGGAGATCGTAATCGAAGTAGGCGACCTGAGTGGCGTGGAAGCAGATGCCTTTCAATCGGCTCTTGAACTGCTGGTGAGAGATACCATCCTGGAAGAGGCCCTGATTAATTTAACCCGTACACCAGGCAAAGGAAAATGCAGCGCCTGCAATATGGAATTTGAGATGAACATGCGTCTTGATACCTGCCCGAAATGCGGCTGTTTTCCTTCGGAGATCAGCGGGGGGCAGGAGTTCCGACTGGTATCCATGTTAGGATGATCATTGCCTCTCGCGCTGAATTTAAGAGAACGGACTAAAGTAAATTAAACAAAATAAATAAATCATTATGTGCGAAACATGCGGATGCGGAAACCCGGACGAATTCAAAATTCACGACCATAAAAACGACCACGACCATGATCATGACCACAACCATGACCATGACCACCAACACAATCATACCCATGGACATGACCACGGACACGAACACACACATGATGGTCATACGCATGCACACCCCCACAAACATGATTCCAGCAAGGTGATCAACCTGAACATGGATATTCTTTCTGAGAACAACCGGCTTGCAGAGCGGAACCGCGGTTATTTTCAAGGAAAGCATGTGCTGACGCTGAATCTGGTCAGCTCACCAGGATCAGGTAAAACAACCATCCTGGAAAAAACCATTTTGGATTTGATTCCTTCACATAAAATTTTTGTCATCGAAGGAGATCAGCAAACCACACGGGATGCAGACCGCATTGAAAAATCCGGAGCCCCTGCCATCCAGATCAATACCGGGTCGGGGTGTCATCTGGATGCAAAAATGATCCATCTTGCCTTGCAAAAAATGGAGGTGGAAAACCATGCAATACTGTTTATCGAAAATGTCGGAAACCTCGTTTGTCCGGCCCTTTTTGATCTTGGAGAACAGAAACGCGTTGTGGTTATCAGCGTTACGGAAGGAGATGACAAACCGATGAAGTATCCCTATATGTTCCAGTCATCGCATCTTTGTATCATCAATAAAACCGATCTGCTTCCCTATGTCGATTTTAATGTTGAGCGTGCAATAAATTATGCCCGGCAACTAAACCCCAACCTGGAGTTTATCCTTATGTCTGCTAAAACAGGCGAAGGAATGGCGGAATGGTACAAATGGCTGGAGGAAAGGATGACCAATGACCAGTGACCAATGACCAGTGACCAATGACCAATTTTTTTTGTCACGTGTCACGTGTCACGACCTGTTACCCTGTTACCCTGTCACCCCCTTCACAATCTCCCTCACCTTTTCAATGGCTTCGGGTATTGCAGCTTCCACCTCCGGAGAGAGATCCATCCCCATATCCTGAAAATCCTTTACGGAGATGGCAACGAGGTGCATATCCGGCATATTCCCCAACAAAATAGCTGAGTCGATCAGATCTTTCAGGCCAATTTCATGGGCACTCAACTGCTTGGGAAAATCTTTGGCATAACGTGGCTTCAGCACCCGCACATGACCGGGAGGAAACTCATCAAGAGAGGCATCAATCATGATGATTGTTTTATAGGATTGTATAAACCCAAGCAGATGAAATCCGCCGGTGCCGCCATCCATCAGGTCGGCACCCTGAAAATCCTCCAGTTCCAGCCTGGAGATAACATGGATCCCAACCCCTTCATCATTCATCAATAGATTACCTATCCCGAGAACCAGGATATCATGGTGTAATTCAGACAAATCTGATAATTATTAGATGATTAGTCCTTCGGACACTCGTCCGTCTTTTGGTCGTGGCGTTCAATCACATCTTCTTCGATGAATTTCCAGCCACCGATCATCGAGGAGGTTACCCCGCGACGTTCGATATAATCATGATAGAATACAAGGTAGATATGGACAAAGGCAAACAGAATAAAGCCCCACATCAGAATGTGATGGATTTGCCTAACATTCATATCGCCACCGAGAAAAGGCACGATCCATGCAAACAGCTTGGGCAGGAATGCATTGCTCATTGCAGCATACATTCCGAAACCTGTAAGACATTGCAACAGGAAGATCAGAAAGGTGATGAAATAGATGAAACTCGCCAGGGAGTTGTGGCCAATCGAATCGATCTTTTTATTGGTTACCTGGAGCACGTCAACTTTGATTACATCCAGCATCTCTTTCCACTGGCAGCGTTTGAGCGGGATAAAATTATACCACCGCGAAAATTCATTTCCTGTAAATCCCCAATAGGTCCTGAAAATAAAATTGAAGAAAAAGAGGAAGGCGCTGACGAAATGGATAAATCTTACAGTGCCGAACCAATAGTTAAAATAGGCTTCACTGCCTTTCATGAGGGCAGGCGGATCACCGATAATATAACCGGTGATACAAAGCGTGGTTACACACAGTGCATTGACCCAATGGTAGACGCGAACGGGCATCTCCCATACATGCACTTCACGCAAAGGGACAGATCGGTTTCTCATGGTTTAATAGGTTTTCACGTCATGAATGGTAGTTCCTTTTTCGTCGTACAGATGCACGGCACAAGCCAGGCATGGGTCAAAAGAGTGGATGGTCCGGAGTACTTCAAGGGGATTCTTTGGATCGGCAATGGGGGTTCCGATCAGCGATTCCTCAAAGGCCGAACGCTGCCCCTTGCTGTCACGCGGGGATGCATTCCAGGTCGTTGGAACAACCAGCTGATAGTTGGCAATCTTCTTGTCCTCTATCACGATGAAATGTGACAGGGCTCCACGGGGAGCTTCCACCATGCCGATGCCTCTTGCCTGTTGGGGCCATGATTCAGGTTCCCATTTGGCGTTGTTTTGTGTACGGGAATCTCCGTTCTTGATATTGGCCAATAGTTGCTGATAGAATTCCAGCGCCCACCCGCAGACAAGTTTGGTTTCAAGACCACGGGCAGCAGTGCGGCCCAGTGTCGAGAACAATGCGGCCACAGGTACATCCAGCGCCTTCAATGCCCCTTCAATCACCTCCTTGTAATCGGCACGACCCGAGGCATAACCTATAAGCATACGCGACAACGGGCCGACTTCCATCGGATGTCCTTTCCAGCGCGGCGTTTTTACCCAACTGTATTTTTGTGTGAAATCGAGGTTCTCATAGGGTGGTTTGGGCCCGGTATAATTGAATTTGGTCTCTCCCTCCCAGGGATGCAATCCTGCTTCATTTCCCTTTGCATATTCATACCATGAATTGTTGATATATTCCTGGATCTGCTCAGGATCCTCCGCTTTTATTTCATGAATCTTACTCAGGTCTCGTCCCAGGATTACACCACGCGGCATTTTGAAGCTTTCGGGATTGTTGTACCCGTTTGTTGGGAAATCTCCGAATGACATGTAATTCGTCAATCCGCCACCGATGGCTCCCCAGTCTTTGTAAAATGAAGCAACAGCAAGCAGGTCGGGAATATAAACCTGATCTACGAAGGTTTTCGCATCTTCGAACAGTTTTCCAACGAAGGCAAGCCGCTCAGCATTCACTGCATTCGCTTCATCAATATTGATGGAACAGGGAACCCCGCCAACCAAATAATTCGGATGGGGATTCTTGCCGCCAAAAATAGTATGCACTTTTACCAGCTCCTTCTGCCATTCCAATGCTTCAAGATAGTGCGCCACTGCGATAAGATTCACTTCAGGAGGAAGCTTATACGCCTTGTGACCCCAATAGCCATTTGCGAAAATGCCAAGCTGGCCACTGGCTACAAAGTTTTTAAACTTTTTCTGTACATCGGTAAAATAGCCTACCGAACTCTTTGGCCAGGGTGAAATACTCTGGGCGATCCGCGATGCTTCAGCAGGATTGGCGCCCAGTGCCGAAACCACATCCACCCAGTCAAGGGCATGCAGCTGATAGAAATGGACCACATGGTCCTGGATGTACAATGCATTGGCCATCAGGTTGCGGATGAGCTCAGCATTGGGAGGAACAGATATTCCCAACGCGTTTTCCACTGTTCTCACAGAGGTCAATGAATGGGTTGAGGTACAAACTCCGCAAACACGGCCAACAAAAGCCCATGCATCGCGCGGATCGCGGCCTTTCAATATGGTCTCAATGCCCCGCACCATGGTGCCGGCACTGTATGCGTCGGTGATTTTACCATCTTTTACTTCAATTTCAACCCGCAAGTGACCTTCAATACGGGTGATGGGATCTATTACGATTCTTTCTGCCATGGCTATAATTCTTTCGTGGTTTCGACTTTGGAACCCTCTTCTGGTTCGTTAATTATCTCTTTGCGCTTGCGGATATTGGTAACAATGGCATGCCCGGCAATACCAACTGCCGTTGCAATACCAAGGCCAACCCCGATCTTGTCGGCGGTGGTTTCAATACCAAAACCTGCTACGCCCGGCAGGTGCTGATAGAAGGGACCGTTGTCCCAGAAGCCTTCCTCGGAACAACCGATACACGGGTGACCCGACTGAATGGGATAGCTCACACCGTCGTTCCATTTGATGATTCCGCATGAATTATAGGTAACCGGTCCCTTGCATCCCATTTTATAGAGGCAATAACCGCGTTTGGCTCCTTCGTCATCGAATGATTCAACAAATAATCCGGCATCGAAATTGGCCCTGCGGTAACAGGTATCGTGCACCCTGCGTGAATAAAACGCCTGTGGACGGCCCAATCCATCCAACTGGGGAATACGGTCGAATGTCAACAGATGAACCACAACCCCTGCCATCACATCGGCAATGGGAGGACAGCCCTGTACGTTGATCACCGGTTTCCCGCTGATAACTTTGTGAACCGGCTTTGCTCCCGTAGGATTTGGACTGGCAGCCTGCACGCATCCTGCTGAAGCGCAGTTACCCCAGGCAACAACAGCTTTGCAATTCTTGACGGCCTCTTCGAGAATCTGAAGTGCACTTCGACCTCCGATACAGCAATAGGCCTCGTTTTCGGTCGGAATTGAACCTTCGACCATCACGATGTACTCGCCGGGATATTTCGCCATTACAGCTTTGTAAGCATCTTCGGCGGCAGTTCCCGAGGCTGCCATCAGCGTTTCCTGGTAATCGAGCGAAATTTTGTTCAGTACTATATCCGCAACAATCGGATGAGAGGCCCTGATGAAAGATTCGCTGCAACAGGTACACTCCTGGAAATGAAACCAGATGACCGGAAGCCTTGGTTTTGTCTCAAAGGCTTTGACGATTTGACCAACACCACTGGCTTCCAATCCAAGGAAAGCGGCCATCGTAGTGCAAAACTTAAGGAAATCCCGACGGGAAACACCTCTCCCTTTGAGTTCCTCATAAAACGAAGGGTTCTGATTCTCCATAAAGCGCTTGTTTTAGAGATTAAATCTGCCATAAAAATATGGAATAGATTGTATATGTCAATACATCGATGTTAATTTATACTTGGTCTCATTAAGAAGCTGTTGCAAGGAAAAAAGGTTGAAACATCACCCTGAGTCCGGCGCTGCATACAAAGCCGGGCAAAGAAAAATGGAATAATCAGAAGGATTGGCCCAATCCCACATAGATACCATAATCCTGGCGGGCTATGGCGAAATTTATATTGGCCCTCAGATTTCTCGAAGGCATCACATTCAGGTAAAGGCCTATTCCGCCCGATGTGAGCCAAACCGATTGCCCAAAATCGGCCAAATTGCCAAAGGTCTTTCCGGTACCCAGAAAACCGGAGATGGCGATAAATTTCCAGATATCATAGCGCAATTCTGCCTGGAAGTTTACCTTTGAACTGTTCACATATTTTCCGCCGGTATACCCCCTGAAACCGTCGGCCTTGCCATAATTGGCAAGCTGGTTATAGGGCACATCACCCCATCCTCCCTGCAGATAAAACCGCCATGCCAGGGTAAGCTTGTCATTTTTCTTCAACAAGCTATGGTACCCGTTTACAAAAGCCTCAATAACCAGAAAATCACGGGAACTGAAAAAGATGCTGCTGGAATTTCTGAAATTGAGCTCCGCATAATAGCCTTTCGTGGTCCAGAAAAGGTGGTTGCGGCTATCCCACACAAATGTCGGGGAGAGCATGACCTCCACTTCATGGCCTACCATCACACTGTCCTTCATCATTTTTTCAGAAGCCGCTGAATCAACACCGCGCTGGGTCACGTTGCCATAATCTAACTCCAGTCCACCGTATAACCCACCCGCTATTTTTCGGTAACAGGTGGCGGTAACCAGTAGGGATTGATTCAGCATCCATACATAATTACTATTGTCATTGCCAATAACGATTGAATCGTTGTGGAGACCAAAAAATTTTGTTATAAAATCTCCATATCCCACAGTGACAATTGCCCGCCATTTGTTCCGGTTCCAATAAAAATTTTGTTTTGTCGCAACCATCCAGCTCCCGTACAAATCAAAATAGAGCAAGGCAGAGGTCGAAGATGGCGGTGACAAGGTGTCGGCTTTCTCAAGGTTGTATACCAACATCGGTATGACGGCAAAACCCAGCTCGCTTGATGAATTATAAACCGGACCCGGAATAACGGTAAAATTGGTTTTGCGGGTGATTTTTTTTAAGGTGTTTTCAATCAAAAGCAGACTATCGCCAGAGATTATTTTGGTTTGCGAAAATCCATTGTTCCAGAAAAGAATTAAAATGAACAACAATCTGATCAGCTTCATATACTGAATGATGAAGGGAATTTCCGTCAAAGGTAGAAAGAGGAAACGATATTTAGGATTAGAAATTTAGATTTTTATGATCTTGAAATATCGCGTTTCGACCATGTCTTTTATAAAAATAAAATAAAATCCGGGCTGGAGCGGTTTGCCATGTTCAATTTTGCCATCCCACTCAACCCTGTTTGAACCTGCTGACAGCTTACCCCTGAATACCTTTTTTAAATAATTCCCCTTCAGATCAACCACCCCGACTTCAACGTCCATCGCTACCGTCGACTGAATGTCAATCAGGCATCCCTGTAACATGGGGTTCGGAAAAACCCTTGCCTGTTTACCGCCATGATCAGCTTCTCCTATCCCGGTAATAAAAGAGTTCAGGACAAACTCTGCCGGCATATGATCGGATGGAGGAGCCCCGTTCAGCAAGTGAAAATTCATTCTCACCTGCTCATTCCCCGGGGTTGGAATATAATTCGTGTTCATGTAGCTCCATGTATAGAAAGAATCCCCCCAAACGCTCTTAAAAATGATGGAGTCTGCACTCCAATCAAAGAAATGGACAGAATGGTCAAACCCGGTCAGATTCATATTGAAGCGGTTCATGTTACCGGATATATTGTATGGCTGAACCACAAACTGTGAATTTTCATTCCAGGGATTGCCCCATCTTGAGAATTCAAAATCAATTTCACGAAAGTAGTTGTTGGGTGGTATTGCAAGGGGAGAACAGTCATCCCATGTAAAAATTCCGGCAATTATATTGGGATCAAGCAGATCCACCCGGCTCGCCACATCAAAGGTGTACCGGCTGTAGCCTTTTGATGTGTTACATATTAATTCTGTACAATGCCAGCGCTCCCCTGTTTTTGCTATCCTGAGATGCAATTTCTGCTGATCATCTACCCAAACCATCGAATCATGGTCATTGAAAATATTGGGTCCCGGGCCAATGGGCAGCGGGGTGCTTCCGACCGATCGTTTGACCGTCCATTCGAGACCCGACCATGATATGACCCGCTCTCCATGTGGCCGGCATTGGACCACATAGGGATAGGTAAAAAGCTCACCGGGGATTTCATCCCCCGATAACAGGGGGGGAGAATAAGAAAGGGGTATCAAAAAGGCGATGATCTTTGTGGCATACTCGTCCACACCTCCGATCACGATTTGGGTGCTGAAGGTGGAATCGGGCAGGATCATTGTAACCGGGCTGGCGGTATAGGGTTTATTCCACCATCCGCCGGCCTCTTCCACAAAAATATATACGGCAATCCCGTGGTCACTGATGGTTGTGTTATGGACCCTTCCCTGCAATAAGCTGTTTTTCCCCCAACCAGGCACAAAAGAAAATTGAACCGAAGGAGGCGTCTGGGAAAAACAGACATGACCCAACAGCAAGAGCAGGCCGAGACTTATTATTTTCATAGAATAACATCAAAAATTAAAGATAGGAAATTTTGGGTTATCCTGTTCTTTTGAAGGAAAAGTATATCAGTTTATTTGGATATTTATGGATATCCTGATAGTTTTGTCAAAAAAACAGGAATGAACATGAAACGTACCTCTCTTTTAATTGCCGCAATGCTATTATTTGGCGTTCTGACAGGATTTGCACAATTTTTTCCCAAGGTAAACAAACCGACATCAACCGATATGAGCCTGCTGGTTCTGCAATTCTCCAGAGATGATGAGGGGAAGATGGGAAGAATTACAAATTTTAATTTTAGCGGTTGGGCTCCGGCGGTAATGGGACCTGATGGTAACGTTGTTCCTTTCAGAAACTTTGATGCCGGCGCTGACTTTACAAATATTTACTATGCCGAGAACCTCCCTGCCGGGGATTATACGCTGATTGGATTCTACCATGTGTACAGCGATTATTCGAAGTTTGACCAATTTCAAAGACCGGTGGCCGATAAAATTGCACGATATGCTCCCTTTGAGAATCTTCCCTATCAGGTCAAACAGCTTATCCCGTTGAAAGAAGCTGTGACTGTTGCGTTGGTCCCCGACAAGGTTATGACTTTTGGCAGTTATGCAGTAAAATTTAAATGGAAAGGCGGGCCGGGTGGCACCACCGACGATCGTTATAAAGTGATAGAAGAGGAGACATCGATCACCCTGGCCGAGTCCCAAAGCGAGGTGGTACTTCGCTATATAAAAACATGGGCCACCTCTGCATGGAAGCTGTGGAACGCAAAGAACCAGGTTGCCGCGCCGTAATTACAACTTGATCTTCACGCCGATGTTCAGCCCCAGACTGTTGAAAGGGTAGCTGTTTTTCAGCTGCTGATCGGGATTGTCGTCGCTGGCGACAAAGTCTGTAATATCCTTTACAAACTCAACCTTTTTATCATTAACTGTCATGTCTCCGAGTTGATCCACCCCGTTAAGTTCGTACTTTTTGAACTCACCTTTTTTCGGGGCATAACTCAATGCATCATAGAAAATTTCGGCGTAGATTGACAGAAGATCATTCAGGGCAAAGTCTGCACCCAGAGCCAGTGAACCGCCGAGTGCAACACCTCCCGAATATTTCATGGTTGCCGTTACATTGCCCCAGGTGGATTTGCTGTCGATACCGGTCGTGATGGAGTTCATTACCGCAATGATGAGCCCGACGCGCGCATAAGGCCGCAGGTTCCCCCCCAGGTCAGGTGAGACAACAACACCGGGAATGAGTTGCAGCATGCTTCCTTTGTATTTCAGGGTAAGCGTACTTCCTGATGATTTCATATCACCAGAGGCCACCGGAGGTTCAATTTTGGTATTTAACCCGATCTTGTATGAAACACCAAGATCTATGGCTATAAAATCATTCAGAAAAAAACCTGCATGGAGGTTGGCGCCTACCGCTTTACCAAGGGCCACGGGATAAACTTTTTCGCCGTCCTGGTAAAAATCATAGCTAGAAGCGGTACCAAACCCGATTCCGGGACCCAGAGAAACATAAATTTTTTGCTGTGCCAAGGCGCTCCCCGCGAGGAGAAGTGCGAACAAAAGACCAAATAATTTTTTCATGGTTGGATGTTTTTAGTTGGGTTAAAGCTGCCAAATATAAAAAAATATACAGGTTTTAACAAACCTGATAATTTTTTCGCTGAAAAGGATGTTACTTTTGTAATTATTAAACCCCTGTGTAAAATACCGCCATAATCCATGAAAAATATGAAAAAACCAAGCTTCTTCTTTCTTGTCAAAGCAATTTTATATTCCTTTCTGTGGATTATCCTATTTTCTCATTCCAATACGGTCCAGGCTCAGTTTGTAAAGGGTGCGGATGTGGGATGGCTGTCGCAAATGGAGGCGACCGGTTATAAATTTTACGACACGACCGGAACAGAAAAAAGTTGCCTCCAAATCCTGAAAGACCATGGGATCAATACCATCCGGTTGAGGGTCTTCGTTAACCCATCCTCCGATAAAACAAATGGCCATTGCAGCAAAGATGAGGTTGTGGCGATGGCTGTCAAAGCCAAAGCCATGGGGATGCGGATCATGATTGACTTCCATTATAGTGATACCTGGGCCGACCCTTCCAAGCAGACCAAGCCGGCTGCATGGAAAGACCACACCTTCACCCAGTTGCTTACCGATGTATATGATCATACCACCGACGTTCTTTCAGCATTGAAATTATCAGGCGTAACACCCGAATGGGTCCAGATCGGAAATGAAATCATCGGGGGGATGTTGTGGCCCGAAGGAAGTACATCGAACTGGAGTCAGCTGGCGCAGCTGCTCAATAAGGGATATGATGCCACCAAAACCATAGATAGCACGATAAAGGTGATTGTCCACATCGACCAGGGAAACAACAACAGCAGGTGCAGGTACTTCTATGATAACGCAACGAGCAATGGTGTAAAATATGATGTGATTGGATTGTCCTATTATCCTTATTGGCTGGGGAGCGATTATACCCTGACCATCAACAATCTGGGAGGAAATCTAAATGATATGGTATCCAGGTATGGAAAAGAGGTGATGGTGGTCGAAGTCGGGGGAGATTATACCAAGGTTAAGAACACCTACGACATGCTCGTTGCTGTGATCGGGAAGGCCAATGCCGTTCCTGACAAAAAAGGGCTTGGGGTGATCTACTGGGAACCTGAAGGTGCAAAAAGCTGGAGCGGATACCAGTTAAGCTGCTGGGGTGCCGATGGAAAGCCTACTGCTGCCTTGAAGGCGTTTTTGTCAGGACCTACCGGGATCCATTCAATTGAAGGCAATTCCCGCTTGAAAATCTATCCAAATCCTGCTACAGGCGGATTGCTTAACATCGAATTAAGCAACATGTCTGTGACCTCCATAATCAGCATCTTTGATATAAACGGCAAGCTGCTGAGGGAACAAAAGGTGAAAGATCAGCTGAAGACCTCCATCGAGGTCAACTATTTACCCGGCATTTACCTGGTGAATGTTGCAAGCGGTCAACAAAAAACCAGTGGTAAATTATTCATAAATTGATTTTTTTGGAACAATAACTTGCCAAGCCCCTCACTTTTCGAACGCCTACCTATAGATGAATTCATACCTTTATCCTTAAAAGAACCCATGCGAAAAAAGAATGTCACTCCCCTTCTGTTGTTACTGTTTTTCTTTCAGATCACCTTACACGCATGGGCAGGACCAGGCGACACTACCACGGTTCAGACATTCACCTTTGGATCAAAGCAGGAGGGTAAATTTCTATTCCCTGACAGTTCGCACAGATGGGGTAAAATCCTGATGGATTATACCCTAAAGTGCAATCCCGCCCAAAACCCTGCATGCGGAGAATGGGATTACCTCACCTATACTTACTTTTACAGGCATACAGGGAGATGGGATTCAACCAGCTACAAGCACGCCAATTTCACCCTGAATGGGGCGACACCCGATTCGCTGATGTATATGGATGCCGGTTCGTGGTCCATAGTTCCCTATTTTGAATATTTCAACCAAACCCAGCCAACAGGGAGTGCCCTGGCCGGAGACAGCACCAATAAATCGCGGTATTTTTTCAGCAATGGGAACACCGATTCCAGGTCGCAGTGCCTCTACCCTGCCGAGGCATTGGTCCAGGCGGGCCTCCTGCCGGGCCAGGTTACCGGATTGGGTTTCAAATTTTCAGAAACCGGCAGTCCGCTCGATAAACTCAGGATCCGGTTAAAAAATGTCCCGTTCGATTCGCTGAATACAGGGAGCCTCGAGACTTCGGGCTTTACTGAGGTGTTCAACAGAGACTGGCAGTTTGCCGATACCGCATGGCAGCGCCTGCCCTTTACCTATCCGTTTGAGTGGGATGGATTGTCGGGCATCCTGGTGGATCTTAGTTACGAAAACCTATTGACTGGTGGGTTAAATCAAATCTATGCCGGATATCCAGCACCTGTCTCTGTCGTAAGTTCCCCAGTCGATGACGGATATCTCAAATTCAGGAACATGGATTTTGTGGATGTTCCGGCGGCAGTTTTTTCATCCCTCGACAGCGGGGTTACAATTGCCTTTTGGCAGTATGGCGATCCGCTGCTTCAACCGCAGGACAATACGCTCTTTGAGGGGTTTGACAGCGCCGGACGAAGGGTTTTGAACGTTCACCTGCCCTGGAGCAATGGCAGGGTTTACTGGGATGCCGGACTCGACGCAACTGGGTATGACCGGATCAGCCAGATGGCCTCCGACCCTTCGAAATACCGGGGAAAATGGAATCACTGGGCCTTTACTAAAGATGCCAAAAAAGGCCGGATGAAGATCTACCTGAACGGGCAGTTGTGGTTTATGCAGGGAACAAGGTACCGCACCTTCGCCGGTATCAAAAAATTCAGAATCGGCAGCGATGGTTCAGGTACAACCAACTTCTATGATGGCTTTATCGATGAGTTCTCCATCTGGAATATTGCTCTCAGCGATACCGCCATCCGGGCCTTCATGTATAACGATATCGCAAACAACAATCCTGATTATCATCACCTTTTGGCCTATTATCAATTCAATTCAACTACTGGTTTTACAGCATTTGATGCTTCTCCTGCAGGGTATGATGCTACGCTTGTCGGATATCCCGAATGGCAGAACTACAAAGGAAAGGACCTTTTCAGGAATTTTTCCACCATAAATGATCGTCCATGCCTTTTGTTCGAGCAGGGAAACTACAATCCCGCATCCCTCGATTCGACCTTCAAAACAGATACTGTCGCCAAGTCGCCCATGATGATCGTTTTGTTCGGCGATACAGTTCATCCATACCTGCCAACGGATACGATTACAAAATATCCGGCCTGGTATTGGAATTACACATATGACCCTCAGGGGCATGCCATTGATTCTGTGTTGGTTCCTCCTGACGGAATGTTGCACCGGAAAGATTACATCTATTATGGTAAGCCATTCGAACTCCTTGAACGGTTTGAGCTGGCAAGGTACATTACGCCCTACGGGAACAACCTCAGCCTGGGGGATGGCTGGACGTGGGTGTTCGATCTTACTGATTACGCACTGTTTCTCCGCGATTCGGTACACCTTTCGGCAGGGAACTGGCAAGAGTTACTCGACATGAAGTTCAGGATGATTGAGGGTATTCCCCCTCGGGATGTCTTGGGAATTAACAACATCTATACAGGAAACCATGGCTATGCCGATGAATCCCAGCATAATCTCCCACCAGTCAAAGTAAAGATAGGCAACAATGTTCAAAATGCTCGCCTGAAGATGCGCATCACCGGCCATGGATTCGGCGGAACGTTGAACTGTTCGGAATTTTGTCCTCGAAACAATGAGCTGAATATTAACGGATTGCATGCTTATGACCATTATGTTTGGCGGGGTGACTGTGGCCTGAACCCCCTTTATCCTCAGGGTGGAACCTGGTTGTACGACAGGGCTGAATGGTGCCCGGGGGCGGAGGTCCGTACGAAAGACTTTGAATTGTCCAGACTTATTGTTCCTGGTGATTCAATAACGATCGATTACAACCTTCAGCCGGGTTATACCTGGGACGGACAAGGCAGTTGGCCCTATTATGCCATCGAATCTCAGCTTATCACTTACGGCAAGCCGAATTACAAGTTGGATGCAGCCATGGAGGAGCTTATATCACCCAACAACAACAAGCTGTATAACCGGTTTAATCCGCTTTGCGGCCGGCCGCTCATTGCCATTAAAAATAACGGTACCGATACCTTGCGGAGCCTGGTAGTCGAATTCGGTCCTGCAGGAGGAAAGCCTCAATCATATACCTGGAAAGGGAACCTCTCCTTTCAGGATACAGCCCGGATCATGCTTCCGGCAATCGATTGGTCTGATTGGATTGGAGGCGATAACCGCTTCCTGGTTCATCTCACCCTGCCGAATGGCGGAATGGATCAGAATATTTCCAATGACAACATGGGCGCTCCTTTTGTTATTCCTCCGACCTATGAAAACCAGTTCGTGCTAAAGTTCAAATCAAATCACATGGCCAGTTCACTTTCGTGGGTGCTTACTGACCAGGACGGAAACAAGGTATACGAAAACGGTCCGATGGAAAACAACACTGCCTATACCGATACGTTTAACCTTGTGAAAGGTTGCTACCGTATGATCATCAGAAATGCTGAAGGAGAAGGACTTAGCTATTGGGCCAATATGCCTCCCAATGGCAATGGAACTGCGGGGTCGGCCCAGTTCAGAAGCATGTCTGGTTTGTTAATAAAGTCATTCCCGGGTGATTTTGGACGTGAGTCTGCCCAGAGTTTCACTGTTGGAATGACCATTGATGTTCCGGAATTGAACCCTGGCGGATACATGAACATTTACCCGAATCCGACGCAAGGGCCTTTTGAAATAGCACTGATCCTTGACCATCAGCAGGAGGTGATCGTACGCATTCATGATGCAATGGGAAATGAGGTTACCCGGGGATCTTTTTTGGCGGGCCAGAAATCGGCCATTCCAATGAATCTAAAAGCATCTCCCCCCGGAATTTACTTCGTTTCGGTCATTACCACATCAGGAACTACCGTCAGAAAAATTCTTAAGGACTAAACTGTTGTGTGCGGTGCGCCATTTTCTCGTAATAATTGTGTATAAATAGAATCGCTACACCAAATAAAACGGCGACGACAATCAGGACCGTATTCAATAAGCCCTCTGCCCCAAATGACAGTTTTATCAGAATCGTGGATATGATAAAGCCTGAATTCCTGATTACCTTGTGGAATTTGTCGGTGTGCAAAAAGGAGATCAGCAGCAATAAAACATCCGTCAGGATCAGTACGGTAAAAAATTCATTGAAAAATATGGTATTGATGTCTTTAAAGGAATAGACGATTTGGTCAATTGAAAAAAAGCTCCCCTGCACCCAGCGACTCAAACCGGTTATCGCCAGCACTAAAAAAATCGGGATTAAACACATGGCTATTATGTTTTTCAGCCTGATGAACCGGATGATCTCCGGCAGGAGTGGTTTGTTTTTTTCAGGCGTCTCCTCTTCCCGTTCATTGAGCCGGTAGAAAAGAAAAATCAAAATAAATAAAACGATTGTCGCGACCAGATCATAGGTGAACTTGAGATCATTTTTTACGCTGAACCAGTCAGCCGTGAATTCCAGGTTGGCCAGGTCTTTAAAAATACCCCTGATCAGGATTAAGGTGATGATTTCATACTGCTTCCCGATGTAAATGGTGGTCGACTTGGGCAGATAATAGACCAGCAGGTAAACCTCGTAAATCAAGATGAAGGAAAAGGGGGTATAAATCGCGGCAATTGGATTCCGGAAAAGGTTGGAGTAGCCTTTCATCTCCAGGATATTTAAATTTACCAATGCCACCAGCGATAAATGGAGGATAAAGGTAATGACCGCTATAGATATAATGATTACTTCGCTTTTACCCCTGATCTTTTCGGAGAGAAGTCGGGAATAAAAAAAACCGAACATTGTTTCGCCCTTCGTCATTGGCTGATCATTTTGAAAAGTATGATTGGCAACACCTGCCTCCAAAGATACATTTTTTATCACCTGCTAAAAAACAAGCAGCCCAACTACGGTTTTATCTGAATTCCCTTATTATATTTGTCAGATGATCACGATAATGCCCGACGGATCAATATGATTTTGGAAAAACGCTAAACCATCTGTTATGAAAACCAAAACCATGGCCGCCATGTCGTTGATCAGTCTTGACAAGCAGTGTACGGTTATCATCTATTACAACACGTGACAGGTTCCGCAGCAGTGGCCCGATAACCTCTTCCTCAGATTTATGGAGATCCTCTATACCAAAAAGGTTTTTTAAATTATGAAGATGAAAACAAACCAGAACTTTTCGTACAATTTATGGACGCTTGCATTATTTGCAGGTTTTCTTTTACTCCATTCGGGATGCAAAAAGGAGGAGCCCGCTCCCATTCAGCCGGGAGTTACCTGGCAGTATATCGAAACCTATGACCTGCAGAAGCTCAACCATATCCTGAATGTGGAACTTGAGGATTTCCTGATCGGGTCAACCATGAAGGCTGCCGATTTCCAGGGTCAGTTTGCTGTACCGGCATACCCTGTAAAACTATACCGGGTAACCTATCCCACCATGGTTCCTGAACTTGGCATACCCACGGTGGCTTCCGGCCTGGTTGCCATTCCCGACAACGGATTGGATTCCATGCCGGTCATCTCCTACCAGCATGGAACGGTTTTGCTCAAGACTGCCTGCCCTTCCAATCCCGATTCATCGCTTGAAACAAGGCTGATGATCGCGCAATTTGCCGCTCAGGGCTATATTGTGATCGGAGCCGATTTCATCGGTCTCGGTGTTTCTGATCAGCCCCATGCAGATTTCGTCAGGCTGAGTACAGAACAAGCCTGTGTTGACATGCTGAATGCAACCGGTAAGGTTCTTAAGGAACAGAAAATCAGGATGGGGACCCTGTTCCTGCATGGCTGGTCACAGGGAGGTTGGGCCACCATGACCTTTCTGAGGAGGCTGGAAGCGTTGAAGGTGCCCGTTACGGCTGCATCAACAGCCTGCGCTACTGCCGACTTTTTCGCCCTAATGGATCGTTGGATCAACAATCCCCAGCCCGGCGATTCTCCGATTTTGCCGGCCATTATAGCCACCTGCCTCTTTTCATACGAATATTACAACCAGTTGAATGGCCTTGCCTCCTCTGCCATCAGGCCCGAATTCTTCCAGGCTTCCAAAGATCTTTACGAATGGAAAATGGATTTTATAACCTTCCTGACAACAACGACAACCCATGTCGGGGAATTTCTGAGGCCGGAATTCATGTCGACCGGAAATACAGGTAGCGCTCCATTCTGGCAGCGCCTCGACCAGGCTCAGGCTTACCGCTGGCGATGCCAGACCCCCCTGAATATGTATTATGGCGAGGTCGATGCAATCGTCCCGGTATTTCTCTCCACACTTTCGGCAGAATATCAGAATCAACTGGGCAGCCATACCATGGCCATATCGGCAGGGGCCAATGCTGATCACAGCGCCGCCTATGTTTATTCCCTGATTCATGCAAAGCCATGGTTCGATGATTTTTTGAAAAAATAAAAGCATACGTATTATGGAAAAGTTTTACAGAAACCGGAATTACCCATTCATAATCGCATTTTGGTTTGTTATAATTCTTGCCCCCAGCTGCAAAAAAGATGAACCGCAGCCATCTCAACCCTACCAGGAATTGTTTTGGGTGACCAACAAAGGCGCTCAAATGCCCGTGCTGATGACCGGTAACAAAGAGAGCACCTCCATCGTGCTGTTTGTACACGGGGGCCCCGGACAATCTTCGATAGATGTAGCTGGGATATACTCAGGAAATTCTCCGGCAAATCTGACGGATAACTTTTTATTGGCCAGTTGGGATCAGCGGTATGCCGGATATTCCATCAATCCTGATCCGATCGACTGGTCAACGGTCAATGTTGACCAGTACGCTGAAGATTGCGCCATGGTGATCGACCAGTTGAAGATCCGGTTTCCCGGCAAAAAGATCATTGTGGTCGGACATAGCTGGGGTGGCGCCGTGCTTACGAAATTCATTTCAAATCCGGCATACCAGAACAAGTATAATGGCTGGGTGACGGCTGAAGGCATGGTCAATGGCTTTGAACTTGCAAACGCCATGCAAAGCTACTCCCGTCAAAGATGCAATGAGCTGATCGCCGAAGGAAAGGTGCAGTACGTCGACACCCTTGCCTACCTCAATTCGGTGATATTAGACCCGGTGGCTTATGACAAGCCAACCTTTTTAAGGTTGCAAATGTTAGCAATTTCCCTGGCTAAACCAGGGGAAAAACCACTCGATCCTGAGGTTCTCAGCCGGTGTGCTCAATTGGAAAAAAGCATTTTCCCTGACAGTGCCGACCGGATCAGGAAAAATAACAATTCAGCTTCACAGGCTAACCTCGATTTATTATACAACCAGGTCTATTTTATTGACAGCAACGCCTCCTATGTCAATATCAGCAAACCGGGATTAATTATCTGGGGAGAGAATGATTGCGTCGTTCCTACAGATGCTGCTTATCCTTTTACCGGCAGGCTGGGTTCACTTGGAAAAACCTTTCAGTTCAAACTGTATCCCAATTGCTGGCATACCCCCATGTTTAGTAACACGCAGCAATATATTGATGACATAAAGAAGTTTATTGACGGTCTATGAAATTTATCTGACCATTGAAAAACAAATTAGGCAGGGTACTAGGCGAAACTGATCGTTCAGTAGGGCGAACATGAAAATTATCCGGCAATCGCGGGAAAGCCAGCAGTCCTGATAATTTAAACTTTAATACAATACATCATATATACCCCGTTCTCATTTTCTATCCCATGCGTTTCATGTTCAAAACCGGGAAACCGGTTATCAAAATCCTGGAGGGTTTTCAGATAGGCTAAAACCGGCTCATTCAGCGACCCGGTGCGTTCGCCACCCATGAGCAACGGAATTCCCGGGGGATAGGGAACAATGCCCCCGGCCATGATGCGCCCCTGGGCCTGTTCAAGGGAAACCCTTTCCACATTGTTTTTCACAAGATGACGGTATGCTTCGGCCGGGGTCATCACCGGTTCAGGCAGGGCCGAAAATGCTTCATCCAGCAGCTGCAGCTGCCTTGAATCACGCTTGAATTCATGCATCTCATGCGCAAGCATGGGCAGCGATTTTCCGCCGTAAATCGCGGGATGTTTTTCAACCAGGTCGGGAAAAACATCCTCCAGCAGGACATTTTCATCATACAGGGTTTTGAAACTGAAGAATCGTGTAGTCAGGGTTCCCCACTTTCCCATGGTAATCCCCATGGAGAAGAGGAATAATACGCTGTAATCGCCCGATTTTTCAATGACGATTCCTTCGCAATCCAGGTATTTGACCAGCAGTGCGGCGGGGATTCCCCATGACGAGAGGGAGCCATCCCGCTCCACACCCGGTGTTAGCACCGTTACTTTAATGGGATCCAGCAGGACATATCCCTCATCGATGTCGCCGAAACCATGCCAGCTTTCGTTCGGATGGAGAACCCAGCAGGAGGAATCCTTTGCCAGTAATTCTATCGGGGCATCGGCAAAACTGATGCGCTTCCCGGTAGCCGGATTGGTGACCTCATCGGGCTGCCACATCTCAAACCACCAGTCGTTGATATTTTCGCTCATAATCTTCCTTCGTATCCTCGCCATGGTGGTACGGAAGGTAACAGCCTCCATGATACATTCATCGGTAAGGGCTTTACCCATCGGCCCCTCCATCATCTTTGCCGAAACATCACAGGAGGCCATGATGGCATAGGAGGGTGAGGTGGAGGTATGCATCATGAAGGATTCATTGAACCGGTTGTGCTCGATGGGCTGACGCCCCTCTTTGACATGGACCATCGAGGCCTGCGAAATGGCTGCCAGCAGCTTATGGGTTGATTGCGATACAAAAACAGTGGGTGCATCGGGATCCCTCGCCCCATCCCTCATTCCGTAGCGGTTGCTGTATATCGGGTTGAACCTGGCATAAGCGTACCAGGCCTCATCAAAATGCAGCCTGGGCACTACTTCACCCAGCATTTTTTCCACCTCAACGGCATCATAACAAATCCCGTCGTAGGTTGAATTTGTCACGACGGCATATACCGGGCCTGCTGCCTTGTCGCGGACCAGGGGGCATTCGCTGATCTTCTTCCGGATGGTTTCAGCGTTCATCTGCTCCTTACGGATGGGTCCGATGATACCCAGGTGATTCCTGACCGGGACCATCCATACCGGCCGCGAACCGGTGAGTATGGCTGAATGCTCCAGTGATTTATGGCAGTTCCGGTCAATGAGCACCACATCGCCCTCCACGGCACAGGCCATGAAAATAATTTTATTTGCAGTGGAGGTCCCGTTGGTGACATAGTAGGTACGGTCGGCGCCGAACACCTTTGCTGCAAATCGTTCCCCCGCGCCAATCGCCCCTGAATGGTCGAGAAGGGAACCCAGTTCCCCTACTGAAATGGAGAGGTCGGACCGGAATAACTGTTCGCCAAAGAAATTATAAAATATCCGCCCTGCCGGTGATTTCAGAAAGGCGGTGCCACCGGTATGACCCGGAGTATGCCAGGAATACTCAAAATCGTCGGCAAAGTTGACCAGCGCTTCGAAAAAAGGAGGGAGCAGGCGGTTGCGATACCTGCGGGCGGCCGCTTCAACACGTCCGGCAATAAAATCGCGGGTATCTTCAAGGATCCAGAAATTTTCGGAGATGATCCTTTCAATTTCCAGCGGGATGGTCATCAGCACCTCAGGCCGTATCGATAAAAAAATCGGGATCTCATGGTTTCTGCTCCTGATGTTCAGTATAAGTTGCTTTGCCAGGTTGCGGTTCTCGGCGACAACAGGGTCCCAGTCCACGATCACAGCGTCCAGTTCCGGCAGCCTGATAATGCCCGACAAGGCCGTTTCAAATGATTTCCATTCCGTCACAATGATTTCGATCTCGTTCATCTTTTTGATCAGCTCATGCATGGCATGCCCGTCGGGAGTGTCTTTGCATAATTCGTCATCCACGATGGCGATGTTCAGTTTTTCGTACAGATACATGATTCCTCCTTTGTTGTTTGGTAACCCAAATGAAAATACGGGTTCAGCTCATACTTCTTAGTAAAATTAATTAAATTATGGGTACTTATTTACCCCCTGTTTCGTAAATTCAAGGGTTGTTAACAATTTCAGGGTTGTTTTTCTGTTTTTTTTCTAAATCTAAACGATATCAACCGTTTTCGGTTGATTGATCGTTTGTAAGATAGCTGATTTTACTATTGT
>CAJAUM010000073.1 GCA_903945175.1 uncultured Bacteroidales bacterium | reverse complement strand
ATTTGGAATAAGCGAACCCATAAGCTTTTTTGTGCCGTCGATCATATCGGATTCCGGCCATTGTTTTATTATGATACGCCGTCGGTTTTTGTTTTTTCGAGTGAAATGAAAGGAATCCTTGCAGTAAAGGATACGCCGAACCTCTTTAACGAAGCATCGCTGATCGAGTACTTTTTCAGGCAATCCGATCAGACAAAAACCCATAATGATGAAATTTTTGTGTTGTGTGGTGGCAACAGGCTTATTCTCCGAAATAACAAGATGCGAATTGAAAAATACTGGAAACCACAGCCTCTTGGGAAATATCATTTTAAAAAGGATGCGGAATGGGCCGAATGTTTACGCGATCTGTTGTTTCAGTCGGTCGGCAACCGGTTACGAACTAAATTGCCGGTGGGAATAGGCCTGAGCGGGGGTCTTGATTCCTCAACCATTGCCTGCATCGCTGCGAAAATCCTTGAAAAAAGAAACCAACCCCTGTATGCATTTTCATCCGTTCTTTCGATCGGTCATGTTGGGATTGAACGCGATGAGCGAAAGTATATTATGATCATGGGAAAACACCTGAAAAATCTTGATCAAACCTTTGTGGAGGCCAGGGGAGTGGGCCCTTTCAGCAATCTCGAACAAACCTTCACAATCGATGAAACTTTCCCAAATCCCTTTCACTACATGGACCAGGCCATCCTTAATGCGGCAAAAGAAAAACGGGTTGGTGTTTTTCTTTCTGGATTTGGTGGCGATTTTTTTGTTTCGGATAAGGGCAACGAAGTAATCTATGAATTGATTAAACAATGCAAAATTGGCCTTGCCGGTCAGCTTTTTCATCAATTGAGACAAACTGAAAAAAAATCATATTACACTCTTTTTAAAAGTGAGTTTGCACGGCATACAAAAATCGGGAAATCCATTATTTCATATAGGCAACGGAACCAATTAAACTGGCAGCATGATTCGATGCTCACGGAAGAATTTCTTGAAAAATACAAGAGGTCTATTAATTTTAATTACATATCACATCCGGTATCGTTTATGCTGGATTATATTGAATCCGGAAGAATGGGCAGGGTAATGGGGATGTGGGCCAACAGACATGGAGCATATAACATTGAATCCGGTGTTCCGTTATTTGATAAAAAGATAAATGAGTTCATGTTTGATGTTCCTATTGAACAGTATCTTGTGGGAGGCAACTGCAGGAGTTTACTCCGTCGGGCCATGGAGGGTATACTGCCTCCTGAAATACAATGGCGCAAGGACAAACTACCCTATACTCCCGATTTTCACAATCGAATCATCAATGGAAAACCATTTATTGATACGATTCTGAATGCTCCGTCTTTTAACTTAGCCTGGAACTACCTAGACAAAAATAAAATATCACATCATTTTCCTGGAATTCAACCGGTTAACGGAATGGGCGATTGGATGACTAGCGGAGGAAACCGGCTGGTACAGGGGATTATTGCCGTATATTTTATGCAATGGTTAAAGAAAAATAATTATATCCGGTTTGCAGACTGATGTTGTTTGTTTATGCCTATTTTTACACTTTATAACTGAAGTATGCAAAGTTCGCACAAGGTAAATGACCAGGATTTTTCTGGAGATATTCAAGCCAAAAAGGAATGGCACAAACCTGAAATTGTTGAGTTACAAGATAAAAACACTATACTTGGCGCCGATGTTAGCGGTGGTTCAGATTTACATTCGAATGATTCTTAGAAATTAGAATCCAACATTCGGGTTATATATTAATGAATAGAAATCATCCACCTAATCTTGAGTGATTAACATAAAAAGGGAGAATGTCAAGGGGCGTCAGAATGGAATTAGACCGAAAGATAACCTTTTACCAGCAACGCCACCGCCTTACAATCCGCCAGATTGCTGAGTTAAGGGAATTTTCCGGGATCGCCATTCCACAAAGCAGCGACCAGCCCCGAAAGCTTGACACCATGGCCAAAATGGCCGAACTCATCCGGTTATCAAAATGTTTCAAAGCGCATGATCTGGAATTTATTCCAATCAAAGGACCTTTGTTGTCATGGCGGCTGCATCAGGATTTTACAGTACGCTATACCAATGACCTTGACATTCTTGTGAATAAAGAGGAGCTGGATAGAATACTTGAAGTCTTCATGGAACTTGGGTATCAATTTCATTATTCCGAAATCCCTGCTGGCAAAAATCATCTCAAACTTATACAGAATATTCGCCAGCATCATTCTGTCTATCATCCGCAAAAAAGAATTCTTGTCGAAATTCATTGGAAGCTGTTCGTTCCTGAGTTGCCTGGTAAGGTAAGTTTAGAGGAGATTATCAAGCAGAACACGGTCCAGATAATTTTACATGATGAAACCTTCAATGTTTTCAACAAGGAATTTGATATTGTTTTTTTGATCTTTCATGGGGCAAAACATGCCTGGTTTCGATTGAAATGGCTTCATGACATCTATTCCTATTCAATGGATGGTGAGGTTGACTGGCATCTTGTGATAGAATTGAGCGAAAACTTTGGCAGTACCCGCCTGGTTTATGAAGCATTATACTTAGCCGACAAATACTGGATCCTTCCTACAAGGGTTGCCCGATTATACCAGGATAATTTGTTTAAACGGGATGCTTTCGCACTCAGATATTGCATTCATTCAATTTCAGAAACGGGCGTTAAACCGGGACTTATTGCATGGGTAAAATATGCTTACGGACTGACAAGATATGGTATGACACTTTTTCCCACCGTACGTTATAAAATCGCGTTACTTCGGGCTTGGAGTTATTCGGATGCTGATATGCAGATTATCCGGTTGCCCGACAAGCTTACCTTCTTATATTTTATAATCAGACCATTTCATGTGGTTTATTCAAAATGGCGTCCGTATCATCTGCTATACAGGAAAAATAAATGAAATCAATCAGGAAGATTAAAAACCTATACATTGTATTCTTCCGGTTTGCCCCCGGACGGAATACCGGAATATTCCTGACAAACCTGCTGTACGGGTTAAGCCAGGGGATCAGCATCGTGGCCCTGATACCCCTGCTGCAAATGCTGGAAAAGAATTCGTTAGGGAGCAACAAGGTATTCACCATCTTAAATGAGGTGATCACATGGCTGGGTATCACCATCAGCATTGAACTGATCATCGGGCTCTACCTCGCACTGATCCTGTTTAATGCGCTGATATCTTACGCGAAATCGATCTGGCAGAGTGATGTGCAGCAGGAGTTCACAGCCGATATCCGCAAGGACGTCTTCAGCAAACTGATCCGTTCCGACTGGATTTACCTTTCGGGACAAAACCGGAACGAATTTGCCCACATCCTGACCTCGGAAATTCCAGCAATCACGGCCCTGAATTTTCACCTGTTTTCGTTGTTGTCGGTCTGCATTATTTTTGTCATCTATGTCATCCTGGCCTTCCTGGTCTCTTTTTATTTTACATTATTTGTATTGGTTTGCGGATTTGTTTTGTATCTCCTGATGAACAGATTCATTACGAAAACCTATTCGGCCGGGAAGGATAATTTCTTCACAAACCGCAATCTCTACAAGCAATTTGATGACTTCTGGGATACCATCAAGTTTGCTAAGATCCACGGAACAGAAAAATACCACTTCGATCGCTTTGATGAGCAAAATCAACAATTTGCCGAAGAACGGAAAAGACTTGTCCTGTTGAACCTGACCCCGCAAACCATCAATACGATTTCGAGCGCCCTTATCCTCAGCATAGTTGTTTATGCCGGGTACAAGTTCGGGAACATGTCACTCTCATCATTCCTGATCCTGATTCTGCTGTTTGCCAGGATCTTTCCCCAGCTGATGAAGATGCATACGACTTACATGCAGATTGCAAGCCTTTTTCCTTCCTATGAGAATACCATAGCGATGAAAAAAGAACTGGAAACATTGCTGATTCAGTCTTCGGTTTTCCAGGATTTCCCCTCACCGAAAATCAAACTGACAGAAAAAATTTCCTTTCATAACGTCACATTCGGATATATCCCGGGTAAGATTCTGTTTGATCACATCAACATTACGATTCCTGCCTTCAAAATAACCGGCATCGTCGGACCTTCCGGCATCGGGAAAACAACGTTTCTGGACCTTGTCACGGGATTGTTAACCCCAAAGGAGGGTACGATTAAGATCGACCATAAAGAGCTTATCGAAATTGATGAAGC
This sequence comes from uncultured Bacteroidales bacterium, assembly GCA_903945175.1. Lineage (GTDB taxonomy): Bacteria > Bacteroidota > Bacteroidia > Bacteroidales > FEN-979 > CAIVAT01. The sequence continues at coordinate 15,983 of CAJAUM010000073.1, read as the reverse complement.
ATCCTGGCATAAGTCCATTGCATATGTCCCCCAGGATTCTGTTTTTACCAATTCCTCCTTGCGTGAAAACCTGGCCATGGGAAATGATCAGGTTCCTGATGAAAAAATATGGCAAACCCTTGACCGGGTTAACGCCGGCCGGTTTGTTCGCGAACTTGCAAATGGACTGGATACCATGATGAGTAACAATGCCCAACAGTTCTCAGGAGGTGAGCGTCAGCGCATAGCAATTGCAAGGGCATTGCTCCGGGAACCAACCCTGTTGCTCCTTGATGAAATCACAAATGCTCTCGATTTAAAAAATGAACAGACAATAATCAACATTTTACTGGAACTGAAAAACGAGATCACCATCATCATGATCACCCACAAAAGCGACCTGGTTCAATATTTTGATGAGATCATTGACGTAAAGAAACTTTAAAAATTCCGACTTATTTACCTTTATGATCAATGATAATTTGCTGCAAGTCCCATTACAGGCGGATTCAATATAATCCAATAGAAGCGCCTGTCCGGCAGATTTCAATATCACAGTCGTTATGGCATTGTATCTCCTCAAATTTCAATAGCTTTGCTCCTTGTACAATCCAATCCCGGTAATGGTTGATAAAAAGACCTTGTCTGAAAGAGATATCTGCTCAAAATACATCACGCCAGCCCTGATTCAAGCTGGATGGGACAGCCAGAAACAGATGCTGGAAGAGGTTTCCTTCACCGATGGTAAGATATATGTCAGGGGTAAATTGACTGCCCGGGGAGCCCGCAAACGGGCCGATTACATCCTTTACTTTAAGCCCAATATACCGGTTGCCATTATCGAAGCCAAGGATAATACCTTTTCTGTAAGGGCTGGCATCCAGCAGGCGCTTGATTATGCCCGGATACTTGACATCCCTTGTGTGTTCAGCAGCAATGGCGATGGATTCCTTTTCCATGACCGCACTGCAACCGGCGCTGATATTGAAACGGAATTATCCCTTGATGCTTTTCCATCACCGCAGCAGTTGTGGGAAAAATACAAGAAATTCAAGGGCATAACGACTCCGGATGCGGAGAAAATTGCCTCCCAGGATTATTACTTTGATGGTTCAGGCAGAAGGCCCAGATATTATCAGCAGGTGGCCATCAACCGCACCGTTGAAGCCATCGCTAATAACCAGCCCAGAATTCTTCTGGTTATGGCTACCGGAACCGGAAAAACATACACTGCTTACCAGGTCGTTTACCGCCTCTGGAAAGCCGGGGTGAAGAAAAGAATACTGTTTCTGGCCGATCGTACTGCCTTGATTGACCAGGCTCAGAAGGGAGATTTCAAACATTTCAGGGATAAAATGACCATTGTACGGAACCGCATGGTTGATAAGTCCTACGAAGTTTATCTCGCCTTGTACCAGGGACTGACCGGCAGCGAAGAAGAAAAAAACATCTACAGGCAATTCAGTCCCGGCTTCTTTGATCTGATTGTGATTGATGAATGTCATCGCGGCTCTGCAAAGGAGGATTCAGCATGGCATGAAATACTCAACTACTTCCATAAAGCTACCCATATCGGACTTACTGCAACGCCACGCGAAACCAGTGAGATCAGCAACACCGAATATTTTGGCGACCCGATTTACACCTATTCGCTCAAGCAGGGCATTGACGACGGGTTCCTTGCACCTTATCGAGTGATCAGGGTTGGGCTGAATGTGGATTATGAAGGATGGCGCCCAGAAGATGGAAAAACAGATAAGGATGGAAACGCCGTAGAGGACAGAATTTATAACATCAAAGATTACGACAAGAATCTGGTTATCGATGAGCGGACTGCAACAGTGGCAAAGAAGGTTTCCGAATTTCTGAAAGGGTACGACCGGTATGCAAAATCCATCGTCTTTTGCGTTGATATTAATCATGCCGAAAGAATGCGATCCTGCCTTTCAAATGAAAACGCCGACCTGGTGGCGATCAACTACAAATATATCATGCAGATCACCGGCGACAATGATGAAGGCAAACGGGAACTCTACAATTTCACCGACCCTGAATCTCAATTTCCGGTCATTGTAACCACCTCTGAGCTGCTTACCACAGGCATCGATGCCCAAACCTGCAAAGTGATCGTGCTGGATGCGAATATTGCCTCAATGACCAAATTCAAGCAGATCATAGGCCGCGGTACCCGGATCAATGAAGAATACGGGAAGATGTTCTTCACCATTCTTGATTTCAGAAATGCCACCGATTTGTTTGCCGATAAAGATTTTGACGGCGATCCGATCAGGGTCAAGCCAGTATCAGAGGAAACCGATCTGGCCGGCATCATCGATGAGGAAGAAAAGGATGAAACACCGATCCTGGATGAAATAACCGGCGATGAGATAATAGTTGAAAAACCCCTGATTCGTTATCCTGACACCGAAAATCCTTCCCTGGCAAATGAACCCAGACATAAGGTTTATGTTAACGGCGTGGATGTATCAGTGCTGGTTAGCCGGGAGCTCTATTTTGATCAGCATGGCAAGCCAATCACCAGCAGCCTGAAAGATCACACCCGTAAAATTATCAAAGGCAGTTATGTCTCCCTCGATGATTTCATCAATAAATGGAATTCCGCCGATCAGAAAGCTGCAATCATTGAAGAGCTGCAACAACAGGGAGTCATGGTTGAAGCGCTGTATGAAGCGGTGAATAAAGATATTGACCTGTTTGACTTGATCTGCTATGTGGCCTATGATAAACCCCCATTGACCAGGAAGGAGCGTGCAAACAATGTAAAGAAACGCGATTTCTTTACCCGGTATGGTGATCAGGCACGGCAGGTTTTGGAAAAACTTTTAGACAAGTATGCCGATGAAGGGGTTGAAGACATTGAATCCCTTGATGTATTGAAAGTGAAACCCTTTACCGATTTTGGATCACCGGTGGAAATCATTGGCTCCTTTGGAAGTAAGAAGCGATATTTACAGAGCATCCATGAACTCGAATATGAACTCTATAAAACCGGTTAATGAATGGCTAACCTTTCAGGCGTAATCAAAAGCATCCGCGATATCATGTGGCAGGACTCCGGGCTGAATGGAGATGCCCAGCGCGTTGAACAACTGGGCTGGATGCTCTTCCTCAAAATATTTTCAGACAAAGACAAGGAGCTCGAACTGCTTGATGATACCTACAGTTCACCCATCCCCGATGAATTTCACTGGGTTAAGGAAAAAGGCAACTGGGCCGGCGATGATGAAGGGATAACCGGAGATGAACTCCTCGCTTTCGTTGATCAGAAATTATTTCCGGCATTGCGAAATCTCGATATCAGCGCCATACACCAGCGTGCGCTGATTGTGAGGGAAGTCTTCACCGGGAATAACAACTACATGAAAAGCGGGATCAATATCCGCAAGGTGCTGAACAAGCTGAATGAACTGGATTTTAACGTTGCCAAAGATCGCCATGCATTCGGTGAATTGTATGAAGGAATCCTCAAGGACCTTCAGAGCGCCGGAAAGTCAGGTGAGTTTTATACACCCAGGGCAATAACCAGTTTCGTAACGGATATGGTGCATCCCCGCCTGGGCGAAAGAATCCTGGATCCCAGTTGTGGAACCGGGGGGTATCTTACCTCTGCCATCGAACACCTTAAACTGGAGGCAAACAATGTCGAAGAGCGCCAGAGAATCCAGGAAGATATCATGGGATGGGAATATAAACCGTTGCCCTATCTGCTGGCTACCACCAACCTGATCCTGCACGATATCGAAGTTCCCAACATCACCTTCCGCGATTCATTGGATCAACCGCTGAGTAATTATAAGGAAAGAGACCGGGTTGATGTGATCCTGGCAAACCCACCCTTTGGAGGTATTGTCGCTAATAACAACGAAAACAACTTCCCGACTAATTTCCGCACCAAAGAAAGCGCAGACCTGTTCCTGATCCTGATGATCCACCTGCTAAAACAAGATGGGCGGGCCGGCATCGTCCTGCCCGATGGTTCGCTTACCGGCGACGGGGTCAAACAGAGGGTGCGACAGAAGCTGCTGGAAGAATGCAACCTGCACACCATCATCCGTTTGCCGAATTCTGTGTTCCAGCCCTATGCCACCGTGGCAACGAACCTGTTGTTTTTCGACAAAGGGAAACCGACAAAGGAGGTTTGGTACTATGAACACCGGCTTCCGGAAGGTCAGAAATCCTACAGTAAAACCAAAACCATCAGGATTGAAGAATTTAACCCGATCAAAGTTTGGTGGAATGGCCGGATTGAAAGCGAAGTCTCATGGCGTGTAGATATCCAGTCCATCATTGACCGGGGCTATGATCTTGATATCAAGAATCCCAATAAACAGGAAGAGGTACATGAATACACCAGTGCTGAACTGCTGGCATTGCTGGAAAGCTCCATGACAAAAAGCGCCGATCTGTTAAAACAAGTAAAGTCAATCCTTGATTAAATCATTGGAAAAAAAAACATTCAAAATCAATTCATTGGAAAAAACATCTAAGATATATCTTTTCATCGACGAAAGCGGGGATCCAGCTTTTTATGCATCCAGAAAAAAACTTCTGGTAGGCCAGGAAGGGTTTAAGCCAATATTGATTATTGGCATGATTAAAGTTGAGGACAAGAAAACTTTACGCCAATCCATAATCGGTTTTATGGATGAATTAAAGGCTGATCCGCTTTATAATACCTTGCCATGCATCACCAATCCGGATGGCTGGTATTTACATGCCAGTTATGATAACAATGAGGTGCAGGTGCGATTTTGTGATTTCATCAGGAAACTGAACGATTTTAAATTTTACTGCATCATAGGGCGCAAGAAACTTGATTTATTTCATAAGAAGCACAACGGGAATGAGACTGAGTTTTATTTTGACCTGGTTTACCACCTCCTTAAGGACCGGCTCAACGAAGAAAATACAGAATATCAAATTTTCCTTTCAGCACGAAACCGATCATCACAATCAGCATTGAACCAGGCGATCCTTAAAGCCATTGACCGGGACAATTCAAGACGAAAAAATCCGATCAATATCAATTTCAAGTGTAATGTGGTACTGAGCAAACTCACGCCCGAATTAAGCGTTGTTGATTATTTGTTGTGGGCGCTGCAGCGATATATACTGAAAGGTGAACAACGGTTTTATAAAGCATTGGAAAATAAGTACAACCTAATTATCGACCTCTATGATTTTGATAAATATCGGGTAAAAGGGAAGTCAAATTATTATCATGCCCGAAACAGGTTTACGCTCGACAAGGCCGATAAATTCAGGAACGATGGGTATATATAAACAAAAACAATCTTATATACCCCGTGCCAATACTGGCAACCTGCTCCAGTGAGCATTGTGGTGAATATAAAATTGTTTCAGGCACAAATATAGTGATTTCATCAGAAATTTCAAAATTTATTTGAAAAAACATGAATGCGTTGCATGATTTAAGTCGGAGTTTTCTGTAAATAAGTGCAATATAACAACGCAACCGAATATTAAGCTAAAACGAAGAAGATCAAAATGAGTTGGCCAAAATCGAGACTTGGAACAGTTTGTAAGATAGAAAAAGGCATAACCGGAATTAACAAAGCAATTCCTGGCGTTTATCCGATGGTGGTGACCGGCGAAGCAAGAAAATCTCACCATGAATATCAGTTTGACGATGATGCTGTTATAATCCCCTTGGTATCATCTACCGGCCATGGGCATAAAAGCTTAAAACGAATTCATTTTCAACAAGGAAAATTCGCATTAGGCTCAATTCTTTGTGCTGTTATCCCGAAGGACAAAACTTTGTTAAATGCTGAATACCTCTATCGTTATCTCGATCTGAATAAGGATAATGAACTGGTTTCAAGAATGAAAGGAATGGCAAATGTTACCCTGCCGATCAAAGAGATAGCGCTTATTGAGATACCTGTGCCACCAATTGAAGAACAGATTGAATTTACAAAGAAGTACCATCACCTTGAAAATAGCAGCGAATTGCTTTCTGATCAATTTACCCAACAACTGGGCCTTCTTAAAAAACTCCGCCAGCAGATTTTGCAGGATGCAGTTCAGGGCAAGTTGGTTCCCCAGGATGCCAATGATGAGCCTGCCAGCACCTTACTTGAAAGGATAAAGGCAAAGAAGGAACAACTAATTCACGACAAGAAGATCAAGAAGGAGAAGCCATTACCAGCAATTAAATCTGAAGAGATTCCATTTAGGATACCGGAGAACTGGGTTTGGTGTAGGTTAAAAGAAATTGGAAAAATAACTGGAGGGGGAACCCCTTCAATGTTAAATAGTGCATACTGGAATGGAGAAATTCCTTGGATAAGCCCAAAGGATATGAGGTCGGAGATTGTTTATGATTCAGAACTGAAAGTTACTGTGAAGGGAATTGAAGAATCAACCGCAAATATGATTCCGGAAGGTTCACTATTGATAGTCGGGAGGTCTGGGATACTTAAAAGAAAGCTACCGGTAGCGATTAATAAGGTTGAATGTGCTGTTAATCAAGACATGAAAGTTGTCATTCCATTCAATATTTCCATGAACAGATATTTACAATTGATGTTATTTGGAATTGAAAAAATGGTGTTAAGGGACTACGTGAAATTCGGAATGACAGTTCATAGTTTAAAGTATGAGGAGTTCGCTCTAATCCCAATCCCAATACCGCCACTTTTAGAACAACACCGCATTGTAACAAAAGTTGATCAACTCATGAACCTCTGCGATAAACTGGAGCAAACCATCAGGCAGAACCAGAACTATGCACGACAATTATTGCAGGTAACGTTAAAAGAGGCGCTGGAGCCGGGTTCATGATAACAGGATCAATCGATATGAAAGGTGGTACCCATATAATACAAGTTTGTATTCAATGTTGGACAAGTCGATCCAATTGTCCTTACGCCGATTTAATTGCCCACCACATCCCACGGGTAATCAAAAACACTCAGCGGAAAAAGGGCAAAATGACAACGTTTATTCGGTACCCTATTCGGCACCCAGGAAAGAAAAAACCCTGTAAATCGTTGATTTACAGGGTTTAAATTTGATTTAGTGTAGCCCCGGCAGGAATCGAACCTGCATTTAAAGTTTAGGAAACTTCCGTTCTATCCATTGAACTACGGAGCCTTTTGAAATGACGAATGACGAATGACGAATGACGCGGTTTCGGCTGCAAAGATAGGGAATTAAAATTTTCCGGCAAAAGCACTAATTTTGCCTACAAACAAAAAAGAAATGGGACTCAACCGACACAAACGAACCAACCAGATCATGCGCTATATCCTCCTGCTCCCCGCCTTCCTGCTCCTTTTTACCCAATGCAAAAAAAAGGAGGACACAACAACCTATCCCTACCAGTTCCTTTTTTTAACCGAACAATACAAGCCACTTAACTATACGGACAACGGGACGGTTACCGGACTTGCGCCGGAGGTGCTGAAAGAGGTCTGCAGCCGCCTCAACATTCCCTTTGAGGTAAGTGTTCTGCTGTGGGACCAGGCCTACAGCAAGGCGCTTCAAACCGGCAACGCGGTGCTCTTCTCCACCATCCTGAACGCCGAACGAAAGGACAAGTTCAAATGGGCCGGACCGATCGCCTCCCTCGACTGGCACTTTTATTCCTCCTCGCAAAACCCGGTCACCCTGACTTCACTGGACGATGCAAAGCAAGTCGGGCACATCGGGGTGCTGCCCGATTATTCCATCACCCAATACCTGGTCGGACAGGGATTTACCAACCTGGTTTATTGTTCCGACAATGTGGATGCATTCGACCGGCTGCTCAAAGGCGAGATCGACCTCTTTCCTTCCGACAGGATAACCGCTGAAGCCGCCCTTGACGCGCTGCACAAGTCCTATTATTCGGCGACCCCACGGCTGACCATCCGCACCGACCTGGTCTATTTTGCCTTCAATAAAGGTATCCCGGATCAGGTGGTGGCCGATTTTCAGCGGGAGATCGACGCGATAAAAGACAATGGCCTGCTGACAAAGCTGTACCGTCAATTCATGAAATCGTCAGATGTCCCGGGAACATTGCAGATATACACTGAAAATTATCCGCCCCTGACCTTCATCGATCCCTATGGCGGCGTTACAGGGTTCGGATCCGATATGGTCAACGAAATCATGCACCGCAACAAGTTTTTTGGCAATATCAAACTCTCTCTTTGGAGCATCGGCTATGACCTGGCGCTTGAAAATCCGAATTTTTGCCTGTTCACGATGGATCGCACCGCACAGCGTGATTCGTTGTTCCAGTGGGTGGGCCCGCTCGGAACGAACACCACCTATTTTTACACGAAGGCGGGTTCAGGAGTCACCATTGCATCACTGGATGACGCTAAAAATCTTCCCGCCGTCGGGACGGTCTCTTCCTGGTTCAACGATCAGTATCTGCGCAACCTGGGATTCACCAACCTGGTATCGGATGGCGATCCCCGCGTGATGGCCCAAAAGCTCATGCAGGGCCAGGTCCAGGCCTTCGTCTGCTCTGGTGTAACCTTCCCCGATATTCTCAGGGAAATTGGTTATGCCTACAGCCAGGTTGTCCCGGCATTTGCCCTCATGTCGACTGATTATTACATTGCATTTTCAAAAGGCACCCCTTACAGCATGGTGAGCCAGTGGCAGTCGGCCCTGGATGCCGCGAAACTGGATGGCACCTATGATGCCATCTACCATAAATGGTTCCCGTAATGGATTCGGACGCTATTTGATATCCGCTCCGTTGACCGCACCTTCGCCCGGAGTCACAAAATAGAGCGTTCCGTCCGTATTTTCTGCCATCAGGATCATCCCCTGCGATTCGATGCCCTTCAGTTTCCGCGGAGCCAGGTTCACCAGGATCGAAACACGCCTGCCGATGAGCTCCTCCGGCTTGAAATATTGGGCAATGCCGCTCACCACCGTGCGCTGGTCAAGCCCGGTGTCGATCTTCAGTTTCAGGAGTTTGTCGGTCTTGGCCACCTTCTCTGCCTCCAGGATGGTCCCAACGCGGATATCCATTTTCGAAAAATCTTCGAACTGGATGACCTCTTTGCCGGGTTTCACCGGGGCTTTGGCCTGCAGGGCCTCGTTCGCTATCCTGGTATTCAGGAGTTTTTGCACCTGCGCCTCAATGGCACCATCCTCGATTTTTTCAAACAACAGCGAGGGGGCATTCAGGGCATGCCCGGCAGGGAGCCAGTTGAGTGCGGCGGCATCGCTCCATTTCATTGAAGAGAGGTTCAGCATCTGCCTGATCCTTTCGGTTGAAAAGGGTAAAAATGGTTCGGCCACGATCGACAGCTGGGCACAGATCTGCAGGGAGATGTTCAGCACGGTTCCCACCCTGACAGGATCTCCGGCGTAAACTTTCCAGGGTTCGTTGTCGGTGAGGTATTTGTTGCCAAGCCGCGCCAGGTTCATCATCTCGGCCAGCGCCTCCCGGAAACGATAGGCATGAATGCTTGCCGCAATACGGCCGGGAAATTGTTTCATGGCCTCCAGTGCGGCTTTGTCCGAATCGCCGAATTCAGCCGCAGCCGGAACACATCCTTCAAAATATTTATGGGTCAGCACCATCGTGCGGTTCACAAAATTCCCGAGGATGGCCACCAGCTCATTGTTGTTCCTGGCCTGGAAATCCTTCCAGGTAAAGTCGTTGTCCTTGGCCTCCGGCGCAGCAGCAGTAAGCACATACCGCAGTACATCCTGTTTTCCCGGGAAATCTTCGAGATATTCGTGCAGCCATACCGCCCAGTTGCGCGAAGTGGAGATCTTGTCGCCCTCCAGGTTCAGGAACTCATTGGCCGGCACATTGTCGGGCAGGATATAGCTCCCCTCGGCCTTGAGCATGGTGGGGAAGATGATGCAGTGAAATACGATGTTGTCCTTGCCGATGAAATGCACCAGCTTGGTTTCCGGACCCTTCCAGTATTTTTCCCAGTCGGGGGTCAGCTCCCGGGTGGCCGAAATATAACCGATCGGAGCGTCAAACCACACATACAAAACCTTCCCTTCGGCGCCCTCCACCGGCACCTTCACACCCCAGTCGAGATCGCGGGTCACAGCCCTTGGCTGCAGCCCCTGGTCGATCCATGATTTACACTGCCCGTAAACGCTGGTACGCCAGTCCTCCTTGTGCCCTTCGAGGATCCATTCGCGCAGCCAGGGTTCATATTGATCCAATGGCAGAAACCAGTGCTTTGTATCACGCATCACCGGTTGATTGCCGCTCAGCACCGATTTCGGTTCGATGAGGTCGGTTGCATTCAGCGAGGTTCCGCATTTCTCGCACTGGTCGCCATAGGCCTTGTCATTGCCGCAGTGCGGACAGGTACCGGTGATGTACCGGTCGGCAAGAAATTGGCCGGTTGCCTCATCATAGTACTGGGCCGATATCTTCTCGATAAACTGTCCGGCGTCGTACATCTTGCGGAAGAATTCCGAAGCCGTTTCATGATGTATTTTGTTGGATGTGCGTGAATAGATATCAAATGAAATTCCAAAATCCTCAAACGATTTTTTGATGATTCCGTGGTATTTATCTACGATATCCTGGGGCGAAACCCCCTGCTGCAACGCCTTGATGGTAATGGGTACCCCATGTTCGTCGGAGCCCCCGATAAAAATCACATCCTCGTCGTTCATGCGTAAAAAACGGACATAGATATCGGCAGGAACGTAAACCCCCGCCAGGTGGCCAATGTGAATGGGGCCATTGGCATAAGGAAGCGCGGAGGTAACGGTGTAACGTTTAAAAGCAGGTTTTTTATCCATGGAGGAAGCGATAAGCGTGCAAAGATATTACAATTTTTTTGTCACGCGTCACGTGTCACGACCTCTCACCCTGTTACCCTGTCACCTTGTCACTTTGTCACCTTGTTACCTTTTTTCATACCTTTACCCCATGATCCACCCTCCCTACCTCAAGAAGGGCGACAAGATCGCCATCGTCTCCCCGGCCCGCAGCATCACCTTCGAAGAGGTGCATCCGGCCATCCGCTTTTTCCAGCGGCAGGGGTTGGAGGTGGTGCTTGGAAGTTATGTTTTCAGCCGTGATCGCCAGTTTGCAGGCACCGATGAACAGCGGCGCAGGGATTTCCAACAAATGGTTGATGACGACAAGATCAAGGCCATCGTGTGTGCGCGCGGCGGTTATGGTACGGTGCGCTTCATCGATCAACTTGATTTCCGAAAATTTTGCGAACATCCCAAATGGATCGTCGGATTCAGCGATATCACCGTACTTCATGCCCACATTCACCGCCAGTTGGGCATCGAGACCCTGCATGCCGCCATGCCCATCAACATGCAGACTGAAAATCCAAATGACTCGATGATGAGTCTTATCCATGTCATGTTTGGAAATCCGGTCAGTTATACCTGCGAAACTCCAGCCCTTTCCCGTCAGGGAATTGCTGAAGGATTGCTGGTTGGCGGGAACCTCTCCATCCTTTACAGCCTGATGGGCACCCCATCAGAACCCGATACCGCCGGAAAGATACTATTCATCGAGGATGTGGATGAATATCTCTATCACATCGACCGGATGATGGTCAACCTGAAGCGGGCCGGTAAACTGGCCAAGCTGCACGGACTGATCGTGGGCGGAATGAGCAAAATGAATGACAATGCCATCCCCTTCGGCCTTACGGCCAATGAAATCATCGCAGACCATGTTCGGGAATACAAATTCCCTGTGTGCTATGACTTCCCTGCCGGGCATGAAACTCTGAACAAAGCCCTGATCCTGGGCCGCAGAGTAACCCTCCAGGTTGGAAACCTGGCCGAAGTCACTTTTTCCTAAAATCATCTTCACTTTTTCCATTATCTCCGATTAACCTTAAATGCGGAAGGGTGCCCATCACGTAATGCAGTGTGGGGGCTTCAATCCTGTGTTTTAACTTCGGATGGTATGAAAAATCACATCGAATTGGGAAAAGCCGGTGAGGAATTCGCGGTCGCCCACCTGGAAAAAATAGGATACCACATCCTCGACCGAAACTGGAGATGGGGGAGGGAGGAGCTCGACATTGTTGCCCGGGATGGGAATTTCATCGTGATCGTGGAGGTGAAAACCCGCCGTTCAGATCGTTTTGCCGATCCGGGGAGCTGCGTAAACCCTAAAAAGCAACGCATTCAGGCTCGTGCCGCCCAGGCCTATATACGGTATAAAAGGTTGTTAGGTGAGATTCGGTTCGATGTGATTGTTATCGTAATGAAATACAGTGAAATAAGTGTGAACCATGTTAGGGATGCGTTCTATGCTACACTGTAGCTTATTTCCTCCCGAAATCTGCGGGGATTTCACCCCAATAGGCGGTCTCCCACTTGAGGATTTTATTGGGCCAGGAATTTTCATGCAGCCATTTCACGGCACGGCCAACCAGATCAAAGAGCTTTTGATTTTTTGGCGACACGGCCAGGTTGGTGTTGATGGCCCGCTTGCGCACCCAGGCAATGGCGGTGCGCGAATCGGAATAGACAGGCCAGTCACAGTTTTGCTGCCTGAGATAGGCCAGTGCATGCACCACCCCCAGGAATTCGCCCAGGTTTACGGTCCCTTCAGGAAAGGGGCCCATGCGGAAGAGTTCGGCCCCCGACTGCGTATCCACGCCCCGGTACTCCAGCACCCCCGGGTTGCCGGAACAGGCTGCATCCACGCAAATGCTGTCGCTAATTGGTACACCGATCAGGGGGTTGGAACAGGCGACCTTTTTCGGGGCATTCAGCCCTTTGGTCATGTATTTCCGCGGATCATCATTCAGCGCATTCTTGGCCAGGTCGAGCGTTGGGAAACCCTTATACAGGGCTCCGTTAAATCCATCCACCTGCTTTTTGCAATCGGCCCAGCCATCATAAATACCCGGTTTTTTCCCTTTCCAGACGACGTAAAATTTGTTTTTTGGCATTTCAACAAAAATAGTCAAAGAATTTGTATCTTTATTCGATTTTTGAAAAATGGAAAGGCCAGATATTTTAAACATTGATTTTTTTGAGCAAATGGCAAAAACAATTGCTCAGAATATTCCTGTTGACAGGATTGTTCTGTTTGGATCTCAGTCCACAGGGAACATGTTTTCAGATAGCGATGTGGATATCCTTGTCATTCAAAAAGAAAACAGATCAAATAAAGTTGTCCGGAGAAAAGTAGATGCACTCTTCCGTGGACGCAATTTCGCTTTGGATATTATCGTTTGCAGAAAAGAGGAATATGAGATGAACATCCAGGCAGGTCATCCTTTGTTCATTGAAATTTTAAGAGACGGGAAGGTCTTGTATGAATGAGGATTTAAAAAAACAACTTGTCTCGAAATGGATTGCTTTTGCCAAAGAAAACCTCCTGGTTGCGAAGACGATTATTCATGAAGAGTATGCTCCTTATCACACTGTTTGTTTTATGTGCCACAGCGCTGCTGAGAAATATCTTAAAGCATTTTTATTGTTGAAAAACAGACCACTTAAGAAGACCCATGATTTATCCAATTTGATTGATGAGTGTCTCCTAGTTGAACCAACGCTGAAGGTGCTTTATGAATATTGTGAATTGTTAAATAATTATGCCATAACCGGTAGATATCCGGAAGAACTTTCCATTGAAACAATTTCAGAAACAGATGCTAAAGAAGCGATAGATTCGGTGAATATCATTTCTGAAACATTAATGAAGGCCAGCACAATTATTTAACATTCATGAACCCCTTCAAAAAACTTGCCGGCCAAACCGCTATTTACGGGATCCCCAGCATCCTGGGCCGGTTCCTCAATTATCTCCTGGTTCCGCTCTATACTTACGGGATTTTGACGCCGGGTGAATTTGGCATCGTCAACCTCTTCTATTCCTATACCGCCCTGCTGATGGTGTTCCTCACCTATGGCATGGAGACAGCCTTCTTCCGTTTCAGTGAAACCGAACAGGATAAACCAACCGTTTACAGCACCGGGCTCATCTCCCTTGTCGCCTCCACCGTCCTGTTTCTGCTCTTCACAAACCTCTTCCCGCAAACCATCGCCGGCTGGCTTCAATATCCGCAGTATCCCAATTTTGTCATCTGGTTTGCCTGGATCATGGCGCTGGATGTGCTCTCGGCCATCCCCTTCGCCCGCCTGCGCGCCCTCAACAGACCCATCTGGTTCTCCGCCGTCAAATCGGTCAACATTTTTACCCTCGTAGTGCTCAACCTCTTCTTTTTACTGCTTTGTCCCTTTCTCAATCAAAATTATGCAGATACCTGGATCGGAGCGGCCATCCGGGTCATCTACCGCCCCGACTGGACCCTGGAATATATCTTTATTTCAAACCTCATCGCCAGCATGGTCACGCTGATCCTGCTTTTGCCACAGGTGATCCACCTGCGTTGGAACTTTAACACCGCCCTCTGGAAGCGGATGATCCTCTATTCACTTCCCCTGATGATTGCCGGGATGGCGGGCATTGTCAACGAAACGGTCGACCGTATCCTGCTGCGCTACCTGCTGCCCTTAAGCCCCGCTGATGCCGAAGCCCAGGTGGGAATTTACAGCGCATGCTACAAAATCGCCGTGCTGATGGTCCTGTTCATCCAGGCCTACCGCTTTGCAGCCGAACCCTTCTTCTTCTCCCAAATGAAAAACAGGGATGCCAACCTGGTCTATGCCCGCATCATGGATTATTTCATCATCGTGGTATCGACCATCTTCCTGGTCACGATGCTCTTTCTCGATACCCTCTTTATCCGCCTTACCGGTCCCGAATTCCGCAGCGCCCGTGCCGTGATCCCTGTGCTGATGTTGGCGAAGCTCTTCCTGGGGGTCTATTTTAACCTCTCCATCTGGTACAAACTTACCGGGAAAACCCTCTGGGGCGCGCTGATCACCATGATCGGGATGATCATCACCCTCGGGCTGAACCTTTACTGGATTCCCTTGTCGCCCGACCACCTGATTCATGGTTACATGGGTTCGGCCTATGCCACCCTGTTGTGCTACACCGTCATGATGATCCTGGCCTACCTGATCGGGCGTAAATATTATCCCATCCCCTACAACCTGAAAAAATTCTTTGGATACATCACACTGGCCCTGATGCTCTACGCCATCAGTACCCTTTCACCCTTCCATCACAAGCTGGGGATCATCGCATTTAACCTGGTATTGCTGGGTGTTTTCATCTTTACGGTTTATCTCGTTGAACTGCGCATGCCGGCACGAAAAATTTGAACCTTGTTTTTTCTTAACTTTGCGGCCTCACACCCATCGGGATGGTCGTACTCCGATTTTGGGAAATGACCTCATCGGCGTACAGATGCTCCGAAATGGGGAAATGAACCATGAGGGTGTATTAATTTTAATAACCTATGAAGATCAGGATTGTCAACCATTCCAAACACCCCTTGCCGGTGTATGAAACCGTGGCTTCGGCCGGGATGGACCTGCGTGCCAACCTCGATGAGGAGGTGCTGCTGAAACCCCTGGAACGAAGTTTGGTTCCGACCGGACTCTTTATTGAAATTCCCCTGGGATATGAGGCGCAGATCAGGCCCCGCAGCGGACTTGCCGCAAAAAAAGGAATCACCCTGCTGAACACCCCGGGAACCATCGATGCCGATTACCGCGGCGAGATCAAGGTGATCCTGGTCAACCTGTCGAACGAGGATTTTGTGATCCGCAACGGCGAACGCATCGCCCAGATGATCATCGCCGCCCACCAGCAGGCCGAATGGGTGGAGGTGCAGGAGCTGGAGGAGACGGCAAGGGGCGCCGGGGGTTTTGGACATACAGGGGAGAAATGACGAATGACGAATGACGAATGACCAATGACGAATGACGAATGACAAATTTTTACTTAATTACATTTTACCTTGTTACCTTGTTACCCTGTTACCTTGTTACCCTGTTACCCTGTTACCCTGTTACCTTGTTACCCTGTTACCCTGTTACCCTGTTACCCTGTTACCCTGTTACCCTGTTACCCTGTTACCTTGTTACCCTGTTACCTTGTTACCCTGTTACCCTGTTACCTTGTT
>CAJAUM010000072.1 GCA_903945175.1 uncultured Bacteroidales bacterium | reverse complement strand
TGTAGCCGACAAAGGAGAATTTCAACTCATACCTGCCCGGCAACACATCGGGAATAACATAAATCCCCTTTTCATTGGTTACCGCTCCCCTTTTATCGGCTTCATTCATTATTTGAACAGTGGCCCCGGGAAGGGTTGTTTGAGAAAGCTTATCAATAACCACACCTCTTATTTTCTGCCTGTTGTTCTGAGCATAAGATAAATGAGCTATTATTAGTAAAATAATCAAAAAGTATCTTTTCATTTTTTTAGTTGATATTTCTTACAAGACGTACAAAGTTTAACACCCTTTCTTCTCCTTCGCCGGTTCCTACTGTCTTCCTATCGAAACGCACAGCGCCGGCACCGTGAAGGTTTTCTCCGTTGCCATCTTCTGCCTGTCCAACAGCCACATACCATGCAGAAGGATAAGAACCATTTGCTAATGACATAGCCGACGTACTTGTCCAGTAATAGGGGTAGTCAGCCTTTCCTCCATCGTTTAGTATACCGGTACAACTAAACATTGCATTAATTGCGGGACCTACATTGGCTGCGTTTGTTGCATAAGGTGAACGCGTGTAATCGACCAAACTTTGAAGTTCTTTTGAATTTGGTAATCGCCAATCGTTGTGACCAAGATAATTTTCTGTATTCTGGGTTTGAGCATAGGCCAATGCGTGTTCCCAGTCCATTCCCGAACCGTTGTCGGTCTGTTGCCACATGAGGCCGGTAGCGAGATCGGAAATGGTTCCATCGCCATTGTTTTGGAATAAATTTACACCATAAGCAAGATTGCCCCGTACACAACGAACAAAGTGCCTTGGCCCTTCCGCAATACTGTAGGATTTTATATGTCCGGTGCCAAAATTCACACCGAAGGCAAGTTCTGCGCCGGCCGTACCTTCAGATACATTGTCCAAAACACCGGTATATTTGTCGCTGCTCCAGAATATTGCGTGACTAAGGTCTTGTTCATCTGTATATATAATGTCAAAATAGTTTGTATTAATATAAGGCCAACCTACACTTGCATTCCATAAAGAGTATAGTTCCTTTATGGTTGGCACGCGCCAATCGTTGTAGCCGCCATAGTTTTGATTGTTCAGATTGTCAACTTCAGTTTGAGTTTCGGCCCAGTAATACATGCCTCCGGAAGTTGGTTTTTCATAGGTTTGCTGCCATGTTAAACCGGTAACTTCGTCTTTTACAGTAAGGCCATCACTACTTTTGGTGTAAACGGGAGTTATATGGTCAAACTGGGAATCCTGCCCGAAAAAGGCTTCTCCCATAGCAGGGGTGATGATGTTGCCGGCGCTGTCCCAGCATTTGGTTTGACCTGTGCCGACAACAGGGTAACAGCCTGCATAGGCCGGTTCACGTGGTACAACCTGCAAATCTCCGCTGACGGTTGTTTTATCTTTTTTACACCCGCAGGAGGTGAAAATAATTCCGGCGATCATGATTATGGTTGTAAAACCGGGAAACGAAATTGATTTTTTCATGGCTGAATTTTTTAATTATTGTGAGGGCAAAATTATCGTGCAGGAAATCTTTCAGGAAATGGAATCACCAGACAGGATGGTTGTATCACCCGTTCATGGTTTTTTATCACTGAAGGTTTTGGGAAATGGGTAGATTTTTTTGTTTTTCCTTATATTTGCATAAAATGGGCGATATGGATATTCAGGCAGAAAAAGCAATAATCATTGAGCAATTTAAGCAGATAAACGACGAAACCCTGATACAGGCATTTAAAAACCTGCTGGTTTATGCACTGAAGAAAGAACAGGAAGAGTTCGACATACCTGATGAACATCAACAATTGGTAATGGACCGTTATGCCCGGATAAGGAAAAATCCCGAACTGTTAATAGACTGGGACGATGCCAGCAAAACATTACGGCCCCAATGAAGAACTACAGCCTCAAGATTGCACCGGAAGCATTGGGGAAATGGCTGCCTTTTGAATATAACAGGCAACACAGAAGAATTCAGGACTCTGTATTTATTCTTAAGGCAAAAGCCTGGTGCTCCCTGCCTCAATATTAAACGCTTTGATATAATCAACCAGGCCTATTTGTATAGTGTAATATATTTCAGGATTCCCGGGAACCAGGTTAAAGAATTTCTCCATTTCAGTCCATCTGTTTCCGGCACCGTTGTTCATTCTTGCCGGTTATGGAGGCATTGGTTTGTGCATTCCAGTAATTGATAAAAGCAACCAATGCGAGGATAACAATAATTAATCTTGATTCGCTTCTCATCGGATAACAATATGAACTGCTTATCCCTTTCGGTCAAGTGATTTTTTAGTAGTTGATAAATAGAAATCACTCATCCAGGCTTCGGGTATCAACGACCTCTTTGCGGGTCAGGATAGTGCGATCATTTCCCGCCAGATTAAGAAACTGATAGAGAATAAGATGCTTGCCTCTGAAAGAGAAGACTGATACATATTAAGTCTCGGCCTGATCCTCAATTAAACGCGCCGGTCAAATTGATTATCCCAGGGCCAATTTAAAGTGACAACCCTTGATAAAGATGCAACATAGAAACCTCATCATTGATAGAGGATTTCGTTTACAGGATAACTTCTATTCACAGAATTAACGCCTTCGTTATTAGGTTATCATAAAACCAGGCTATCAACATTACCTGATTTCCGGACAGGTTCTGAAAAAAAACGGTCAACCAAAGCCGGCGGAAGGTGGCCAGATGATCCGTTCTGTCCATTTGTAACGAAAAATGGGAAATCAGAATTTCATTAAACTGCTGACCAGATTGACTCCGGGATCCAAACCGATTTTTTTGCGGATGCGTGAACGAGCTGATTCCACTGTCGATATTGAAATATTTGCAATTTTTGATATGTCTTTCGATGAAAGATTCAATCGAAGCAAACCACAAAGATGCAGGTCGTTCTGACTTAAATCAGGAATCGATTTACAGATGTTTTCATAAAAATCAGGATGCAATTCCTTAAATAACCTTTCAAATTCTTCAAGTGGGGAGGTCGTTGTTCCACTTTTAAGCTGTTGAAGGATTTTTTGAAAGTCCTCCTGCTCTTTTTTTCTGGAAAAATGAATGGAGAATGGAGTAAGTTTCCCAACCAGGGAAGTTAAGAGATTGTTGGTTTGGGCCATCATGAGAGACTGGAGTACAAGATCCTGGTCCTTTAGACCGATGTCAGTAGTAAGCTGGCCGATCTGCTGTTCCTGAAGCTGTCGTTCAAGCTGTACCTGCTTCATCTCTGATTTCTGAAAGAGTATTTCCTTTTCGGCCAGTGCTTGGGATTCAAGAGCCAGTAATTTGTCAATTCTCAGTCGTTTCTGCATTAGCCAGAGAAGTCCGACAATCAATAATAAAACAACTACAACAGAGACTGACAGAATATACGTCATCTGCGACTTTCTGCGGTCGAGTTCCTGCTCTCGCTGAAGGATTGTCAATTGCTGGTTAAGCAGCTGCGACTGATATTTTATTTCGAGTGCTTCCATGGTTTCATTGCCAGCGACTGTAAAAAGTGAGTCCTTGAAAATGCCTGCTAATGAGGAATAGATAAGAGAGCTGTCGCACTGAGCGATTTCCTTATACCATTTACTGAGGATACAGGCGCTTTCGTAACCCGTGTTGAACAAGTGAGAGGACTTTGAATTGACAAAGGCTTCAGTAGCCAGTTTCAGCGCTTGCTGTTGATTTCCATCCCTCCAATCGATCGTTGCTAAAAGAAGCCTGGCATCCTGAAGAACAGGGAGAAGGCTTGTTTCAGAACTATCATTAACTACTTTAGAAAGAATTGTTTTTGCCTTGGTATTTTGTTTGAGCTCATGAGCAACCACGGCCTTGTAATACTGCAAGCTTCTGCGGATTCGGCTGTTGAAACTTGCAAAACAGTCAGGGCTGTCCGACAAGATTGAATCGGCAAGACTGAACTTCTTTAAGGCGACGAAGGCTGAGATCAGGTTCATTTTAGCAAAGCAGCTTCCAAGCTTGTGCCCGGTCCTGTTATAGAGTGTAAGGCTGCGTTTGAAATAATCAAGACTTCTGCTATAGTATTCCCTGGCCTTTTCAGGGTTTATGGTTTTATGAAGGTTGCCAAGATTAAGGTATATGTTGCCAATCCCTACCTGCGTAATCCCTATCATGGTTGTATCTTGGATGATGCTGTCGATGGAGGCCGATTCAAGGAAATAGGTCAGGGCGCGGTGATTATGGTTCTGCTCCACGTAAATATTGCCAAGAATTATCAATGATGAGGCGATATAGGCCTTGTTTTGCTTTTTCCTGAACCATGCAAGCGAACCGGAAACCAGGGCAATGGCCGAATCTGCTTTTCCGATGATCCGGTAATTTTCGGCCAACTGTTCAACCGCTCTGAATTTCTGCTTCTCCAGGTTGTTGTCGGAAAACACCTTTAAGGCCTTTTGAAGAAAATAAAAGGAGGAATCAGATTGTCCTATATTTTGCCAGGCAACGCCCAGAACAAAATAGTTATATCCTTCAACCAGAGGCGTTACACTTTTATCGATCAGGCAATACCCCTGCCTGCCAAACCAGAGGGCGCTGTCGGCATCGACATACCAGTAACATGCAGCAATTTTATTGTAGTACCTAACCTTCTCGTTGAGGGTGAGCCTTCCGTTCAATGCTTTTTTCCATATCCTGGTCGAATCGGTTACCTGTGAATACTGCCTGCCGGAAATAAGAAGCAACAATATAAGCAAAAGAAAACGAAGTTTGCTTGCCATAAGAGATAATCCAACTATCAGACAAATTTAAAATAATTTCTGAAAGTGAACAATCACTGCAAACTACTTTACTGATTATACTTTTTACTTCTATTGCAGTTTGTAACCATAATAATACTTAAGGATGTTGGATGTCGTCTTGGTTTTGGGATCTGTATAGGTGCCATTAAGATATTCGTCAGTCATGTAATAATTTCCGTTTTCACCCCGTTTACTACCCCAAGAATTGCGCACAAAAAAAATGGTGTCATTTCCCGCTGTGGCATATGAAAAGAGATAAACCCAGTGAGTTTCTCCCACATAGTATGATTTTACCGGCGGCACCCAGGTATTGTACATGGTAGAATCATGCGTGTCGGAGTGGGTAAGTTGGCCCTGGCTGTATGTAAATCGATCAAACAAGTATGTGGCATCACCTTTTACCCCGTCCCACTGATAAAGGTACCTGAACATGATGAGTACCAGGTAGCCCTTGTCCAATGCTTTTGCAATCTTTTCAGAAGGTGTTTTTCCGGTAAAAACGCTCGTTTCGTAGCTGTAAACCAGGGGTTTCACATTTGTTAAAGCCTTGATAGCGCCATTAGAACTATCAGATTTATAGGTGGTATAATTGGTTTGCCAGGGGTTGGGCATTGGCAATTGCGACTGGAGGAGTGTATAATCGGGATGATTATTCGCGTTAAGGGGTAAATTTGTTGAAAGATCAGTAAACACATTATTGGAATATCTGGGTGTACCAGGAAATTCATAGCCATTGGAACCAAAAAAGGTCCACAACTTTCCAATCAAGGGATCGCCCCAGAGGTAAAATGGCTGAGGTGTGCCGGTTGAATCCTTTATCGGATAGTTGTATGCCTTAAAGAGCGTATAAAGCGGTGAGATTTTGTTGGTATTTTGGAAGATGGAATAACTCAACAAGCCCACAGAAGAGCAGGTTTCGCAAATCCCGAAGGTGCTCTGGTTGATCGGCCAGTTAGCTGCAGAATCGTAAAAATTCTTCGTCCATGGATGTAAAATGGTATCAACCTGATAGGATGAGGGGAGTGTGAAAGGAGCGCTAAACCCCGTATTAACCTGTACATCATCGGGTGAGGTGCAATCTTCATACCCCTTTTGCACAGCGGGCAGGTTGTCGACAACCGTATCTTTTTTGCAACCAAGGCTCATGATCAACATCCCTGCCAGAAGGAAGGTCGGAATCAGACAAGAAGTTTTTATCCGCATAACCAATTAATTTTCGTGATTATAAGAATGCTGCACGCAGGCTCCAATGATGGCCTCCCTCTTAAGGTGTCTGAAAAATGTTGTAGGTATTCATGTAACAATACTGAGTTCCCCATCGTAATTCATAATCTATATAACTGGCGGGCCAGCCCTTGGCATTATTATCCCATGCCTCGAGGGAATAGCCATCCTCGAGGCATTGCGTTGTCATGGTAATTTCATCTGACATTGTATTGTAAAATCCTGTAACAAAACCAGGTTCATTGGTAAAATTAAAGGTTGTTCCAACACTGTTGTATCCGCTGGCGTTTACATTCATATTAAGTCCCGGGGGTGAGACCGCAAGAATATATACATTGTTGAGATAAAGCATTTTGAACGATGAGCCTCCACCGGGGGGTGGTGTAACAAAATATTCAAAGGCTATCATGCGACCTGCCTCGATACCGTTTAGCTCTTCTGGGTTGGGAGCTGCACTTCCTTTCATTGTGAGGTTATTCATAAAAGGGGGAGGGGTGTCGAGTGGTGAAGGCTCATACGTGAAATCCGGAAAAACGAATTTATTTCCGGGATCTGTCCAGATTATGTTTTGTGTAGTTGGATTAATACCAGGACAATCGCAACCCATAAAACCCATAATTGGAATCCAAAGACTTTCTGATACTTCCCCCATCGAGAGTCTCATATACCCCCAATACCAGTTCCATGAAAGAAATCCAAATGCCATGGTGTTTGTTGTTGTCGGGCTTGTGGTGGCAGTTGACTGATCGGGTTGGTTTGGGTTATAATACATCACCTTCACGGTTCCCTGTATTGGCATTTCATGTCGCCAGGGATGAAAGAAATCGGAGCTGCTAAGCAGAACCGTATGCTCACCACCACTCATTGCCAGGTTGGTATCGCCGATGCTGTAAAAATTCCAAGTGTTGTCGGCCGATGCCGTACTGTCGGCCCATTGGGTATAAGGATATATGCTCAGATACTGCTCGGCCGTTGCGGTAAACGCGTTGCTGTTGTCGATTGAACCGGAGATGCTGGTTACCGGAGTGCTGTGTCCGTTGGTGAGATTATAAGGAGTCAGGATGGTTCCGTTGACAACCGAATATTTCAGATTTACAGCCTGCATCAGAAGCGCTGCGATAAACCTCGACCTGGCAAGTCCATCAAGCAGTGTGGTGTCGGGCGCCATGCCGATCTGCATGTACGGCATGTTGGCCCCAAATTGATTTTGGTTTCGGAAATCAATCAGATTAACCGATATAAAATCAACAGCTTTTATATAAGCGGCAATCTCTCCCAGGATCTGCTCGCGGAAAGTACCATTCAGGTAAGCATTGAATGTGCTTCCGGAAGTGTCGATCTTGTTCACCACATTGCCATATACAGTTAAGGCCTGGAACTGGTAATTGATGATCGTGGTAAAGTAATTTTCGAGCAGTCCCAGCGTATTCTTTACATTACCATATTGTTGGGCAGGTCCATTGCTTGTTTCAACCACCTGAACTGCAAATTTCGCAAGCAAACCATCCTGCAATTCTGTTGAATTCGGGCAAATCAACCCGTACAAGCCGGTAATGCTGGCTACTGCTCCACTGGTATTGTTATTGGCATTGGTGGCAAATTGGTCCCAGAAAATATTCAGATCGTTCCAGCTGGTGCCCGAGGTGCCATTTTTAATGGACTGGGCCGTTTGGGCAAAATAGGCGAGACCATTGTTTGAAGTCGACGAGTAGAGGTCCCCGATATTATTAAAATAGGTTTGGGCCGCTTCTGCCATGGCAAAATTTTCGAGTTTGGTGAAATCAAGTGAAAGTGCTGCCGCCAATGCCTGAAGGTTATTGTTGATGGTGGTAAGCTCATTTTCAATGGTAGTCAGTTGATTGCTAATGTTATTATATTCGGCTTCCTGTTGCGGATCACCTTTAGCTTCTTTGTAAATATCCCAGCCTAACTCAACGATATCGAAATAAGGGAATTCACCAACTCCATTAGCGCCGCCAAAAATCCTGCTGTGGTACAATCCATGGCCAACCAGGTAATTTTCATATGCTGATAAACCCTGTCCTGAGGCCTTTTCATGTTGGTGCAGGATGTCAGGCAGCTTTCCCGGTATCTTCACAACCTGCACCGGAGGGGGAGTGGGATCGGGATTGGTTGCATCGTCCTTCTTTTTACAGCTGGAGACTATTAAGATTAGGGCGCCTGTAATTATTACCATTGCCACAAAGGCAGATCTATATTTTTTCATTTTTGTTTTTTTGCAAAAATACCATCTGTGTTTCCCTTTGTCAAACAAATGACATGCAATAAACCTTGTTGTTTATTGCATGAAAATCGTAATGTGGTGATATGTGGTTATATGCAGCCTTCGTCGAACAAGTCTTGCCTTACCGGTATTGGGTTTGATTACAAGTGACATAATACCATGAGAGACTTCGCTGCCTCAGGCGCCCTTTTTCTTTAGCCTACAATATGCGCTTTGTTCTCCCTGCTTCAACATTAAACGCTTTGCCTTTCATCTTGATAAACACATTGATCGAACTTAGATTTGTAACCATGCTTTTATCAACGCTGAATTTCAGGTTTTTAAATGCATTGCTGTAATCGACCAGGCCAATTTGTGTGGTGTAAAATATATCCGGATTTTTGGAAACCATTTTGAAAAACTTCTCCACTTCCGCCCATTTGTTTCCAGCTCCTTCATATTCCCAACTGTGTCCCCAAACATAAAACAAGGCCAATGAATTCGCCTTTAGAAAATCATTTGTAAGCTGATAAAATTGTCCTGATTCTCTTCTGTCGTTTGCCGTGTCGTTGGGTATATAATTTGTTTTTCCGAATAAATGAATGGTAGGTTGCCATCTGAGAAAATCAGTTGGCATGCTAAAATTGTATGTGTCGCCTACTGTTCTCGCGTATTCAATACCTAAACCTGTAATTGCCTCAATTACAAAATCGTTGGTATTGCCAAATGGATAGGACATTCCACGAACGGGATACGCTGTCAATTGTTCCAATTCTGTTCTATCCTCCACCACTTCATAAATCACATCTATTTTCGACAAATCAGTCAAATTTGGGTGATTTGCCGTATGACCCGATACTTCGTGTCCTTTGTATAGGTTTTTAACCTCTTCTTTGGCGAGATA
This sequence comes from uncultured Bacteroidales bacterium, assembly GCA_903945175.1. Classification (GTDB taxonomy): domain Bacteria; phylum Bacteroidota; class Bacteroidia; order Bacteroidales; family FEN-979; genus CAIVAT01. The sequence goes on along the minus strand of CAJAUM010000072.1, from coordinate 40,837 downwards.
ATCCTTTGTGCCCAGTTTATTTGAATTGAGATGAAAAGTTCCGGTCAGGCCGTATTCGTTCATCAGTCTTACAAGCCTTCTGTCAGCGACCATCCCATCGTCGAAACTCAAAATCAGTGCCTTTGTCTTGCCTCCGGGGAAAAGCATTTCAATTGTTTCCTGGCCGGCACCTGTTTGACCTTTCCCTTGAATGACAAAAGTGATCAAAGAAAGGATTACAATAATGGCTCTATTTTTACTACCCATATTTATGCGATTTATTTAACTGTTCACACCAGGCGAATATAGATTAAAATGACTCAGCAGCAGGTATAATGCTATTGTATTTGTTAATTCATTCCGTATTCTTAATCCACTTTACCAACTAAACATCAAGATGTTTTCGACACAACCGATAAGAAAATGATCGGAAAATTTTTCTAATCTTTAAATTGACTAATTATAAATTATTATTTTTGCAGTCTGTGAAAAAACCATTGATAACCATAAAAGTGCGGCGTCAGCACTATAAAGTCTGAAAAATAATTATGAACTTCAGTTTTATCAAATCATTAATAATCACGGCATTATTAATTTTATTTAACACGATTAATGCACAAATCCCAAACAATGGCTTTGAGACCTGGGAACTTGACGGCTTTGGCAATTTAAATCCGTCAGGCTGGGAAACCACCAACGACGATCTGTTAATCAGTGTAGAGCCATATGCTCCGGCCAAAGTAGGCAACTACGCCATGAAGGTTAAGGTGTTTGATTTGGAATTATTCCCGATGAGCGGAATTGCCACCTCCGATTTCCCGTTTAACCAGCGCCCGTCAAGTTTTTCCGCCTGGCTTAAGACCACGATAATGCCTGGCGATGCTGTTTATTTGATTGTTTCAATGTGGAAAGGCGATTCACTGGTTGCCTCTCCGGATAGCTGTAACTTCATCATCGATTCCACCATTTCGCAGTATACCTATTTTTCGTTTCCGATCAGCTACCAGTCTTCACTCTATCCCGATTCGGCAAACATCATGGTCGTGGCAGGTAGATCGGGCGTTATTGCCCTAGGAACAGAGATCATTCTTGACGAACTGGCTTTTGTTACTTCCGTAGGAGTAGAAGAAAACAACAGCCGGAATGGGTTCATTGCCGACCCCGCTTATCCAAACCCGGCATCCGGCAGGTTATTTATTCCAATAACTGTGAATCAACGAACCAGCGTAGAGGTTGATCTTTTTGATCAACGTGGTTCAAGAATCAGAACTTTCCGGTTTGAATCGCTCGAACCGGGCCGGCACGACCTGGAAATTCCAGCTGACAATCTTGCAATTGGTCATTACACCTACAGGCTGACAAGTGAAGGAACCCCGCAAACCGGGAAATTTATGATAAATCAATAACATATGAAAAAAACAACATTTCTAATAACGATCCTGTTATATACCCTGGTCTCATTTGGCCAGACCGATAAACCAGCATGCAAGGACAGCGAACCATCCTACCTTGGGAGGATGAAGGGTTTTTACATTGACCATTGTGAGTTAAGCGAGTATAAGGAGCATGAGTTCTTTTACCACGCCCTCGACGGAAATTCCGTAAGACTGAGGAAAGCCGGGGATTTCCGGCGCATCTTTTACTCAAAAGACAAAAATGACCCGCGCGCTGTAAGCGGTGACCAGATTCGTTTGAACTATGCCAACGCCATTAAAAAAATCAAAGGGAAATGCCTGTCGGAGAGGAATACTTTTTTCTCTTTCACGGCCAATGGCAATGAAGTGTTCATGGCCATCGAGCATGCTGATGACTCCGACGACAGGGGCTATAATGTGGTCCTTGTCGAAGTCAAGCCAATGAACCAGGAGATCGAATTTTCAATGAAAGAGGGGATTGACAAGGATGGTAAAGTGGCGCTGTACGGCATTCTCTTTGACGTTGCGAAGTCCGACATCAAACCAGAGTCGGATGAAACGCTGAAACAGATCACCGGTTACCTGAAAGATAATCCGTCGGTGAAGATCATCGTTGCGGGCCACACCGACAACACCGGCACCTTCGAGGGCAACATGACCCTGTCGAAAGCCAGGGCTGAAAGCATTAAGAACAACCTGGTCTCAACCGGTAAAATCGCAGCTTCGAGGCTGATCGCTGTAGGCGTCGGACAAGCCTGCCCGGTGAGTACGAACGACACGGACGAGGGTAGAAAGCTGAACCGCAGGGTAGAAATCGTAAAACAGTAGCCATGAGAAAAATATTGGTTCTGATCGCACTGGCACTATCTGCCGGTGCTTCCGCCTACACATTACCGGAAAGCGTCACCGTCGATTCCTCCTCCTGCAGTTTTGCCCCCGGAAGATTTAGTTATGCATTCCTGAGGAACAACGAAATGATCGGGCAGATCATGCCCGGGATCTGTCATTACGACCATTCGGAGGAAAGGACTCCCGATACGCGGTATTTCGTGGATTTTTACATGGAAAACAAGACCGATACCTTTGCCACTAAGAACGAGGCGATGGTTTGGATGACACAGGTCCTCGGCGAGTATTACAAACCAGTGACCATCACCAGGTGGCAGAACCTAAGGGTACAGCCACCGAAGGTCGTACTCAGGTATCCTGCCGGCTGGGATTACCGGCTTGAAAAGTACAGGAGTATCTTCAAAAGCGATGTTCAAAGTGAGAATAAGCTCGTCCTGATGCGTACCGATTACCGGGGTAAATCGGAGGTAATGATGATTATCCGAACGCCAAACACAGCCAAACTGACCCTTCATCAGGTCGTAGAGATGACAGCCCAGATGAACAGGGCGATCGATCTGAGATCGGCGGGGCCATCAGAGGTCACCATCGGTGGAAAATCCTTCAGGACAAGTCGGAATTCCTTCATGATCCAGATGGACCAGTGGCATTTCTGGTATGCCGACGACCAGGAGATCATTTACATCAATTACAACCTCCTAAAGGATGAAAAGGTTCGGTTTCCCAAGGTGATGACCGACATCATACAAAGCATCAGCTGGTAAAAAAGCACCATGCTATTGTCATGCACAGGTTAATTTTTCTTCAGAAAACCATCAAACCAAGGCTTCAGATAAATAACTGAGGTGGTATAGGTCGCACGGTGGTCTGCTTTTGCTCCGGCTGATTTAGCAACTGTTGTGTTTCTCCCTAGTAATTTGTGATATTCCTGTGGAAGCGTGGCAACGTACAATGGGACTACCTCATCCCTTTCGCCATAATACATGATAAGGGGTGTTTTACAACGCCACCTGTATACTTGCGATTTCTCCATGATCTGCCAGAAGGGGGTATTGCCGGTATTTCCGGTTGCCATAAATTCAGGACGCAGAAAGTTGTATATCGTATCCACGGTTTGCTTCCTGAAATCGGTCCAGCTTATTTGCCAATTGAAGAATTTCTTTGCCGACTCGTAATATTCAGGCCGGATTGCAGAGGCTGCAAGACCTGGTATCTGATGATAATACTCAACAGCGAAAATAAAATTCGATAAACAACCCGGGAGGTAAACAGCATCTATGGGCTGATAGTTATTCATCCAACGATCCACACTTCCAAATGCATCGGCAGGAGCGCTGGCAGTTCCTGCTGCAGTGACCGGAATATTCAATGATTCCAATTTTCGTAAAAAGGCCAGATTGGTCCACCCACCTTGCGACCAGCCATGCAGAAACAATGGGCCTTGTTTTATTTTTTTATGCCTAAGCACATCCCGGGCGGCAAACAGCATATCGAGACAAGCCTGCTCTGAGCTTTCCAATATCAGGTATGCATTTGGAAGATCAGATGCTGCCAGGCCAAAATAGTCTGCTCCGATCACGATATATCCCTGCGAGGCATATTGGGCAATCATCATTCTCGTCTCCATCGACTCATCCGGATGCGAAGGACAGTTGCTCTTTTCAAACACTGTTCCATGCTGGTATGATATCATGGGCATGGAATCCAATCCCGTTTCCGGAATAGCGACCAGCCCTGTGGCAATGGTCGGTTTGTTGCCGAACTCAGGAACAACCGACCGGTATTCTACCTTGTATAATTTTACAGGATAAACAGGCGTGGCAAACTTACCCCTGAAATCAGCTGAAGACATGGATGAGGTCGAAAGAAAATCATCCAGATCTTTATTGAATACCTGATTAAGCCTTGCCAGGTCGTATCTTCCAATCAGCTGATATTTTACCCCTGAGGAAATGGGCGTCAGATCCGCCTCTGATTGTGCATGGACCATGGCCAGAACAAACAGGCAAAGTACGAAGGTGAAATTGATTTTTTTCATGCTTATCTCATTGGGGCCTTTAACATTGGTTAAAAAAACTTACAATTTTCCTGCTGTTGAATGGAGGTGATTTCATTTCACAAAGTTATGCAACTTCTCTAAAGTTGCTAATACATCTAACATGGTTCAAATTGCAACAGCATTGACCATGCAGGATTTTTTTACCTTTGAGTACCAATTTCTTTAAAACACCCCAAATGAAAATCAGAAAAAGTCTTTGCCATTTGATCCTCGTTTGTTTCTTCATGACCTGTTCCGGCTTCAATCCTGCTGCAGGACAGGAGCATGCGGAAAAAATCAAACCCGCCGAAGCAATGCGATTTCTTGAAGAGGGAAATATCCGGTTCGTCTCAGGTAAATCCTTACACCTCCGGCAGGATAATGACCGGCGTAAGGAAATTGCCAATGGTCAGCATCCGTTTGCCGTCATTTTGGGATGTGCTGATTCGAGGACAAGTCCCGAAATCCTTTTTGACCAGGGGTTGGGTGATCTGTTCGTTACGAGGGAAGCTGGGAATGTTATTGATGCGCATACGATCGGTGGTATTGAATATGCAGTTGAACACCTTCATACCTCGCTGATTGTTGTACTCGGTCATGAGCGTTGCGGTGCAATTGCAGCAGCCCGCGATTCTACTCATGACGAAGCCGGCCATATCAAATCGATCATTGCGTCTATCCAACCAGCAGTACAAGCCACCAGGGGTCAAGATGCCGAGGCTACATGCAGGGCCAATATCAGGAACATTGTTGCTGCCTTGCAAACAGATGAGCCGCTGCTGAAACATTTTGTCGACAGCGGTGAAGTAGTGGTTGTTGGTGCCTATTATAACCTCGACACCGGTATGGTTATATTCCTTGATGAAAAATAGAATTAACCAATAACCGTTGAATCATCCTTGAAAGATCGAGCAAAAACACGTTTCAAGTCTGTCTGATCAGCAAATGTTCAGGCGATGGCCCATGACCTCAAAAAATCTCCCCTTTTTAATTTTATGACTTTGTGATGATTTCTTCCGGTAGGTAATCTTCAATTCCTCCTTTGTCATGTTTATAACAAAACCAGGAAAAAGCCTGTAATCAGCTAAAAACCGCCATGTTTCGCCGCATGTTGGAAAGTCCCCGTTCAGTGGTTGTCCGCACAGAAAACAAAATTTTTCATTGCCCCCCGTTGACGTGCCACATTTTGGACATTTAAAAGCGCTCATATTTCCTCCCTTTCTTCAGTTCATATTTTGATTGCACGAATAACTGCTGAACTCTTATCTTGGGAGGGAAGACAAACAAAGGGCGGGCCATAAATACCCGGAACATACAAACCGTATGAGATTCATAAGCTATCTATCTAGATATGAATGCTTAAAAACAGATCTTTATTATTACTGCCGTGATTTTACCTGGGTGTTTGGAGGTTCAATTCGGATTTATTGCATGCCAATATCGCGGATAGGCTCAAAAACGCGTAGCGTAAACGTGCTTTGTGCTACCTGCTTCTATGTTAAACTCTTTGCCTTCGGTTTTCCTCCGGGGAAAAGTATTTCAATTTTTGCCTGGCCGCAGGCAAAATATGGCGCTCTTTTGCGCGAAAAACTTACGTTTTCGTAAGGCATTACGCGATTTAGTAGTGTTTTACGCATAATACAATTTTTTAATAAACCACAAAGCGCTGTTAATCAATATGATAACGTCATTGGCATGATTATTGAAAACAAAATTTTGTGAAAATCCTGAAAAGAGGAGGTTATTCATGCTGAAATATTTCTAAATTGACTATTTTTAACAATATTAAACTCTAACTCATTGCTTTTGAAAAATTTTTTTTTACTTGGCACGCCGGGTTTTATTAAATCCGCAGTGGTTGCATTTTGTATTGTTCTCTTGATGTGCCTGAACTCCATTACCCATTCAGCTTCAGCCCAGGAACCTACCGGTGCCTCAACAACACCTGATAAACCGAATTTCTATGAAATACAAAAGAAATTCAACGAAAACTGGAAAGGCCGGAAGGTCACCAGGGGATCAGGCTACAAACCTTTTAAACGTTGGGAATGGTACTGGGAACCGCGTGTAAATCCCGACGGAACATTTCCTCCGAACAATGTGGTCGTGAAGGAGTGGGAACGATATTCGGCAGAACATCTGACCGACAATGCGACAGGCGATTGGAAATCCCTGAGCCCCAACAAACCCAAAGATCGTTACACCGGGCTGGGAAGAATCAATTGCATTGCGTTTCACCCGAAGGATAAAAACACCTTCTGGGTTGGAACCCCTGCCGGAGGAATTTTTAAAACAACCGATTTCGGAAAAACCTGGACGACCATAATGAATGATAAGCCGGTTTTCGGTGTAAGTGATATTGTTATCAACAAGGATAAACCGCTTATCATGTACATTGCCACCGGTGATCGTGATGCCGGCGGGAGCGTTGGGGAGATGAATAACTCCGGGGTGGGGGACACAAAAAGCATCGGGGTCCTGAAGTCGCCGGATGGCGGTGGGTCCTGGAATAAAACCGGTTTGAACTGGGAGCTCAGTGATGGGAAATTAATCGGAAAATTGGTTATGCACCCGGTGAAATACGATACATTGCTTGCTGCAACCAATAAAGGAATTTATAAGACCACCGATGGCGGTCTTTTATGGGTAGCAAAGGAAACCCAAAGCGCCAACTTCATCGATATCGTCTACAATCCGGCCAATCCTGAAATCATCTATGCGGCAACCAGGGTTCAGTATAATTACAGTGACACTGCAAAGAACAGATGGGCGCAGATATGGCGGTCAAACAACGGAGGAGATAAATGGGATTCGGTCACGAAATTTAAAAAAGTTACCAGGATTAACCTTGCTGTAACACCGCAAAACGGGGAACTTCTTGAAGCTGTATGCGTTTCTGATCAAAATGGTTTGGCAGGAGTATATCGTTTTAAGGAAAAGGATAATGTATTTAAAATGACAGACACGCTGGTCAAGTTGTATAAAAACTGCAGCAATAATTACCTCCACTCCTTCCACGATCCCGAACTGAAGGATAGTCCATGCGGCGGACAAGGCGATTATGATCTCGCATACGCCATCAGCCCTGTTGAGCCAAATAAGCGGTTTTTGGGAGGAGTAAACACCTATGTAAGCAAAGATGGAGGAAAAGAATATGACCTGGCCAATTATTGGGCCGATTCAGTTGCCAGTAAATCCATTCAACGGGCCCATGCCGACAAACATTGGCTGGCCTTTCATCCGCTGGCACCCGATACGGTGTTTGAATGCAATGACGGAGGTGTTATGTTTGCCAATGCCAGAAATGAAAAAATTATCTGGACTGACATTACAGCAGGAATGGAAATTGGACAGGTCTATCGGATCGGTTGCTCCTGGCTGGAAAAAGATGCGGTGATTGCCGGATTCCAGGACAATGGGTCACAGGTTCGCACCGCTCCCGGGAACTGGCAGGCTCCGCCTGAAATCGGGGGAGATGGCATGGAGTGTATGATCGATTTCGACAGCGCACAGATACAATATGCCGCCTATACGAACGGGCTCATTTTCCGGACTTTTAACAGATGGCAAAAATGCGATACCATCACAAAAACGATAAAAGATTTGAGCGGTAATCAGCTTTCAGGAGCATGGCTCACTCCCTATATCATGCATCCCTGGGAACCTGAAATCCTTTATGTTGGATACCGTGAAATATACAAATCAACAAATCGCGGTACGAAATGGGATAAAGTAGTTGCCACCATGCCCAATAATATGGTTTATAATGATACCCTGTTGCGCACGCTCTGCATTTCGTCTAAAAATCCGGATGTGATGTTTGCTGCGCGAAAATTTCAGCTTTTCAAAACATCCGATGGATGGAAAAAATGGGAGGAGATCCCCCTGCTGGTTAAAGATGTCATGGTGACCGGCATTGCAATAGCTCCATGGGGTTCTGACACTGTTTTCATTACCTTTTCCGGGTATAACAATGCCAAGGTATTCGCATCCTATGATGGCGGAAAAAAATGGGAGGATTATGACACAACAAATTCGCTACCCAAATTGCCTGTCAACTGCATTGTTTACGAAGAAGGGACAAACAAAGGATTATATGTAGGAACCGACGCCGGGGTGTTTTATAAAAATGCGGGTATGAAAAGTTGGGTTCCGTTCAGCAAGAACCTTCCCATTGTCATGATATCAGATCTCGAGATAGAATACGCCGGCGGCAAGATTCGTGCAGCAACCTTCGGACGGGGAATATGGGAATCGGAGCTGTATGTGGCTCCCGGAAATTACAAGGTAAATGATGTTGAAATGCCCAAAAATGGCGGTGTGGCCACCGGAGCCGGCACATATCCTGCCGGTGCAAAGGTCACCATGACCGCCACACCCAATAAAAGCTATTCATTCCAGGGATGGTTTGAAAACGGGGTGAAGGTAAACGATGCTGCCTCTTTTACTTTTATTGCCCAGGAAAATCGCAATCTGATCGCCAGGTTCGGTTATCCTATCGGTGTTGATGAGAAGCCAAACAACCGGATCCGTCTTTTCCCGAACCCTACGACAGGAATTGTTGAAATAGGGCTGGATAATGGAACAGGAAGTGATTTTCAAAGAATAACCGCAACCAACATGCAGGGAAAGAGGGTGTATGAATCCTCTGTAATCCCATCGGGGGATCGGTTTTCGATCGATCTGTCGGCCAATGCCGATGGGAACTACATCATCACCTTCTATTTTAAATCAGGCGGAAAAATATCCTATACCTTATTGATAACCAGATAACTCATTGTTTATGAAAAGACTCATTATTTTATTGTTTCTCTCAACCGCATTATCCTGGCATGCCAGTGCAAAACAGGTTGAAGAGCGTAATGCCGGAAAAGTCGCCGGTAATTTCTTTGCAGGCCGGCTCGGCAAAAACCAGCTCAAGGCCTTGCCAACACCGGTGTTGGTCTGTACTTCAAACGATCTGAAAACAGGCCAGGATGCCAAAACAAAGGCAGCCCCCGCCTTTTACGTTTTCAATTTTACAGCCACTCCCGGTTTCGTCATCGTTTCAGGTGACGACATCGTAATTCCCGTGCTGGCGTATTCCATGGAAGGAAGTTTTTCACCGGCCAACATAGCCCCGGGAGCGGAATACTGGCTAAGAAACTATCAAGGGCAGATTGAACGAGCGGTAGCTCAAAAACTACAGGCAACACCTGAAATTGAATCGGCCTGGCATGACCTGGCTACAACAGTGGGCAAATCGGATCTTTCCAACAAGAGCGTCAAAGCGGTTGAACCCATGGTTAATTTACGCTGGGCTCAGGATCCTTATTATAACAACAAATGCCCATGGGGCAAAGATTCAACAGGAAAAAAAGTCCAGACTGTAACAGGATGCGCTGCAACGGCTATGGCCATGTTGATGAAATATCATAATTATCCCAAGAAGGGAACCGGTTATTATAAATATGATACAGAAAAATATGGTACTCTGCCGGCCAACTTCGGCGCAACTACGTATAAATGGGAAAAAATGCCGGAAATTTTGGATAAAAACACCGATACTGTGGCTGTTAATGCTGTTGCCACCCTGATGTATCATTGTGGTGTTTCGATTGAAATGACATACGGGATAACGGCCGATGGAGGTAGTTCAGGCGCTGTGACTGCAGATAACGACCAGCCATGTATAGCCAATGCGCTAAAGAAATATTTTGGCTATGACCCTTCCCTGAGACCCCTTCATCGGATAGGTTATACCGATGAAGAATGGACTGCCTTTCTAAAAGAAGATCTCGATGCCAGGCTTCCGGTAATCTATGCGGCATTTACGCCTACAAAAGAGGGCCACGCGTTTGTTTGCGACGGATACGATAATACCGGAAAGTTTCATTTTAACTGGGGATGGGGAGGGGAGCCTGACACCTACTTCGAGATCAATAAACTTAACCCCAATGCGCCTGACGGAGAAGACTATAAATGCGGAGAGGAAATTATCAAAGGGGTCCGGCCCGGTCAGAGAACCTATTACAATCTGAACCTGAGTATCCCGGGCGCACTCATTTCGAATGTTATTCCTTACAATGATTCCATCTCCCTTATGACCGGCATCCGTAACAATGGTAAGACCGATTTTCAAGGGAAACTCGGTGCAGCCATTTTCGACACCAACCAGGTGCGTATTGGCTTTGTTGAGATCATGAATCCTATTACGATTTTGCGCGGGGAGGACTTTCAATATATCACCTTCAAAAATAGTGGCCTGCCAAATATGCTTCCCGGAAAATACATGATAGGCATTATGTACAGTGCTGCTGGTGACGACTGGATAGAAGTAAATGACACACTCAACTACGCCAATTTCCCGTTGGTGGAAGTAATCAATCCCGACCTTCTTGAAATGGCTTCCGTGATGACTATCCTTCCAGGTACACCGCTTACAGAGGGCAAGGCTGCCACTGTGAAACTGGAGATCAGGAACATCGGGAGCCAGAGTTTTTCCGGTACGCTCAACCTTGCGATTCATGACATTGATGGAAATTATTTGTATTCTCTTGCTCAAAAGAGCAATTTCAACCTCTCTGCAGGATCTTCGTCAGGAGAGCTGACCTTCAGCACGGCAAGGATCCCTGTCCCGGCCGGAAGCTACCTGCTCTCCCTGTGGTATAAACCTTCGGGCACGGCAGAATATGATCTGATAGGCTCTACAGGCTTTCAAAACCCGGTAAAGGTGCAGGTCAATGCCATCCCGCTCGCGGCCGACAAATATGAGCCCAACAACGCAGAAGATAGCGCATACGTATTTACGCCCTCTTTTTCAGGAAAAAATGAAAAAATAATCATTAACGCCAATTGCCATATTGCGAAAGATATCGATTATTATATAATTAAGCTTCCGATGGGGTACTCCTACCATGGAACAGCCAGTCTAGAAAATTCAGAGGATGATACAACCCTTTCTTACCCTCTCAAAGGTTTGTGGGATTTTAAATCCCCACCAGATACAATATATAAGTCGCCCTGCAGTAATTCAGCCCCCGCAGAGTTCACGGCCCTAAAGGGGGGTGACCTCTTCTTCTTTGTGAGAACCAATTTTTTGGCCCAGACAGGAATGTACCAGCTGGAGATCAACATCAGCAAGAATGCGCTGGGAATCGAAGAATCAGATCCCTCCTCCACCCTGGCAGTATACCCGAACCCTTCATCCGGGATCGTCTATCTCGCAAATGGGGATGCTAAAGGACAAACTTCAGAGATCATCATCCGGAACATGATGGGAAGCACAGTTTACCATCAAAAGAGTGCTTCGACAGGTTCTGATCCCTATCGCATGGATCTCTCAGGATTTCCGGCCGGAATCTATATTGCCACGGTCAGGGACAGCAACCAGCACCTGAATCATGTAAAGATATCCATCATCAAATGAGCATGAACAGCGCAACATAATTTTCTTCAATTTGGTTTTGAAATTAAAATCGTCATTCAAATTCTTAATCCAGTAAACGCATGAGAAACCGGAACATTTTATTTTTAATCGCTGCCCTTTTGATACTGCCATCGGCAATTAAAGCCCAGTCAACCTGGCCTAAGAAAGTTGCTACGGATTGGGCCAAGGTGGTCGCCTATCAACCTCAGGCAGATTCAATGGATGGAGATACTACGCTGTACCTCAAGTCGGCCATCTCCATTGTGGTCAATAAAAGCAAATCGCCTGTTTTTGGGGTGATGTGGATTAAAGCACACACCCGCACCGACAAAACCAAAGGCATATGCAGTGTGCTGAATTTAAAACTGGTAAATGTTCGGTTTCCCGGGATTGATACGCTTGACCCGTCACGTGTAAAAAGGTTCAGATACATCCTTGAAAAGGAGGCGTCCGGCTGGAAAATGGAGTTGCCAACCGACGAGATAAAATCATCCATTAACATGGTGCGTGAAGCGACGGCCTCCACATCCAGTTTTAAAAATGATCCGCCGGAGATCATCTTTGTTAAACAAAATTCGGCGTTGGTACTCTTTGATGGCGACCCGGTATGGAAAGAGACCGGTGAGGATGGAATAAAAAGAGCGATAAACACCCCGTTTTATGTTTTGATGGATGGCGGCGAGAAAAGCTATTACCTCCTGTTGGGAGAATCCTGGTACCGCTCTTCCGACCCGGTGAGCTCCCCCTGGGCAACTGTAAGCCAGCCATCGGCCGGAGTGCAGCGTTTTTATGATTCTTTGAAGTCGGAAAAGGAAAAATCGGGTAAAAAATCGCAACAGGCTCAACAGAAAGCACCTGACACTGCAGCTGCAGATCCTCCTGCGATTATTGTTCGCACAAAGCCAGCTGAACTGATCCAGTCAAAGGGTGAACCAAAGTACACCGATATCAAGGGAACAAAGCTGCGTTACATGACCAATTCGGATAATAACATCCTGAGGGACAAAGATCAGAAACTTTTTTATGTCCTGCTTTCGGGGAGGTGGTACAGCTCTCCGGCCCTCACCGGCCCCTGGGTTTACACGGAATCTGATAAACTTCCCGCCGATTTTGCGAGGATCCCGAGAGATTCAAAACCAGGGATTGTACTGGCCAGTGTCGCAGGGACTTATATGGCGGAGGATGCGCTGCTGGATGCCCAGATACCAAAGACCGCTGCCGTGAACCGAAAGAAAGCCAAAACCGAGGTAAAATGGGATGGTGATCCAAAATTTGAAAAGATCAAAGGAACCGACCTGGCGCGTGGCTCGAACACCTCCAGCACCATCCTGCTATACAAGGATCAATATTTCGTTTGTGATAACGGGGTTTGGTTCACCGGGAAGGGACCTGAAGGACCATGGCAGGTTGCAACCTCCGTCCCGGATGAGATCCAGAAGATCCCGCCTGACGATCCCGCCTACAACGTGAAGTATGTACGGATTTATGAAGTCAAGCCCGAAGTGGTTTATGTGGGTTACACCGCCGGGTATACAAGCAATTATGTTTATGGCCCGACTGTGGTGTACGGCACCGGGATCTCTTATCCCAATAACGGACCCGTTTATTATCCCCGGCCCTCGACATTTGGTTATGGCATGGGCTATGATCCCTGGATAGGGTGGAGTATCGGCTATACCATATCGATGAGCATGTTCTCAGTCGGGCTGAGTGTTGCGAGTATATTTCTCGACAGTTGGTGGGGCCCGTCATATTACCGTCCATATGGGGGCTATTGGGGTGGCTATTATGGGTATAGTGGTTATTACGGTAGTTATTATGGTTCAAGCTACTCATCCTACAGCTCTTCAACCTATATCGACAACAGCACGACTGTGAATGTCTATGAGGGCCTAGATGCTGGTGAAACGGAAAGTCTTTCTGATTTGGAAGATCTGGATGACATGAGTTATGATCCATCTGAATATCCTGATGACCTTATGGATGCCGACCAGGATTTATCGGATGATCCGAATGATCCCGATGGGAGTGGTGATAATGTATCAGATGATCCGAATGATCCTGATGGGAGTGGTGATAATGTATCGGATGATCCGAATGATCCCGATGGGAGTGGTGATAATGTATCGGATGATCAGGATGATAATACCCCTGGAATTCAGGATGACAATGACAATACGGACAATGATGGAGAAGGTGTGCAGGATGATTCCGAAGGGTCTGATGATTCCAGCGGGTATGATGATTCCAGCGGGTATGATGGTTCCAGTGGTTCTGATGATTCCAGTGGTTCTGATAGCTCCCCCGATCCGGAGTAACCGGTTTTGGGGCTCAATCAGGCATCACAGATAATTCGGAGATGATCCGGTAGGTGTGTTCGGCAATGACCAGCTCTTCGTTGGTCGGAATCGTCATCACCTTCACCCTTGATTCCTGCTTGCTCAGCATCATCTCTTTGCCTTTGACGCCGGAATTTTTCTGATGGTCAAACACCAGCCCCAGATATTCCATTTCTGTGCAGCATTTTTCACGTGTTACCGGGTCGTTCTCCCCTATTCCGCCGGTGAATATGAGCAGGTCCAGCCCGCCAAGCGCAGCCGAATAGGCCCCGATATATTTCTTGATCCTGTAACGAAACATATCCAGCCCCAGTATGGCTCTTTCATTCCCGGCTTCCGCCTCCTTTTCGATTTCCCGCATGTCGGATGAAACACCGGTAACACCAAGCATCCCGCTGTGCTTGTTAACGAGGGTACTGGCAACAGTGATGTTCAGCTCCTCCTTTTCCATCACATAGGTGAGCACACCCAGATCCATATCCCCGGTTCGGGTTCCCATGATCAGCCCTTCAACCGGTGTAAGCCCCATGGAGGTATCAATCGATTTTCCATTTTTGATCGCTGCCATGGAGGTGCCATTTCCCAGGTGACAGGTAATGATCTTCATCGATTCTATGGGAACACCCAAAATCTCACAGGCGCGTCGTGCAACATAGTAATGGCTTGTGCCATGAAAACCATAACGCCGGATGCCATATTTCTTATAAAGCGAATAGGGGAGCGCATACATATAGGCATAGGCAGGCATTGTCTGGTGAAAAGCCGTGTCGAATACCGCCACCTGGGGCACATCGGGCAGCAAATGCTGCATGGCCCTTACGCCTTTCAGATTCGCAGGATTGTGAAGCGGCGCAAGGGGGATGCAAGCCTTGAAATCTTTGAGCGTCTCCTCCGTGATCAGGCAGCTCCCCTGGAAACGCTCCCCTCCATGTACCATTCTGTGACCCACCGCATTGATCTCCGATAACTGGCTGATACAGCCATGTTCTTTGCTTATCAGTACGCCAAGCAAATATTCAATTCCTGTGAGGTGGTCAATGACCTCACCCTCCAACTTCACCTTGTCCCCGTTCTCTTTTTTATGCTTCAGGAACGAACCCTTCAACCCCACTTTTTCGACAACCCCTTTTGCAAAAAGCCGTTGACTTTCAATATTGAGAAGCTGGTATTTTATGGAGGAGCTTCCGCAGTTTAATACGAGTATGTTCATAGTGTTTCTTCTGTAACCTTGTTTCCTTCAATATCATATTTATAGAATCCGATGCCGGTGATCCTTCCGAGCCTGTTTGCCCTGACAAGTTTTTTTATCATGGGAGATGCGATATAACGCGACGATCCGAATTCACTGTAAAGATTTTTCATCCAACGAACGATCTTATCCAGTCCTACTTTATCGGCAAACTCGAAGGGCCCCAGGGGCATGTTAAAAGAGGAACGCATGGTCAGGTCAATGTTTTCCATTGAACTCACCCCCTCCATGAGTGTTGCACAGGCCTCGTTCAGCAACACTACAAAAAGCCTTACGCTCACCAGCCCGGGAGATTCCGTTACGGGGATGGCGATTTTTTCAATTAATTTTACAAACTTGATCACCTTATCATAGGCCTCGTCTGAGGTGTGAAGCCCTTTTGCAAGTTCCACAACACTCGCGCCAGGGGCTGTAGTGGAAATGTGAAGACTGACACAACGCTCTTTATGTTTCAGCTCAGAACTCAATTCAGTAACCGCGATGGTAGAGGAATTTGTTGCAATAATGCACGTCTTTCTCACCTCTTTTTCAATGTTTAAGAACACCTCTTTTCGCATCTCATAGCCTGATTGCCCCTGCTTCATTTTAATGGTCTCAATAACCAGGTCACAATCATGAAAATCAGAATACACAAGGGTTCCCCTGATCAGTGAAAGGATGGCTGTTTTTTCTCCAGGTGTTAGTCCCCAGTGATTTATCTGATGGTTCAGCGCCTTCTTGATCTCCGCAAATGCATGTTGGATTAACTCCTCATCGCGTTCGAGAAACACAACCTCAATTCCATGTTTTGATGCAGTGATAGCCAAATCCTGTCCTACATTGCCACAGCCAACGATGCCTATTTTTGAGAAAAGGGTTTTGGGACGCGATGCTTTGGTAAGTCCATATTTTTCGATGGGCTCCACGATCATTTCTGCCATAATAATTCGTATGATAAATGGTGACTGTTCGGGAATAAAAAGAAGGTGCAAAATTACGCAAAACTTTAGAACGGAATAGGGTTAAAATTGTTTCCGCGCATTCAGCCGTCGCTCCCTGATTTTCCTTAATTTCGTGCCTCATGACCATACAACCCGGATGAAGTATAATTTCGATAAATTTATAGACCGAACGCACACCTCCAGTGTAAAATTTGATTTACGGCAAACCGTTTTTGGGAGGAGTGATGTGATCCCCATGTGGGTTGCCGACATGGATTTCGAAACTCCTGATTTTATCCGTGATGCTGTTATTCAGCGTGCGGGTCATCCTGTGTATGGTTATACATTCAGGGATATCGCGTATTATCAACCGATCATACAATGGATGCGGTCTCATCACGATTGGACCATTCACCGAGACGATATTATTTTTTGTCCGGGAGTGGTGCCTGCAATTAATTTTGCCGTGTTGGCTTTCACCAAACCTGGCGACAAGATTATCGTTCAAACGCCGGTTTATCGTCCGTTTTTAGGAGCAGTTAAGGATCACAACAGAAATTTGTTAATCAATCAGCTGGTCCCAAACGAAAGCACCTACCTCATTGATTTCGACTTACTTGAAGAACAGGCGAAAGATGCTGAAATGCTGATTCTTTGCAACCCTCAAAATCCGATCGGTCGATGCTGGACCCGCGCGGAACTTGAAAAGATTGCGCATATCTGTTTGAAGCACCATGTGCTGGTGCTGTCTGATGAAATTCATGCCGATCTGGTCATGCCGGGTCACCGCCATCAGGTTTTCGCCAATTTGTCGCCCGAAACTGCGGGAATCACACTTACAGCCCACGCCCCCAGCAAAACATTCAATCTGGCAGGGCTTTCCACCTCATCCATGATTATTTCGAACCCGGAATTGCGGTCTGCCTTTTCAAAGTGGATTGAGAAAATGCATCTGGGGATGGGAAATCTTTTCGGGAATGTTGCATCAGCCGCTGCCTATGCGCATGGAGAACCCTGGAGATTGCAACTCATCGATTATTTGAATTCCAATATCGATTTTACAGAAACATTCATCAAAGAACATATCCCCGGTTTGCATATGTTCCGGCCGGAAGCCACCTATATGATCTGGCTTGATTTCCGAAAATTCAATATTGACGAGGAGGCGCTGAAGAACAAACTGGTACATGAGGCGGGGTTGGGATTTAATCCGGGTACGGAGTTTGGTCCGGGGGGTGAGGGTTTTATGCGAATGAACATCGCCTGTACGCGAATGACGTTGGTGGATGCGCTTGGCCGGCTCAGGGGGTGAAATTTATACCGGAAACCTGGCCAACCAGGGTGTTCAACTTGCTCCTTATCACGATTATGCATTGCTGATACCTGATAGCATGAAAACTGCCATCGACCATATCAAAACTGATATCATCGATGGCAGCATCTCTACTTGCTGGGAAACAATCTCATTTTCACCAATGCTCAAAAATGGTGATGTGAATCTTTATTTCACCAGTTTCTGAACAATGTTCAAACCTTCGGGCGAAGTGATCTTCAACAAATAGATCCCGGTATTCAGTGTACGCATATCGAGGCTGAACTGATTCCCGCCCTTGTTTAACGTGATGGGTATGGTTGCAACCACCTGCCCGGTCAGATTATAGATGCAGGCAACCCCGTTCAATGCAGAATAAGCGTCAATGGTTAGGTTGAGCACATCTTTAACAGGATTTGGGTATGATACAAAGCTTGCTACCAAAGGCATTTCGCTGATCCCTATAATATGCTGGCCCGAAAAGGTCATCGTCACACTTGCAACCGGATTGACTGCTGACAGTAGAACTTTCACAAGATCGCTGCTGGTGTTCGGAAGCTCTGGTTTCAGGAAATAGGTACCGACGGGCAGGTCGCTGAAGTCGAAGGCCCCCGATGCATCCACATTCCTGAACCCGATCGGCTGACCCTGCTCATTGGTGAGTATCATCACGATCTGGTCGACCTGGGTCGATTTCATCCCCTGGATGTTCACCTGACCAAGGATGCCTCCCTGACCCGCCTGCGTTCCTGTTGCAGGTACAAGGTTGATATTATACGGATTTACAGGCGCTCCAAGGCTGATCACCGTGGCCTGTTCCCAATAGATTACATTTCCATAGAAGGTAGGCAGGTAGCCTCCTGCTGAATCAAATGGCATAGCCCAGATCACGAAATCACCCTCGGGAACATAGGCGAAGTAATAAACTCCCATAGAGTCGATGGGGCAGGTTGCAAAGAAGGGCGGTACATTTTGCGGAGTGTTCACACCGAAGATCATCGCCATGCCATGGTCCAGCGGGAAATTACCTGCAAAGACCTGCCCGTAAAGCTGGTGGATATGGCTGCTGTCGCCTACCTGGATATGCTGTGTGCTGATCCATGTACACTGGTTCGAATCCTGGGTCGCCGTGGTGAGGGTTACAGGATACAATCCGGGCGCGGCATATTGATGCGTTACATTTTTACCATTGGCAGATGTGCCATCGCCAAAATTCCAACTGTAGGTGGCAGGCGGATTTCCAACCATATGTCCCTCGAAACTCACCTCCAGCCAGTTGTTCATGTGGGTGAACCAGCTTTCACAGGGTGGTGGCGGGGGCGGACCAACATGCACAACATGACATTCGGTGTGGGTGCATGGCGGGTTGGTGGTCGCGATGGTCAGGCATACGTGGAACTCCCCGTTATTGGGAAATGTATGCACAGGATTCTTTTCCGTTGAGGTGGTACTGTCGCCGAAACTCCACAGCCAGGTCCCGTTCTCAGGAACGCTCTGGTTGATGAATTGTAACGTATTTACATACGAATTCGTATCCAAGTACCATGTAAACTGTGCATGGCAGGGTGCCGGCAGGGAATCCCCCACCTGTATCATCCGGGTTTCCATATCGAAACAACTGCCCAGACTGTCTCCAATGATCAGAGCCACCTGGTAAAGTCCCGGGGCTGCATAGGTGTGAATGGGATCAAAATGGTCCGAAACCTGGCCATCGCCGAATGACCAGTACCATGGTCCGTTCGAACCCGTCGAGGTGTTGATGAAATGCATGGTCAAAGGCGGCGGGGGTGCCGGTGCGGCATAAAAGTCGGCATGGCATGAGGGAGGAGGAGGCGTGCCGGCACAGATGGTGAAGTTCTTGGTGATGGAAAGATGGTTGGGTCCGAAGGCAAAATATTCAGACCGGATCGTCTGCATGCAGTCCCAAAGCCATACATTGACTACCCCGCTCGGGATGTACCCCTGATTGAAGGGAATGGTGTCGACATAAAATCCATTAGACATTGTGTGGGTTTCATGATGGTATGAAAAGCCATTGGATGCCGAATCGATATCGATATGAACGGGATATCCGGGTAACGGCAACCCGGTGAGGGAATCGGTGACAACACCCGACACGGTAAGGAAATCCTGCTGGGCCATCAATCCGGTCGCTGCAAACCACATCATCATTAGAAAGAGGATCTTTTTCATAAGGGTAAGTTTTTTAAGGCTGTATGATTAATTGTTGGTGAATAGTGCGATGCATCTGATCAATTAACCCCGAAATTGCAAAAAGTTGCCCCGGGGGTTTTAATTTTTTCTAAAAATGGATGATAAAAGCGGCCCTCACACCCAATGACCAGGGTTTCTTTGTCAGTTCCGAAGATTCATACACTGAGTTGAAGTAATACCTGATGTTGGGCTCCACCTCCAGGCCAAACCTTTGTGATAACCTGAAGGCCGCATTGACCCCTCCAATGGCCTGCCAGTTCAGCTGGATCCGGTCGGGGCTGATCATGTTGATGCTGATGATCCGATCCATCCCCGGATCATAGGTGCCTGACAGGGTTTCTGATTTCAGCAGCAGCGACATCACGGCACCGGCCCTGAACCCTAAGCTTATCCAGTCATTGCGCCAGAAATCATAACCCAGTACCAGGGGCACCTGAAGATAGGTGTATCGCTTTTTGACATAGGCCTCATTGGAGAGCCGGGCTGTGTCGAATACTTGCGTACCGGTGGTGTGATAGGTCGGTAACAGGCTCAGGCGCTGCTCGTCCCATTGAAAGGAGATGGAGTCCAGCGCATTGTAATTCCCCTCATAGGGGTTGGTTTGTACCATGATCTCATTCGAACCCGTTGTGATGCTAACTCCTAAGCCGGTCCTCACAGAATAGGGACCAAAATGAAAGGTCCCCTCAAACCCGGTGTTGTTGACAAATTTATCTCCGTTCAAAGTATTGAACATCCACTCGGGCCCGTAATAGATTCCTGCACTCAAATGCCATTTCGCATTGCGCGTGCGGTTTTCGCCCGAAGCGGGTTCTCTCTTTTCATCCTCCACTGCTACAGTATCACTCTTCACCACCGTTACGGTATCCTCTTGCACGGCAGCCATGTCCATTTCCCCTGCTACATCCTCCTGTATGACTGCCTCATTCATTGCCACTGCTGCTACCTCCATTTTCACTTCCGCTACATCCTCTTTTACGACTGCCTCATCCTTTTTCATTACGGCTGTAACTGCCTTGATTGGCATGGCCTCGCCGGTTATTATTGCACCGCTCTTATCATTTAATTGTTTACTGGTTTCCCAACGATCTGATACGTTGGATTGGGATTGCACGATAGTCCTTCCGTGATCTGCCAGGCTGGATTGGGGTTGCACAGTAGACCTTACGGGATTCCCCGCATTGGATTTCAGTTTCTCTGATTCCTGTTTGCCTGTTCCTGGTATCATCATGATCGTGATCCCGGTTACCAGCAGGATCAATGCCGCGGATAATATCCACTTCCATGAAGAGGAGGGCCTCCTCCCCTGCTCCATGGCCTCCCGGATGAACGCGGTGCGGCGCTCATCTGAAGGACTGACCTCGTAATCCGCCAATCCATGGCGAAAAAGGTCATCGATAGGATGTCGTTTTTCCATAGGTTAATTCCGTTTGACAATCAAGGAGGCGCTTTCTTAAATAAGCCCTTGCCTTGGAAAGTTGCGATTTGGATGTATTTTCGGTAATGCCGAGCATCTCACTGATCTCCCGGTGAGAATGGTGTTCCATCACATAGAGGTTAAACACAGTACGGTAGCCATCAGGCAGGGAACAGATCATTTCCATCAGTTGCTCTCCGGACAGCTCATTTCCGGTGAAATCATCCTGTTCGGAAGGATCATGGATGATGTCGTTGCCGGGCTCCAGCGATGTAAAGATTCGCTCCTTTTTGTGATTCCTGATGTAATTCAGGGCGGTATTTACCATGACTTTCCGCATCCAGCCTTCAAGGCTGCCGGTTTGCTTATAGCTGTCCAAGCCCCCGATGATCTTCATAAAGCCATCATGAAGCACATCTTCGGCATCCTCGCGGTTCCCTGTATAACGCAAACATACCGCCAGCAGCCAGGAAGCGTGGCGGTCGTATAAGGCTCCGACATTTTCCCTGCCTGGACTTTTTGTTTCGGTATTTCTCCGGTAAAATATCATCCTTTTAATATAACACCGGAATGTGAGAAGGTTGCCTGCATGTTGTTTGATATTAAATCGTAACATTACAGATCGCTTTGATAAAATTACAAACAAATTATTATGCCCATGAAAAACATGATTTGGTCTATCAAAATGCTTGTGATTGGTTTGTCATTGACCATTGCCATCAGTTGTAAAAAAGATCAGACATCGTCGATAAAAGATTCGGTATTGACTTGGGAAAACCCTGCTGATATTACCTATGGAACCTTGTTAACGATTATACAATTAAATGCCACAGCCGATGTCCCCGGCACATTTGTCTATACTCCGGCAGCCGGAACCAGGCTGAATGCAGGTCTGAATCAGGATTTGAAGGTGGATTTTACACCTGCAGATCTGTCTGCCAGTAATTTGGCCAGTAAAAAAGTCAAAATAAATGTAATCCCTGGCGGCGTGAGCAGTGCCGTTTTTAACCCTGACTTAACATACGGAACAATGACCGACATAGATGGCAACGTATATAAAACCATCACCATTGGCACACAAACATGGATGGCAGAAAACCTGCGCACTACCCGGTACCGTAATGGTGAAGCCATTCCTGAGGTGACTGGTCCAACGGAATGGAAATCGTTGAAGACAGCTGCCTATTGCAATTATGAAAATACGACGGATAAAGATAAAATTGCCACCTTTGGAAGGTTGTACAATCTGTTTGCAGTTACCGATAGTCGCAACCTTGCACCGGCAGGATGGCATGTAGCCACAGACGCGGAATGGACAACAATGACGGCCTATCTTGGCGGTGAAAGTAACGCTGGCGGAGCGTTAAAGGAATCAGGTATGATCCATTGGGTAAGCCCAAATACGGGCGCCTCAAACAAGAGCGGGTTTACGGCCCTCCCGGGTGGCCGCCGTGAGTATGATTCCGGCGCCTTTATCAACCTGGGTTTCGATGGCTTTTGGTGGACCAGTTCAGCCTACAATCCCGACTACTCATGGTATCGGTATCTCCACTACAATGTTGCCGATATTTACCGTGCCAATTTTCATAAACAGTATGGATTTTCCGTTCGTTGCATACGTGATATGGCAAAAATGTCATTGCTTGATGACCTTCGCCGTGATGATCTCATCGCTCCCTTCAAACCTGATAAAATAAACCCCGCTGATTAACCTGCTTAGGTTGATATACGTGGTTCGGTTCAGGACGGGTTGTTCCAGCAAGATACGCCCGTGCATATCGCAAACCATGACCCTGGCGTTTTTCAGACTGATGTGCTCCGGCAACAAGAGGCTGATCTGATCACCGGCCGGGACGGGATAAACGATCAGGTTCTGCGCATTTTTGAGCGTTTCAGGAACATGGGTCCCGCCGTTCGTGGTTTTCAGGATGACGCCCCCGTAACCGGCAACGAAGCCTGTGTTGGCATCCGTAAAAAAGGCTGCACTCATCATGTTAATATTCGGGGGACTCACCGTGGTCCAGTGTGCACCTCCGTCGGTTGTTTTCGCGATGACGCCCCCGGTCGAAAAATCACCCCCTGCCGCGCAGCCGGTATTTGCATCCAGAAAATAGATATCAAAGACCACTGTGGTTGGCACGCTGCCTGTAGGAGCCCAGGTTGCACCCCCATCGGTCGTTTTAACGACAACCCCATTGGATCCTGCAGCATAACCTGTGACGGGATCTGTAAAATAAATGGCATGCAGTGTTTCTGTAGTTCCCGACGGAATTGGGGTCCAGGTGATCCCCGCATCGGTCGATTTCAGCATGGTGCCGGTATCCCCCACGATAAAACCGGTGGAAGGTTCATTGAATTCGACGGAATTCAGATGCTGTTTCGTATTTGAAGGAATTTCATACCAGAGCTTTCCAAGGTCCATCGTGCGCAGGATCGTTCCTTTGGTACCTACGGCAATGCCCCTGTTTCCTTCCGGGGGAGAGGTAAAGGTGATCCCCCTCAACGTTTCATACGTATCAGTATAGATCATCTGCCAGTTTGATCCGCCGTCAGTGGTCTTCAGGATCGTTCCGCTGTCTCCGACGGCGATACCGGTCTCCGGGTCGGCCGTTACGAAAAAGGTAAGACCATAAAGCCACCTGGTTTTGATCCCGGTATTGAGGGGCTGCCAATTGGAACCCCCGTTGGTGGTCTTCAGGACCGTTCCTGTTTCTCCCGCAACATATCCCGTTTGGGCTGTCGGGAAACTCATGGCCGAAAACCAGCTCTCACTCCCTTTGATGAACTTTGACCAGGTCGAACCGCTGTCGGTGGTCTTCGTGATAAGACCTTCGCTTCCGACGATATATCCCGTCTGGTTCAGCCCCTGCTGGATGAATAAAACAGCATTCAGCTGCAGCATGGCCGGATGGGGCTGCTGAAGCCAGTTAAGGCCTCCATCAACGGTTTTAAAGAAGGAGCCGATCGTCCCCGATGCATACCCGGTATTGGCGTCGGTGAAACAGATGCTCAGGAGGGTGAAGTGCTCCGGACCAATCTTATTCTGCAGTACCCAGGTTTCGCCTGCATCCATGGTTTTATAGATATAGCTGGTGTCGGCCGCAGGACCTTCGGGGTGTTTATAATACATTACGTTGCCCACTGCATACCCCGTATTCTCATCCGGGAAACACACCGAGGTGAATTCCACATCCGACTCCGGGCTTTTCGGAGACCAGGTAAGCCCGGCATCAGTTGTTTTAAGGATGGTGCCATCCATCCCCACCGCGAAGCCGGTTTTCGCCTCGGTAAAGCAGATGGATCGCAGTGTTTTCGTCACCTCAGTGTTCAGGGCATTCCAGTGCGATCCGCCGTCGGTGGTCTTCAGGATGACACCATACCAGCCGGCGATATATCCAACGGTGGCATTGGTGAACACAACGGATGAGAGGGGACCTGTTACGCCTGAGTTCACGGAAACCCAATTTTCCCCGCCGTTTTCAGTCTTCAGAATTAGGCCATCCATGCCGACGGCAATGCCGGACTGAAGGCTTGAAAAAAAGAGGCCATTCAATTGATTGTGGGTACCCGACACCAGGTTCCTCCAGTTGGCGCCGCCATCGTTGGTGGCCAGGATGGTACCAAAATCGCCTACCACATAACCATGACTGGCATCAGGGAAATGGGCGCCTGTAAGGTTCCAGGCCGGCGGAAAGGGGTTTACACATTCCCAGTTCTGAGCCTGGGTCGTAACTGAGACAAAAAGGACAATAAGCAGGAAAGTGACTGTTTTCATGTTGCAGCATTTAAAGAACCGGGTTACACAATCATCAGACTTCAAATTCGACAGCTAAATATAGATAATATTCTGATCCGCTGGATACTTAACTCTGAAAATGTCTCACGTCATGTTTTTCGTCATGCTATATCCCCCACGCCGTCGAGAATAACCGGGGAGCCATATCTGTCACCCACTTTTTCGCTTGACCAGAAGTGGTTTGTCATGGGATGGTTGTTCTCGATAATATAAGGTAAAGATGTGTTTAATACATTTTATGTTTCGTACCTTGTGGCATGATTTTGTAATTTCAGGAGCATAAAACATGAGAATAAAACCCGTTAACCAATTCATAAAATTCACTTCCGGCCTGGTTTTCGGAAAAATTACCGGCATATCCCTGTGCCCCTTTGGCATTTATATGGATCATCCTGCCGATGCGGTTATCCTGAACCACGAAAAGATACACTGGCGCCAGCAAACCGAAATGCTGATCCTCCCGTTCTACATATGGTACCTGGCTGAATTCCTGATCCGGAGGATCTTTCAATCTAAAAAAGAGGCATACATCTCCATCTCTTTCGAAAAGGAGGCCTATGCACACCAGGATGACCCCGGCTATCTGAAAACCCGAAAACCCTATTCATGGATCAGGAGAAGCTGCACCACCTCATAAGAAACTGCATCAAACATCTGCTCTACATTCTTCGTATACTCTGTGCTGGGGCTTATAATGGCGCCCTTCACCATAAAGGCCTTGTAATCGTGGTTCTGGGCTCCGATCCAAGTGGCGAG
This sequence comes from uncultured Bacteroidales bacterium, assembly GCA_903945175.1. Taxonomy (GTDB): domain Bacteria; phylum Bacteroidota; class Bacteroidia; order Bacteroidales; family FEN-979; genus CAIVAT01. The sequence goes on along the minus strand of CAJAUM010000072.1, from coordinate 15,145 downwards.
CACGCACCCGGTCGCACTCAGTCCGCAGAGGAAGAGGGTGTTGCTACCCGTGGCTTTGATCACCTTGTCGAGGTCGGTCTTGTTGAATCCGTCGCCGTATGTTTTGAGCACCTTCGGATCGGTGGGCAGGATCTTCACCGTTTCGGGGTATTCAAACCCTTCAGTGCCCGGCGTGACGCCGTACTCCTCACTGGTGTGGTAGACCCGGATAACAGGGTAGCCTTGTTTGCGAAAGAGCATTATCAGGGCGTTGATATATTCCAATGCCATTTCCCTATCGGCGGACATCATGGGCATAAAGGCCTTCTGGATATCGATCACCAGCAGGGCCGGTTTCATCGGTTCTTTGGGCTTTTCGGTTTTATCCTGGGCAAAGGATGGCCCGGATACGACCATCATCAGGATGGTCAGAAGGGTGGTCAGTGTTTTCATGGTTGAAGTGGCCAAAAATCGGGTTTAACAGTAGTACCTCCCAGAGCACGGCAGTCGACACACTCCAGGTTCAATAATCTCAAGGCTCCGAACTCATACTTATTATAGTAAAAATAAACCGGATATTCCCAAGCATAAATCTCCTTCCAACCCTTTCTGCCAAGTTCGTAGGGGGAACAAAAATTGTAGAAATTCAATTCAATTCCAGGAACATCATGATAAAAATATCTTCTGTCCGACACGGAGGCGGCATAAAAATATCCGAGCACCTCTTTTTCCGGATTGGATGCATTGATCAGATTGCCTTTGATCGCAAAGGGTTGCTTTTCATAAAGTCCACCCTGTTCATTGCTGTTGATCCGCATTTGTTCCCAATAGTTATAAGCACCTTCGCTCAAGGCAAGTTGGCGAACCAGTATAGTGTACAAATATCCCAGTCGCGAGGTTGTTCCATCGATGGTATGCAATTTATATTTCTTGTATACATTTTGAGACAGGCTGACCGTAGACAAGGTAAAGACATTCTTCACCGGTTTCGTGATCCAGCAAACCATATTTGATGAATCCGGAGGGATAATCTCATGTTTGATACCATCATAGTAATTTTCGGCAGCAAGAGGAGCATGGTACTCCCAGGTTTCCATAATGTCCCATTTGTAAAACCGGCTGTAGTCGCCCATGGCGTTCAGGTCAACATAATATTGCATCACCCTGTTCGATATCAACGGATTGGAGGTCGGAAGATCTTCAAGATTGTAGTAAACAGAATCCAAAACAGGACCCTTCGACATCGTGTCGAAACCCGACTCCAGGGTTTCTCCATCCTTGGTCAATACAGTCACACGGTAAGCGGTGCCGGGCAAAAGATCCGCCTTTTTCATCCATACCTGGTATCTTCCCGCCAGGTATTCCTGTAACTCAAAAATGTTGCCCCTGTTATCAAAAACGCTCACCTGGCAACCCGAAACCGGAATGATTGTCGGAGATTGGATGGGAGAAGAGCGTGAAACTTCAACCTCCTGCCAGCCCTCCTTATCCGTTATCAGTCCTGAAACGACATACTTGTTCTCAGCATTGCTGTCAATCTTCGGTGTAAAGGACTTAATACACCCAAAAAGCAGCACCAAGGGGATGAGGAAAACAATATTTTTAATCTGAACCACAACCATGTGCTTATTCATATACAAATATACATCAAACCGCATAATATATGGTGATGGATTTTCCTTTTTCCGTCACGCGTCACGTGTCATATGTCACGTTTTTACTTTTTCGTACCTTCACCGTATATACATCAGAAGCAACACATACCATGATGCCGGAAAATCTTCAGGAAGCCATTGGGAGTATCAGGAAAGGCGACCGTACGGCGTTCAAAAAACTGGTAGAGATGTATCAGCAACCTGCATTCCGGCTCGCATTCAGGATCCTCGGAAACGAAGAAGAGGCGAAAGACACCGTCCAGGATAGTTTCATCAAGATCTGGCAAAAGATCGGGTCGTATGACTCCTCCAGGGAGTTCATCCCCTGGATGTACCGGATCGTGGCAAACACCGCGGCCGACCGGCTGCGGTCCATGCGCCGGCACGTTATGGTCCCGATCGACCTTGTCGCTGAAAAACGCATGACCCTGCAGCAACGCGACCAGGGAACCCCGGCCGATAACCATGACCTGGCTGTGCTGATCACAGGACTTGCCGGAATGCTTCCTGAAAAACAGAAGATGGTCTTCATCCTCCGCGACGTCGAAGGAATGTCGTCGGAAGAGGTGGAGACGATCACGGAACTAACCGCCGACGCTGTGAAAAGCAACCTGTACCATGCGCGGAAGAGCGTCAGGGAGCGGCTTTTTAAGATACTTGAAAAAGAAAGGAGCATAAAATGAATTGCAGCGACATTCCCGAAATCCTGGACAGGATGATATTTGAAGATGTTCCGGCTGATGCCGGCTTCATGCAGCACATGCATACCTGCGCCTCGTGCGCCCAGGCGTACGCGGAGGCCCTGAAGGCCCGGGAGGTGATAAACCTGGTCCGCAGTTCGGAACCGGTGCTCCCCAACCCCGGGGAACTTTCTGGGAAGATCATGGCTGTCGTGCCGGAAAGTCCTTCCGCACACATCATGGCCGGCATTTCAGCGAGACCGGAGCATACATTCAGGGTTCCGCTGCTTCTTACACGACTGCTCGCCGCCGCTTCGGTTGCCCTGTTCCTTTTATTCGGATACGAGCAGTATGGCATCGTTATAAAAATCAGCACACTGGAAAAACAATGTGCTGAGATCAAACCCGATTCCCGTTATTCAGACCTGCTGCAGCAGGCATCCATCCTGAACATCAGCGAGGCCGGGATCTCCTTTTCCGAGCTGGAGAGACTCCTGCACAACCGAAAGGGAAGAAATCCACTGTCGGCCTTATCTACGAGTAAAAAACCCTATCAAAGAAATCAAAAATGAAAACACGATATTTATTTTTAGGACTGGCCATGCTGATCATGGCCCTGAGCGCCTGCAGGGAAATCACCGTCAGGACCACTGTAAACAACGACGGCACCTTCGTGCGCATGATCACCGTTTCGGGCGATTCGAATGAAGCATTTAAAATGGATCTCCCCTATCCCCTTGACACCTCATGGGCGATGACATCAAAAAAGGATACGGCAGGCAAAGAAAAGTTTATCGTTACCTATACGAAACATTTCAGGAACAGCCAGGAACTGGAAGCAGAGATCGGCCGTGATACAAGCTGGAAAAAGCAGTTGGTGCGCCACCTCGACATCCGTAAAAGGTTCGGATTCTTTTATTCATATATCGAATACAAGGAGGTTTACTCCGCCGCCAATCCCTTCACCCTCCTTCCGTTAAATGATCACCTTTCACCGGAGGATATAAGCTGGCTCACGCGGCGGCATCCCGTTCAGAGCCCCTCCGACAGCGTTAAAAGCAAGGCCGCCGAAGATAAAGCATTGGATTATATTGTTGCATCGGCCACAGCCGAGGTCGAAAAGATCCTGGCCGACGGGATCCTGAAACTGAACGATGCGCGCCTGGATGCAAAAAGAGTTCCTGAATTCCGCGACAGCATCAGGATCGCCCTTACGACTGATAAAATGAAGGAGGGTGTTTCGTTTATTGATGCTTACCGCAGGTGGACCGGCAACCCTGCCGCCGACCGCCTCAAAGAGGTACAGCCTCCGTTGTTCCGTGACTTTGAAAAGAAAACCAAATTCCTCGAAAACCTGTTGATGATGGAAGAATTCCATGCAGAGGCCGTATTGCCCGGGCTTATCACCGCCACCAACTCCTCATCGCTCAGCGGCAACCGGGTTAGCTGGGATCTCTTCCCGATGGCCTTCCTGCTTGAGGATTATCCAATGACAGCCGAGTCAAGGGTCATCAACGTGTGGGCCTTTATCCTTACCGGAATTGTTTTACTGGGACTCGTCATTCTGCTGGTAATAAAATCCCTGAAAAAGTAAACCCCTGATTGAAAATTCTTCATTTTTCGTTGTAACTTTTCATCCTCATTCTCGTCAATTGAATTTTGCATTTCAAAGTGTGTGGAGAAATAACTTTAAAACAATGAAACAATGAAAAAATCAATCGCAATTACCTTTTTTCTTGCCTCTTTTCTCTCCTTTTCGGGGATGACCCAGGAGCTGAACCTGGATGAAATTCTAAACAAGTATTATCAAACCATGGGGATTGATAAAATGAAGGAGTGGAAAACCTTTACCGCGACGGGAAAATTTATCACTCAGGGTATGGAGCTGCCATTTATGAATTATCAGAAAAGGCCAGACAAAATACGATTTGAGCTGGAGATCCAGGGGAACAAAATGCTGCGGGTTTTCGACGGGCAGGCCGGATGGGCTGTTGCCCCATGGTCGGGCTCTATGGATCCCCAGGATATGACGCCGGATGAGGTGAAAGCCATGAAAGAGCAGACTGATTTTGAAGGACTGTTGTACAATTGGAAAGAAAAAGGTCATAAAGTTGAACTCATCGGGAAGGAAGATATGCAGGGAACCCCTGTATACAAAATTAAGGCTATCCTCGCCGACGGGAATGTCGAAACGCATTACATAGACGCAGAGAATTTCGTCACGCTAAAAGTTTCCTCTGTCACGAAAATTCAGGGAAATGATGTGGAAAGCGATAGTTACCCGAGCAATTATAAGGAGGTACAGGGCGTCCTGATGCCATTCGCCATGGAGAGCAAGTACAATGGCGAAACCGGTGAACGCCTGGTGATCGAAAAATATGAGATCAACACCGATATGAATGACAGTTTGTTTGTAAAACCGGCTAAAAAGAAATAACATGACCAGCCAGATCAACCAGGTCAGGAGAAGGAAAACCTTTGTGTATCTGTTATCCTTTCTATCTCTTTTTTCAGGTTCCGTTTATTCGCAGGGAACCTTAAAGATAGATGAGAACACCTTCGGCGATATTACAGCCCGGCAGATCGGACCAGCCACCATGAGCGGCCGCATCTCGGCCATCGACGCGGCGGATAAAAACCCCGCCATGGTTTATGTGGGAGCGGCCAGCGGCGGATTGTGGAAATCAAAAAACTATGGCACTACCTTCAAGCCTGTTTTTGACAAACACAACCAATCAATCGGGTGCATTGCCATCGACCAGGATCATCCCGATACGGTTTGGGTTGGCACCGGTGAGGTCTGGGTGAGGAATTCCACTTCTGTGGGCGACGGGATTTACAAAACCACCAACGGAGGCGAAACCTGGAAAAAGATGGGGCTGGAAAAATCGGAACGGATCGCGAAGATCATCATCCATCCCAAAAATCCCGATCTTATCTATGCAGCTGTTGTGGGAAACCTCTGGAATGCAAGCTCCGAACGTGGGCTGTACAAAACAACCGATGGCGGGAAAACCTGGGACAAGATCCTCTATGTGGATGAAAATACGGGCTGTTCCGATGTGGCGATCGACCCTCAGAATCCCGACATTCTCTATGCCGGGATGTGGGAATTCCGTCGCACTCCGTGGTCATTCAGTTCGGGAGGAAAGGGAAGCGGACTGTTCCGGTCTACGGATGGCGGCACAACCTGGTCAAAGGTCACAAAAGACCTTCCGGAAGGGATCCTGGGCCGGATCGCGCTGTCGGTCTCTCCCGCGAAATCAGATATCGTGTACGCTCTTATTGAAGCGAAAAAAACCGCATTATACCGTTCAGGAGATAAAGGTGTGACCTGGACCAGGATTACCGAATCCCAGGCTGTCAGCGACCGTCCCTTCTATTTTTCATACGTGCTGGCCGATCCCGCCGATACAAACATCGTTTATAAGCCGGGTTTCATGCTGAACAAAAGCATCGATGGCGGCAAAACATTTGGTTCGGCTGCGGTTGAAGGAGGAAATTATCATAGCGACTGCCATGCGCTCTACATCAGCCGGAAGGACAACAATTTTATCTACATGGGAACCGATGGCGGGGTCTATTGTTCGATGGACAAAGGGAACACCTGGAGATTCCTGGGCAACCTGCCGGTTTCACAATTCTATCACGTGAGCGCCGACATGGCCGATCCGTTCAATGTTTACGGTGGATTGCAGGACAACGGGTCGTGGTATGCCCCTTCCCGCACCGGATACGCCATTTCAAATTCCGACTGGAAAAGCGTAGGTTACGGGGACGGGTTTTATGTGTATTGTGATAAGCTCGATTCAAACATTCTTTACTGGCAGTTCCAGGGGGGCCGGATTGCCCGGTTCTACAAAAAAACGGGCGAATATAAATCTTTGATCCCGTTTAAGGACGAAGTAACCGGCGATCTTCGCTTCAACTGGAACACCCCGCTGATCTTCAGTCCAACGAGTAACCATTTTTACACCGCAGCCCAATGCCTGTATAAAACGTACAACCGCGGCGATAGCTGGACGCGGATCTCGCCCGATCTGACCACGAATGATACGAAAAAGACGAAGCCCGAAGCTTCAGGCGGATTAACGCCGGATAATTCATCGGCTGAAAATCATTGCACCATCTACACCGTGAATGAATCGCCCCTCGACAGCCTGATCATCTGGGCGGGCACCGACGACGGGAACCTGCAGGTGACAGCCGATGGCGGGAAAACATGGACCAACGTGGTTAAAAATATTCCCGGACTTCCTACGGCAACCTGGTGTTCATATGTTGAACCAGGCCGGTTTGACAAAAACCGGCTCTACGTCACCTTCGACGGACACCGTTCGGGCGATAAAACGCCCTGGGTGTTCACCAGCGGAGATCTCGGAAAAACATGGAAAGCATTGGCAGATACAACGATCAAATCGTATTGTCATGTCATTAAGGAAGACCTGGTAAATCCCGGCCTCCTTTTTCTCGGCACAGAGGCCGGGTTGTATATTTCTGTCAACGGAGGCACAAGCTGGGCCCGTTTCAAAGGCAACATCCCCAATGTTCCCGTGATGGACATGCTGGTTCATCCGCGCGAACAGTCGCTGGTCATCGCCACGCACGGGCGGGGCATCATGATCATTGACGACCTCACACCGTTGCGAAAATTATCGGATGAGGTACTGGGTTCGGAACTGACCTTTCTGAAGACCAGGGATTATATCATCAGGGAAAGTTCATTCAGCCAGGGATGGACCGGAGATGACCAGTACTCCGGGCAGGTTCCCAAAGAAGCTGCGCAGATCGTTTATTTCCAGAAGAAAAGACATGTGTTCGGGGAGATGTACATGGAGATCTGGGACAGCAGCAATAAGATGATCAAGAAACTACCGGCAGGAACCCGCAAAGGGATCAACGTGGTTTACTGGACCATCCGGATGAAGCCTCCCAAAGTTCCGGTATCCCCCCAGATTGAGGGATCATCCATGATCGGACCAAATTATCCGGCGGGGGAATACACCGTGAAACTTTATAAGGGTAGCCAGGTATATGATACGAAGATCAGATTGCTGTTTGATCCTGCTTCCACCCATCCGGTGGCAGACCAGGAGGTCCGTCAGAATGCCCTGATGCAGGCATACCATACGCTGGAGACATTGGCATGGCTCGACCGCCAGGCAATAACTGCCAGGAATGCAGCAAGGGATCGATCAAAGGATGTCCCGAAATCACTTACCCGGAAACTTCATGAAACGGAACTCCTCATGGACAGCCTTCACCTGAAAATGGTCGTGGTAACAGAGGGGAAAGTGGTGAATGAAGAGCGGTTGAGGGAAAAGATCGGTTTTCTATACGGTTCGATCATGAACTATAAGGGAAAACCAACCGATTCACAACTGAACGGACTTGCATCCCTTGTAAAGGAGGTCGATCAGATCAACACCGTTATCTCTGCTTTCAGGGAAAAGGAGCTCCCTCTCCTCAACGCCGCGCTTGTGAAATCCGGAAAGAAAGAGATCACCCTGATATCTAAGGAAGAATTCCTGAAGGAACCTTAAGAAAAAAGATGCTGCCTGCCTGAGGAAAGTCTGCACAAGCATGAGAAGGGAAATCGTTGAACCCTGCAATAAATCAACTACTTTCGCAAAAGCGACGACGAACCGCCGGTTTGATGTCTTATTCTACCTAAAAATGACAACCCATGAAAAAAATACTTGCCGGGATATGCATGCTTGTTGTCCTGCTATCCTTCAAAATAGATAACGGACATCTGTCAAAAGAAAATGGAACGCTGTCTGTTTTTGCAACCTATAGTGACGCCTACAGGTCGTTGAATCAGGCCGATGCGGGATGTGAAATATATGCCATCAACGAAGCCGATCTTAAATCGACCCGATTTGATGACCTCATAGGGGTGATTGAAAGGTTCCAGGGATACAAATACGATTATTTGCTGTCAATCTATAATTCAGTGGATCCTGCCAGGATTGACAAACTGCGCGAAAATTTTGATGCATTGTCGGATATCACCGCCCAATACATCAGTGGATTCATGAAACTGCCCGGCCTTATGAAGGCTGTAACAAACTCAGAAGGACGCGCTGCCTTAAGTTTAAGACCCGGCAAATATTACATCCTTTTTGTTTCAGGTACTGTAAAGAGCAATAACAGTGCGGAATCCAAAGGCAATGTTGGGTATAAAATCGTGGAAATCAAATCATCGCTGGAGACCATCCAGCATGTTTGTTTTCAGAAGCAGGATATGACCGGGATCATGATGGCGAGAAATCTTTCCGGGTGTTGATCTTGAGAAGTGGAACAGATGTGTCAGTTGAATGAGGGCTTTTCCTATTCTGGAATGTTGTACAGCCTGCAGATCTCTTTGTACGACATGCGCTTCAGCTCCTGTTCGCTCCTGTAACCGGGTGTGCCTGATTTTAAGGCATGGATGGTACCGGGGATGGCGATAAACCTGAACTTATTGCCGGCAGCTAACGGCGGCCCAAACATGTCGGAGGTGAATTCAATGATTCCATACTGGCTGATCAGGAAGCTCCAGTTTGCACCAACAGCATAGGCTGGCAATGGGCGTACTGTAGTTCCTTCATAAACATCACCGGCCAGCCACACATAGGCGAGCACGACGCCGTTCTCAACAATGTCCTGGGTCAGATCAGGGGCACTGGCTTCGAAATACCAATCACCCGAACTACCCGACCATGCTGTGGGGGAGAACCATTCGGAATAATAGACCGTGGCATTTTTTCCGTCGAGTCCCGGGGGGCCCTGTGGTCCGTCCTTTTGACATCCGGCAAACAGAAGGGCCGCAATGGCCGCGAATAAAAATAATGTTCTGAAGCTTGTTTTCATATAATCAGTATTTAATGAACACACTAAAGGTACCATAATTATTACAACAAAAATATGTTACTTTGTCACCCTGTTACCCTGTTACTTTTTCACCCATGAAAGACCAAATCATCCAAAACCTCCACGATCCCGAAATGCTCGAGATCCTCTTCAGGAAGGATAAAACCGCCTTCATGCGCGATTTCAATGAAGCCACCTGCGGGATTGACACTGAACTCGTAAAATTCTGGCAGATCCGGCTTAAAGGCCCAGAGCAAACCCGGCCACAACCAGCGCTGAAAAAAGGGTTGATGACGGTGGCAGTCATTTCCGTTATTTTAGCCCTGTTGGCGCGACTGCCCCTGGTCATATTTGGCATGACCCCGGATGATTTTTACTCCCGTAACCTCTGCATCCTCATCTTTACCGGGCTTACAACCTGGTTCATCATCAAAAACAGGATCACCGGCTGGAAGAACATCCTGATGCTTGCCGCTCCTGTTATAGCGCTTGCCCTCTTTTTGAATCTGTTGCCTGGAAAACAGACCGATACCACCATATTGGCCTTTATCCATGCCCCGCTCTTCATGGCATGCATTTTCGCACTGGCCTTTGTTTCCCTCGATTTCAGAAACACCGGAAAAGTCTCCGGATTCATCCGTTATTGCGGCGAACTGGTTGTCATGACCGGATTAATGGCCATCGCCGGAGCGATTTTGTCGGGCGTGACCATCGGACTGTTTGAAATTATCGGGATGAAAATCGGCGAGCTGTACATGGAAAATGTGGGGATCATCGGCGTGGCTGTTCTCCCGGTGATCGCCGCCTGGCTGATTGACCTGTACCCGGGTATTACCGACCGGATCGCACCGGTCATTGCAAGGGTCTTTACCCCGCTGGTTCTGCTTTCGGCCGTAATTTACCTTGTGGCCATCTCCCTCTCCTCGATCAGTCTGTCGGGAAACCGTGAATTCCTGATGGTTTTCAATATCCTGCTGCTGGGCGTCATGGCCATCATTGTCTTCTCCCTTTCCGAACTGGATAAATCAGATGTCAGGAAACTGAACATCATCCTGCTGTTCCTTCTGACGCTGGTAACCTTGATGATCGATCTGTTTGCACTTTCCGCCATCATTACCCGGCTTTCGGAAGGATTTACACCTAACCGCACCGTCGTATTGGTTTCCAACATCCTGATCCTGGTTAACCTGCTGCTAGTGTTGCCCGACCTTTTCCAGGCAGGTTTTATCGGAAAACCGCTCGACCGTGTTGAAAGGATCATCAACCGGTATCTGCCGGTCTATTTCATTTACAGCATCGCGGTGATTTTTATCTTTCCGCTGATTTTTTAGGTTGAACGCGAAGTGGATTGATTATCTGCCAAAATAGGTTATACTGCTGAAAGCCTCAGGCTTTTCACGCCAGGTTGCCCGGGTGGCCATGCCATTCAGAACGCCTACCCTCCTGTTCTCCCGATCATAAATTTTAGTTCCTTCAAAAGAATTCGAGTTGGTTTCATACACATGAAGTGTCACCGACATCTCATCTTCATGATTCCTGACAGAGTGGATATCATTTACACTCACATTCAATATGTCGCCGGGCTGGCCTTTATTACTGGAGATGAGTTCAAGCCTTGAACCATCAAACGTGTACCGTTCCTCGGTAACCGAACCCTTCAGAACCTTAACCCTTCCACGGCTGCCGCCATGATCGTGAAGCGCAGTGGTTGCACCCGGGCCCCATAACATCAAAATGACCATGCATTCCCCCTTGTAAACAGGGATCCTGTAATATTCATCTTGTGTGAGCGGATCAGCTATTCCCGGAGGTACAAATGAACGGTAATCATCCCAGCTCCCCGCATGAAACTTGGTACAGATTTCTTCGAAATGTTCCATTTTTTTTATTTTTCGCAAAAATATGCATTAACCCAATCAAATCAGGGCCCATGTGTATTCAAAATTGTAGTCTGAACCCTTAAATATTTCATATTCCGATGCTATCAGTAAAAAATGGTCCATCTGACTTTCCTGTCCAGTTTAAGTGTAAAATAGCGAAAATCAACATGCTGATTGCATTTTCTTTTTTGCTGATTGTCTTTTCCGACAAAAGGCATTTGACTGCCTTTTAACAATCAATGAGGAGGTGCGATCTATTTAGGGTTTATTCTTTTACGAATTTTAATGCAGTAAACTGGCTTTTTTGTTCGTTTTTAAATATCATGATATATAACCCTGGCCGGAAAATTGAAACATCAATTCGTTCCGGATTGTTCCAGGCTTTGCCCTGCTTCACAATTTGACCATACAGGTCGGTGATTTCCCATTCATCTCCGCTGGAATTCCATCTCATGGTCAATTCGTCATGAACCGGGTTTGGTGATATCACGGGAGATTTTATGTCATCCATATCATGGATTCGGGCCGGCTGGGTATTTCCCATAATATACGGGGTGGTGTAATCGGTCAGGGTGAGCTGTAAATGTTCAAAACCTGCCACCATGCGGGGCAATGTGCCGGTACTGCCCGATGCCGTATGGCGTGAAAAACCTGCCTGGGTGCCGGCATTGGCAAGCACCATTACCGGTGCGGTTCCATAACCTGTGAGTGTGGCTTTGCCTTCAACCGGGGTATATTTCATGTAATTGTGGTTGGTAAGCCAAATTCCATATTTCAATGTGTCTCGGGCCATGGCATAAGGAACAGCCGTTGCTGTGTTCTCAAAAACATCCGGGTTCAAATAGGTGTCGGGCATCAGCACGGTATGCTTTAGCAGTGAAAGCCCTTTGCCGAACGAGAGTTTGGCATGATAGGAAGCATACAGGGTGAGATAGTTATCAACAACGGTTTTTCCTGCAAGGCGTGCATCTTCTCCGACAAAGGCTGTGATCATGTGGTCCCTTTTTATTTGTTTTTGAAGCAATTTTCCGTTGGGGGTCGTCATAAATGAGGAAAATAAAATAAACCAATTCTTCAGAAACAGTATTTTTGTCGCCTGATTTATGTGGTTGGCGAGATTGGCGTCGTTACCGTATTCAAGGTCAATGAGGAAGATATTCACTTGCTCAACGCCTAATTCCAACAGTTTTGTTTTATAGGCCTCTGCCAGTTTTTGATCACCGGTTAAAACAAGTATTTCTGCCTTTGGTGATCCTGTATTGTTAACCAGGTCGTTCAGCATGGCTTGATTATCGGAAACCGGATTACTTCCACTGGCCAGAATGGTATAATTGCCTGTTTCTTCAAGTTTGTCCGTGCTCATCTTACGATCAAGTCCGGCATGTACGATCTGTCCCGTTTGGAAATTATAGGTGCTGCCATGCAACAATTGCATTATTTGAACTGTATCGGCGAGCAATTTGGTGCCGTTCAGTGAATAGTTACCGCCCGATTTATAAAGATTTGCACATCCCGTTCCATATACCGTGCCTAATCCCTGCTCATCAACCGTCATGCATGTCAAGTCATCCATTCCTATTCCGGCAACAGACGCTCCTTTATTCAGGGCCCAATTGGCCAGAAAGCCAACAAGCCGGCCAAACCGGCCACGTTCAGCAAAATGCGTATCGAAAATGAAACCTGGGAAAAAGTTCATAAAATCGCTGGCCAGTGTTACATCCGGGTTGTTTGGGTTCTCAATACAATCATCAGGATAAGCGGTGCCGTTACGGGCAGTAAAAACGATGGAGGAAAGTATGTGCATGCCAGCCGAGGTTCCACAGATGGTGCCACCCCTCATATAAACATCATTTACAGCCTCTTGCAGTTTTGTGTTTCGGTATAAACGGTAATAGTCATACTGGTCTCCACCCCTGAAAAAGATCACATCATAACTGGTCAGTGTGTCGTAGGTAGCCTGGCTGTCAGCACTGTCGTGACTCGAGATGGCAAATTCCTTTGCGCGCGCCGCCCCGCAACGTTGAATGAAATAGGGGGCAAGACTTCCGGTTGAAAAACCGACTATGGCTACTTTTTTACCCTCCCCTGCCCATCGGTAGGCCGGAGTGCTCCAACTTGCCGCACCCTCTTTTTCGGCGCCACCTCCCACAAGCAATAGCCGACCTGGCTGAGAGAATACATTAAAAAATCCGAAGAGAAAAAAAAGAATGAACAGGCTCCGTAATCGATCCATGGTTGAAGAAATATATGCAAATATAGAATCTTCCAATTCTTCTCTATCCCCTTTTTTCATGAGATTATTGATTTTTTGGAAAAGCCAGGCTCCCTGTTACCCTGTATCCAAATTCATAAGAATTTTTTCATTCATCCATTGAATTCGGCTATTTTTGCTTTATGAAACCAATTACAACACCTGCCGGGGGATGCATCTCCTCTGCACAACTGGCAGCCAAAATGGGCACCGGCCCCAGGGCCACCGACCGCCTTCTGAATGCACTATATGGAGCATAAAAAATCGGCGGGGGCATACCATAACAGCATGGTTCTTTTTAACAAATCAAAACAGTATCTCACAATAGTAAAGCATCCCTTATGCAAATCCGAAAAAAACTTTCCGAAGACTGGGCCTCTTTCGTTATTGGTCTGGCGCTGATCCTCATCACCGCTGCAACAACATTTTTCCCTGAACTTCCCAGGTTCGGGCCCAAATCGGGATGGACGGGATGGACCGTACTCAGTACCGAAGTGTTCACAACCGGAAACAGCTTCAGGCTGCTGATGACGTTTCTGTACTTCCTTCTGTTTGCAACCATCGGATCCTGGCTGATGGGGAAAAACCTGAAAGCCCTCCTCATCTCTTTCCCCGTCATATTCATCCTGTCGATGCTTGCGCAATTCATAGCCTCCAGCGGGTCCATGAAGAATCTGGGCCTTGAGACGGTACTCTTTTCAATGCTGATCGGACTGTTCATCAGCAATGTCCTCAGGGCACCGGGCTGGCTGAAAGACGGGATACAAAGCGAATTCTATATCAAGATCGGACTGGTAATGCTCGGAGCCACGATCCTTTTTTCAGAGATCATGAAAGCCGGCTTTTTTGGCATGCTGCAGGCTGTCTTGGTGGTTTCCTCGGTCTGGTATTTCGCTTTCTGGATCGCCAGGAAATTAAAAGTGGATGATGAACTTGCACTGATGATCGCCAGTGCTGTCAGTATCTGCGGGGTATCGGCAGCCATTGCCACCGCCGGGGCTATCAAGGGAGACAGCAAAAAGCTGAGTTACGTCATCTCGGTCGTGCTCATCGTCGCCATCCCGATGATGATCTTCATGCCCCTGCTTGCCCAATGGATGAACCTGCCCGACGAGGTCACCGGTGCCTGGCTCGGAGGAACCATCGATACCACAGGAGCCGTGGTTGCTTCGGGAACCATCGCAGGCGAGACAGCACTGAAATTCAGCACCATCATCAAATTCTCCCAGAATGTACTGCTGGGAGTTGCAGCCTTCCTCATCTCCTTGTTCTGGTCGTATCGTAAGGCAGGCAGGGCCGCTGACTCAAAAAAACCAACCCTTCGCGTAATCTGGGAACGGTTCCCAAAATTTGTTCTGGGGTTCATCCTGGCTTCGCTCGTGTTCTCATTTTTTGTCGCACCTGATGCAGCCAAAACAGCAGGGGCAACGATCAAGAGCTATCATTCGCTGTGGTTCAACCTGGCATTTTTTTGCATCGGCCTTGAAACCCGTTTCAAAGACCTGGTGAAACTTGACGGGGGCCGGCCCTTGTATGCATTCCTGCTCGCCCAGGCCTTCAACATCGTCGTCACCCTGGTTATCGCTTACCTTCTGTTCGGCATCCTCTGGACACCCGGGACCTGAGCTGGTGTCCACATCACCGTGAAATAGACCTATTTCGAGCTCTTTGAAAAAGTGAATCAATGGCTTTTAAGTTAGCTTAGCATAATCAGCGGCTGCTATTCGCATTATTCAGACTCAGCTTCGGCTGGCATTTGGTCAAGAGAACTGGTATCTCCGGTAAAGTACGCTATCTCGATAATATTTTCGTTTAACGGTTTTGGCGAATTATAAAATATGAATA
>CAJAUM010000071.1 GCA_903945175.1 uncultured Bacteroidales bacterium | reverse complement strand
TTTGTAGGCGTATTTGTAGGCGTATATTTAAGTCACTATTTGTATTTTTATCGAGTTAAAAATATTGTTAATCAAAGATATTCTAAATATTTCACATTATTGCTGGTATTTTCCTGAAATTCTAAAACACAGAATATCATGGCTTCAACTGTAATTTTGATGCTGGATCGAAGACAAGCTAAAAAAGGAGGTCTCTATCCAATCAGTATAGTCATTAATTTCAAAGGATCCCGGTCATACATTAATCTTAAACGAAGTGTTCATCCCGATTTTTGGGACCAGGAAACTTGCAGAGTTCTGAAAGGGGCAAAGGTTTCGCCGAAGCTTGAAGTTCCCCAAGTGAATATTTATATCCAGGGCAAGCTTACCGATGCCCAGCGTATTGTGGGTGGTCTTGAGCAGACCGGTGAAATTGACCAACTTTCACATTCTGAATTGCGAACCAGGATTGTAAACAAATCGCCAAAGGCATCTTTTTCTAAATACCTGGATGGTATTGTATCAGAATATAAAGAGAATGGTAATGCCGGACAAGCAAGAATCTATGGAAGCATTAAAAAATTCCTTGTTCGATATTCCGATGGAGATAAGGATTACAAGTTTGAGGATATTAACTACAAACTTTTAAAAAAGGTCGAACTGAAGTTTAAACCAAAAGTCGATGGAAGTAAAAATGGCCTTTCAATCTATCTTCGCACCATTAGGGCTGTTTGGAACCGGGCTATCAAAGAGGGATTGGTCAAGAAGGAAAAATATCCTTTCATCGATTATCAAATAAAAAAATCAAAAACCCATAAAACAGCCATCAAAGGAGAGGCCATGCGCAAGATTATGGAATTGGAACTCCCAATAGGTACTCCTGCCTGGCATGGTAGGAACATGTTTATGTTTTCATTTTATACCCGAGGTATGAACTTTGCAGATGTTGCGAAGTTGCGTGTCAAAAATATTACTGATGGTAGAATTACCTATCTGAGATCAAAAACAAAAAAAATCATCTCAATTAAACTTGACGTTGATATTAATAATATCCTCAGTCATTATTTGACTGATAAAGTACCTGATGACTATGTCTTTCCAATAATTACTGATGAAACTAAGGCGACTGAACAGATATTAGCTTATCATGGGGTTATAAACCATGCATTGAAGCGATGGGCTAAGAAATTAAATCTTGATAGCTCCTTATCTTTCAACACTGCCCGCCATACTTGGGCCACCATGGGCAAAGATGCAAATCTGCCAATTGCTGTATTATCCGAGGGTCTTGGGCATGCAGACATTGGCACCACCCAAATCTATCTTGATTCTTTTGATAATGATCTTATTGATGCTGCAGCAGCCATGGTTAAGTTCTAATAGGCCGGTCTAATATCTATTTAGCTAACCGGCAGTCATTTTGGAAATTGATTAACTTTGGCCAAAGTTGAGTGTCTTTGAACGTTAAGAATGATATAAATGCCTTTACGACACACCTTGATGTTTTAAGAAAGTAATTCAGGGCATTTTTTATTTTTTACAGTAAATTCAGGAAATTGCAATTGATCTTTTATTTTTAGCAGTAAAAACGACCATCAGAACTGCAGTAAATACTTTTTCTCATGGATATATCCTATGTTATCAGTAAGTTGCAATTGCTTTTAGATCAATATAAAGAAATTGACACTACTGAGGACCTGGCCAAATATATTCGTATTGTTAAATCGAATGTGAGTTTGTTAAACATATTTGATACTTCAATAAATATTTTGGTCAAATCAGAACTAAGTCTTGATGAATTATCAATTTATTACTATGATCTCCAAGAAATCATCCTAAATGATACTGGTAATAAATTTCCAGAAATTGACCGCAAATATGACATGTATTTAGGGCGGCATGTTTGTTATTCCTACTCTTTAAACAGAATGCTTGCCGCCGCCTATGCTAAAGGGTTGTTGATCATTTACGATTTTGATACGTTAAACTTTAAAGATTATATTGAATTAGTAAAGATTGAAAACTCATTACAACCTTATTTACGAGATTATATTAAGGAATATTACAGGACCACTATTCAGTTAGCGATTCAGAAATTCTTACCGCCAGATGAAGACGAGGTAGTGTGCGATCCAAATCAATATCAAAATAACATCGAACCAACTGAAATCACGCCAAAAAGCAATTCAGATAAGGTCATTGCTCTTGCTGCAACTTTGGATCGGTTACAGAATTCCTATGGAAAACCGACGACTTTCGTAGACTATCTGCCAATCAGGAGAGAAAGCAGTGACGGGTTTAAGTTATTCATGAATGATGTCTTGAGAGGAAATAATTCTGAAGACGTGATTCTAAAGTTTTTGGATAACAAAACAAATAGTTTTCAATTGGAGAAACTTGAAATAGTATTATACTATGTCGTAAATTATATCATTTCTAGCCCTGAGTTTAGGCCCCCAACGGAAGATGAGACTGAAAATCGTAAAAATGAATTAGCAGCAAAAGGTGAAATTCTGCCATCCATTGAAAGTTATTCCCAAATTAAAAAACGACTGATAAAAATTGATGACGTTGAGAAGTTGTTTCCGGATAGGTTTAAGAACTATAATCCCTTGCGAAATATTATTTTCAGAAAGATGCAGGAAAATATTAAATCTCCTTTGCCGGTAATAACTGAGAAGAAAAAAATCAAAAAACATAGTCTTGATAAAAAGCAGAGTACAAAATCAGAGTTGATCGAGTATTTTAAAATTGAAGATCCCTTTAAAAGACAGACGTTTTTAGAATTTCTTGTGCACGAACTTAAAGGGAAGAAAGGCAAAACAATTGCATTCTGGATAAGTGCCCTTAATAGTATTAGGCTCGGAAACCATTGTAAATTGCTTGAATATGATCAAAAAAAATCACTCTACGAAGCACTCCGTGCATGCATAGGATACATTGGTACTGACTCATCAATTAACAAATATATCAACACTCCAATAGTAAATCCAGTGCATAAAAAAGCGTATAATATGATAATTGCAAAAATTAATGGTTATCTAAACACAGCAATTATCAATTAAAGTTGTCTCTGGTTGTCTCAAACAACCAAACAACCAAAATAATTGTAATACAGCAAAGTAACTGCGACTACCCATCCTAAATTTGTCCGCATAAACCAAATCGTTTGTGCGATGCTGACACCTAATCACCCAATTGAATATTTTATAGAATGGTTTAGGGCTTTTGAAAATCGACAAATTAATATTGAAAAGATATTAGTTGATCTTCAATCTGAAAAATCCTTAACCAAAGTAAATGCAGAAGATGAGAAATTTATAACAATTTCTGAAGCCGCTGCTTTTTTAAATGTTACCATACCCTCTATCTATGGGATGGTCCACCAATCCAAGATACCTGTATATAGAAAACAAAAACGGCTCCTGTTTTTAAAGAGCGAGTTGATGAATTTTATCAAATCCGGCCGGAGATTGACAATCCAGGAAATTAAAGATGATACGTCAGGTTCATACTGAATGCCATGAAGCGAAACCAATTAAATCAATATAATATGTCAGAAAACTCCAATTTAATTTTCACTGCGATGGTAGCCATTATGCAGGATGTAGATGTCATTAAAAAGGAAAAGAGAAACACGCAGGGCGCGGGTTTCAATTATCGCGGCATCGATGATGTCATGAATTCTCTTCACGAATCTTTCGCTAAACATGGTGTATTCATCACCACGGAAGTTTTGGAAAGAAAGGAGGTCGAAAGACAATCCAAGTCCGGGGGTACACTGTTTTGGGTAACGATAACAGTACAGTTTACCTTCCATGCACAGGATGGTTCCTCCATCTCCTCTGTAATCTATGGAACAGCTATGGATAGTGGCGACAAGGCCGACAATAAGTGTATGAGCATTGCTCTGAAATATTGCCTGCTGCAAGCCTTTTTAATCCCGACCGAAGATATCCAGGATCCAGATGCCCAAACTCATGAAGTCAAACCTAAAACAGAATTGACTGAAGCCTTATGGCTAAAACTTCTTCCCCGATTGAAAGCCGGTGAAAAGGGGATTTCTGAGAAGATAAGAAAGACCTATAAGTTGACTGATGATCAGGAATTCACCCTTAATACTTATAAAGGAATATGAACAACCTGAATATATTAAACGATGCGCCCTTTTCACAGGAAGAACAGCAGCGCTTCGCTGCAAGTGCAGTTGATGAAATTTTATCTGGTATACACAATGTTCTTGCTGTTGATATGCAGCTTAAGGCCATGGCAGATACCATTGAGCAAATCAGAAGGAATGACAAGGTAAAGAAGAATGTCATTGAGGAGGCTCTGAAATATGGAAAGTCATTTGATCTTTTCAATGCTAAAGTAACGGTATTGTGCCGCACATCGAATGATTATACCGGATGTGGCGATCCGGTCTATAATGATCTTCTCAATCAAAAGGAAACAATTACGGCCCAAATTAAAGCCAGGGAAGCAATGCTGGCAACAGGTGTCAATCCTGAAACCGGGGAAACCTACCAGCCACCTAAAACATCAACATCTGAATTTTTAACCTATAAATTTAAATAACTATGAACACAGCAATTTTAATCGGTAACACCGGGAAAGAACCGGAAGTGAAGTCTTTTGAATGGGGTAAAGTAGCAACTGTTTCCCTGGCAACCAACAAGTCAATCAAAGACAAGGACGGGGAAAAGAAAAAATTAACCCAATGGCACAACCTCGAGTTCCGGGGAAAACTTGCAGAAATTGTCGAAAAATGGGTAAAGAAAGGCGACATGATCCAGGTTTCTGGTGAAATCCAGTACCAGGAATACGAAAAAGATGGACAAAAAAAGTATATCACCAAAATCATATGCCAGGATATGGAAATGCTTGGCGGTCAAAAAAGTGAAGAGGTAAAGAAACCAATACCGGTAAACAATGAACCTGAACCTCTCAATGATCTTCCATTTTGATCATACCCATTGTTATGACTCCGAATAATTCAGCCAGGTCTATTGAAAGCATTGCAGAGGATTATTTGCTCGCTGGTTTATCGGTGATTCCGGTTGATAAAGACAAACGTGCAACGTGCAAGTGGGAAACCTTTCAAAAGATCCCACTTGCCTTGTGCGAGTGTAACAGAGTATTCTCATCGGCATGGGGTTTGGCTGTTATTTCCGGGGCTGTTTCTGGTGGACTTGAGGTCATCGACTTTGATGCTCACAATAATGATATAAATACGATATACAATCAGTTCGGCTCAGATGATGCGGTAAAATATATCCTTGGCAAGTATAATATCCCGGTTGAACGCTCACCTCATGGAGGTTATCACCTTATCTATCGATATGAATCAGATCGTTTTGAGGGAAATCAGAAGTTGGCAAACTGGGAAGACGGTAACTCAATGATTGAATCAAGAGGGGATGGTGGTTATACGGTTGTTTTTCCTTCTCCCGACTATACTTTGTTGAAAGGCTCCCTTGGTTCAATTCCAATAATCTCACTTGATGAGAGGGATTGCCTTATCAAGTCTGCCAAAACATTCAACCGAAGTACATTTACCCGGCACTCTGAAAACGTAAAACCTGACAAGGGTTTTGATAATACAGATCCTGTCAGTTATTTTAACTGGCAATGCTCGGCTTATGCAAAAAAATTACTTGAAGATAGGGGATGGGTGAGGATTAAAAATGACTCACGTGAAGGCATTGAATATTGGAAGCGACCAGGCAAAGAGGGAAATGAGCACTCTGCAACCTGGGGCAAAAAACATAATTCATTGTATGTCTTCAGCTCCTCAGCAGCGCCATTTGAACACGAATGTTACTATACTCCTTTTCAGATCCTTGTCAAATTGCGTTTTCACAATGCCTTCAATTCGGCTATATCCTGGATTCAACAAAAATATTTTGATGAACAAATACCGTACATAAGGATTGGGATAGACTATTTTAAAAAAATAAAAAAAGTTGACCGTTTTGGCATTGTCAGAGTTGAATTAAAACCCTGGAAAAAGGACGAGATTAAACAGGACCATGGAAAACTGATGGTTGATAATATTCCTCGCTTTGATGATTTCACTATTGCACCCGACAATATCAGTTATAACCCCATTATCAATAACTGCTATAATCTTTACCGTGCATTTCCTCACCAGCCATTAGAAGGCGAATGGTATTGGACTGATGTGTTAATAAAGCACATTTTTGGAGATCAATATTTCTTGGGGATCAGATATCTGCAAATTTTATACCTGCATCCCACCCGACTTATGCCAATTCTGGTAATGGTAAGCCGCGAGAGGCAAACCGGCAAAACAACATTCCTGAATTGGCTGAATATGGTATTTGGGGACAATATGGCCAATATAACGCCGGATGATCTGGTTAACGGGTTTAACTCAACCTATGCAAGTAGTAACATTATAGCAGTCGAGGAAACATTGATTGAGAAAACTATTACAGTTGAAAAGTTGAAAGCATTGGCAACTCAGAAGTTTATCTCAGTCAATCAAAAATTTGTCAGCCAATACCGGATGCCTTTTTTTGGTAAGATTATTTTGACATCAAATAACGAGGATAAGTTTGCCCGGATTGATGAAGAAGAAATCAGGTTTTTCATACGAAAAGTCAACACTCCCTCAATCGAGAACCATAATATTGAATCCGACATGGTTCATGAAATACCTGCATTTCTTCATTACCTCACAACATTACCTTCGGTTGATTTTTCGCATGACCGTTCAGGGTTCACACCGGCAGAACTTGCAAATGATTCTCTAATCGATGTAAAGAAGGAGTCTAAATCAGGGCTATATAAGGCAATTCAGGTCTTATTCGAGGATTTGTTTATGAATGAATTATCGAATAAGGACGAGTTTTATGCTGATATAAAGTCGATTAAGCAGAGGTTTTTTGACCGTGATAGTAAAGTAGATATTGCTTACCTCAGGCATGCCATTAAAAATGAATTTTATCTACTGCCATCAACAGAATCAATTTATTTCAACCCATTTGCAACAGAACCACCCAAAACCGGTAGGCCTTATCTATTTAAAAGGGAAATGTTCACTCGTGATAAATCTAAAAATTACAATGATGAAACACCATTCTGAAATTCACACAAATTCTGACCACGGTCGAAAGTTTGTGAGATGCTTTGTGAGTTTGTATCCATTTGTATGTTAGTGTAATATGTGTTTTTTTTAACAAATAAATTTTAATTTATATAAATCATAGGTAGTTTATTTACCCATTCAGAAAAATGCCTGAAACTTCTTGTCAAATTTTTGTGAGTTTGTTAAAAGTCGATTTTTTGATCTGCAAATCTGGTAGTTATACCCTCACAATTTTTAATGAAAGTTGAAGCGGCGATTATTATCGAATCTATGACAAAGCCAATCCATATATTAAACGAAATGATCCGGTCTGACATGAGAAAACGCTATCCGGAAATAAGGCATGAATTGTTGCCGAGTAAGCCAATTAGAGTCAATAATGCTAATAGTCTTACCCAAGCCGTTATAAAATTCATAAAACTATCCGGTGGCCAGGCCGAAAGAATTTCAGTAATGGGTCGAACAATTGACAACCGAATATCCTTTGTTGATACACTGGGGCACACAAGGCAGATCGGTTCTGTAACATGGATTCCCGGAACAATGACACGAGGTAGTGCTGACATCTCTGCAACAATTAAAGGAAGATCAGTAAAGATCGAAGTCAAATGGGGCAAGGATCGCCAGAGTGCCGCTCAGGCAAAGTATCAATCCGATATTGAAAGAGCCGGGGGAATATACCTGATCGTTCACACCTTCGATGATTTCTATGCATGGTATACCAATAACATCCGTTAATGGGTCTTGAATTAACATACATCAGTGGAAAGCCATGCTACTCATTTGAGGCAGGTAATCGGTTTTTTTTTGTCGAAGGGAAGGAATATGAAATTGTCGGGACCAGATCAACCGGTCCTAATTGGGATGATACCATTCATACAATTAAACATGAAGGCCAAACGTGGGAGGTTGAAATGAAGCATATTGTGAATGTAATTCTTAAAGCAAATCATAATATTTGTTTTTTTTAGGATTAATACATTAAAAATTCCACTTTTCCCAATTACCTTTACGATTCGTCTAAAGTCTGATATTTAATTCACAAAATATCAACTATGGAACTCTTAAATGGATTTCAAAAATCCTCCTTTAAAATGTTAAATAAAATGCCATGGGAAAAAAACTCGTTTTGATAGTGATCATTATTTGCTATTCTATAATTGGGCTTTCAGTTGATAATTTTGGTTACTCAGTAAGATCTATTTGTAAAAATAAGTTCATCCGAAATTCAGATTTTGAAAATTTCAATCCGAGCGTTCCTAAGATTAAAAAAAAATGTGTCTATTCATCAGACTATAAGTTTGGAGAGCCATCTATCGAAAAAAAATTGATTTATATGGCCACTTATGATGAAAATGGTTATGAAATTGAAGAAACCAATTATTCTGAAGACGGGAGTTCTACTGTTTCTCAGTTTAAAAAGGATAAGCTGGGTAGAATTTCAGAAATTATCAGATACAATTCTGATGGTAAGCCTGATGCCAAAGCGATTGTAAAATATAATTCTGAAAATAAAAGAATTTCAGATCAATGGAAATATTTTAATCTTAGTAATTCTTGTCAAACAGAGTATTTATACAATAAGGAGGGAAAGGTGTCATTTTTTTTGCAAAAAGATGAAAATGGTAAAGTAATCTCAAAAATCAGGTATGTTTATGGTCAATCAGGGAATCGAATCATTGCAGAAACTTATTCAAAAAACTCTTTATCGGAAGCCCTGAATTTTGAAGATAAAATGATATACAGTCATGACCTTAACGGAAATTTTGTATTTGCAATAGAATATGATGACAAAAATCTGCCAACCAAGAAGTATACCTATATTTATGAATATTATTGACATATATGCAATTAACTAAATATACATCATGTATTTAAGGCAATTGTGCCATTTGGTTCACGTTTAGTAGTCCTCCTCCCCACCCACCCACCCTCAGCAGCTGCGCTGCTGGCTTCTGGCTAAAGCCAGGTTCCCTGGTAGTTAGCATTCTCTTTCCCTCAGTAGGACGAGACCGTCTATATTAACATAACATGGCGTTATAGGAGCTGCCGCTGCTGGCTTTCACCCTCTGCTATTGGCACGCCAGTTAATGCTCAGCAACCGTTATGGGCTGATAAATGATCTTCTTTTCAGCCATATCCCTGCCCACACCGGCTGCTTTTTCATTACCTGGCATTTTTACCTGCGGCAGTCCTATAACCAAATTATGTTAAATATCCGGTTAGCAGTACGAGAGGATTGAGAGGGTGCTTTTCCAGCGTTTTCCGGTTTCAGTATGACGTGCAATTTTAGTTTGCTGCCTGCCTTATTCCGTTCATACCATTCACGGCTTGCACGGTCTTGGGCTGCTGTTGGGTACTGCATTTCAATAATTTATTCATGCAGCCCAATCCCCGCCGCTCATTGCCCTTGACCTGTATATACCGGCAGCATGGGGACGCAAGCCTATGTCACTGCCTACCCCCGTTGAAAAAATAACGGCGGCAGGCATCAGTTTGCATATTCCGAATGCAAATCCTGTCTGGTCAACCTACTGCACCACTCATTCCGGTGGATGCCTGAAAATCGGCAACCACCTCCATTCGGGTACAGTAAGTTGCCCGTTACTACTAATCAACCTGGTAGCGTTTTTCAGTACCAAGTGTTGCGGCAACGCATTTTTGCCTCGTTTATGGTGCATTATGCAACACCTGCAAGTTCCAGTTGGTCGTTTCAGGGCTTCATGTGGCCACTGCATTCCGCGCCAGTCGGCATAAAACCATTAATCTGTTAATCAACATGCTCCTTGCCGCCAGACGCTCCATTTGCTGCCACAGCAAGCCCTTTACTCCCTAACCGCTCACAACTTCGAGGTTGTGCCGCAGTATAATACTGCCGCACATCCCTCTCAGTTTTCGCTACATTTTTCCGTTAAAAACGGTATTGCATAAAGCACCCGTCATAACCATCCCCAGTATAAAAAAACCGGCAAATGCACTGCCTTATGCTTTGACAAGTATTACGAGTGTCCTTTGTAGAATATTCATTCCGGACTTCTGACCATTCCGCCGCCAAAAAGTATTAAGAAAAGAATACCTATTGGCAGCGGGTTTTTGATCACATACTGCACCGCTCAAGCTGATAATTTTTCATCCATCGCCTGCAATTTCATTCCATTACTTGTTTTTTACCTGGCTCAGTCTTCAAAATTTCAGCTTTTCGGGTACAGCAAGTGATCATGGTATGCCAGTGGAGCAACAGTCGCTAACCAGCGGAAAGAAAAGGCCGCAGGTTAGTTCCATGTAATTTCTCAGTTATTCAGCCTGCTTCTGCCACCTATTGCACGCCTCATTCTTCGGGTGCAAATATTGGCAGATATCCCAGGGCTATACTTTTTTCGGTAATCAGTACAATGAGTAACGGCAAAGCATTTTCACCTCGATCTGTAACCCATTAAAGGTAGCTTGTTATTCCAGGCCTCGCTTAGCGCCCTTGCCATGCACCCATTTTACTTATCCTGTATCAACACTGAATGCCAGCGGTGCATGTCAAGTGCACTCCGCTCACCTTCCATAAAAGCTACTTTAATGAGTTACTTCTATCCTTTTCCTGATGCCAGCACCGGTAAATGCATTGCCTTTTATGAAGTTTGAGCAGGTTCTCAAGCCTATATCGTCATTAATCAGCCACTAAAGAGCGTGGCAGCTTAATGTCAGTATATTATTCCGGTTTTCCAGGCTGCTCCTGCCACCTTATTCGCCCTCGTTCCTCGGGCTTCATACATTGGCAGCTGGTATGCAAGCTTTCATTCACTCTGTCAGTAGCGTTATAAAATGAAAATCTTATTCAAAATTACCTCGTA